>CAJYVI010000153.1 GCA_913778145.1 uncultured Pseudocitrobacter sp.
TCGCCAGAGGTGGATATTCTCGTCAACGAGGCCAAGAAGTGTGCCCTGGCGGGTTTCCGCCAGCGGCGTTGAGGGGTTATGCATCGATTCCGTCCTTTACCAATCTCCCTCAAGATTACCTGTTTCAGAGCAGACCGCAACGCCGCTTGCTGCGCACTTCCGCCTGTTCGTAAAGGGTAAACTCATCCAGTACCGGGCAGCCCAGCGCCTGTTCAAAGGCATCGCGGCTGGCGTTTCCGTGATGGCGTGACGAACTGCCGTTTCCAAGATTCGACTGAAAAATCCCCGCCGCGCTGACCGGCAGAAAATCTTCATAAATAATCGGCTGGGCAATCACCCAACCGCGCTCAATTAACGGTTGCGGGTCGTCGCCGGGATGAAACGCCTGACGGTGCGCTTCCCCGGCCGGCGTCAGACGATACCGGAACCAGGCAAGCCTCTGCTGACGAAGCAAAAATTCGCTATCCGGAAAAGCCTTAAATACCTCCTGCAAATGCAGTTGATGGGTCAGATTATCGTTCCCGACGCCTGCTTCACTGAGCAGCTTGTCATACAGCGCCCGCCCTTTTTGCGTTAACGCAATGCCCCGCTGCTCAATTTCACCAAACCGCGCGGTATGCGTTCCCTGCCCGTCGCCAGTAAATTTCACCGGCTCTTCAAGGGCTTTAAAACTGGTCTGGCGTAATAACAGCGGGACATCACGACGCGGTGGGCCTTCAATCACCGCTTTCGGTTCAATTCCGTACTCGGTCATTAGCGCCTGAACGCGGTCGATATCCAGCGTACGTGGTGTGAGATGATTGATATGACAGCCAGGGAAACAGACCACATCGGCAATTAATCGATGTTGCTGATGCAGCGCCTGGTAGGTCTCGCGATCGACGGTCGCAGACTGATGCCAGCGAAAAGTCTCCAGCGCTTGCTGGACAAACTCCTGTGCCTGCGACGCCGTGAATTCCCCCTGCTCTTCATGTAACGCAATCAGTTCACGACAGCGAGGGGTAAAAATATCACGCTGCTGTAAAATCTCAGCGGCACGCTGCCTGAGAGCGGGATCATCAATTAATTCAAGGCGTAAAAGTGAGGTAAATACGCGGAAAGGATTACGCGACAACGCTGCATCATCCACCGGGCGAAAAGCCGTAGAGTGTACCGGTACGCCTGCCTGAGAGAGATCGTAATAGCTAACCGGGTACATCCCCATAATGGCGAACATGCGTCGCAGCATCGACAGCTCCTCAGCCGTGCCGACGCGAATAGCACCATGGCGCTCAACGTTAAGCCGCGCCAGCTCATCCGCATTTACCATTTGTTCATGCAGGCGCGTGTTATTTTCCAGCACCGCCAGATTCACGTCCGCGACCAGCTCCAGTAATGTGCCGTACTGCGGCACTTCCTGCTGATACATTGCCGACATCGCCTGCGAAAAATCTTCCCGAATCTCATCTGCCGTGATGCTTTGCGCCATGATGTCATGCCTCCAGTGAATATATTCTGCAGTGTAGAAAAGCTGGGGACGCTGCGTGGCAAGAATTTGGAAAGTGTGATCGACATGACGCTGTGATGAGATAACAGGCATAACCTCAGGTTATTAAATAAACACCTTAAATTCACTTTAACTTAACATTAATTTTACACACACTCTCTGTGGCGACAAAAACAACACCCTACACGGAGCCACCCTATGAGCACGAAATGGTCACCGCAAGAAGTTATCCATCGCGACTATAACAGTCACCCGCCCGCGTTTGCGCCGGGCTACAAAACCAGTGTGCTGCGCTCGCCGCGTAACGCGCTTATTTCCCTGCAAAACTCGCTGTCCGAAATCACCGGGCCGGTATTTTCCAGCGACGATCTGGGGCCTCAGGATAACGATTTGATCCTGAACTATGCCAAAGACGGCCTGCCGATTGGTGAACGTATCATCGTTCACGGATATGTGCGTGACGGATTTGGCCGCCCGATGAAAAACACGCTGGTCGAAGTGTGGCAGGCTAACGCCGGTGGCCGCTATCGCCATAAGAAAGATCAGTATCTCGCCCCTATCGATCCCAACTTTGGTGGTTGTGGCCGCGTGCTGACGGATGAAAACGGCTACTACTTCTTCCGCACCATTAAGCCTGGCCCTTATCCGTGGCGTAACCAGGCGAGCGACTGGCGTCCTTCGCATATTCACTTTTCGCTGTCAGGCGATGCCTTTGCTCAACGCCTGGTGACCCAGATGTATTTCGAAGGCGACCCGCTGATTAAACAGTGCCCTATCGTCAAAACCATCAATAATGATGATGCCATCCGCACGCTGATTGCCGAGCTGGATACGCATGCCGCGATCCCGCTGGATTGTCTGGCGTATCGTTTTGATCTGGTGTTGCGCGGCCAACGTGCCACGCTGTTTGAAAACCGCACTCAGGGGGCTGCGCGATGAAAGAGTATTTACAGGAAACCGCCTCACAGACCGCGGGGCCATACGTCCACATCGGCCTGGCACCGGATGCCGCCGGGTTCCATATTTTCGAGAAAAACTTCGGCCCGGTCCTGGTCAATAGCCATACTCAGGGCGAACGCATCACCATTGAAGGGCGTGTACTGGATGGTTCAGGCACGCCGGTGCGCGATGTTTTGTTGGAAATCTGGCAGGCTAATGCTAACGGGCGCTATAACCACCCAGCAGACAGACAGGAAGGCAAAGCGCTGGACGCCGATTTCCGTGGCTGGGGCCGCGCTTGTTCGGATTTCGATAGCGGTATCTGGCGTTTCGAAACTATCAAACCCGGCCCGGTGGTGGGCCGCGATGGCCGCATGATGGCACCACACGTTAATTTGTGGATTGCTGCACGCGGCATCAATATTGGCCTGAATACGCGGATGTACTTTGCCGATGAATCCGCCGCGAATCAAACCGACCCTGTACTCAACCTGATTGAGTGGGAAGTTCGTCGCCTGACGTTAATCGCTCAGAAAGAAACGCGCGGTAACGAGACCGTGTACCGTTTTGATATCTATCTACAGGGTGATAAGGAAACCGTCTTTTTCGATCTTTAATGTCCTCACGCCCGGCAACACTGTGTTCGCCGGGCTTTATTTATCGCTAAAACCCGTGCCCCGCCAGAAATCGCTTGTAACTCAATTAGATCAAATGTTAATAATAATTTGCTATCAAGTTATCAAATTTAAACAGTGCCCCTTGTCACTCTTATCGATCTGTTCTTAACATCGCGTATGGAAAAAAATGCTCTCTTTAGTCAGCGCATTCGTCTGCGCCATCTGCATACTTTTGTTGCCGTCGCCCAACAGGGAACTCTGGGGCGTGCGGCTGAAACCCTTAATCTCAGCCAGCCTGCGTTATCCAAAACGCTCAATGAACTGGAGCAACTGACCGGAACACGCTTATTCGAGCGGGGGCGTCTGGGCGCACAGATCGGAAGAGCACACGTCTGAACTCCAG
>CAJYVI010000154.1 GCA_913778145.1 uncultured Pseudocitrobacter sp.
GAGCGTCTCTTTTATTGATCTCGCGCATCCTGTATGATGCGCTCAGACTAACCTTATCAACGCTGGTACTACTCCCGCAACATGACCCTTTTAGCTCTTGGCATCAACCACAAAACAGCCCCGGTAGCGCTGCGAGAACGCGTTTCGTTTTCGCCGGATACGCTTGACCAGGCGCTGCAGAGCCTGCTGGCTCAGCCAATGGTGCAGGGGGGCGTGGTGTTGTCGACCTGTAACCGCACCGAGCTATACCTAAGTGTGGAAGAGCAGGACAACCTTCACGACGCCATCGTGCGCTGGTTATGCGACTACCATCAGTTGAACGAAACCGAGCTGCGTGAAAGCCTGTACTGGCATCAGGATAACGATGCCGTCAGCCACCTGATGCGCGTGGCCAGCGGCCTCGATTCGCTGGTGCTGGGCGAGCCGCAAATTCTCGGGCAGGTTAAAAAAGCCTTCGCGGATTCCGCGCAGGGGCATCTGCATGCCAGCGAACTGGAGCGCATGTTCCAGAAATCATTCTCGGTCGCCAAACGTGTGCGCACCGAAACCGATATCGGGGCCAGCGCGGTGTCTGTGGCGTTTGCGGCCTGTACGCTGGCGCGACAAATTTTCGAATCACTTTCCACCGTTACCGTGCTGCTGGTCGGCGCAGGTGAAACCATCGAGCTGGTGGCGCGTCATCTGCGTGAGCATCACGTCAAAAAAATGCTGATTGCCAACCGTACCCGCGAACGTGCGCAGGTGCTGGCACAGGAAGTAGGCGCAGAAGTGATTGCCTTAAGCGATGTCGATGAGCGCTTAAAAGAAGCGGATATTATTATCAGTTCTACCGCCAGCCCGCTGCCGATTATCGGTAAAGGGATGGTCGAGCGTGCGTTAAAAGCCCGCCGTAACCAGCCGATGCTGCTGGTGGATATCGCCGTACCGCGTGACGTCGAGCCCGAAGTGGGCAAACTGGCGAACGCTTATCTGTACAGCGTGGATGATTTGCAAAACATCATTCAGCACAACCTTGCCCAGCGCAAAGCTGCTGCGGTGCAGGCTGAAACCATTGTTGAGCAGGAAACCAGCGAATTCATGGCCTGGCTGCGCGCGCAAAGCGCCAGCGATGTCATTCGCGAATACCGTTCACAGGCCGAAATGGCGCGTGAAGAGCTCACCGCAAAAGCGCTTGCCGCGCTGGAGCAGGGCGGCGACGCCCAGGCAATTTTGCAGGACCTGTCGCGTAAGCTGACCAACCGCCTGATCCACGCCCCAACCAAATCTCTTCAGCAGGCCGCCCGTGACGGGGATGACGAACGCCTGCATATTCTGCGCAACAGCCTCGGGCTGGAGTAGCACAACTCTTTCTATTACAAGGTGCATTTACGCCAATGAAGCCTTCTATTGTTGCCAAACTGGAAGCTCTGTATGAGCGCCATGAAGAAGTTCAGGCGCTGCTGGGCGATGCGGATACCATCGCCGATCAGGAGCGATTCCGGGCGCTGTCGCGCGAGTACGCGCAGTTGAGCGACGTTTCACGCTGTTACACTGACTGGCGTCAGGTGCAGGACGATATCGAAACCGCCCAGATGATGCTGGACGACCCGGAAATGCGCGAAATGGCGCAGGAAGAATTACAGGACGCCAAAGCGCGGGAAGAAGCGCTGGAACAACAGCTTCAGGTTCTGCTGTTGCCGCGCGACCCGGATGACGAACGTAACGCCTACGTTGAAGTGCGCGCCGGCACCGGCGGCGACGAAGCCGCGCTGTTTGCGGGCGATCTCTTCCGGATGTACAGCCGCTATGCAGAAGCGCGCCGCTGGCGTGTGGAAATCATGAGCGCCAACGAGGGCGAGCATGGCGGGTTCAAAGAAGTTATCGCCAAAATCAGCGGCGAAGGCGTGTATGGCCGTCTGAAATTTGAATCCGGCGGACACCGCGTGCAGCGCGTTCCGGCAACGGAATCGCAGGGGCGTATCCACACGTCGGCGTGTACCGTTGCGGTGATGCCGGAGCTGCCGGAAGCCGAACTGCCGGATATCAACCCGTCAGAGCTGCGTATCGATACGTTCCGCTCTTCGGGCGCTGGCGGTCAGCACGTTAACACCACCGACTCGGCAATCCGTATTACCCACTTGCCAACCGGTATTGTGGTGGAGTGTCAGGACGAACGTTCTCAGCATAAAAACAAAGCTAAAGCGCTGTCCGTGCTGGGTTCGCGTATTCGTGCCGCTGAAATGGCTAAGCGTCAGCAGGCGGAAGCGTCCACGCGCCGCAACCTGCTGGGTACGGGCGATCGTAGTGACCGTAACCGTACCTATAATTTTCCGCAGGGGCGCGTGACCGATCACCGCATTAACCTGACGCTTTATCGTCTGGACGAGGTTATGGAAGGCAAGCTGGATATGCTGATCGAACCTATCGTTCAGGAATACCAGGCTGACCAGCTTGCGGCGCTATCTGAACAGGAATGATGACTTACCAACAGTGGCTGAAACAGGCAATTGAACGGCTGCGGGAGAGCGAAAGCCCGCGCCGTGATGCCGAGATCCTGCTCGGGCACGTCACCGGCAAAACGCGAACGTTTATCATGGCGTTTGACGAAACGGTATTAACGCAGGATGAGCTTGCGCCGCTGGAGGTGCTGCTGGCGCGCCGCGAACGCGGTGA
>CAJYVI010000155.1 GCA_913778145.1 uncultured Pseudocitrobacter sp.
AAATCGGATTTAGCCGACGTGGTGCTCCAGATTCTGACGGCCAAAAATCACGTCCATTTTTGCTCCACCCAGCAGGCTATCGGCGGTGATGATTTGCCCATCATACTGTTCAACGATATCGCGCGCGACGGAAAGCCCGACACCCTGGCCTGGCCGGAGCGTATCCGCGCGCTGGCCGCGATCGAACACCAGATCGCGTTTACCCTGCGGAATGCCTGGACCATCATCTTCAACAATCACGTGCAGTTGGTTGTCGGCCTGATGTGCGGACACTTCCACAAACTCAAGGCAATACTTACAGGCGTTATCCAGCACGTTGCCCATCACTTCCATAAAGTCGTTTTTCTCACCAACAAAGCTAATCTCCGGCGAAATATCGAGGCTAATGCTCACGCCTTTACGCTGATAAACCTTATTCAGCGCGGAAATTAAACTATCCAGCGTCGGCGCGACCGGATGTAGCTCACGGCTGATCAGCGTGCTGTCGGTACGCATGCTGGCGCGATTGAGGTAATAGCCAATCTGTTGGGAGATACGGCTGATTTGCTCCAGCATGATGGGTTCGGCTTCGCTGACGCTGATTTTTTCACTGCGCAGTGAGCGCAGCGAACTTTGCAGCACCGCCAGGGGCGTTTTCAGGCTGTGCGTCAGGTCGGTGAGGGTGGTGCGGTATTTATCATACCGCTCGCGTTCGCTTTTCAGCAGACGATTCAGGTTACGCACCAGCCCGGTCAGCTCGCGCGTGGTTTCCGGGTTTAACGCTTCGCGGTTATGTTCTTCAAGCTCGCGCACCTCGCGCGTCAACGCCGCCAGCGGCCGCAGGCTCCAGTGCGCCGCCACCCACAGCAGTGGAACCACCAGCAGCAGGTTGGCCGCCAGCACGTAGATAAACCAGCTCCACACCATATAAGAGCGTTTTAGCTCGATAGGAATGGTGTCGATGACCACAATCACCAGTGCGGGCATCAGCTTTGTTGCCGGGTAACTGTTGACGGCAACCGAGTGCGTCATCTCGGAGTCATCATCCTCTTTGCGGATTTGACTCAGTTGTTCCTGCGCTTCCTGGTTATCCGTCAGCAACGTACTGGAAGAGTTGATATCCGCTTCTATCTCATGGAAGCCGTTACCGCGCAGCCACTCCTTCTGAATGCGGTTTTTCAACCAGGGAATATCTTTCTGCTGCCAAAGCAGATTGCCCTTGGTGTCATAGATGATGGCCATCGTCGGGCTTTGACGGATAAGGTTGTCGGGCATGTCGACGGTTAACTTGCCGTCTTCCCATTTGGAAAAGGTATAGAACAGGTTGCTTTCACCGCGCAGCAGGCGGAAGGTGGTTTTGTCAAAACTAACGCTGTAGCCCACCAGGGCCACCATACCGTAAGCGAGGGAAAGCACCATCACAACGGCTGCGGTCGCCAGTAAGAAGCGCACCCGCAGCGAGAGGGGCAGCATATGCCGCAACAGCTTGTTCATCCGCGCAGTTCGAACAGATAGCCCTGGCCACGGACGGTGTTGATCACGTCATGCGGATATTGCGCCTGAATTTTCTTGCGCAGGCGTCCCATCAATACATCGATGGTGTGGCTCTCGCGCAGCTCGGCGTCGGGGTAGAGCTGTAGCATCAGGGAATCTTTGCTCACCACTTTGCCGTTATTGCGGATCAGCGTCTCAATAATCGTGTATTCGAACGCTGTCAGCTTGATCACTTCGTCGTTAATCGACAGCTCGCGACGTGAGAGATCCACCTGGAACGGCGGCAGGGTGATCACCTGTGAAGCATGGCCGCTGTTACGACGCATCAGCGCCTGCATACGCGCAGCGACTTCTTCAATATGGAACGGCTTGGTGACATAGTCATCCGCCCCGGCGCTCAGCACTTCCACTTTATCCTGCCAGCCTTCGCGAGCGGTGAGTACCAGAACCGGTAACGAGATGTCGTGACTGCGCCAGCGGCGAATCAGAGAAAGGCCGTCTTCATCCGGCAACCCGAGGTCGACAATAGCAATATCCGGGAGGTGCTCGCCCAAATAGTAATCCGCTTCCTTTGCGTCTTCCGCCGCATCAACCTGATGGCCCAGCTCCTGCAGCTGAACCTTCAGATGGTGACGTAACAGGGCGTTATCCTCAACCACGAGTACGCGCATGTTTTTTCTCCATATCATTATTGAAGTTAATAGTTTACCCCTGGCTGGTTATACTAAAACTAAACACCGGGCAGTAAAAGAATTAGTCCTGATTCCTTTTTTTCTACGTTTCAATATAGCGCTCAATTTTCTCTTTCGGCTTCGACAGCAGGATTTTTATCAGCTCGACAAATTTAACGGGTTTGTAGAAATAGTAACCTTGCAGCAGGCTGATATTGTTACGATTCAGGTAATCCAGCTGGGTTTTTGTTTCGACCCCCTCCGCAACAATCGTTAATGAAAGCTTCCGCGCCAGCTCGAGCACGCAGTCGAGCAATTTGGTGGAATCTTTGTCTTCATTCACCCGGGCAACAAAGCTCTGATCGATCTTAATGTAATCAATATTCAGGTCGTGGAGATAAGAAAGACCTGAATACCCGGTGCCGAAATCGTCCAGCGCGATCGCAAAACCGCTAGCATGCAGTGTATTGAGGTTATGGATGAGCTGTTCATCCACGTGCAGCGGTTCGCGTTCGGTTACTTCCAGCACCAGCGTGAGATGTTTATTCATAAAACCTGCCTGGTACTTCAGACAATCCTCAACAAAAGTGGCCGCGTTGATGTGTGCGGCGCTGAAGTTAATACCGACATGGAATCCTTCCGGCAGCTTGGTGGAAATAGCATTCATGTGCGTCACCACCTGGCGCATGAGAGACAGTGTCAAAGGAATGATAAGCCCGGATTTCTCTGCCAGCGGTATAAACGATGCCGGGGAGATAAACCCGGTGCCAGGATGTTTCCAACGCGCGAGCACCTCGACGCCGCGAATGGAGTTATCGCGGCCATCCATCACCGGCTGGTAATAGGGGATAATCTCACCTCTTTTTATGGCGCTGTCCAACGCATCGGCGGGCGTGGTGGTTTTATTGACATATTTACCCAGTATCCAGGCCGCAATAGATGAGAGCAGCAGAAGAAATAAAAGCAGCCCGGCGCCCTGACGGAAAATGCGTTCAAGGCTAAAAAATGGCGGTAAATTGTACAGTATGCGATAGGCATGACTCTGGCCATTCACAAACGCATCATTTTTGGTATCCGCTTTTAATTCCTGTACATCTCCCCTATACCCCAGAACCTGTTGGCCGATAACCAGCCGCAAATGCAAATATTTTTTTGACGTACCCAGCGCGTCCCGCAGGTGGGAATCGCTGACGGTGACCAGAATGATTCCATGCGCTGAAGGTGTCCGGTAAACCAGCGAAGGACGATTTTGAATATTGCCTTTCGCCGGTACCAGCGTTAATTCCCTGTCAGGAAGTGCGGCTAAATTATTTAATAACAGACGATTTCCCGGTAGCGAAGAACACCAGACTTTACCATTGGTCATGATTAAAATGGTTCGCAGATGCGGTTGCAGCGCCGCCTCGGTGCCCAACTGATATTGGTTATCCACTGAACAGCCTTTTGCGGCAATGGCTATCGCTGTATTTGTGGCTGCACGTGCTTCCTGCAAGATTTCATCCATGCTTTGCATTGCCCGATTAGCTGAGGCGAGACTTTCATTTTTTGCCGAATACCAGAGCTGCAAATTGAGAATAAAGGCACCGGTAATAAAAAAAAGCACAGCAGCAAGGGTTGGAAGAGTGGCTCTGAACATAATGATTCTCTAATGAGAAAAATGTTATGCCCGACTATGCGGGATTTCGCCATCCGCTTGATCGGTCGCCGGGTTTTACACAGGAAGTATAGAAGAAACGCGCAGCCCTATTGCGGGACCAGTAAACGATTTTGCGTGGAAAAGTGCTCTCCCACCGGGCGGAAGGAGAGCAGCAGAGATTATTTCAGGTCGTCGACCATCTGGATCGCGCGGCCAATATAGTTGGCTGGCGTCATCGCTTTCAGGCGAACTTTTTCATCTTCCGGCAGGGCCAGACCGTCAATAAACTGTTTCATACCTTCAGCATCAACGCGTTTGCCGCGCGTCAGCTCTTTCAGTTTTTCGTACGGTTTTTCAATGCCATAACGGCGCATCACCGTTTGAATCGGCTCTGCCAGCACTTCCCAGTTGTGATCCAGTTCATCCAGCAGACGGTCACGGTTCACTTCCAGTTTGCTCACACCTTTCAGGGTCGACTGATAAGCAATCAGCGCGTAGCCAATGCCTACGCCGAGGTTACGCAGCACGGTGGAGTCCGTCAGGTCACGCTGCCAGCGGGACACCGGCAGTTTGCTCGCCAGGTGCTGAAGCACGGCGTTCGACAGGCCCAGGTTGCCTTCGGAGTTTTCGAAGTCTATAGGGTTAACTTTGTGCGGCATGGTGGATGAACCAATTTCACCGGCGATGGTTTTCTGCTTGAAGTGGTTCAGGGCGATGTAGCCCCACACATCACGGTCGAAATCGATAAGGATAGTGTTAAAACGCGCCATGCAATCAAACAGTTCGGCGATATAGTCATGCGGCTCGATCTGGGTAGTGTACGGGTTCCACTGAATACCCAGAGAAGTGACAAACTCTTCGCTGAACTGATGCCAGTCGACTTCCGGATACGCGACGATGTGGGCGTTATAGTTACCGACCGCACCGTTGATTTTACCCAGAATTTCGACCCGGTTAAGCTGGCGATACTGACGCTCCATGCGGTAAGCCACGTTCGCCATCTCTTTACCGATGGTGGACGGGGTCGCCGGCTGGCCGTGAGTACGGGACAGCAGCGGGATATCACGATACTGCACCGCTAAATCTTTAATGCCGTCGATAAGCTGGCGCCAGTAAGGCAGGATCACTTCATCACGCGCGGTTTTCAGCATCAGCGCATGAGACAGGTTGTTAATATCTTCAGAAGTACAGGCGAAGTGAATAAATTCTGATACCGCATGCAGTTCCGGTACATCTGCCACTTTTTCTTTCAGGAAATACTCAACCGCTTTCACATCATGGTTAGTGGTGCGCTCAATGGTTTTGATGCGCGCAGCATCTTCTTCATTGAAGTCGGCAACGATTTTATCGAGGAAACCGTTTGCGTCTGCGGCAAAAGCAGGAACTTCCTTGATCGCTGCCTGCGCAGCCAGCTTTTGCAGCCAGCGCACTTCAACTTGCACACGGAATTTCAGCAAACCGAATTCGCTGAAAATGCCGCGCAGCGCGCTGACTTTATCGCCGTAGCGGCCGTCGACAGGGGAAACGGCGGTCAGTGAGGATAATTCCATAGATCATAACTCCGGGGTTAAATGAGCAAGAATTTGTTTTGCCTGAGTGGTCAGGCGATTACGGGAAAACATGAGCTGCAGGCGTCCACCGCCAACCTGGTGCCAGAGCACGGCAGAGCGGATACCCGCCAGCAACGAGGCGCGGACTTTTGCCTGTACCTGCGGGCTTTGCAGCACGGCAGGGGAGCCGGTAACCTGAATACGCGGGCCAAGCGGGCTGATGACATCGACATAAATGCCGGCCATTGCGCTGAGCAGCGTTTCAGACTGTAAATCAAAATGGTCAAGCTGACGTTGCAGGCCAGCGATGCGGTTGCCGAGCGTATCCATTGCGCCTTTTGCGGAGGCCAGTTTACGTTCGAGCACCATTAAACTCAGAGTATAGCGGGTGAGTTCGGCATTAAGCCCCTGACGGCTGCTGGCATTCAGCACGCCTAACAGTGTTTCCAGGCCGAGACGAAGATTGGCTTCACTGCCACCGAACACGCCCAGAGTGGAGTCTGGGTTCAGGTCGATAACGCTGTTCAGCGACACATGCAGCGCGTCGCTATCGCAGTGGCCCTGATGGGCCAGTTGTTGCACCAGGCTGGCGGACTGGCAGATACCTGCCAGCGCCAGGGTGATGTCGTAATAATTCTTCGCCACGCTAACTCCTTGTTGATACCCCGCGCACAAGCGCGACCTGGGCGTCTGGTGCCCAGTCGTTGGGCTGGTTATTATGCCGGCAGCGGTAAACGCTGCTCGATTACGCCGCCGCCCAGGCAGACTTCACCGTTGTAGAACACGGCAGACTGGCCCGGCGTGACTGCGGCAACGGGCTCATCAAAACGTACTTCAATACGCTCTTCATCCAGCGCGATGACGGTGCAGGGAATATCCGTCTGACGGTAACGGGTTTTAACCGTACAGCGGAACGTGCCCTGAACCGGCTCACGATCGACCCAATGCAGCTGCTGGGCAATTAAGCCCACGGACATCAGACGCGGATGGTCGTGGCCCTGTGCGACGACCAGAATATTGTTTTCGACATCTTTATCGACAACGTACCACGGATCTTCTGACCCTTCTTTGGTGCCGCCAATGCCAAGGCCTTTACGCTGGCCTAACGTGTGATACATCAGACCCTGGTGCTCGCCAATCTCGTCACCGTCAACGGTGATGATTTTGCCCGGCTGAGCGGGGAGGTAGCGACCTAAAAACTCACGGAATTTACGCTCACCGATGAAACAGATTCCGGTGGAGTCTTTTTTCTTCGCGGTGATGAGATCCAGCTCTTCGGCGATTTTACGCACCTGCGGCTTTTCCAGTTCGCCAACCGGGAACAGGCTTTGGGCAATCTGTTCATGGCCGAGGGTGTAAAGGAAGTAGCTCTGATCTTTGTTGCCATCCAGACCGCGTAGCAGCTGGCTTTTACCGTTGACATCTTTACGGCGCACGTAGTGGCCGGTGGCGATGTAATCAGCACCTAAATCTTCTGCAGCGAATTCGAGGAAGGCTTTGAATTTGATCTCTTTGTTGCACAGGATATCCGGGTTTGGCGTGCGGCCCGCTTTATACTCTTCCAGGAAGAGTTCAAAAACGTTATCCCAGTATTCGGCAGCAAAGTTAACGGTGTGCAGCTCAATGCCGAGCTTATCGCAGACCGCTTGCGCATCGGCAAGGTCGGCGGCGGCAGTACAATATTCCTCGCCGTCGTCTTCCTCCCAGTTCTTCATGAACAGGCCCTCAACCTTATAACCTTGTTGCTGCAACAGGTAGGCTGAGACGGAGGAATCAACACCGCCGGACATGCCGACGATCACTTTTTTCTGGCTTTCTGACATTGGAATACTCACGACATTGAACTTCAAGGCGGCATATTCTAGCACGCAGCCCCTTACTTGACACCCTCTGTAAACGGCCAGTTAAATGCACCGATTAGCGAGAGCGGATAACGCTTGCCGCTCTGGTAGCTGTGAATGCTTTCGGCGACCAGCTTTGAACGCAGGTGAGGAGCGTTAAGAATTTCCTCGGCGCTGACCCACAGACAGCGATCGATATCGCTGTCGTGCGGTTCGGTCGGGCAAATCTCATCCAGCTCAATTAAAAACAGAAAACGCAGGAAGGGCGTTTTATCGGGCGCTATCCACTGGTGCATACGAATAAAGTGCTGCGGCGTAGCGCGAATACCGGTTTCTTCCCACAGTTCGCGCTCGGCGGCCTGTACCAGCGTTTCGTTAGCTTCAAGGTGCCCGGCAGGTTGGTTCCATAACGCTTTACCGTTGATGGTCTCTTCCACAACCAAAAATTTGTCTTCGGCATGCACAATGCATGCGACCGTCACATGAGGTTTAAACACGGTCTCTCCTTATATTAAGCGTCGCGCCATTCACCGTTCGCCAGCCCGTCCAGGCGATAGTCGCCCATCGCGTAGCGAATCAGACGCAAAGTAGGATGGCCGACATGGGCCGTCATGCGGCGCACCTGGCGGTTGCGGCCTTCGTACAGCGTGACCTTCAGCCAGGTAGTTGGAACCGACTTACGTTCGCGAATCGGCGGGTTGCGCGGCCACAGCCATTCAGGCTCATTCACCACTTCAATCCCCGCGGGTAGTGTTGGGCCATCGTTGAGCGTCACGCCCGTGCGCAGGGCGGCCAGAGATTCCTCGCTCGGTTCGCCCTCTACCTGCACGTAGTATATTTTCCCGGTGCGTTTGCCCGGCTGCGTCAACCGCGCCTGCAACACACCGTCGTTGGTAAGCACTAAAAGGCCTTCGCTATCGCGGTCGAGACGTCCGGCGGCGTAAACGCCCTGCACCGGAATAAAATCTTTCAGCGTGCTGCGGCCCGCTTCGTCAGTAAATTGCGGCAAAACATCGTAGGGTTTATTGAACAAAACTACGCGTTTTGGCTGGTTATCTTTACGTTGTTTGGCAGCTTGTTTCGTGCTGAATCGCTTAACCGGGTGATTTCTAAAAGAAGTTTTCTGCATGGTATTTTCAGATGTTATGTATTCGCGCATTATAGCCTAATAACGAGTGTCTTTCATGGCGCCGAACAATAAGGTAGTATTGACACGATCATTACAAATCATTAACAAAAATGCTCTAACTCTTTGTGTTGCAGGAAGGCGGTAAGACAGTGCATTCCCGGGGTTTAACCGGCATGTAGTAAACAGCGAGAACCTGTGGCGTAAAGGATGACGAGCACACCAGAAGCGCTCGAAGGAGAGGTGAATGGAAAGCAAAGTAGTTGTTCCGGCAGAAGGTCAAAAAATCACCCTGAAAGACGGCAAGCTGAATGTGCCGCACAATCCGATTATCCCATTCATTGAAGGCGACGGCATCGGTGTTGATGTAACCCCACCGATGATCAAAGTTGTGAATGCCGCAGTTGAGAAAGCCTACAAAGGTGAGCGTAAAATTTCCTGGATGGAAATCTACACCGGCGAGAAATCCACTCAGGTTTATGGCCAGGATGTCTGGCTGCCAGCTGAAACGCTGGATCTGGTTCGCGAATATCGCGTTGCCATCAAAGGCCCGCTGACCACGCCAGTTGGCGGCGGTATCCGTTCTCTGAACGTTGCTCTGCGTCAGGAACTGGACCTCTACGTGTGTCTGCGCCCGGTGCGTTACTACCAGGGCACCCCAAGCCCGGTTAAACACCCTGAACTGACCGACATGGTTATCTTCCGTGAAAACTCAGAAGATATCTATGCAGGTATCGAGTGGAAAGCGGACTCTGCTGACGCAGAAAAAGTAATTAAATTCCTGCGCGAAGAGATGGGCGTGAAGAAAATTCGCTTCCCGGAACATTGCGGTATCGGCATCAAGCCGTGCTCCGAAGAAGGCACCAAACGCCTGGTTCGCGCCGCTATCGAATACGCAATCGCCAACGACCGTGACTCTGTGACTCTGGTTCACAAAGGCAACATCATGAAGTTCACCGAAGGCGCGTTCAAAGACTGGGGCTACCAGCTGGCACGTGAAGAATTCGGCGGCGAACCGATCGACGGCGGCCCGTGGCTGAAAATCAAAAACCCGAAAACCGGCAAAGAAATCGTGGTTAAAGACGTGATCGCTGATGCCTTCCTGCAGCAGATCCTGCTGCGTCCGGCAGAGTACGACGTCATTGCCTGTATGAACCTTAACGGTGACTACATTTCTGACGCCCTGGCGGCGCAGGTTGGCGGTATCGGTATTGCCCCGGGCGCGAACATCGGCGACGAATGCGCCCTGTTCGAAGCGACCCACGGTACTGCACCGAAATACGCAGGCCAGGATAAAGTTAACCCAGGCTCCATCATTCTGTCCGCAGAAATGATGCTGCGTCATATGGAATGGTTCGAAGCGGCTGACCTGATTGTTAAAGGTATGGAAGGCGCTATCGCGAACAAGACCGTGACCTATGATTTTGAACGCCTGATGGAAGGCGCTAAACTGCTGAAATGTAGCGAGTTTGGTGACGCGATTATCGAAAATATGTAAGAGTCTTTACGCAACAAAAAGCCAACATAAAAGTTAATTATATGTTGGCTTTTATCATCTGCATTCCTTTCCCCAAAACCTCCCCAAAACTCTTCCCCAAAACTGGCTATATAATAAGCTGTTCAGACGGCTACCACCGTCCATTCTTTTCCACGGTCATCATGATATTTTGCCGTTTGTTGAGGCGACTTGTGTCCGAGTAGTTTTTGCGTATCGATACCCTGGGCTTTGTATAGCCTTTCTGATAACGAACGTTGTTCATGAAAGGTTGGAGCCTTTCCATCAGGCCATGAAAGCCCGGAACGGTTTCTGGCTTTTTTGAAAGTGGTTGTTATCGAACTCGCTGAAACTTTGTCTCCCCTCGTTGCCTGTGATGTACTGTGCCGGAAATGTACCAGGTATCTACTGACCACAGCATCACGGCATTTAGCAACTACCTCGCGCAGGGAAATATCCAGCGCCTCACAGCGCAGTGACAGCGGCAATGCTACTTTGGCGCCAGTCTTTTCATGTTCGACATGGAGCATATCATCCCAGATATCGGAGAATTTCATACGAGATATATCACCGATGCGCTGACCGGTGACAACGGCCAACAGCATCGCGCACTGAAGATAGGGCGGGTGATATTCAGC
>CAJYVI010000156.1 GCA_913778145.1 uncultured Pseudocitrobacter sp.
CCGTGCTGACGCCGTGCTGCACGATACCCCGAACATTCTTTACTTCATCAAAACCGCAGGCAATGGCCAGTTTAAAGCGGTAGGTGACTCCCTGGAAGCCCAGGACTACGGCATTGCGTTCTCTAAAGGCAACGACGAGCTGCGCGAGAAAGTGAACGGTGCGCTGAAAACCCTGCGTGCAAACGGCACCTATAACGAAATCTACAAAAAATGGTTCGGTACTGAGCCTAAATAAGATTGTCTGAGATTACCGTGCCCGGTTGCGCACAGCGCGCCGGGCACGTTTTTTAGCGCACCCTTTTAGTGGGCTATTGTTCTTCCACCACGGTAACAGGAACACATTATGCAGTTTGACTGGAGCGTCATCTGGCCGGCCATTCCAATTTTGCTGGATGGCGCCAAAATGACCTTGTGGATTTCGGTCCTTGGCCTTGCCGGGGGTATTGTTATCGGTCTGTTGGCCGGTTTAGCCCGTACCTACGGCGGCTGGATTTCAAACCACATTGCCCTTGTTTTTATCGAAGTGATTCGCGGTACGCCCATCGTCGTGCAGGTGATGTATATCTACTTCGCCCTGCCGATGGCCTTCCCGGATATTCGCATCGATACCTTCTCCGCCGCCGTGATCACTATCATGATCAACTCCGGCGCCTATATTGCGGAAATTACCCGTGGTTCCGTGCTGTCGATTCACAAGGGCTTCAGCGAAGCCGGGCTGGCACTGGGGCTGTCTCGACGCGAGACCATTCGCCATGTGATTATGCCGCTGGCGGTTCGCCGCATGCTGCCTGCGTTGGGTAACCAGCTGATTATCAGCATCAAAGATACCTCGCTGTTTATCGTTATCGGTGCTGCCGAATTGACGCGCAGCGGCCAGGAAATTATCGCCGGTAACTTCCGCGCGCTGGAAATCTGGACCGCCGTCGGTGTGATTTACCTGATCATTACTCAGGTGCTGAACATCGTGCTTCGCATTCTTGAAAGAAGGATGAAAATCCTGTGATTGAATTTAAAAACGTTTCCAAGCACTTCGGCAAAACCCAGGTGCTGCACAATATCGACCTCAATGTAAAACAGGGCGAAGTGGTGGTGATCATCGGGCCGTCCGGTTCGGGTAAATCTACCCTGCTGCGCTGCATTAATAAGCTCGAAGAGATCACCAGCGGCGATCTGATTGTCGATGGGCTGAAGGTCAACGATCCGAAAGTGGATGAACGCCTGATTCGTCAGGAAGCGGGTATGGTGTTCCAGCAGTTCTATCTCTTCCCGCACCTGACAGCGCTGGAGAACGTGATGTTCGGCCCGCTGCGCGTACGTGGCGCACAAAAAGCAGAGGCGGAAAAACTGGCAAAAGAGTTGCTGGCGAAAGTGGGCCTCGCGGAACGCGCGCATCACTACCCGTCTGAACTCTCCGGCGGCCAGCAGCAGCGCGTGGCGATTGCCCGTGCTCTGGCGGTGAAACCGAAGATGATGCTGTTTGATGAGCCGACTTCTGCCCTTGACCCGGAACTGCGCCATGAAGTGCTGAAAGTGATGCAGGATCTGGCGGAAGAAGGCATGACGATGGTTATCGTCACCCACGAAATCGGCTTCGCCGAGAAAGTGGCATCGCGATTGATCTTTATCGACAAAGGCCGCATTGCGGAAGATGGCGACCCGCAGGTGCTGGTGAAAAACCCGCCGAGCCAGCGTTTGCAGGAGTTTTTGCAGCACGTATCGTAATTTTCCCCTCACCCTAACCCTCTCCCTTAAGGGAGAGGGTCGGGGTGAGGGTAACAACGCGCACCGAGTACCCGTATTTCTCCCAAAATCCTTCCCCCTTCCCCTCGCAATCTATACTTAACCCTTTGTGATTGTTGCTTTCGGAGGGAGTCGTGCCATACATCCTGCTGTTTTTGCTCGCCCTTATCAGCGCGCCGCTGCATGCGGTGACCATCCCCGGTGTCACGTCGACCACCAGCGAAACCAGCGCCAGTGAGCCTGATGCAGCGCAGAAAAAAGCCGCTTATTCTGCGCTTGCCGATGTGCTGGAAAACGATTCATCACGCAAAGAACTGATTGACCAGCTCCGGCACGCCGCCGCCACACCGCCACCTGAAGCAGCGCCGACGTTGACGCCACCGGAAGTGAAAGAGGAAAAAACGGTGCTGGAAAACGTGACCGATATAACGCGTCACTACGGCGGCGAGTTCTCGACGCGTTTTGCCCAGCTGTGGCGCAACATCTCGACCGCGCCGCATAAACCGTTTCACACGGCGACCTTCTTCAATGCAGTCACCCATTTTCTGATGCTGGCGGCGCTGGTCTTTGCTTTTTATGGCCTGGTGCGTCTGTGCGCCCTGCCGCTGTATCGCAAAATGGGGCGCTGGGGGCGGCATAAGAACCGTGACCGAAGCAACTGGTTGCAGCTTCCGGCGATGATCACCGGCGCGCTGATTATCGATTTACTACTGCTAGCGCTGACGCTGTTTATCGGCCAACTGCTGAGCGACAATTTAAATGGCGGAAACAGCACCATCGCCTTTCAGCAGAGTCTGTTCCTCAATGCCTTTGCGCTGATTGAGTTTTTCAAGGCCATGCTGCGCCTGATTTTCTGCCCGCGCGTGCCGGATCTCCGCCCCTTTTCCATTGCCGATCAAACCGCGCATTACTGGAACTTACGCCTCAGCGCGCTGAGCAGTTTAATTGGTTACGGTCTGGTGGTCGCCGTGCCGATTATCTCTAACCAGGTCAACGTACAGGCGGGCGCGATGGCGAACGTCATCATCATGCTAACCATTACGCTGTGGGCGCTGTACCTGATTTTTCACAACAAAAAAGCGATTACCGACGGCTTATTGCAGGTTGCCGACCGCTCGCTGGCGTTTTTCAGCCTGTTTATCCGCGCGTTTGCGCTGGTGTGGCACTGGCTGGCGAGCGCTTACTTCATTGTGCTGTTCTTCTTTTCCCTTTTCGATCCGGGCAACAGCCTGAAATTTATGATGGGCGCATCGGTGAAGAGCCTGGCGATCATGGGCATTGCGGCTTTTATTTCCGGCATTCTGTCGCGCTGGATAGCCAAAACCATCACCCTGTCGCCGGAGACACAGCGTAATTATCCGGAACTGCAAAAGCGCCTTAACGGCTGGTTATCCGGGGCGCTGAAAACCGCGCGCACGCTGGTCGTATGCGTGGCGGTTATGCTGCTGCTCAGCGCCTGGGGGCTGTTTGATTTCTGGAGCTGGCTGCACCAGGGCGCGGGTGAAAAAACGGTGGATGTGCTTATTCGCATCGCCTTAATTCTCTTCTTCTCGGCCGTCGGCTGGACGGTGCTTGCCAGCCTGATTGAGAACCGACTGGCCTCGGATATTCATGGCCGACCGCTGCCCAGCGCGCGCACGCGTACACTGCTGACGCTGTTCCGTAACGCGCTGGCGGTCGTGATCAGCACTATCACAGTGATGATCCTGCTCTCTGAGATAGGCGTTAATATCGCACCGCTGCTGGCAGGTGCCGGGGCGCTGGGTCTGGCTATCTCGTTCGGTGCGCAAACCCTGGTCAAAGATATTATTACCGGTGTATTTATTCAGTTTGAAAATGGCATGAACACCGGCGACCTGGTGACCATCGGGCCGCTTACCGGCACCGTCGAACGCATGTCGATTCGATCGGTGGGCGTGCGCCAGGATACCGGGGCATACCACATCATTCCGTGGTCCTCGATTACCACTTTCGCCAACTTTGTGCGCGGCATTGGTTCCGTGGTGGCGAACTACGATGTTGACCGGCATGAAGAGACCGAAAAAGCCAATCAGGCGTTGAAGGATGCGGTGGACGAGTTGATGCAAATGACGGATATTCGCGGCCTGATTATCGGCGAACCGTCATTTGCCGGGATCGTTGGGCTTACCAATACCGCCTTTACGCTACGCGTCACCTTTACCACGCTGCCGTTGAAACAGTGGACAGTGCGCTTCGCGCTGGACAGCATGGTGAAAAAACACTTTGACCTCGCGGGCGTGCGCCCGCCGGTGCAGACATATCAGGTGCTGCCAGCACCCGCGAACACAGCCCCGCCGGATGCGGGGCTACCGCCTGCGGAGCCGACGCTCTAGCGTTTACGCGCCAGGAAACGACGACGCTGCTCGTCGTTCATAAAGGTCCAGGCAATGAAGCGGCTCTGCTTCTGCCCCTGGGCCATCTCTTTTTTCACCACTTTCACCGCGCCGACGTCGGTCAGTGCGCGGTAAAGTGGCGGCAGGTTTTCCCCTTTCGACACCAGCGAAGTAAACCACATCACCTGGCGGGCATAGTCACGGCTTTCAGCGATCATCTTCTTGATAAACGCCACTTCACCGCCTTCACACCACAGCTCCTGCTGCTGACCGCCGAAGTTCAGCGCGTCATCGCGTTCCTGCCCCAGATTACGGCGCTTGCGCTCGCTGCCTGCACGCGCAGATGCGGCAGAGTCGTGGAACGGCGGGTTGCACAGCGTGGCGTCGTACTGCTCGTTCTTATGGATAATGCCATTGAACATGGATTCATTATCTTTCTGACGACGCAGGCGGATCATGCGGGTGAGTGCCGGGTTAGCGCTGACAATCGCCTGGGCGCTGGCAAACGCCTGCGGATGCGTTTCGCTGCCGGTAAAGCGCCAGCGGTACTCATGCGCGCCAATCAGCGGATAAATACAGTTCGCGCCCACGCCGATATCCAGCACGTTCGCGCCCTGCACCACGTTGCCGCTCTCATCGGTCAGCAGATCGGCCAGGTGGTGAATGTAATCCGCACGCCCCGGCACCGGCGGGCACAGGAAACCGTCAGGAATATCCCACGAGCTGACACCATAAAAATGCGCCAGCAGCGCTTTATTCAGGGTCTTCACCGCCTGCGGATTGGCGAAGTTGATGGTTTGCTCACCGGCCGGATTCAGGGTGATGAAATCACGCAGTTCCGGGCACGATTGGCACAGCGCGGTAAGGTCGTAGCGATTCTGGTGACGGTTACGCGGGTGTAGACCCGGTTTTTGGGCATTCATGACTTTCTCCTGTCTTAAGCGGCGTAAGATACCCGTTGACGGCGGCGCGGTAAATAAGGGAGTCTGGAATACCTTTGCAAATGACAGGTACGCTATGTATTTCTATGAACCCTCACAGGGGCACGGGCTGCCGCATGATCCGCTCAACGCCATCGTTGGGCCGCGCCCCATTGGCTGGATTTCCTCGCAGGATGCGCAGGGAAAACGCAATCTCGCGCCCTACAGTTTCTTCAACTGCTTTAACTATCGCCCGCCGATTATCGGCTTTGCCAGCAGCGGCTGGAAAGATAGCGTGCGAAATATTGTGGACACTAAACAGTTTGTCTGGAACCTGACCACGCAGGATCTCGCCGTCGCCATGAATGAAACGTCCGCCACGTTGCCGCACGGGGAAGATGAGTTTGTGCGAGCGGGGTTAACCGCTGCGCCCAGCCGCCTCGTTACTGCCCCGCGCGTGGCGGAAAGCCCGGTCAATTTCGAGTGCCGATTATCACAGTGCATTCAGCTCACCTCCGCTGACGGTGCAGCCATTGACACCTGGCTGGTGCTGGGCGAAGTGGTCGGTATTCACATTGATGAGTCTCTGCTCGTAGAGGGCATCTATCAAACCGCCCTGGCAAAACCGGTGCTACGCGCCGGCGGCCCTTCCGCCTACTACACCATTGATGAAGCGCATCGCTTCGATCTTATCCGCCCGGACGCTCGCCGATAGCTTTAAAATCAGCCACTTGTATGTGGCTGATTTGTCAGTGTTTCGTCAATGTAATTCATTCAAAAAAGCCACTTGTCTTGCACGATTTTTTGCGGATAACGCCTCTTCACTACCACCTACACTTACAGAGTTACCCCGTCGTAACTGGAGGATGTTCTTATGAAGAAGAGTCTCGCCCTGCTTGTCGCAGGTGCGTTTGCCGTCGTTACCTTCTCAACCGTCGCCGCTCCGCAACCTCTTGAAGGGGATAACACCGGGCAACTTCGCCCGGCCGGTACGGTTTCCGCATCAGGCGCCAGCTCGCTGGACGATCTGCAGGCAAAACTCGCGGAAAAAGCCCAGAAAGAGGGGGCAAAAGGTTTCGTGGTGGAATCCGCGAGCGGCAATAACAAGATGTTTGGCACAGCGACCATTTATAAATAATGGCTTCACACAATCACTTCCCTGCCCGGTAGCGCCAGCATCGGGCAGTTTCATCTCCTTATCGCCCCCATTGAGAAGCTTTTGATTAGGATATTCCTGGTATGCGAAAAAAACATAAAATGCGTATAAAGCTAACTCCATGAAAGTATTTTGGTTTTAACGCATATCTTCATTTATCTCATTTAACGCGCCAGGATATTCAAAAATACGCGCATCTGTGCACGTTAAAACATGATTAAAAAAACGTCATTACAGTCAACTTCCACAACGTATGACGCTATCATGTTTTTTCATCCTACCAAAACGCTTTATTCAGGATAATATATTGATAAACCACTCTGATTGCAGGGATTTGAGCAGACACATAAAATTCCTGCGTTTACCACAAGGCTGGTTACTCAAAATGGGGCTGAAAAAAAAAGTATGGAGATCCAGAGTCAATGAAGTTGCTCGTGTTCAGCAATAACACCTATCTGCACATTGCCTGTAACGCCATTTTCCTCCACTCTACGCTCAGCCAGCATTTAGCCATTTTAGATCCCAGTTCTTATTCATCACTGAAAGCGATACGCGCCGTCATTGTTGAAAGCGGGATCACTCAGGACTATCGAATTCTTATTCTTAGCGGCAATGATCTTTGTTCCCGCCTACTTTCAGAAGTCAGCACCCTCTCCCTGAAAGAATCCATTAATAATATTAAACAATTAACCGCCGTCATTTATCAGCCGGAAAGTTTATTACGTTACATTGCTCAGCACCTGAGCCTGACAAAGTTAACCCGAGAAGAGCTTCATTTAAGCTATGCGATTCGCAGCGAAAAGACGATAAAGAGAGCGGCCAGTAAATTAAACATTAATGAAAAAAAACTTTATCACCATGCGGGTACCGCCGCCTCTCGATTGCATTTACGTTCAGGTAAAGAATTTATATACTTCCTGCACAAAGAATTTATTTATTCAACGTCATAAAGGCACATAACAATGTTTTCTACCCAAAAATTCATCCCTGCATTACTTCTTATCGCACCTTTTTTTGCTACCACCGCGCATGCCGCAGCGCAAACCGGTTGTGCGGCCAAAAAACAGGAAATTGAAAGACAGATCGATTACGCCAAAACCCACGGCAACCAGCACCGCGTCAATGGTCTTGAAACGGCACTGAGCGAGGTTAATCGTAACTGTACAGAGAGTTCTTTGCGTAAAGATCGCGAAGACAAAATTCAGGAAAAAGAGCGTAAAGTCGCAGAGCGCACTGAGGAATTAAAGGAAGCCCGCGAAACGGGTAACCAGGAAAAAATCAGCAAAAAAAGTAAAAAGCTGGAAGAAGCGAAAGCTGAACTTGCCGAAGCACGCGCCGCATTAAATAAATAACCCCCAAAAAATACCCCTATCGGAGTACGAAAGGGGTATTTTATTATCTTTGCTAACAACAATTATCGTTGCAAAGCGCCACCGCGCGTCGCAATGACTTTCTGATACCAGTAGAAACTTTTCTTACGACTGCGGTTAAGCGTGCCGGAACCATCCTGCGCTAAATCGACGTAGATAAACCCGTAGCGTTTAGTCACTTCCGCTTTAGAAGCGCTGATAATATCAATCGGCCCCCATGAAGTGTATCCCATGACGTCAACACCATCCTGAATAGCTTCCTGGACCTGCACCAGATGGTCGTTCAGATAACTAATACGGTAATCGTCGTTAATTTCGCCGTTGGCATCCGGTTTATCCTGCGCACCTAACCCATTTTCCACGATAAATAGCGGCTTCTGATAGCGATCCCACAATACATTGAGCAGCGTACGCAGACCGATGGGATCAATTTGCCATCCCCACTCCGAACTTTCCAGATGCGGGTTGGGGACCATATCCAGAATATTCCCTTTCAGCTTTTCAACCAGCTCGCTGTCTGCCGTGACGCAGCCGGTCATGTAATAGCTGAAAGAGATAAAGTCAACCGTATGGCTGAGTGCTGCATTATCTTCTTCTGTGATATTAAGCGCGATGTCATTTTCACGGAAATAACGTTGCATATACCCCGGATAGCGTCCACGGCATTGCACATCGCCGAAGAACTGCCACTGACGATTATCCTGTAATGTGGCAAAGACATCTTCAGGTTTACAGGTGAGCGGATACATTAAACCGCCCAGCAGCATATTACCGATTTTGGCATCAGGGATAATCTCGTGGCAGGCTTTCACCGCCAGGCCACTGGCGACCAGCTGATGATGAATCGCCTGATAGACTTCCGCTTTGCTGCAACCTTTTTGCAGGCCGACACCGGTTAACGGTGCATGCAGCGACATATTGATCTCATTAAAGGTAAGCCACAGTTTGACTTTATGCTGATAACGGGTAAACACCGTCCGGGCATAACGTTCGAAGAACGTAATGACCTTACGGTTTCCCCAACCACCATAATTTTCCACCAGCCCCCACGGCATTTCATAGTGCGACAACGTGACCAGCGGTTGAATGTTATGTGCCCGAAGCTCATCGAACAGTTTGTCATACCACGCCAGGCCCGCCTCATTCGGCTCATTTTCATCGCCCATCGGGAAAATACGCGTCCAGGCAATCGACACGCGCAAACAGGTAAAGCCCATTTCCGCGAACAGGGAAATATCTTCCGGGTAGCGATGGTAAAAATCGATGGAGACATCTTTAATGCTGCTGATACCTTCGCGGCTTTTCACCGGCTCGCCGAAAATGCCTTCCGGCAGCATGTCAGAGGTGGAAATACCTTTGCCATCTTCCTGCCATGCCCCTTCAACCTGATTAGCGGCCAGCGCACCGCCCCATAAAAATTTTTCCGGGAATGTTGTGTTCATTTTATCTACCTTAATTTCAGCGTTTCACATAGAGGAAAGGATCGCCTGCGTTGACATAAGAGGTTTCGTTCTTCTGCTCCAGCCCCTGATAGTCATCGCTATTGCTCATAATGACCGGCGTACACAGGTCAAAACCTTTGGCCAGAATGGCATCACGATCGAAGGTAATCAGCAGATCGCCAGGCGCTATCTTGTCCCCTTCTTTTATGTGTGCGGTGAAGTGTTCACCGTTGAGTTTTACCGTATCAATACCGACGTGAATGAGAATTTCAATTCCCGAATCACTGAGTAAACCAATCGCGTGGCGAGTGGCAAAAAGGCTGGCGACTTCGCCGCTGAAAGGTGCAACGACGCGGCCTTCCGATGGAATAATGGCAGCACCTGCGCCCATCAAACCGCTGGCGAATGTGGGATCCGGCACTTCATCAAGCGGCAGACTTACGCCGCTGAGCGGGGCCAGCACAGTGTTTTCATCGACAACCGCACTCACGCTCACCGGTTTGGCATCTTCTGTGATTTTCACCGCAGGAAGGCCAACAAAATATGTCATCACGCAGCTGAAGATAAAGGCGATAGCCACGCCAATCATCGCGCCCCAGACGGTAAAGTCGATTCCTGTTGGTGGAATGATCTGCGCCACCGTAAAGATGCTCGCCAGGCCGAAGGAGTAAACCTGGCTCAGGCTGAAGCCCACAACCGCGCCGCCGATGGCACCGCCCACACAGCCAAAAATAAAGGGGCGACGGTACGGGAGTGTTACGCCGTAAACGGCAGGTTCAGTGATACCGAAAATACCGGCAATGGTTGCCGAACCGGACAGCGCCTTCAGGCGTTGTTCGCGTGTTTTCAGGAAGACGCCCAGCGCCGCACCGACCTGACCAAACACCGCAGGCAGCAAAATTGCCAGCATCGGATCATGACCAAAGACCGCCATGTTGTTCATCATCAGCGGGATAAGCCCCCAGTGCAGGCCAAAAATCACGCACACCTGCCACAGACCGCCGAGGATACCGCCCGCCAGCCACGGCGCAAATTTGTACACCGCCTGGAAACCGGTGGCGAGCAGCTCGCCAAGCCCCGATGCGAGAGGACCAATCGCCAGGAACGTCAGCGGAATGGTAATCGCCAGACACGCCAGCGGGGTTAAGAAGTTTTTAACCGCCGCGGGAAAGAGCGCGTTGCAGCGTTTTTCCAGCCAGCAAGCGAACCATGCGGCACAAATCACTGGAATAACCGACGACGTGTAATTTATTAGCACCACCGGAATGCCCAGAAAATGCAGCGCCGCGTTATCGCCGCTCAGACTAAACGCTTCGACCATCATCGGATGTACCAGCGCACCGCCGATCACCATCGTAATAAAGGGATTTCCGCCAAACTTTTTCCCGGCGGTATAACCCAGCACGATCGGCAGGAAATAAAACAGGGTGTCGCTGGCGGCAAACAAAATGCGCCAGGTTCCTCCCGTTTCGCTAAGCCAGCCAAAGGCGACGCTGAGCGCGAGGAAACCTTTCATGATCCCACAGGCAGCCAGCCCCCCCAGGAACGGGGTGAAAATACCGGAAACCATGTCGATAAACGCCGCCAGCACGCCACTTTTTTTATCCGACTTTTCTTTATCGGCAGGCGCATCGTCTGTGATGCCGCCAACCTTGCACACGGCCTGCCAGACATCATGAACGTGGTTGCCGACGACGACCTGAAACTGTCCGCCGCTTTCCACTACCATGATGACGTCCGGGTTCTTCTTCAACGCGTCGGCGTCCGCTTTACCATCATCCTTCAGCTTGAAGCGTAGACGGGTGGCGCAATGTACCAGGCTGCTCACGTTCTCCCGCCCACCTACGTGACGGAGAATATCCTGTGCCAGATCTTCATATTTCATTTTCATCAATGTCATCCGTACTAAAATAAAAAAACCCGATCATCAGCGAAGCCACTCCACTGATGTATCAGGTTTTGCCTGCCTAAGCAGTAACAATCCTTTAGGTGTCTTCCGACGCGAGGTAGAACTATTTTTTCAACGCCTTTTCATACTGCGCCTGATATTGCGGGGCATTCCACGCGCCATCAATCAGCGTATAGGTGATATAGCCTTTATTTAACCAGCCCGAATCGGTGTCATCCTGAACATTGTTTAAAGAGGCCGGGTTAATCGTCTGCTTTGCGTTACCGTCAGGCAAAATGTCGTAGCCAATCTGCGGCGTAGGGAACATCTCGTTTTCTACGAAATGAACACCTTTAATCTGTGCTTTTGGCAGCGGTGGATAGTTAATACTTAACCCGGAGCCTTTCGGTAATAAAGCGGTTTCAGATACCGGTTTGTCGTTAAGTTTCCCCACCACCTCAACGACGTAATCAATCGCATCAGGCCAGTATTTGTGCGTACTTGGCCATTTATTTTTCATTTCATCTTCGGTGTAGATGTACCCAATGCTGGCAGCAATCGCCGGGAAACCGTAGCGAATAGCGCGAGCGGCGGCGCTCACGGTACCGGAATTCACCTGCGCCATCCCGGTGTTCGGGCCATCATTAACGCCAGAAATAACCAAATCGGGGGGATTATCTTTCAATAGCCCCTGCAGGCCAAAATCGACGGAGTCCGCTGGGGTACCCGGGAAACAGTAGCGTTTATCAGCGACTTTTTTAACGTCAAAAACCTTACCGGTTTTGAACGTTATCGCAGAGCCAATACCACTTTGATTGGTGGCCGGTGCAACCATCCAGACATCAAAACCTTTTTGCGCAAGCTTTTCCTGAAGCTGAATGCTGCCGGGAGATTCACAGCCATCATCATTCACAATCAGAATTTTTAGCGGATCGGCAGAAACTGTAAAACTTATCGCGGAGATCAGCGCGGCGGCAATTAACGTTATCTTCATCGTAGCTCCTGTTATCCCTGAGGGATAAATACAATGCAAAAAAAAACCTAAGGCCCCTGCTGCAACGTATGCAGAAAGTGCCTTAGGTTTTGCCTGAATCAGTAACAATCCCGAGTTGCTAACGAAAATACGTCGTGTCGACGGTTCCGTCCAGAGGGTGAAATGATTTTTTGTGATAGCGATCACCCTTACCTGCCTAATTAACCCTTCACTCACGTGCTCTTAGATATTAAGTAAGGCGATATTACGGATATGAGGACGATCACATTTATATACATCACCGTTATAAATCAGATGCACGGAAAAAATATTAGTGGTAATGTCCGCAGCAACTGGATTGTTACTGTTTCAACAGGCAAAACCTACGTTTTCTTCTCTCCTCCTCTATTGGGAACGAGAAGAATACGTAGGTTTTTTTTTGGCTACAAAAAAGGACGACGCAACAATGAAAAAATGGTTACTCAGTGTGTTGATGGTGGTTACCGCTACCGCAAGCCCCGCGCTTATGGCGCAGAACAATGATAAAAACAGCCAGGATGAGGCGATCAATATTTATTTTGCCCGTCATGGTAAAACACTGCTTAATACGTTAGATCGCGTTCAGGGATGGGCTGATTCACCGCTCACCCCAGAAGGTAAAGAAGTCGCCCGTTATTTAGGCGAAGGGTTGAAAGATATTAAATTCGATCGTTTTTATTCCAGCGATGCCGGGCGTCAGCGCGAAACGATGGCGGTTATTCTTCTGCAGGCGGGCGTAACAAATTATCATCTCACCGAGCTGGAAGGTTTACGCGAAGCCTTTTTTGGTAGCTTTGAAGGTGGCTATAACAAAGATATGGCCAATGCCGGCGCGCATGAATTAGGGATGGCGGATGCTAAGGCCCTGTTTACCGCAATGAAATCAGGCACTCTGCCGGTAAAAGATAACCAGAATGCGCTGGCGAAAGCGGACCCGCAGCATCTGGCTGAAAACTATGAGCAGGTGAAAACCCGCACTCAGGCAGCCCTGAACACCATCGTTGAAACGGCGAAAAAAGAAGGCGACAAAAATATTCTGGCCATCTCGTCCGGCACATCAATGCAAATTATGATCTCCGACCTGACCGACAACCCGGCCAAAAATCTGCCGCTCGCCAACGCCGCAGTGGTCAAAATCACCTATAAAGATGGCAAATATAGCGTACCTGAAATCGGTACGATGAAGTATGTCGAGGCGGGTAAAAAGGCGCTCAGCAACAAATAAACGCTAGTCTCTTTTATTTTGGCCGTTCGCAGTGTCTCCTCTGTCTAAATTGCTGCGACGGTCCTTTTTCGGGAATGGATGATGCTTAAGTACATTACTCTCACGTTTTTAACGTGCGGGCTTTCTTCGCCCGTTTGGGCAAGCGAGAACGCTTTCTTAAATGATGCATTTTTCACAGACTCACAGCTCACGCTCTCAGCTAAGAACTACTGGAAATACCTGAAAGAAGAAAATGCCAACCCCAAACATGTGCATAACGCTTGGGGGCAAGGCTTTGCAGCGGATTATCAATCTGGATATTTTGCCGATATCATTGGGTTTGATGTCACTTATTATAGTGCTATCAAATTAGGCGCCAGTGATTATTTTAACTCCCGTGGTGTACTGTATAACAACGGAACGGGAAACAATAAAAGAAATGCCGAGGGGTATTCTAAGTTCGGTCAACGAAACATCAAGCTGAAATATGCTATTGAGGATTGGCAGCTGAATGCCCGCTGGGGATGGCAGATGCTGAAAAACTATGGCGTCATTTCGACGTCAACGCGCCTCTCCCCGACGACCTACTCAGGCATTAGCGGAGGCGTAAGCTATGGTCACCTTACCCTGCGCGGCGCCTGGGTGGAAAACTCCATGGACCGAAACTCGCCGGATAAAAAACAGTTTCAGACCAACACCGGTAAAGATATTGGCTATCTGACAAGCGGCGAAATTCTCTGGAAAAGTGACGGTTTCGATGCGCAGTATGCCTGGGGTGAAAGCAAAAACTATTTACAGCGCCACATTCTGTTCACGCAACTTCATCCGGCGTCTGACTGGACAATCGGCACTCAAATTTACGCCACGCATGCGCAGGAAGAGTACCGCTCGATGCCGGCAAATAAACGTGACTTCGATAATAACGCCTGGCACTTTGCGATGGATGCGACCTGGAAAGGCGAGCGCTGGAGCAGTAAAACAGGAATCGGCTATACGGATGCTCAGAAGGCCAATGAAGTGGGATTTTATCCGCGTCATATGAGTAAAAACTCGCGCGGTACGTTTATCTCAATGGCCTATGCGGGTGACGATTATCTGCGCGATGGTGAACTGATGTTTGCCAACATGACTGAATATCGTTTAACGCCCGATCTGGGCGTCGGCCTGGTTGGGAATATCGCGCAGTTTAATTATAAAGGCAATCATGTACGCAGCGGGGAGATCAACGCGTTTACTCGCTGGGCGCCCACCGATGCGTACTTCAAGAATTTTACCTTTTGGGCAATGTTCGGGCCTGGCTGGTCATATAAAGCGAGCGGTAAAACACCGGTGCTCACCAATGGCCATTATACCCGCACCCATACGCTGTCGGCAGAAGTCATTATGGAATATCGTTTCAGGTTATTCTGATCCAAAAGAGGTACACGGCGGATCAAGCTCACGTTTTTTGCCCTTAGTTTTTTAAAGGGAAGCATTCGGTGATAGATTGCGCCGCGGATTGTGACAGCTTTAGCTAACAAAACCTGATTTCCAGCGATTATCATGGATCAGGTTTTTTCATTTTTGGGGGTCCGATGATCATCGCAAAAATATTGAATAATAATGTCGTGGTTATTCTGGATGCGCAGCAACGCGAACAGGTCGTCATGGGGCGAGGTTTAGCCTTTCAGAAACGCGTAGGCAACGCACTGGATTCCTCGCGTGTCGAAAAGGTTTTTGCCTTACAGAGTGACGAATTGACTCGACGCCTGGGCGAACTCCTGAGCCAAATTCCGTTAGAAGTGATTACGACCTGCGACCGTATTATTGACCTGGCGCGTAGCCGGTTAGGAAAACTGCAGGAAAGCCTTTATATCACCCTGACCGATCACTGCCACTACGCCATCGAGCGACAAAAGAAAGGTTTAGCGATTAAGAATGCCCTGCTGTGGGAAACGCAACGTCTTTATCCACGTGAGTTTGAACTGGGCAATGAGGCGCGGGCGATAATCGCCCAGCGGCTTGGCGTCGAGCTTCCGGAAGATGAAGCGGGCTTTATTGCACTGCACCTGGTGACCGGGCAGCTTAATAGTGAAATGCCGGAAGTTATGCATATCACCCAGGTGATGCAAGAGATTCTACAGTTAGTGAAATATCAGCTTCGGTTGGAATATGATACCAGCACGTTAAGCTACCAACGGTTTGTTACCCACCTGAAGTTTTTTGCCCAACGCATGCTGTCGCGTAACGTTGTGCCCGATGATGATGAAACCCTGCACGATGCCGTAAAAGAGAACTACGCCCTTTCCTGGAAGTGTGCGGAAAAAATAGCGCTGCATATCCGTAACACCTACCAGCGTGAGCTGACCACGGAAGAGATAATGTTTTTAACTATTCATATTGAACGGGTTCGCAAAGATACGCTTCGCCACCACTAACACAGTTGTTGAATAATCCACATTGTGAATTTCATTTCTCATTATCTTCTCTGCTCGTTGGGCAGGGAAGATTATCAAAAATACGTCTTGCCGCTATTTTTTCTACATTTGTAGATATTTTAATATCGCTTTCAACAAAAACTCGCCATCAAACCCCACCGTCAAATCTATTTTCCCTATACAAATCTTTACTTCGAAAGTTTTCACTTTTTTGGCTGACTGAGTGACAAATATTGATATCACCCGGTAAAAGCTGACAAAAGTCTATGCAACAACATTGATCTATAACATCGTTTTATAACGTCATGAAACATATGCTTTTCCGTAAGGATTACGCTTTGTTTTTTATCAAATTTTATCGTTATGTTACGAAAATTTTGCATGTTTTAGTAAACATTTTTTTGACTATTCCTAAAATAAATTTGATGACATACAATGCTTACAGTTTAGAGAGGCATGTAACGCATTGTTATAAATGCATTTTAGTTTCATGATTGTGATTAAACTCCGCTTTTTATGGTGATTTTAGTTAAAAAGACTGTTACCAGATTGAATCAAAACGATGTTTATACCGGTAACATTCACATAACCAATTAGATTATATAGCTTTAAAAAACGTTAAATCAGTATAATCATCTAAACAAATCAATTATTGCGACACTTTCTATTGATAAGTCACTCTGATTGTCCGGTCTTTTCATCGCCAGTATAGTTCGCTGCAATTGGTCGGGTTAAGTAATGTGTCAGGAATGGATAATCAGTTTTCAAAGGTAGCAAATCGGGAGGGGGCAACTGTGCCTGAGATAAAGCTCTACGGCTATATGCTCTACGATACGCTGGAGTACAGAATATCCACCAGAACGCTAATCAACATTAAAAATGGCAAAATTAAACGATTAGGCGAAACCAAAGCCAGACTGTTCAATTATCTGCTTGAACATGCGGAAGTGAAATATATCGCTGACGAAACTCTCTACCAGCAGGTTTTTGAGAATAATGGTCTACGCTGCTCGAAGTCTTATCTTTGGGCAATGATTCGTCAGATCCATGCGGCCTTTCTTAGCGTGGGCTATGACCGTGCGCCTCTGAAACGTTACGAGGGCAAAGGTTACGTTATCGACCAGGACAGTATTAAAAAATTTTATGTGATGGAAACCGCCAGTTTAACGGATATCACGTAAAGGGAGAAAGGGAACATTGGCGCAACTATTCGTTTATACACACAATAGCGCGGTCCGATTTGCCGTTAACTCGTTAGTTGAAGATAAAGACGATGTCATCTTTTTTGACAATCGGCTGCAGTTTCTGGTCTGTGCGACCATTTTGAAGAACGCAAACTTGTTGATTGATGCGCTGCATGGAAACCATGATGACATCCGCTGGCTATACCCCAAATTAAAATTAAGAGGGATAGAAAGCAACGTGCATTACCTGGTTCCCTCGCGAATTGTGTCTAACAGTTATATGAAAGATTTTTCTCTGATAACCGATATTCTTGGTTTGAAAACGATTTGCCGCAGCGCGGGGAAGAGAAAATCGACGTTCAGCACCGGAAATCTGCGCTGCCTTATTCTTAAAGCACTTTCTGAGAGAATGAGTGATGCTGAACTGGAGTTTATTCTCACGCTATACGATGGAATGAGTAACACCTATAAGGATTTAACAAGGAAAGAGATCAACAAACTGTATTACATAAGGAGGAAGTTGTTTTTGCAGAATGCAACTGAGTTAAAGCAGCTGATTCTCCTGTTATCTGAGAAGAAAATTTAAACCTGTATAGACACTACTTAGTGAAGAAGACAACATGAAAAACAATTTTAAACCTGCCTTATGTAGTTTGTTAGTGATGATGGCATCCGGGCATGCGAATGCTGCTAGTGTTGCCTCTCCTGATATGCCAACGGGCACAGTAAACATCGCGGGTAAAATTATTGATAAAGGCTGCACAATCGAAGCCAAGGATTTAATTATTCAGCTAACACCTGTCGTGATTTCATCATTCACTGCAGCAGGTGACACAGGACCTAAAAGCGATCCGGTCGATTTTAAACTGACAGGATGCCCGGCAAACAGCACCATGTCTTTAACAGTCCAGGGTGCTCAAGGTGCTACAGCATTGACCTTTGCTACTGCGAAGGAAAGCACCAATGCAACGGGTTTCGATTTTATACTATATGGTCTTTCTGCGACTACCACAGTTCTGCGTCCGAACACAGCAGTCGTATTGACACCTGATGCTTCAGGTAATTACACCGGGACAATCAGTGCACAACTCCGGACAAATGTGGCAGCACCAACAGCAGGTAAAATTGATACCACACTCACTTATACTCTGGCTTACAACTAAGATAAAACATCATGAAAAAAATCGCAATTATCGCCTCACTCGGCTTAGCCAGCCTGAATTCTTATTCTGCTGATATACCTGTTGCCGCTGATACTGGAACCATTACTGTTCAAGGTTCAGCATATACCAAAGCCTGTACAACAGTGGTCAGCTCAGTCAGTCTGACAATCCCGACAACATTTGCCTCTGAATATAAAAACAAAGGTGATATGTCCCCATTAGGTACCTCCGGAATAACTGGCATAGCTTGCTCGGAGATACCGGGGATATATATCACCGTGACCGGTGACCCTGATGGTACTGACACATCGCTCTTTAAGGTCCCTGATGGAACAGGAAAAGCGACGGGCGTAGCGTTAAAGTTATATGTTACTGCAGGCTCTAATCCAATCACTGAAGTCGAGCCTAATAAAGAGACAAGTCTATTGCCTAAAGGAACCGGTAACATTGGTTTTACTTATTCTGCCCAAGCTGTTTCTGTCGCTGATACAGTCACCAGCGGTGATTTAGCAACCACGCTGACCTGGACCGCCCGCTATAACTAACAGATAGAGCATATGAAAAAATATTTATTTTCAGTTTTGCTCGCGTCTCTGATTGCAATGCCGGCTTATGCCGGCTTTTCTCTCGGACAGACGCGGGTGATCTACAATGAATCCGATCGTCAATCGACGGTACGTCTTATTAACAGCGGTAAAGATGACTATTATCTTGTACAGTCCTGGATTAATCAGACTGAAAATGAGGATAGTCCACGGGCCAATAATTTCATCATTACGCCTCCGGTGTTTAAATTCCTACCGGAATCTGAAAACACGCTGCTGATTAAAGCATTAAACGAGAACTTTCCGTCCGACAGAGAAAGTCTTTACTTTCTGAATGTGAAAGCGATTCCGGCTACGGATACTTCAACGAAAAATAAAATCACCTTTGCAACCAAAAGCGTCATCAAGCTTATTTATCGTCCAAAAGCGCTGAATGCACAGGACGCAGCCAATGCATGGAGAAAACTGGAGATTACCGCGCAACCAGGGAAAGTCACCCTGCGAAACCCGACGCCCTATTATATCAATATCGGCGTGTTGATGGTTAACGGTCGCTCAGAGAAAATCAGTTACGCCCCACCTTTTGGGGAATATACCGTAACGCTTAAAGACAATGCGCGCGTCACGTCCGTGGAATATAACGTCATCAGCGATTTCGGCGGAGCCTCTGAATTACATAAAGTGAAACTCTGATAACTCACGTGAAAAAAAAATTACTGTTAAACGCATTGCTCCTTTGTTCTCCGTTAAAAGGCTGGGCCGCGCTGTCGTTTGATCTCTCCGCTCTGGAATCAAACGGCAGCGAATTAACGGAATATACAAAGCAACAGCTTTCACAGGTTGATCAGCAACTACCGGGGACTTACCCGGTAGACGTGATCCTCAATGGCCAGAAAATAGGGACCGAAGCGATTCGTTTTGTGAAATGCGACGCCGAACTCTGCCCTGTGGTTTCACCAAAGATGCTTACCCGCTGGGGTATTTCCCCTGCGCATTTCGCCTCTGACGAGGTAAAAGATGAAAACACGCCGCTGGAGATGCATTTCGAGCATGCCCTCTCAGGCGCCAGCGTAAAGCTTTCCGCGAATGCCACTAAACTGCTGCTCGATATCCCGCAGAAATACCTGCTGGACGATAAAGAAAACTTCCTCGCGTCGGTTACCGAAGAGAGCCTGCCCGCCCTCTTTTTATCTTACTACTATAACGGCCAGCGCAATGTTTCACCGGATGCCGACGATAACGATCAGCATTTCGCCACCCTGAATAACGGTATCAACCTCGGCCCCTGGCGAGTGCGGCAAAGCGCCAACGTGGTAAAGAGCAGCGGCCAGGACGTGCGCTGGCAGCCGACACAAACCTTCGTTGGCCGCGATATTATCTCTTTAATGTCACGCCTGATTATGGGGCAAACCACCACCGCCGGTCGCGTATTCGACAGCTTTGGCTTTAAAGGTGTCTCTTTATCCTCGATTGATGAGATGTTGCCCGACAGTCAGCGCAACTACGCGCCGATTATTCGTGGCATTGCGCTAAGCCAGGCGACCGTCGAAATTCGCCAGGAAGGGAATCTGATCTATCAGAAGAGTATCCCTGCCGGCAGCTTCGAACTGAATGACGTCGTGCCCAATAACAGCAGCGGCGATCTGGAAGTGACTGTTCGCGAAAGCACCGGCGAGGTGAGGAAATTTATCCAGCCTTACGCCCAGACGCCGAAAATGGTGCGCAAAGGACAGCTGCGCTATGAGCTGTCGTCAGGCAGCTACGACAATGGCAACAGCGGCGGCGATAACGATATATTCGTGCAGGCCGAGGGGCTGTATGGTGTGGGAAATACCGTCACCGTATTTAGCGGCGCGATGGCAAGCGACAGCTACCAGTCCGGCGTGGCGGGCCTGGGGTTAAGCCTGGGTGATTTCGGCGGCATTTCGTTAGAGATGGATACGTCGCGAAACAAGAAAGCTAAACGCATTGATGCAGGCTCGGGCTACGCCACACGCATCAACTACAGCAAATATTTCGCCACCACCGCCACAACGCTCCAGGCGTCATATCAGCAAAGCGTGGACCGGGGGTATCTGAACTACGCCGATTATCAGGCGCGCTTTGGCATCACACATGACACCGACACCCTTCCCGGCGACACGCGACGTCAGTGGCAGGTGAGCCTGAATCAGGATCTGGCAGACTTCGGTTCATTCTCCTTTAATTACTATTCTCAGCAGTCATGGGATAACGTCTATCAGAGCAAAACGCTCAATGCCAGCTATAACGTCAACTGGCGCGGCGTCAGCGCTGGCGTCAGCTATTCGACATCCGATATTACAAGTCGTACGCGCTATAAAGACAACGTGCTGGCGCTGAATGTGGTACTGCCCTTCTCCACGCTGTGGGGCCAGCCGTCTCAGGCACGCATCAACCACAGTTACATCACCAGCCGCAGCGGGCTGTCGCAAAACCAGACGACGGTCAGCGGAAGCCTGCTGCGAGACAACAACCTTAACTACTCTCTGTCGCAAACCTGGGCGCAGGACCAAACCGGCCAGGCCGCACGCGTTCAGTATGATGGCGGTTCAGGCTCCGTGAATGCGGCTTACAGCCGTAATAACAATGGTTTCAGCCAGTACAGTCTGGGGTCCAGCGGCGCAGTGGTGTTCCATCCAGGTGGCGTAACGCTGGGGCAGAGTATCTCGCCGAAAGAGCCGTTTGCGATTATCAGCGCGCCGGGTGCGAGCAACGTTTCGGTTACCACCAAATCGGGCGTGAAAACCGACAGCCGGGGCTATGCCATCGTGCCGGCGCTGACCGCCTATCGTCAGAACAGTATCGGTATCGACTCCACGACCGCCGATGATTTTACCACCCTGACATCGACGCAAACGCAGGCCACGCCGGGGTTCGGCACCGCAATTGCGGCGAACTTTGGTACGAACATCGGACGTAAAGCCTGGTTACAGGTGCTTTATCGTCATAAGCCGCTGTCACTGGGTACCGAGCTACAGGGAAGTAATGGCGCGACAGGGATTGTCGATGACAAAGGCTACGCCTGGATTACCGGCCTGAGTGACGACGAAGTGTTAAGCGCCGATGCTGGCGGTACGCAGTGTCGCGTGCACATTCACTATGAGCGTCTGGTGCTGACGAAAGATATCTATACCGGCGCGGTGGAGTGTGAGTAGCGCAGGTGAATAATTATCAGGAAGACTATTTATGACAAAAATGAAAGTGCTCGCTCTGGCTGTTGCCGCTCTCGCCTGGACGGGCCTGGCGCATGACGCTCACGCGGCCTGCGCGTTTGCCAATGGCGCGACGCCCGGAACCATGAACTTTGCCCTGCCCGCGCTGACGCAGTCACTGAACCCTTCGGATACGGGGCCGCGATTACTAACTTCCGTTACCGTGCCCGCCGCGACGCTGGCGTCGGCGATGGGGATTTCCTCAACCGTTGCCGTGTGGAAAGGCTGTACAGGTAATTTAGTCTGGAACCCTCTTCTGCCAGCCATCGCTGGCAACTCGCCGAACTATTCGGGTTATATGTCTACGGGAATCGACAATCTTTATCTCTATATGTATGCCGGCAGTCAAACCACGGGGAATTTCGGTGCCTTTGTGACACCAAGCACAGAAGGTTCTACCTGGAGCCGTGCATTAAGCACCATCCATGCGTCTGTCCCCCCATGGTCCATAATGGGCGACATGGTATTAGCGCTTTACCAAACCGGCCCTATTCGTCAGGGAGGAATTATCCCCGCAGGCCCGCTGGCCGAGCTGAAGGTCTCCGACGGCTTGCAGGTCATGAACATGACCATGAGCGCAGTCACGGTCAACGTCCTCGCCTGTAGCATTACGACCCCCACCGTGAACGTACAGATGCCGTCGTTCTACAGAAGCAGCTTCACCGCCGTCGGTAATACCACGCCCGCCACGGATTTTAAAATTGGCGCCAACTGCGACTCCGGCGTGATACCCACCATCACGTTTAGCGGCCAGGGTAGCGGCACGGCGACCGACACATTTGCCATTAACAGCGGCAGCGGCGCGGCGAGCGGTGTGGGTATTCAACTGCTATACGGCGGCACACCGGTCAATCAAAATGAAGCCGTGGTCATGAATACCACCACGGCAACCGGGGTGACAGAATTCCCGTTTAGCGCGCGTTACATCCAGACCGCCAGTGATGTTACCTCCGGCAACGCCGATGCGACGATTACTTTTACCCTGCAATATAAATAGTCAGGTCTATCCCCTACGCCCGGTTTTCCCCGCCGGGCATCGCACGCCGCTCTCTACTCAATGCCCTCACACTCCCTGCGCTTATGTATAAATAAAGGAGTAAATGTAAATTATTGTATTTATTTTTCCATAAATGAGTGGTAGAAAGTTACGCGTTTGATAATGCTTCTCACAATCATTCGCAAACGTATTTATAAAAACCTGCCGTGGCCGGGGCAAAGAACTGCCCTGCTGCCATCGTAAAAATAGCTCGCTAAAAATTATAAGACGCTCATTAATATGGATAATAATCGCAATTTACCGTTCAACAGCTTTAGTTCGCTCACCTTCTTTACTGGCCTGTGCATCGGTTTAACCCCGGTCGGTCAGGCCGTTGCCGCCGATAGTAAGGATCAAAAACCCGGCGATACCCTGGTGGTTGAGGCGCAGGCTCCTTCCCTCTACGCGCCGCAAAAATCCGCTGATCCGAAATTTAGCCGCCCAATCGCGGATACCACGCGTACGGTTACCGTGATTTCCGACCAGGTGTTAAAAGATCAGGGTGTCAATAACCTGACCGATGCACTGAAAAACGTCCCGGGCGTGGGCGCGTTTTTTGCCGGGGAGAACGGTAGCTCATCGACAGGTGACGCCATTTATATGCGCGGCGCGGATACCTCAAACAGTATTTATATTGATGGCGTGCGTGATATCGGCAGCGTCTCGCGCGACACGTTCAACACCGAGCAGGTTGAAGTGATCAAAGGACCGTCGGGCAGCGACTATGGGCGCAGTGCGCCAACCGGTTCGATCAATATGATCAGCAAGCAGCCGCGCCTGGATTCCGGGATCGACGCCTCCGCCAGCATCGGCAGCGCGTGGTTCCGCCGCGGCACGCTCGATATTAACGAAGCGATCGGCGAAACCTCCGCCGTGCGTCTGAACGTGATGGGCGAGAAAACTCACGACGCGGGCCGCGACAAAGTCCAGAACGAACGGTACGGCGTTGCGCCTTCCGTCGCTTTCGGTTTGGGAACCGAAAACCGTCTTTACCTGAACTATCTGCACGTTACCCAGCACAACACCCCGGATGGCGGTATCCCGACTATCGGTCTGCCGGGCTACTCTGCGCCGAATGCCGCTACTTCCGCGCTCAACGGCTCCGGTAAGGTAAACACCAGCAACTTCTACGGTACGGATTCCGATTACGACGACTCCACCACCGACACCGCCACCATGCGCTTCGAGCATGATTTCAACGACACCACGACGATTCGCAACACCACCCGCTGGTCACGAGTGAAGCAGGATTACCTGATGACGGCGGTGATGGGCGGTGCCAGCAATATCGGCATGCCGGATCCGAACAACGTGGGAAGCTGGACCTGGACGCGCACGCCGAACACCAAAGACGTGAGCAACAAGATCCTCACCAACCAGACCAACCTGACTTCAAAATTTTATACCGGTGCGGTCGGTCACGATATCAGTACTGGCGTAGAGTTCACCCGCGAGACGCAAACCAACTACGGCGTAAACGCCATTACCGCGCCGCCGGTGAATATCTACAGCCCAAACAGCAATATCAACGTCGGAAGCCTGCACCGTAACGGCGCGAACGCCAATGGGCAGACCGATACTTTTGGCATCTACGCCTTTGATACGCTGCAAATCACCCATGATTTCGAACTGAACGGCGGCATTCGTCTGGATAACTACCACACCGAATACGACAGTTCGACAGCCTGTGGCGGCTCTGGCCGTGGTGCGCTGACCTGCCCAACCGGTACGCCAAAAGGATCGCCAGTTAAAACGGTCGATACGGCGAAATCCGGCAACCTGGTGAACTGGAAAGCCGGTGCGCTCTATCACCTGACGGAACAGGGCAATATCTATGTCAACTACGCGATTTCCCAGCAGCCTCCGGGCGGCAGCAACTTCGCGCTGGCGCAGGGCGGGACCGGGAATAGCGCCAACCGTACCGACTTCAAACCGCAAAAAGCGAAAACCAGCGAAGTGGGTACCAAGTGGCAGCTGTTTGAGAAACGCCTGCTGCTGACCGCCGCGCTGTTCCGCACCGATATTGAAAATGAAGTCGCCGAAAATGACGACGGTACCTATTCGCAATACGGTAAAAAACGCGTTGAAGGCTATGAGCTTTCACTGGCGGGCAATATCACCCCGGAGTGGCAGGTTATTGGTGGTTATACCCAACAGAAAGCGTCAATTCGTGAAGGCGCGAATGTGGCGCAGGATGGAAGCTCTGCTCTTCCTTATACGCCAGAACATGCGTTTACACTCTGGACGCAGTATCAGGCCACGGACGATCTTTCTGTAGGTGCTGGCGCGCGCTACGTAGGCAGCATGCACCGTGGCAGCGATGGTGCCGTCGGCACGCCGTCCTACACCGAAGGCTACTGGGTCGCGGATGCTAAGCTGGGTTATCGCATCAACAGCAATCTCGATTTGCAGCTGAACGTCTACAACCTGTTTGATACGGACTACGTCGCCTCAATTAACAAGAGCGGCTACCGTTACCACCCGGGCGAGCCAAGAACGTTCCTGTTAACCGCGAACGTGCACTTCTAATCACATTGCGGGCGCGCTGCGCTTCTCTGATAAGCGCAGCGCATCAGGCAAGGAGAACCCTAATATGATGTACCACATCCCCGGCGTTCTGACCGCCGATGAACTTCACCAGATGGCGGAGGACGTCAACCGCGCTCCGTGGATTGACGGTCGCGCGACCGTTGGCGCCCAGGGCGCGCAGGTAAAAAATAATCAGCAAATTGACACTCACAGCCCGCTGTACGCCGCGCTGCAGGGGCGCGTTTTAAGGGCACTCAATCAGCACTCGCTATTTTTTGCCGCCGCGCTGCCAAAGACCCTCTCCACCCCGCTGTTTAACCGCTACCAGCAGCAAGAAACCTATGGTTTTCACGTAGATGGTGCGGTGCGCAGTCATCCGCAAAGCGGCTGGATGCGTACCGACCTCTCCGCCACGCTGTTTCTGAGCGACCCGGAAAGCTACGACGGCGGAGAACTGGTGGTGAATGATACCTACGGCCAGCACAGCGTAAAACTTCCGGCAGGTGACCTGGTGCTCTACCCTTCAAGCAGCCTGCACTGCGTCACGCCCGTCACGCGCGGCGTGCGCATTGCGTCATTTTTGTGGATCCAGTCGATGATTCGCGACGATAAACGCCGGGCGATGCTGTTCGACCTCGACCGCAATATTCAGACGCTGAAAGCCCGCCACGGTGAATCAGAAGAAGTGTTGTCGTTGCTCAATCTTTATCACAACCTGCTGCGCGAGTGGTCTGAGATTTAGGCCTTGTCTGTACGCGATGCGCCCCCATATTGAGTATAATTAGCTCAATAAATAATCAGGAGGTGAGCAATGGCTTCAGGTTGGGCAAACGACGGTGCCGTGCAGGATCAAATCGACAGCACCATTGAAGATGCGGTGGCGCGGGCAAGAAGTGGTCTGCCGAAGGGCGAAAGCGCCAAATTTTGTGAAGAATGTGGGGAACCGATTCCAGAGGCGCGTCGGCAGGCGATTCCGGGTGTGCAGCTGTGCGTAAACTGCCAACAGGAGAAAGATTTACATAACTCTACATTTGCAGGATATAATCGCAGAGGATCGAAAGATAGCCAGCTTCGTTGACAGTTCTGTACCTGAAAATACAGCGCAAACGGTTATCTTTACGACCACTTTTTTTGGCTAAATAAGTAGCAAAAAGTGCCTTAAATCATCGAGCAGTTTATTATCCCCCTCCGAAACCATTCATAGCGAAAATAATTTATTAATAATCAGTAAATTAATACTTATTCAAAATTTTTGATGAAGGCTGTCAATTCTCTTCGATTTATTCTTTCGCAATAAAACGTGATACTCATCACATCGACAGAACATCGTCCCCGAACAAATAACCTGCGAGAGATTGAAAATGAAAACTATCAAATATGCTGTTGCTGCTATTGCCCTTTCTACCCTGTCCTTTGGTGCTTTCGCTGCTGAAGCAGTAAGCGCGGCTCAGGCTCAGAACATGAATAAAATTGGTGTTGTTTCTGCGGAAGGCGCATCGACTCTGGATGGTCTGGAAGCAAAACTGGCTGCGAAAGCAGAAGCGGCTGGCGCCTCTGCTTACAGCATCACCTCTGCTAACACCAACAACAAAGTTAGCGGTACTGCGGTTATCTACAAATAACCGAAAGAATTAACTGCCAGAAGTTGTACCCCGCCAGCTTAACCCACTGGCGGCTGCTGTAACCCTCATTGAACTTGTTGATACCTTTTTGACGCCCGGCATGCCACGCCGGGTTTTTTTTGGCCTTTTTCCGGCGATTAATAAGACTCCGCCACCTTCGCCAGCCCCGCATCCAGCGACGCCACTTCTCCTGCAGCCAGCAGGCAGCACGCCATCTGGATTTTCAGCGATTGCGGCACCGGTTCACTTCCTGCCACGCAGCGCTCAATCCAGCGCGCGGTCACTTCCGGATCTTTTCCTTCAGGCAAAACATCGTTTGCTGTTTCCGTCTGCCGTTCGCTCACAATGCGCGTACCTTGTGCATCAATCAGCGTGATTTGCGGGCAACGCTGCGGGTTAGCGTACACTTCGCCTTCTGTACCGTGCATCAGCAGCCCGCGGCCGCCGATATCCGAGAAAAATTTCGCGACTTTGCCCACATACTCCGGGTGAGAAACGCTCGACAGGCGCAGCGCGGCATCTTCAGCGAATGGCGTCGCCAGCTTCGCCAGGGTATGCGCACTGTTGCGCACGCCCATCCGCCAGCGCATGGAAAGCTGTTTTTCCAGCGACGGACACAGCGCGCCTACCGGGATATACACCGGTTGATGACCATCAAGTTTGGCCTGCGCCTGCCCGGCATGGCGGGTAGGTTCAATGCCCAGCAGTTCAAAAATGGTTTCGCTGATAACCCGGGTCGGGTCTTCACTCACGCCGTGTACTACCACCGGAAAGCCAATTTTGTGCAGCAGAATAGCCAGCAGCGGCGTCAGGTTGGCCTGTTTGCGCGCGCCGTTATAGCTTGGAATAACAATCGGCATCGGTTTACCCACAGGCGGCTTAAGGCGCAGAGTGTGCTGCTGCATCGCCTCGTAGAAGCCCAGCATCTCGGCCTCGCCTTCCCCTTTAATGCGCAGCGCAATCAGGATGCCGCCCATTTCGAGATCCGGCACATCGCCATTCAGCATGTGGGTATAGAGACTGCGGGCGGTGTCCTGATCGAGGTCGCGGGCATGGTTTTTCCCCCGGCCAATCTCTTTAATCACATTGCGTAAATCCATCAGATGCTCCTTGTCCGGTATCGCGCCCGATTAGCGTTTTTTGCGACGGGTCGTTTTGGCTTTGCTTTTTACTTTAACATCGGGCACCGGGGGTTGCTCAATAGGAAATACCGGTAGCGCATTTAACAGGCGTTGGCCGTAGTTTTTGGTCAACAGGCGCTTATCGTAAATCACCACTTCGCCCCAGCAGCCGTGGCTGCGAATAAGGCGCCCCACCTGTTGAATGAGGTTAAACGACGCGCTGGGCAGACTCTGCACTTCGAACGGATAACGGTTCAGGCTTTTCAGCCATTCACCTTCGGTAATCACCACCGGGCTGTCGATGGGCGGGAAAGCAATTTTGTGAATATGCACCTGGCTTAGCAGCTCGCCTTTTAAATCGAGGCCTTCTGCAAATGATTGTAGCCCGACCAGCACGCTGCGCTCGCCGTTTTCCACGCGTTTACGATGCAGTTCAACCAGCCGGTAACGCGGTTGGTCGCCCTGTACCAGCAGCAAAAGGCGTAAATCGGTGACGTGCTCCAGAAAACGCTGCATCGCGCGGTTGCTAGCGAACAGCACCAGCATCCCTTTATGCTTTTTGCTTTCCAGTTCCTGACGGAAATAGGCCGCCATTTCCGCAATGTGTAGCTCTTCGTTTTCCATCAACGGCTCGTAGCGCATTTGCGGGATCACGATTTTGCCCTGCTCAACGTGATTAAACGGCGAATCGAGCGCCACAAAGCGGTCGCCCGCTTTCTCTTTCAGGCCGCTCATTTCCTGTAAGCGCGAGAAGCTGTTGAGAGACCGCAGCGTCGCGGAAGTCACCACAATGTGCGGCACGCTGCGCCATAGCAGGCGTTCCAGTTGATCGCTGACGCGGATCCCCACGCAGTTAAACCACAGATGCATTTGCCCATCGCGCGTGTCGCGGGTCGCCCACTTAGAGACCGGTGCGCCGGACGCCTGCGCCAGCGACGCCAGACGCCAGAGCTTGCTTTGCGCCTCAAACATGCCCAGTGCGCGGTTCATTTGCAGGATAACCCGATGCAAACGCACGATATCGTGCGAACCGGTTTTCTCGCTGAGATCGTTTAAAAACAGTTCCGCCAGCCCGCGCAGCATCTCGGTAAGCTTTGCCAGCCGCTGGACAATTTCCATGACCTCTTCCGGAAGCTCGCCCATCGCAAAGCGGTGTTCCGCTTCCTGGGCCGCCGGGAGATATAAATTCAGAATGTTATTAAGTGAGGCAATCAGTTCGTAAAGTTCTTCACAGTGCGCAGTCAAACGCTCCGGAATCGCCAGCGGCGGCGTAGTTTTCGGACGAAACTGCTCCATGCAGGTCGCCACCAGCTTAACGAAAAGATCGAGCTGCAGGCGATACCAGGGCGCGGTAATTTCGGCGCTCATCTCCAGCGCATCGCGTGCGACATCCGGCAGATGATGGCCTTCATCCAGCACCAGCAGCAGGTTTTTTGGCTCCGGCAGTACCGCTTCACTTTCCATCGCCGCCATGACCAGCGCATGGTTAGCGACCACCACTTCGGCTTCCTGAATCTCGCGTCTCGCCACGAAGAATGGGCACTCACGATAGTAGAGGCAGTTGCGGTTCAGGCAGCTTGCTTTGTCGGTGCTCAGGCGTCGCCATAAATCATCGTTAATCGCGATATCCGTGTGATCGCGCAGGCCATCCCATTTATAGCTGTCGAGGTCAGCCTTCAGTTTCGCGCAGCGCTTCTGCTCTTCCTGATTGTTCGGCGTGAGGTCGTCATCCAGAAACGCGAGCAAATCCTGCTGGTTTGGCTCAGTGCTTGCCAGCCCGTTGAGGTTACGCGGGCAAACGTAGCGCCCACGCCCGAAGGCGGCAGTAAATTTAAGATCCGGGATGATTTTGCGCAGCAACGGGAGATCTTTACTGTAGATCTGATCCTGCAACGCGACGTTGGCGGTACTGACCACCAGCGTTTTTTGCTCTTCCCTGGCAATCGCAATACCGGGAATGAGATAAGAAAGGGTTTTCCCGACGCCGGTCGGCGCTTCGATAGCCAGATGCCGCCCCTCTTCCCCGGCGAGCGTTTTTGCCACGTCAGCAATCATCTGCCGCTGCGGCGCACGGGGAATAAAGTCCGGGATCTGTTCCTGAAGCGCCTTATACCAGGCGGCGATTTGCGCTTTCAGCGCAGCGGTCAATGCCATGAGAAAACCTGAAATACTGTATAAACAGCCACTATTGTGGCACTTTCTTACGCAGGCGGCAAAAAATAAAGCCCGGCTTGCGGCCAGGCTTCAGAAATTTGCTTCAGGGCGGAGGTGCTTGGATTATCCGCCCTGTGCCAGGTAAACCGTTATTGCGCAGCAGACGGTTTACGCGGGCGACGGCGTCGCTGTTGTTCGCCTGCCGGTTTGGCATCGCCAATGCGGCGAGACTGTTTCGGTTTGGCGTCAGATTTCGGCGCACCGCCTTCGCTGCGACGTGGCTGTTGCTGCCCACGGCCCTGGCTTTGACCCTGACCTTGCGGGCGACCGCCTTGTCCACGACCTCCGCCGTTGCCGCCACGCTGCTGGCGACCGTTCTGGATCGGTTCCGCTTTGATAGACGGATCTGGCTCGTAGCCCGGCAGTGCAATACGCGGGATCTCTTTTTTCAGCAGTTTTTCGATATCACGCAGCAGTTTGTGTTCATCGACACATACCAGCGACAGCGCTTCACCGGTTGCCGCCGCACGGCCGGTACGGCCAATACGGTGCACGTAATCTTCCGGCACGTTTGGCAGCTCGTAGTTCACGACGTGCGGCAGTTCTTCGATATCCAGACCTCGCGCGGCGATGTCGGTTGCCACCAGCACGCGGATATCGCCGGATTTAAAATCAGCCAGCGCACGGGTACGCGCCCCCTGCGATTTGTTACCGTGAATAGCCGCACTGCGGATGCCATCTTTATTCAGCTGCTCTGCCAGGTGGTTTGCACCGTGTTTGGTACGGGTAAAGACCAGCACCTGACGCCAGTCACCCTGGCCAATCATCTGTGACAGCAGTTCCCGTTTACGTTTCTTATCAACGAAATGCACGTGCTGCGTCACCTGCTCTGAGGCGGTATTACGACGCGCGACTTCGATTTCCAGCGGGTTATGCAGCAGCTTTTCCGCCAGCGCTTTAATGTCATCGGAGAACGTTGCAGAGAACAGCAGGTTCTGACGCTTGGCCGGCAGTTTTGCCAGCACGCGGCGGATATCATGGATGAAGCCCATATCGAGCATACGGTCCGCTTCATCCAGCACCAGAATTTCGATGCCGTCGAGTTTTACCGCGTTTTGATGTTCCAGGTCCAGCAGACGTCCCGGCGTTGCCACCAACACATCAACGCCACCGCGCAGCTTCATCATCTGCGGATTGATGCTCACGCCGCCAAATACCACCAGCGAACGAATGTTCAGATACTGGCTGTATTCACGCACGTTTTCGCCAATTTGCGCAGCGAGTTCACGGGTTGGCGTGAGGATCAGCGCGCGCACCGGGCGACGCCCCTTGGCATGCGGCTGAGTGGTAATCAGATGCTGCAACAGCGGCAGCGTAAAGCCTGCCGTTTTACCGGTACCGGTTTGGGCGCTGGCCATCAGGTCACGGCCCTGTAATACCGCAGGAATGGCTTGCTGCTGAATGGGGGTGGGTTCGCGATAGCCAAGCTCAACAACGGCACGCAAAATTTCAGGGCTAAGCCCCAGGGAATCAAAAGACATAATTACTCCACACCCACCCCGACCGCATGCGGTGTAGTTTTCGAGGGGATTACAAACCAGATAATGACAAAAACCACAATGTCATGAAGGGCCGGAGTGTAGCAGCTTTTGTGACCTGGCGCATAAAATATCTCGCCAGCCAGGTGGCCTGCGAGGCGGTGAAAATTCTGTGTTTTCGCCGTTTTTTGCGTATGCGACTGGACAAGCTCAAAATTCAGTCATAATGTTAATCAATCGATTGATTAATTTTGTGTGACGCGATGAATACGACTCCCATCACCACCAAAGGCGAGCAGGCCAAAAGCCAGCTCATCGCCGCCGCGCTGGCTCAGTTTGGCGAGTATGGTCTGCACGCAACTACCCGGGATATCGCGGCCCAGGCCGGGCAGAACATTGCGGCGATAACCTACTACTTCGGCTCAAAAGATGACTTGTATCTCGCCTGCGCCCAGTGGATTGCTGACTTTATCGGTGAGAATTTCCGCCCGCATGTACAGGCCGCAGAGGAACTCTTCGCCCAGCCAGAGCCTGATAAAGCCGCCATTCACGAACTGATTTTGCGCGCGTGCCGGCACATGATCCTGCTGTTGACGCAAGAGGATACGGTCAATCTCAGTAAGTTTATTTCACGCGAACAGTTTTCGCCCACCGCCGCGTATCAGCATATTCACGATCGGGTGATTGCGCCGATGCACACGCATCTTACGCATCTGATTGCCGCCTATACCGGGCGCGATCCGCACGACACGCAAACTATTCTGCACACGCACGCCCTGCTCGGCGAGATCCTCGCGTTTCGACTAGGTCGCGAGACCATTTTGCTGCGCGCCGGATGGGCGCGATTTGATGACGAGAAAGCCGAACAGATTTTCCAGGTGGTGAGCTGCCACATCGATTTCATTTTGCAGGGACTAACGCAAAGGAGCCTGAAACAATGAAGAAACCGGTCATTATTGCACTGGTGCTGGTGCTGATTGTTGCCGCCATCGGCGGAACCTGGTGGTATCAGAGCCGCCAGGACAACGGGCTGACGCTTTACGGCAACGTGGATATTCGCACCGTCAATATGAGTTTCCGCGTCGGGGGCCGTTTGCAGTCATTAACCGTGGATGAAGGCGATGCCATTAAAGCCGGGCAAACGCTGGGGCAGCTTGATAAAGCGCCCTATGAAAACGCGCTAATGCAGGCGAAAGCCAACGTCTCAACCGCCCAGGCACAATATGACCTGATGATGGCGGGTTATCGGGCAGAAGAGATTGCCCAGGCCGCCGCCGCCGTGAAACAGGCGCAGGCCGCCTATGACTACGCGCAGAACTTTTACGCACGTCAGCAGGGGCTGTGGAAAAGCCGCACTATCTCTGCCAACGATCTGGAAAATGCGCGTTCCTCACGTGACCAGGCGCTGGCAACGCTGAAATCGGCGCAGGATAAACTAAGCCAGTACCGTGCCGGGAATCGTCCGCAGGAAATTGCCCAGGCGAAAGCCAACCTTGAACAGGCGCAGGCGCAGCTGGCGCAATCGACGCTCGACCTGCACGACACCACGCTGGTGGCGCCGTCGGACGGCACTCTGCTTACCCGCGCGGTAGAACCCGGCAGCATGCTCAATGCAGGCAGCACCGCCCTCACCCTTTCGCTCACGCGCCCGGTGTGGGTGCGCGCCTACGTGGATGAAAAGAACCTCAATCAGGCGCAGCCGGGGCGGGAAATACTGCTTTATACCGACGGTCGTCCGGATAAGCCTTATCACGGCAAAATTGGCTTCGTATCGCCCACCGCAGAATTTACACCGAAAACCGTTGAGACGCCGGACCTGCGTACCGATCTCGTTTATCGCCTGCGTATTATCGTGACCGATGCCGACGACACACTGCGCCAGGGAATGCCGGTGACGTTGAAATTTAACGATGAGTCGCGCCATGAGTGAAGACATCATCCAGCTCGACGGGCTGGTGAAACGCTTCGCCGGTATGGATAAACCCGCCGTTGCGCCGCTGAACTGTACCATCCACTCTGGTTATGTGACCGGCTTAGTGGGGCCGGACGGCGCGGGGAAAACCACGCTAATGCGTATGCTCGCCGGCCTGCTCAAGCCCGATGAAGGCAAGGCTGCTGTTCTGGGGCTTGATCCTATTGAAAACGACAGCGAATTGCACAGCATGCTCGGCTACATGCCGCAGAAATTTGGCCTGTATGAAGATTTAACGGTAATGGAGAACCTCAATCTTTACGCTGACCTGCGCAGCGTCACCGGTGAGGCGCGACAGAAAACCTTCGCGCGTCTGCTGGAGTTTACCGCGCTGGGGCCGTTTACCGGTCGGCTGGCGGGGAAACTCTCCGGCGGGATGAAGCAAAAGCTGGGGCTTGCCTGCACGCTGGTCGGTGAGCCGAAAGTGTTGCTGCTCGATGAACCCGGCGTCGGCGTTGATCCCATCTCGCGCCGCGAACTGTGGCAGATGGTGCACGAACTGGCGGGCGACGGGATGCTGATTTTGTGGAGCACCTCCTACCTCGACGAAGCCGAGCAGTGCCGCGACGTGCTGCTGATGAATGAAGGCGAATTGCTGTATCAGGGCGAGCCGACGGCGCTAACAAAAACCATGGCCGGACGCAGTTTCCTGATGAGCAGCCCTGCCGAAAACAACCGTCGTCTGTTGCAGCGCACGCTGAAATTATCCCAGGTGAGCGACGGGATGATCCAGGGGCGCTCGGTGCGCGTGATCCTCAAAAAAGAGGCCACCGCCGACGATATTCGCCGCGCGCCTGAGATGCCGGAAATTGAGATAAACGAAACCACGCCGCGCTTCGAGGATGCGTTTATCGACCTGCTGGGCGGCGCGGGAACCTCGGAATCGCCGCTGGGCGCCATTCTGCATACGGTTGAGGGTTCACCGGAAGAAACGGTGATTGAAGCCAAACAGCTCACCAAAAAATTCGGTGACTTTGCCGCCACCGATCACGTGGATTTTGCCGTCAAACGCGGAGAGATCTTTGGCCTGCTCGGCCCTAACGGCGCGGGGAAATCGACCACCTTTAAAATGATGTGCGGCCTGCTGGTGCCCACATCGGGCAAGGCGCTGGTGCTGGATATGGACCTGAAAGTTAGCTCCGGCAAAGCACGTCAGCATTTAGGTTATATGGCGCAAAAATTCTCGCTCTACGGCAACCTGACCGTGGAACAGAACCTGCGCTTTTTCTCCGGCGTCTATGGCCTGCGCGGGCGAGCGCAGAATGACAAAATCGCCCGCATGAGCGAAGCCTTTGGCCTGAAAAGCATCGCCAACCATGCCACCGACGCCCTGCCCCTTGGCTTTAAGCAGCGTCTGGCGCTGGCCTGCTCGCTGATGCACGAGCCGGATATTCTGTTCCTTGATGAACCGACTTCCGGCGTTGACCCGATTACGCGACGTGAATTCTGGCTGCACATCAACAGCATGGTGGAGAAAGGCGTGACCGTGATGGTGACCACTCACTTTATGGATGAAGCCGAGTACTGCGACCGTATTGGCCTGGTGTATCGCGGCAAACTGATTGCCAGCGGCACCCCGGATGACCTGAAAGCGCAGGCTGCCGACGATGAACAGCGCGACCCAACCATGGAGCAGGCCTTTATCACCTTAATCCACAACTGGGATAAGGAGCACGCCGATGCGCAATAGCACCCTTTCCTGGCGACGCGTGCGGGCGTTGTGCGTGAAGGAAACGCGGCAAATCATCCGCGACCCCAGCAGTTGGCTGATTGCGGTTGTCATTCCGTTGCTGCTGCTGTTTATCTTTGGCTACGGCATCAACCTCGACTCCAGCAAGTTGCGCGTTGGAATTTTGCTGGAACAGCAGAGCGAAGAAGCACTTGATTTTACCCACGCTATGACCGGCTCGCCCTATATTGACGCCACCATTAGCGATAATCGCCAACAATTGGTTGAGATGATGCAAGCCGGGCGCATTCGCGGGTTAGTGGTCATTCCGGTGAATTTCGACAGCCAGATGGCGCGCGACAATGAAACCGCGCCAATTCAGGTGATCACCGACGGCAGCGAACCGAATACCGCCAACTTTGTGCAGGGCTATACGCAGGGCATCTGGCAGCTATGGCAGGCACAGCGCGCAGAAGACAAAGGGCAATCATTCACACCGCTTATTGATGTCCAGACTCGCTACTGGTTTAACCCGGCGGCCATTAGCCAGCACTTTATCATTCCCGGCGCGGTGACCATCATCATGACGGTAATTGGCGCGATCCTCACGTCGCTGGTGGTGGCGCGCGAATGGGAGCGCGGTACGATGGAAGCGCTACTGTCAACCGAAGTGACCCGCGTGGAACTGCTGTTGTGTAAGCTAATTCCTTACTACTTCCTCGGCATGCTGGCGATGCTGCTTTGCATGCTGGTGTCGGTGTTTATACTCGGCGTGCCCTATCGCGGTTCGCTGCTGGTGCTGTTCCTTATCACCAGTCTGTTTTTACTCAGCACGCTGGGCATGGGGCTGTTGATTTCGACCATCACCCGCAACCAGTTCAACGCCGCGCAGGTCGCGCTGAACGCCGCATTTCTGCCGTCGATTATGCTGTCCGGGTTTATTTTCCAGATAGACAGTATGCCTGCGGCGATTCGCATCGTGACCTATATCATCCCGGCCCGCTACTTTGTCAGCACGCTACAAAGCCTGTTCCTGGCGGGCAATATTCCGGTGGTGCTGGTGATTAACACCCTGTTTTTGATTGCTTCGGCGGTGATGTTTATCGGCCTGACGTGGCTGAAAACGAAACGTCGGCTCGATTAAACTTCGCCGGATGGCGGCTACGCCTTATCCGGCCTACACAATTACGATTCGTAGGTCGGGTAAGCGCAGCGCCACCCGACATGAGGACGACACCATGTTTTATCGTTTATGGACATTAATCCGCAAAGAGCTGCAATCGCTGCTGCGCGAGCCGCAGACGCGCGCCATTTTGATTCTGCCGGTGCTGATTCAGGTGATCCTCTTCCCCTTTGCCGCGACGCTGGAAGTCACCAACGCCACCATCGCTATCTATAACGAGGACAACGGCAAGCACGCCGTGGAGCTGACGCAACGTTTCGCCCGCGCCAAAGCCTTCACCCATATTCTGCTGCTGAAAAGCCCGCAGGAGATCCAGCCGACCATCGACACCCAGAAAGCGCTGCTGCTGGTGCGCTTCCCGGCGGATTTTTCGCGTAATCTGGATTCCTTCCAGCAGGCGCCCATGCAGTTGATTCTTGACGGGCGAAACTCTAACAGCGCGCAAATCGCGGCCAACTACCTGCAACAGATCGTCAAAGATTATCAGCAGGAGTTAACGGACGGCCAGGCCAAACCCAACAACAGCGAGCTGGTGGTGCGTAACTGGTATAACCCGAATCTGGACTACAAATGGTTTGTGGTGCCGTCGCTGATCGCCATGATCACCACCATCGGTGTGATGATCGTAACGTCGCTCTCCGTCGCCCGCGAGCGCGAACAGGGAACGCTGGATCAGCTCCTGGTTTCACCGCTGGCGACCTGGCAGATCTTCATCGGCAAAGCCGTTCCGGCACTGATTGTGGCGACCTTCCAGGCCACTATCGTGCTGGGTATCGGCATCTGGGCGTATCAGATTCCCTTCGCCGGTTCGCTGGCGTTGTTCTACTTCACCATGATTATCTACGGGTTATCGCTGGTAGGCTTTGGCCTGCTGATTTCCTCTCTGTGCGAAACCCAGCAGCAGGCGTTTATCGGCGTGTTCGTCTTTATGATGCCGGCGATTCTGCTGTCGGGTTACGTTTCGCCCGTGGAGAACATGCCGGTTTGGTTGCAGAATCTGACGTGGATTAACCCGATTCGTCACTTTACGGATATCACCAAGCAAATTTATCTGAAGGACGCGAGCTTAACGATTGTGTGGGGAAGTTTGTGGCCGCTACTGGTGATAGCGGCCACGACAGGCTCAGTGGCGTACGCGATGTTTCGCCGGAAGATCGCCTGAGTTGCGTTTTTTCTCTTTGACTAACAAAGAGACCAACGCTGGCCCGGCGAGGATAGCCAGCCCCGCAAGGGCCAGCAGGAAGTTATTGTGTAACACTCGCGACAGCAGCCATAAGGCGATAATTGCCGCGCCAAAATACCAGGTGGTGGTGAGTTCTTCGAGTACATCGCCCACATCACGCCAGCGCTGTTCACGGTGGCGCTGCAATGCCAGCATCAGAATCACCGTTACGCTGTAGAGCACACACAGGCCCAGGCCGACGCGGACTAATGCACCGCCCATCCAGCCCATAACCAGCACCGCCACAACCAGCAAATGCAACATAATCTGCCAGCAACTTAACCCTGTTGCGACACGAACGCGTTGTTGCCACTTCATGGCTTCTTCTCCTGAAGGATTTTATTTGCCTATTCAGAGTACGCCACTTTACGGAAAATTCCGTATCACCGCATCTTTTTGTGACGCCGACTACACTATTTATACCCAAAATAATTCGAGTTGCAGGAAGGCGGCAAGTGAACGAATCCCCAGGAGCGTACATAAGTACGTGACTGGGGTGAGCGAACGCAGCCAACGCATCTGCAACTTGAAGTATGACGGGTATAGTCAGGAGAAAAAAGATAACGGGAGCCAAATGTCCGCGAACAGCACGCCTTTTTCGGTAAAAATACTGACAATTAACACCCATAAGGGCTTTACGGCATTTAACCGACGTTTTATTTTGCCGGAGCTTCGTGACGCCGTTCGCACCGTCGGCGCAGACATAGTTTGCCTGCAGGAAGTGCTGGGCGCGCATGAAGTGCATCCGCTGCACGTCGAAAACTGGCCGGATACCAGCCACTACGAATTTCTCGCCGATACCATGTGGAGCGATTTCGCCTACGGGCGAAATGCGGTCTATCCGGAAGGGCATCACGGCAACGCAGTGCTCTCGCGCTACCCTATTGAACATTTTGAAAATCACGACGTTTCCATCGGCAACAGCGAGAAACGCGGGCTGCTCTATTGCCGAATCACCCCTCCACAGCTTCGTACACCCATTCATGTTATTTGCGTACATCTTGGCCTCGGCGAAAAGCAGCGCCAGGCGCAAATCGTGATGCTGGCGGATTTCGTCAATGCGTTACCGCAGGGCGAACCGGTGCTGGTGGCCGGTGATTTCAACGACTGGCGGCAAAAAGCCAATCATCCGCTGAAAAAAGAGGCCGGGCTGGAAGAAATTTTCACCCGCGCGCGGGGGCGGCCCGCACGAACCTTTCCGGTAAGTTTGCCGTTGTTACGACTTGATCGCATCTACGTGAAAAATGCTAATGCCAGCCAGCCGACTAAACTGGCCCTGCGCGGCTGGCGACACCTTTCTGACCATGCGCCCCTTAGCGCGGAGATCCACTTATGAAATGCGCCTGGCGTGAAGGCAACCAGATTACTCTGCTGGAGAATGGCGACCAGTACTACCCCGCCGTCTTCAAAGCCATCGATCAGGCACAGAGTAAAGTGATCCTTGAAACCTTTATCTGGTTTGAAGACGACGTGGGTAAACAGCTGCATGCGGTTCTGCTGCGCGCCGCAAAACGTGGCGTGCAAATAGAAGCGCTGCTCGATGGCTACGGCTCACCCGATTTAAGCGATGAATTTGTTAACGAACTGACCGAGGCGGGCGTCATTTTCCGCTATTACGATCCCGGCCCGCGTGTTTTTGGTATGCGTACTAACCTCTTCCGTCGTATGCACCGCAAAATTGTGGTGGTGGATGCACGTATCGCTTTTATTGGCGGCATTAACTACTCCGCGGAACATATGTCGAATTATGGTCCGGAAGCTAAACAAGATTATGCGGTGCGTGTGGAAGGGCCGGTGGTGCAGGATATTGTCCAGTTTGAGCTGGAAAATCTACCGGAAAATGCCCCGGTGCGGCGCTGGTGGCGCAGGCATCATCGCGCGGAAGAGAACCGCATGCCCGGGGAAGCGCAGGCGCTGCTGGTGTGGCGCGACAATGGCGAGCACCGTACCGATATTGAACGTCACTATCTGCGGATGCTGGCGACCGCCAAACGTGAAGTGATCATTGCTAATGCCTACTTTTTCCCTGGCTATCGTCTGCTGCATGCCATGCGTCGGGCGGCGCGACGCGGCGTGCGTGTCAAGCTGGTGGTTCAGGGCAACCCGGATATGGCGATTGTTAAAGTGGGCGCGGTACTGCTTTATCGTTATCTGGTGAACAGCGGCGTGCATATCTATGAATACAAACGCCGCCCGCTGCACGGTAAAGTTGCCCTGATGGATGATCACTGGGCAACGGTCGGCTCCAGCAACCTTGATCCCCTGAGCTTGTCGCTGAATCTGGAAGCCAATCTCATGATTCATGACCGGCAGTTTAATCAGACGCTGCGCGATAATCTCAACACCCTGATTACCCGCGATTCACAACGCGTGGACGAAAGCATGGTGCCCAAACGCAGCTGGATAAATCTCGGCATTGGCGTGGTGGTGTTCCACTTCTTGCGCCATTTCCCGGCGATGGCCGGGTGGCTACCCGCACATACGCCAAAACTGGCGGAAGTACCTCCCCCCGCACAGCCAACAATGGAAACGCAGGATCGCGTCGAACCGGAGAATTCAGGAGCCAGACACTGAAATGGAGGAGCAAGACACAGTGGAAGTGGACCAAACGCGTCCTGACCTGGCTGTTTCTGGTTGCCGTCGCGGTGCTGCTGGTGCTCTACGCGCGCAAAATTGACTGGCACGAGGTGTGGAACGTCATCCGCGACTATAACCGTCTGGCGCTGCTGGGCGCGGTAGGGTTGGTTATCTTCAACTATCTGCTGTATGGCTGCTACGACCTGCTGGCGCGCGTCTGGTGCGGGCATAAGCTGGCGAAGCGGCAGGTCATGCTGGTGTCGTTTATCTGCTATGCCTTCAACCTGACGCTCAGCACCTGGGTTGGCGGCATTGGTATGCGCTATCGCCTGTACTCGCGGCTTGGACTGAAACCTGGCACCATCACCCGCATCTTTTCACTGAGTATTTCAACCAACTGGCTGGGATATTTATTACTGGCGGGCGTCATGTTTACCGGTGGCGCAATCGACCTGCCGCCACACTGGTACATCAACGATATCACCCTGCGCCTGCTCGGCGCGGCGCTATTGGCGACAGTGCTGGTTTATCTGGGTTTTTGCGCATTTGCCAAAAAGCGCCAGTATTCCGTTAAAGGGCAAACGCTGGTGCTGCCCACCTGGAAATTTGCCCTTGCCCAGATGGCGATCTCCAGCCTGAACTGGATGGCGATGGGCGCAACCATCTGGCTGCTAATGGGCCAGTCCGTAGATTATTTCTTCGTGCTCGGCGTGCTGCTGGTTAGCAGCGTGGTGGCGGTGATTGTGCATATTCCGGCGGGAATCGGCGTGCTGGAAGCGGTATTCGTCGCACTGCTGGCCAGTGAAGACGTCTCTTCCGGGACGATAATTGCGGCGTTGCTGGTGTGGCGCGTACTGTATTACTTTATACCGCTGCTGTTGGCGCTGGTGTGTTATCTGGGGCTGGAGAGCCAGGCGAAAAGGATTCGGGAGAGGAATGAGCAGAAGGCTGGAGGGTGAGAAACGTCCAGATTTATTCGCATTGCAATTCCTTTTGTAAACCATCAGGTTTATCCTGGATAATTTTCTTTTTGTCCACACGACAACAGAAAACCACACTCTAACGTCAAAAGTTCATAAGGTGGCAAGGGATCGCTGAATATATTATTCAACAAGCCATTAATCCATTTCAAGAGTTTTCCATCATCTGAGGGTGGTGATGAAGCAAAAGCCATTAAATAATAAAAATCATTTTGTATGGATAACGTATCTATTATAAACTCAGAAAATAACTCTTCAGCTGAAAGTACGATTGCAAATTGATAACCATCCGGATGTGTAAGACAGCGATAGTCTGCTGCAATGAGCGCATTCCAGCGTTCGCACCCTATCCTTCCTGGCAAAAGAACATAGCACCACTGTTCTAGGGGCAGTGTAATCGCAGGATGCCTTTCCTTTAGATTCGTCTGAATTAGTGATACTATTACTTTAACCTCTTCAATTCGGCGTTCAAAAGAGGCCCCTTCCTTAAATATTTCTATATTCATTATTTGTGCCATGAATTATAAAAAGCGACAGCTTGTCGATTGTTGTCATCCCAGGTCATTTAATAATGGCATCATTTTCACCATCCCCACATCCCTATTCCCGAACTTATCAACGCCTCAAGCAAGAAAATCACAACCTGACAGAAAAGGCTCAGCACACTTAAATACGTGATGACACTTCCCAACACCATACAGCGAGGCATTGTAGAAAATTCGCCCCCGAACAAATTACGCGAAAGTCCACTTAACACATCCAGTTTATAACTCACCGCCATGGGCCAGACCAGCACGGCCAGAAAACTCATGATCCATACAGATAAATAGCTGTCCAGCACACTGTTGATCACGACGGCGATAAACATCCCACTGACCGCCATCAGCAATATCAGCCTTCGGTAATCAGGATTCCATCCCAAAAACAGGCCCAGGGATGCGTTAATGGTAAACATGGCGCCGACAATACCAAATACGGTGGTTATCGATTGAAAAGAAAAGAACATCGATAGTGCAGTGCCTACCAAAATAATCAACGCCAGACCAATCGTACTTGCAAGAAATGTACTGAATTTGTCCTTTTTGAAATCTAGCCAGAAGGAAATCAGAACAATAAGTACAAGATTGAACATAAACATCCCCGGGCGACTGTCAAGATTCGACACACCTGATATAATCGCCACCCACGCGATAGCAGGCGTCAACCCCATCATAATCGCAGTCAAAAACCAGATGCGAATCATCATACTTGATGGCGCAGAGCAAACCTGATTAAGTCGTATGGAAGAGAAGCACTCACATCCTGGTCTCCATAAAGATGATTTTCTTGCGGACGCAATCAGCGACAAAAGTGGCGATAATGCATATAATGGGCGTTGTTTTTCAGCACAAAACTATATTCATCCATTTCTGTGACCTCCCATTCATTCAGCATTTCATTGTTTTCAACCTGGGTGGCAATCCGCTGCCGATAACAGGGTAAGTCAAAGAACATATGCCAGCGCCCTTTGTAAATTTCGAGGTAAACATCTGCTCGTCCAAATTCAACATTCGAGTCCGCGTGTTGATTGTCGTAATAAATGCTCACTGCATATTCACCAAACCACTGAAACCACGTCCGCTGAATAAGCTTAGTGTGCGCAAATATTCCAAAGCAGACGATCAATACACAGAGGAAAAAGATAAGCATCTGAACAGGTACTCCTTTACTTGCTCGGCTGTTCTTTCCAGTAATGCCAGATAACATGGCTCTCTCCCTGCCCAATTTCCATATCGCCATTCTCAGTGCAGGCCAGATGCCCCCACAACCTACGCGCGGTTGCGCGATCGGGTGCTATCGCCAGAACTGGCGTGTCGTCAGGGCGATATCTGCCCATTAATACTTTGGCATACAACACTCTTCCCACGATCTCGACCTGCCCCGAGGATGAATCTCGCAGAAAAAGATAAAAGCCATAATGAGGAAAATTATATTGTTGGCCAGTTTTTGACGGCGGTTTTTTACACCATTTTACCGCGAGCAATTCTTTGGCTATCTCTAAATTGGGATATGCACCAGCAATAAATATGCACGTATATATTACTAACAAAAATACAAATAAGTTAATGAAGCAGAACAGACATCCTTTTTTGTTCATTATTTCATCTATGGCATATCACAAAATAGCAGTTTGCATAGCTACAAATAAATATGTTTCGTCAATCGTGCGTTTTATCAGTAAACAGAATCCGAAAAAAATCCCGGAACCAGTCCGGGATTTTTGAATGATTAACCGTTAACGGCGGTTGCCAAATATCCGGAGCAGCATCAGGAACAGGTTGATGAAATCGAGGTACAGCGTTAACGCGCCGAGGATGGCGGTTTTGCGCAGGCTGGATGTATCGCGCACATCGATTTGTTCGCCGATATTTTTCAGTTTCTGCGTATCGTAGGCGGTCAGGCCAACGAATACCACGACGCCGATATAGGTCACCGCCCACATCAGCGCGGTGCTTTTCAGCCAGAAGTTAACCAGCGATGCCAGAATGATACCAATCAGCGCCATAAACAGCATATTTCCCAGGCCGCTGAGATCGCGTTTGGTAGTGTAGCCGTACAGACTCATGATGCCAAACATCCCGCCGCTCACCACAAAGGTGCTGGCGATGGAGGAGTAGGTATAAACGATAAAAATACTGGAAAGCGTTAGCCCGGTGAGCGCCGAATAGAGCATAAACAGCGTGGTGGCAACGCCCGCGCTCAGGCGTTGAACCATGCCGGAAAGCACGAAAACCAGCGCCAGTTGGGCGATGATCAGGCCAAAGAAAGTGATTTTACTGGAGAAGACAAACATCATCACCGCTGGGGTATTCGCTGCATACCATGCGATAAATGCCGTCAGCAGCAATCCGCAGGTCATCCAGCCATACACTTGTGCCATATATGTTTGCAGCCCGGAACGGGACTGCACGATTGAATCAGAACGAGGGAATCGATCCATGAGAATCTCCTGATGATGTAAGGAATACCTCAAGGATATCGCAAATATTGCGGGTGTGCATCGACGGGGAGTAAACGTCTATGTTATGTCATCAGGCATTGTGCGGATGAAACCGCCGGGTGGCGGCTGCGCCTTACCCGGCCTACGAGTCTGGTTATGTAGGCCCGGTAAGCGAAACGCCACCGGGCATTGTGTAGACGAAACCGTCGAATTTGGTGTTCCAGGCCTGATAAGCGCAGCGCTATCAGGCGCTATGCCAGCGCCCTGCGGCTTGCTTATCGCTGTCGCGGGCTTCTACCCAACGGTCGCCTTCTGGTGTGGCTTCACGTTTCCAGAAAGGCGCACGCGTTTTCAGGTAGTCCATGATGAACTCGGTGGCTTCAAAACCGCTGCTACGGTGAGCGCTGGTAACACCGACGAAAACAATTTCGTCTCCTGGCCACAGTTCGCCAATGCGGTGAATGACCGTGACGCGGCCCAGCGGCCAGCGGCCTCGCGCTTCTTCGACGATTTCCGCCAGCGCTTTTTCGGTCATGCCAGGGTAATGCTCCAGGGTCAGCGCTTTTACGCTGTCGCCCAGATTGTGATTGCGCACCTTGCCGGTAAACGTCACCACCGCGCCATCTTCATCGCGCTCGGCCAGCCAGACATATTCGTCGCCCACGTTAAACGCCTCGTGGCCGACGCGAATCCGCGTTTCGCTCATCATCAACCTCCCGTTACCGGTGGGAAAAACGCCACTTCATCGCCATCAGCAACGGGAGTGTCGAAACTGACCAGCGTTTGGTTGACCGCCGCCAGCAGTTTGCCCTCTTCAAGCGCCAGCGCCCAGCGACCTTCCTGGGCCGCCAGATGCTGACGAACAGCCTCTACCGTGGCGAACTCTGCTGGAAGTTGTAACGCGTCCGTGCCCACCAGTTCGCGAACCTGCGCAAAAAAAAGAACCTTAATCATCGCTATCCACCCTGAAATCGCCCGATTTACCGCCGCTTTTCGCCAGCAGGCGCACCGGGCCAATGACCATATCTTTTTGCACCGCTTTGCACATATCGTAAATCGTCAGCGCCGCCACCGACGCCGCCGTTAACGCTTCCATCTCTACGCCGGTTTTCCCGGTCAGACGACACAGCGTTTCGATACGCACGCGGTTATGCTCAGGCTCGGCCTGCAGATTAACTTCCACTTTGCTGAGCATCAGCGGATGACAGAGCGGGATAAGATCCCAGGTGCGCTTGGCAGCCTGAATTCCTGCGATACGGGCGGTCGCGAATACGTCGCCTTTGTGGTGGCTACCGTCGATAATCATCGATAAGGTTTCCGGCAGCATGGTGACGAACGCTTCCGCGCGGGCTTCGCGTACGGTTTCAGCCTTGGCGGAGACATCCACCATATGGGCTTCGCCCGCCGCGTTGATATGGGTCAGTTGCGACATCGTTTATTTCTTCAGATGAGGGTAGAAGTTACAAGGACGGGTGCGGGAATCGAGCTGCGCCGCAATAATATTTTCCCACGCGGTACGACACGCTTTGGTCGAACCCGGCATAGCGAAAATCAGCGTCCGGTTAGCCATCCCGGCAATGGCGCGGGATTGCAGCGTAGCGGTGCCAATCTCTTCAAAAGAGAGCATGCGGAACACTTCGCCGAAGCCTTCAATTTCACGGTCGAACAGCGGGAGAAGCGCTTCCGGCGCCTGGTCGCCATCGGTCAACCCGGTGCCGCCAGTGATTAACACCACCTGCACATCATCGCGTGCGATCCATTCGGAAACCTTTGCGCGAATGGCATAGCGATTCTCTTTCACAATCGCTTTATCGACCACCGTGTGGCCCGCCTCCTGCGCAGAATCACGCAGATAATGGCCGGAGGTATCATCCTCTTCGCCACGGCGGCTGGAAATAGTAAGAATAGCGATGCGGGTTGGGAAAAATTCAGTGCTCGCCTGACTCATTTAACACTCCTTGAAAACGAATTATCCACCAATATAGGACAGATTCTGGGTGATCCCGGTATTGCCCTGGTGCAGGAAGTGGGTCTGCTTCTTATGGGTTAACGCTTCTGCAATGCGTGCTTCGAGCTCCTGCTGTTGGGCATCAGCCGCTAACAGGTCGCGAAGCTCTACGCCGCCGTCGCCGAAAAGGCATAAATGCAGTTTGCCCACGGAAGAGACGCGCAGACGGTTACAGGTAGCGCAAAAATCTTTTTCATACGGCATGATTAAACCGATTTCACCTTCGTAGTCAGGGTGACAAAAGACCTGTGCCGGGCCGTCGCTGCGCTGTCGGATCTGATGTATCCAGCCGCGTTTGAGCAACTGATCGCGCAGCACCATTCCGGAGATATGGTGTTTGCGGAACAAATCGCTGCCGTCGCCGGTTTCCATTAGTTCGATAAATCGGAGTTGAATGCGGCGCGGTTTGATCCACGCCAGAAAGGTGTCGAGCTGGTGATGGTTTACGTCGCGCATCAGCACGGTGTTAACCTTCACTTTTTCAAAGCCCGCGCTGAAGGCGGCGTCGATGCCGTCCATTACCTGGCGGAATTTGTCCTGACCGGTAATCGCATGAAACTGACGCGCATCAAGGCTGTCGACGCTGACATTCAGCGCCGTAAGGCCCGCTTCACGCCAGGCGGCAACGTCGCGCGCCATGCGGTAACCGTTGGTGGTCACGGCAATCTGTTTGATGGCCGCGTTCTCTCTTACTGCTGCGATGATGTCGACAAAGTCGCGACGCAGGCTCGGCTCGCCGCCGGTGAGACGCACTTTTTCTGTACCCAGCGCGGAAAAGGCACGGGTAACCCGCCGCACTTCATCCAGCGACAAAAAGCCATTGTTGGTGACTTCGCCCGGCTTGTAGCCGTTGGGCAGACAGTAGGTGCAACGGAAGTTGCACACATCCGTTATCGACAAACGCAGATAAAAGAACCTGCGCGCGAACGCATCAGTAAGTTGTGAAGCCATAGACACCTTTCCAAATACGGGAGGCGAGGTCATTTCTTCCTTCGCCCTGGTGATGTTTAACCATCACGGCCAAAGCGCCTTATCTTTCGACTTAGGCCCAGAGGCTAGAGTGTTTTTCAGCAATATTGCTGAAAGGGTTATGCCGATAGTAGCGCGAGATGGACGAGTTTGCCATTTTCCGCTTTCGCTATATAAAGTTATATATAGCGACCTGATCGTGCACTTTCCCTACAGAATACGCATAAATCGCGCTTTTGCATTGATATACGTCATTTTGACCGGGGTGCGGCATCGTCTTTTGGGAGTAGTTACGTTAATGTAAGCAGATATACCCACTTAAGGAAGTTGTATGCGCAATCGCACTCTGGCCGATCTCGATCGCGTCGTCGCCATTGGGGGTGGACATGGATTGGGGCGAGTGATGTCCTCACTCTCCTCCCTCGGCTCTCGTTTAACCGGCATTGTTACCACCACCGATAACGGTGGCTCAACGGGCCGTATCCGCCGCTCTGAAGGCGGCATCGCCTGGGGGGACATGCGTAACTGCATTAATCAGTTAATCACCGAACCCAGCGTAGCGTCCGCCATGTTTGAGTACCGTTTTGGCGGTAATGGCGAACTTTCGGGGCATAACCTCGGAAATTTGATGTTAAAGGCGCTGGACCACCTGAGCGTGCGGCCTTTAGAGGCTATTAATTTAATAAGAAATCTGTTGAAAGTTGAAGCCTCGTTAATTCCAATGTCGGAACAGCCGGTTGATCTGATGGCTATCGACCAGGAAGGCCATGAAGTCTACGGGGAAGTGAATATCGATCAGTTGCCGCTGCCGCCGCAGGAGCTGATGCTTTCGCCCTCGGTAACTGCGACCCGCGAAGCGGTGCAGGCGATTGGCGAAGCGGATCTCATCCTGATTGGCCCCGGCAGTTTTTATACCAGCCTGCTGCCCGCATTATTGTTGAGCGATGTGGCGCAGGCGCTGCGCCGTACGCCTGCGCCTATGGTCTATATCGGCAATTTAGGCCGTGAACTCAGCCCGGCGGCGGCCAGCCTGACGCTTGCGAAAAAACTCAATATTCTGGAGCATTACGTCGGGAAACCGGTGATTGATGCGGTTGTCGTTGGGCCGAAAGTGGATACCACTGAGATTGGCGATCGTGTCATCATTCAGGAGCCATTGGAAGCCAGCGATATTCGCTATCGCCACGACCGTCAGCTATTACGCGACGCGCTGGAAAAGGCCCTTCAGGCATTAGGTTAGCTTTCCTTAAAATCTTAAGGTTGTCTTAAAAAACTCCCGGCAACATAGCGAGCATCATTTTTACAGGAAGATCGCTATGTTGCGCTATTTACGCTATCGCCCGACCGTTAGCCGTTTAACTTATATTCTGCTTTTCGCGCTCTATATTGCGCTGGCGCTGAATGTCGCTTTTTATCGCCAGGCATGGTCCCTGTTACCGGTGAATACCTTCCATAATGGGTTGGTTTTCTTCACGATGCCGCTGGTCGCCTTTTCGGTAATGGTGATTTGTCTGGCGCTGGCTTCATTCTTGCGTCTGGAAAAAGTGCTGGCGACGCTGTTCATTTTACTCAGCGCTTCGGCGCAATATTTTATTATGACCTTTGGCGTGATTATCGATCGGTCGATGATCACCAATATTCTCGACACGACTCCGGCAGAAAGCTATGCGCTGATGTCGAGCAAGATGATTCTCACGCTCTTATTTACCGCGGTGTTGTTCGTTGTACTCGCGTGGTGGGTAAAAATAAAACCAGCAACGCATAAATGGCGCGAGGCCGGGCTGCGGGCCGGTGCGGTGGTAGCATCTGTTCTGCTGATCGTGATTGTTGCCGCCTTTTTCTATAAAGATTACGCCTCACTGTTTCGCAATAATAAGGAACTGGTGAAGTCATTAAATCCGTCCAACAGCATCACCGCCATAAATTCATGGTATGCCCATAATAAAATGGATAACCTGCCGCTGGTGCGCATTGGTGAAGATGCAAAACAAAAAGACGGCATGAAAAACGGCCCGCGTAAAAACCTGACAATCCTGATTGTCGGAGAAACGTCGCGTGCGGAAGATTTTTCGCTGGGTGGATATTCTCGCGAAACGAACCCGTTACTTGCTAAAGATAATGTGATCTATTTCCCGAAAACAACCTCCTGCGGCACCGCCACTGCGGTATCGGTGCCCTGCATGTTCTCGAATATGCCGCGCGCCCATTACGACGAACAGCTGGCGCATCACCAGGAAGGCCTGCTGGATATCGTACAGCGCGCAGGTATTCAGGTGCAGTGGAATGAGAACGATGGTGGATGCAAAGGCGCATGCGACCGCGTACCGCATCAGAATATGAACGTACTGAACCTGCCGGGTCAGTGCATTGATGGCGAATGTTATGATGAAGTGCTATTCCACGACTTGGACAACTATATTGATAAATTAAACGGCGACGGGCTTATTGTGCTCCATACCATTGGCAGCCATGGGCCAACCTACTACAACCGTTATCCAAAGGCGTTTGGTAAATTCACGCCAACTTGCGATACCAATGAAATTCAGTCCTGCTCTCAGGAGCAACTGGTAAATACCTACGATAATACCGTGCTGTACGTCGATTATATCGTCGATAAAGCGATAAAATTACTGCAATCCAAACAGGATAAATTCACCACCAGCCTGGTTTATCTTTCAGACCACGGTGAGTCACTGGGTGAAAATGGTATTTACCTGCACGGGTTGCCCTATTCCATCGCACCGGATACACAAAAACATGTTCCGATGCTGCTGTGGTTGTCAGACGATTATCAGAAGCGTTATGGCGTGAACTATGACTGTCTGAAAAAGGCATCGACACAAAATGAATATTCTCAGGATAATCTCTTCTCCACGATGTTAGGTATACTGGGCGTAGAGACCACTGAATATCGCGCGGCTGACGACATACTCAAGACGTGCAGAGGATAAGGCAATGAAAATTTTAGTCGTGGAAGATGACGCGCTGTTATTACAGGGCTTAATTCTGGCGATGCAAAGTGAAGGGTACGCCTGCGATGGCGTCACCACTGCGCGTCAGGCAGAGCTGAGCCTGCAATCCGGGCTTTATAGTTTGATCGTGTTGGATTTAGGCCTGCCGGACGAAGACGGGCTGCATTTCCTCTCGCGTATTCGCCAGGAAAAATGCAGCCTGCCGGTGCTGATTCTCACCGCACGAGATACGCTGGACGATCGCATCAGCGGGCTGGACACCGGAGCTGATGACTATCTGGTTAAACCGTTTGCCCTCGAAGAACTCAACGCGCGTATTCGCGCCCTGCTGCGTCGCCATTATAATCAGGGCGACAATGAAATTACGGTCGCCAACTTACGCCTTAACGTGACGCGTCGCCAGGTGTGGCTTGACGAACAACCGCTGGAACTGACGCCAAAAGAGTTTGCGCTGCTCTCGCGACTGATGCAAAAAGCCGGTAGCCCGGTACATCGCGAAATTCTCTACAACGATATTTACAACTGGGATAACGAACCGTCGACCAATACGCTGGAAGTGCATATTCACAACCTGCGCGATAAAGTCGGCAAGTCCCGTATTCGCACAGTGCGGGGCTTTGGCTACCAGTTGGAAAACAGCGAGGTAACCGACTAATTATGCCTCTTTCCGCGATCCGAAAATGGCCGATGCGCCACCAGCTGTTACTGACCGTAGGTATCATTCTGGTGGTTTTTCAGGTTATCAGCGTGTTCTGGCTGTGGCATGAAAGCAAGGAGCAGATTGATCTTGAGGTCGCCAGTATCCTGAAGGGCCACAATAACGCCAGGCATATTCAGCATGAGGTGCGCGAAGCCGTTGCCAGCTTGCTGGTACCAAGCCTGGTGATTATCGGCCTGGCGCTGTTTGTCTGTATGAAAGCGGTGAAACGCATTACGCGTCCACTCTCGGATCTGCAAAAAGAACTTGATGCGCGTACGCCGGATAACCTGCAACCCATTCATCTCGAAAGAACGGTGCTGGAAGTTGATGCGGTAACGTCGGCCATCAACCAACTGGTGGCGCGTCTGACGCAAACGCTCGATCGCGAACGATTATTTACCGCCGACGTGGCACACGAACTCCGCACACCGCTGGCAGGGCTGCGATTGCACCTGGAGCTTATGGAAAAAGCGCATGCCATTAACGTTGGGCCGCTGATTCAACGTCTGGATCAAATGACTAACAGCGTGGCGCAGTTACTGCAACTCGCACGCGTGGGACAGTCATTTTCCGCCGGGAGCTATCAGCGCGTCGAGTTAATAGCCGATGTCATTTTGCCGCTGAAGGATGAGCTGGAATCCATGCTGAAAGGGCGCGAGCAAACGCTGGCAATCACCGAAAACCTTCACGATGTTGCGGTTGCCGGCGACGCTACATTGATAAAGGTGATGGTGCGTAACCTGGTTGAAAACGCCTACCGCTATAGCCCGACGCACTCCACCATCACCCTGTCAGCAACGGCTTCGCCCATACCAAAATTAACTGTCGACGATGAAGGGCCGGGCATCGATGAGTCAAAAGTCGGCGAACTGAGCCAGGCATTTGTGCGAATGGACAGCCGCTACGGCGGGATCGGTCTGGGGTTAAGTATTGTCACGCGAATTGCGCAGCTGCACGAAGCGGCGTTTTTCTTGCAAAATCGGGAAGACAGAAGCGGCACGCGGGCATGGATAGAGTTTGCGCCCGCGAACCTGAAGCCGAAGTTAGAAAGTCAAAACCCAGTGGCAGAGAAAACCGACGACGATCAGGCCGGAAAGTAACAGAGTCAGAGATTGCTGAACGTTTAGATTAGACATAGAACTATCCTCTTGTTGATGTGGACAGTATCCATGTTGGATATTAAGCGAACATTAAGGCTGGCATTTCCTCGTGTGATGCCAGCCTTAATTTTTTTAGCTTATGACGCTGCGATAAACAATTCACGCAGTTGATGAAGTTTATCGCGGATCTCGGCAGCTTCTTCAAATTCCAGATTCTGCGCATGCTGCAACATTTGCGCCTCCAACGACTGGATTTGCTGTTGCAGCGCTTTCGGCGTCAGCGCCTGATCCGCTTCAACAATCTGCACACCGCCGCGAGACTTACCGCGACCTTTGGTTTTGGTTTTCGCCAGCCCCTCACCCAGCGCCAGAATATCGACCACTTTCTTGTTCAGGCCCTGCGGAACAATGCCGTGTTCATCGTTATAACGCTGCTGCTTCTCGCGACGACGTTCCGTTTCACCAATGGCCTTCGCCATCGATGGCGTAATTTTATCGCCGTACAGAATCGCCTTACCGTTAATGTTACGCGCGGCACGGCCAATGGTCTGGATTAGCGAACGCTCGGAACGCAGGAAGCCTTCTTTGTCGGCATCCAGAATCGCTACCAGCGACACCTCCGGCATGTCGAGGCCTTCTCGCAGCAGGTTAATCCCCACCAGCACGTCAAACTCGCCAAGGCGCAAATCGCGAATGATTTCCATACGCTCGACGGTGTCGATGTCCGAGTGCAAATAGCGCACGCGTTCGCCGTGCTCTTCAAGGTATTCGGTGAGATCTTCCGCCATGCGCTTGGTCAGCGTCGTGACCAGTACGCGTTCGTTAATGGCCGTGCGCAGACGAATTTCTGATAGCAGATCGTCGACCTGCGTCGCCACCGGGCGCACTTCAATCACCGGATCGAGCAGGCCGGTAGGACGCACCACCTGATCGATGACTTCGTCGCCCGATTTCTCAAGCTCGTAGTTCCCTGGCGTCGCGGAAACGTAGATGGTTTGCGGCGCAAGGGCTTCAAATTCTTCAAACTTCAGCGGGCGGTTATCCAGGGCCGACGGCAGACGGAAGCCATACTCCACCAGCGTCTCTTTACGCGCCCTGTCGCCGCGATACATGCCGCCGATTTGCGGAATGGTCACGTGAGATTCGTCGATAACCAGCAAGCCATCCGCCGGAAGGTAATCGAACAGCGTTGGCGGCGGCTCGCCCGGCCCACGCCCTGAGAGATAGCGCGAGTAGTTTTCAATGCCCGAGCAGTAGCCCAGCTCATTCATCATTTCGAGGTCAAACTGTGTGCGCTGGCTGAGTCGCTGCTCTTCAAGCAGTTTGTTGTTTTCCAGCAGCACTTTGCGACGTTCAACCAGTTCGTCTTTGATATCTTCCATCGCCTGCACGATGCGTTCGCGTGGCGTAACGTAGTGCGTTTTCGGGTAAACCGTAAAGCGTTGAATGGTCCCCTCAACGTGACCCGTTAGCGGGTCAAATAGCGACAGGCGCTCGACCTCTTCGTCAAACAGTTCAACGCGTAGCGCCAGATCTTCCGATTCCGCCGGGAAGATATCGATGACTTCACCACGCACGCGGAAAGTACCGCGCTGGAACGCCTGATCGTTGCGCGCGTACTGAAGCTCAGCCAGACGACGCAAAATAGCGCGCTGGTCAATAATCATGCCTACCGTCAGGTGCAGCATCATTTTCAGGTAGAGATCCGGGTCGCCCAACCCGTAAATCGCCGACACGGAAGCCACCACGATAACATCGCGACGCTCAAGCAACGCTTTGGTTGCCGACAAACGCATCTGTTCGATGTGTTCATTTACCGACGCATCTTTCTCGATGAAGGTATCTGAACTTGGAACATAGGCTTCCGGCTGATAGTAATCGTAGTAAGAGACGAAGAACTCGACGGCATTCTCGGGGAAAAACTCTTTCATCTCGCCATACAGCTGTGCCGCCAGCGTTTTATTAGGCGCAAGTACCATGGTCGGGCGCTGGAGATCGGCAATCACGTTGGCCACGGTGAACGTTTTACCCGAGCCGGTTACCCCCAACAGCGTTTGATGCGCGAGACCATCTTCCAGCCCTTCTTTCAGGCGAGCGATGGCATCAGGCTGATCGCCAGAAGGTTGGAAAGCCGAATGCAATTTGAACGGTTTACTCATGAACAAAGCTACCTGTGGCGGGTTAATCGGGCAGGTGATTAATTCTACTCTCCACCGCTAAATTTGCCAACAAAAAATACTGGATATAAAAACAGTGGCGCATTATGGTATTACTGTTACGCGGCCATGAATCCACGCGTAGCGGCTGAAATTTGCACATTGGCAGGATAAAACCGTACCCGGATGAGGTTATCCCCAGAACTTTTTCTGTTTTAACATTTGTCAATATGTGTCATTAAAGTTTTATGTCAGTGAGGGGCGCGTGACTCTCAGCCATTGCTTTTATTCATCTTATTGATAATGAAAGAAAAGATTCAAAAGCCGTGTTTCGCATCAATTTACTGGCAAGCCGCGTATTCTCTCGCTTGCCGCAGGTTTTCTAACTCTAATACACAAGGTTATCCACAGGAATAGTGGATAAGTGTCTGGAGGCCCTATCCCCTGTCACTCGGGCGTTATCGGCGATCGGGCGAAACAGGCGGGGTAAAAATTTTTTATCGTTAATTTTTGATTTTTATCAGCGAAAATCATCATGTGGTTTCTGCGTGACAATCATCACAGTTTTGTATAAATTTTACTCGCTCTCCGCTGATCATCGTGCCAACACAACGCAATCCGCTCTGACTATCTCATACCTTCTTCTTAAGTAAATTCCTAAAAATCAGGACTTCTGCTGAGAAATTCCCTCTCTGGCAAGAGAATTGCAAACTTTCGGATTGACCCTTCCCTTTGGCTTGAGGAGTACACGATGTTGAGTTTGCATGCAGTCAATCATTTCTACGGAAACCAGCACACGCTCTGGAACATCGACCTCGAACTGGCTTCCGGCGAGTGCACCTGCTTAATCGGCCTTCCCGGTACGGGGAAAACCACGTTGGTGAACTGTATTACCGGCCATCAGCCCATTGAAAGCGGCAGCATGATTTGGCAGCAAACCGGCTCGCCCCCCTGCGATTTAATGCCCCTTTCACCCGTACGCCGCGCCACGCTTGGCATAGGCTACGTGCCGCAGGACAAACGTATTTTTTCGCAGCTTAGCGTGGAAGAGAACCTGCTGATTGCGCTCAAAGCGGCAGGTGAAAACAGCGGGACGGTAACCCCTGAGATATACGCGCTCTTTCCGTCGCTGTACGCGCTCAGGCAGCTTAAGGGAGGCGCATTAACGGAAGATGACCGGTATCAGCTAGCCCTGGCCTGCGCGATGGTGACGCGGCCACAGCTGCTGATTCTGGATGAGCCAACGCGCGGCGTGGGCCACGCGTTTATTCATCGGCTGGGGGATATACTGCTGCGCCTGAATCGTGAGATTGGGCTAACGATATTGCTCGCAGAACAGCAGCTACCGTTTATTCAGCGCGTGGCGGACCGTTTCTGCCTGCTGCATCGCGGCAGAAACGTGGCCCAGGGCGGTGTGGCGCAGCTGGATGAGCAGATGATTAAAGCGTGGATGACGCCCGAGACAGGGCAGTGAGATCAAGATACTGGCCCAGATCGTGCTCTGTTAAGTCTGCGCCCAGCCAGGGAATTTCGCCCAGCATCGGCGCATCAACCATCCGTTGCAGCGTCGCCAGATAGGGCTGGTGACGCTTCCCTGGCTGCTCGACATCGTTGGCTATCCAGCCCGCCAAATGCAGACCCGCCTGCTTAACGGCCTGCACGGTCAGAAGCGCGTGGTTGATGCAGCCCAGTTTCATCCCGACCACCAGAATCACCGGCAACTGCTCGCGCTGCACCCAATCCGCAAACGTCAGATGGGGCGAAAGCGGCGTATACCAACCACCCGCGCCTTCTACCAGCACCCAATCCGCCTGCGCTTCCAGCGTGCGCAGGCCTGCCGACATCACATCAGCCTCAATCGGGCGCTGCTCCACCTCGCTGATAATGTGCGGCGAGGTGGGTTCAGCGAAGGTATACGGGTTCACCCGCTCGTAGGCCAGCGACAACACGCTATTGCGCTGCAATGCCAGCGCATCACTGTTACGCAACCCGTCGGGCGTTTCATCGCTGCCAGAAGCGACGGGCTTGTAACCTGCTGTCCGATATCCTCGCGCCCGTGCGGCCTGTAGCAGCGCCGTGCTGGCCACCGTTTTCCCCACTTCCGTATCGGTGCCGGTAACAAAATAACGTTCAATCACGAGTAATCACTCCAGAAAAAAGATGGTAAGTCAGCGGGCATTGCCCCTGAACTTTCGGCCACGCCAACTGCAACTGCTGCAGTTTGCTGCGGGTCAATGGCTCGCGCGCCCGGCCTTCATGCAGGTGCGTCGCGCCAATCCCCTTCAGAGAGCGCATCGCGCTCAGGGCATCGGGAAACGGTAGAGTGATAGCCTGTGAACAACCGCGATGCGCCCAGCCTGCCAGCACCTGCCAAAGCGTCTCTTCCGGCAGGAAACGGTTCGCATGGGGATGCGCATCCACCGCCTGCCAGGCCTGATTAAGCTCGGGCAACGATCCGGCGGTCAACGTGGTGAAGGCCAGCACGCCACCGGGGCGCAGCTGGCGATACAGCTCCGCCAGCGCAGTGCGGATATCGCTGCACCACTGCACAGCAAGGTTGCTCCACACCAGGTCAAACCCCGCATCAGGCAAAGGAATGGCTTCGATATCCCCCAGCAAGTAGTGCTGTGCCGCATGCTGCTGACGCGCCTGCGCGAGCATTTCAGCGGAGAGATCCAGCGCGGTCACTTCGCTCCCCCGCTCACGCCAGTAGCGGCTATAGCTACCGGGGCCACAGCCTGCATCCAGCACATGGGCAAACGCCCGCGCCGGGAGTTGTTCAAGCAGATGCGCCGCACTCTGACGCTGGAGCTCATTAAACTGGTGGTAATGCGCTGCCGCCCGGCCAAAGGCCGCCGCCACCGCCTGTTTATTCACGGGCGCCATGCAGCACCTCCAGCAGAGTGTCGATATCTTCACGCGTATGCGCCGCCGTCAGCGTTAAGCGTAAACGCGCCGTTCCGGCTGGCACGGTGGGTGGGCGGATTGCCGTCACCCAGCAGCCTCTTTCACGCAGCGTTTTCGCCAGGGCCAGCGTGCGCGCATTTTCCCCGACAATCAGCGGCTGAATGGCGCTCTCCGATGGCGTAAGCTGATAGTCCAGCCCCTGCGCGCCCGCGCGAAAACGGGCGATATGCTGCGCCAGGACTTCACGTCGCGCATCGCCCTCGCCGCTGCGAATCACATCAAGCGACGCGCGCAGCGCCACCGCCTGCGCCGGAGGCATTGAAGTGCTGTAAATCAGATGGCGGGCGAACTGCAGCAGATAGTCGGCCAGCGATTCGCTACACAGCACCGCCGCGCCGCTCAGGCCAAAGGCTTTACCAAAGGTCACCACCAGCAATTCAGGATGCACGCCCTGTTGCCAACAGCTGCCGCGCCCCTGTTCGCCCTTCACGCCGATACCGTGCGCGTCATCCACCATCAGCCATGCGCCTGCCTGCGTTGCCGCCTCTGCGACATTCCTCAACGGCGCACTATCGCCGTCCATGCTAAACACACCTTCGGTGACCACCAGCTGTTGCCCTTCGACTGCGCTGCTCAGCAACCGCGCCAGGTGCTGGCTGTCGTTGTGCTGAAAACGGCGCAGCGCCGCCGGGCTTAACGCTGCCGCTTCCAGCAGCGAGGCGTGGCTTAAACGATCGGCGACGATCCTGTCTTTTTCACTCATCAGCGCGGCGATCACCGCCTGATTCGCGGCGAAACCAGAGATAAACAGCAGCGCGCGCGGATACCCCAGCCACTGGGCCAGTTCGGTTTCCAGGTCACGATGGGCGTGACTGAATCCGGTGACGTGGCCCGAGCCACCGCTGCCTGTGCCGTACTGTTCCGCGCCCTGTTGCCAGGCGCGGATCACCTTAGGATGCCGGCTCATCCCCAGATAGTCGTTACTGGAAAAATTGCGATAGCACTGACCTTCATACTCCAGCCAGCGCCCGGCGCCCTGGGCCAGCGGCACACGACGACGCAAGGCATCTGCCTCACGCCGTTGTGCTATAGCGTTATCGATGCGTTGCTGCCAGCTCATACCGCCGCCGCGTTGTAATACGTTTCAGTATCCGGCGTCATCAGCGCCTGCTCCAGACGCTGCTGCTGTTCATTATCGCCCGCGGTAACGGTGGTTTGTTCCGGGTTCAGGCCCAGCTTGCGGAACAGCTGTAAATCTTTGTCCTCTTCCGGGTTTGGCGTCGTCAGGAGTTTGCAGCCGTAGAAAATCGAGTTGGCCCCGGCCATAAAGCACATCGCCTGCGTTTGCTCGTTCATCTGCTCGCGACCGGCGGAGAGGCGCACGTGCGAGGTCGGCATCATGATGCGCGCTACGGCGATAGTGCGAATAAAATCAAACGCATCAACGTCTTCGTTATCCGCCAACGGCGTGCCCTTCACCTTCACCAGCATGTTGATGGGCACACTTTCCGGCGGCGTCGGCAGGTTCGCCAGTTGCAGCAGCAGGCCCGCGCGATCGGTGACCGTTTCGCCCAGGCCAACAATCCCGCCGGAACAGACTTTAATGCCGGCATCGCGCACTTTATCCAGCGTATCCAGGCGTTCCTGATAGCTGCGGGTGGTGATGATATTGCCGTAGAATTCCGGTGAAGTGTCCAGGTTGTGGTTGTAGTAATCGAGCCCCGCTGAGGCCAGACGCTGCGCCTGTGAATCAGACAGCGTGCCGAGCGTCATACAGGCTTCGAGGCCCATCTCTTTCACGCCCTGCACCATTTGTTCAAGGTAAGGCATATCGCGCTCGTGCGGGTTTTTCCACGCCGCGCCCATGCAGAAACGGGTAGAACCAGCAAGCTTCGCCTTGCGGGCAGAATCCAGCACCTGCTCGACTTCCATCAGGCGCTCGCTTTCCAGCCCGGTTTTATAACGCGAGCTTTGCGGGCAATATTTGCAATCTTCCGGGCATGCGCCGGTTTTAATCGACAACAGGGTGCTGACCTGAACCTGGCGTGGGTCAAAATGCTGACGATGGATCTGCTGCGCTTCAAACAGCAAATCAAGCAACGGTTTTTCAAAAAGTTCGGTGACCTGCGACATTGTCCAGCGTAAAGGGTTAGCCATTGGCTTCTCCGGGGGTTTTGTTAATTTTCGGATCGGTTTATACTCGTAAACCTAAAACTTTTCAAAATGGTTTACAAGTCGATTATGACAACGGACGATCTCGCCTTCGATCAACAGCATATCTGGCACCCCTATACTTCCATGAGCGCCCCGCTTCCCGTGTATCCGGTGGTTTCCGCGCACGGCTGCGAGCTACAGCTGGCGAGCGGCGAACAGCTGGTGGACGGCATGTCGTCGTGGTGGGCCGCCATCCACGGCTACAATCACCTGCGGCTGAATGCGGCGATGAAAGCGCAGATTGACCAGATGTCGCATGTGATGTTCGGCGGTATTACGCATCCCAGCGCGGTGGCGTTATGCCGCAAGCTGGTAGCGATGACGCCAGAATCGCTGGAGTGCGTTTTCCTCGCTGATTCTGGTTCCGTGGCGGTGGAAGTCGCCATGAAAATGGCATTGCAGTACTGGCAGGCCAAAGGCGAACCACGCCAGCGATTCCTGACCTTCCGCAACGGTTATCACGGCGATACCTTTGGGGCGATGTCGGTTTGCGACCCGGACAACTCCATGCACAGCCTGTGGAAAGGCTACCTGCCGGAAAACCTGTTCGCGCCTGCACCAACCAGCCGCTTTGACGGCGAGTGGGATGAGCGTGACATGGTGGCATTTGCCCGCCTGATGGCCGCACATCGTCATGAAATTGCGGCGGTGATCCTTGAACCGATTGTTCAGGGCGCGGGCGGGATGCGCATGTATCATCCTGAGTGGCTCAAACGCATTCGTAAGATGTGCGACCGGGAAGGTATTCTGCTGATTGCCGATGAAATCGCCACCGGGTTTGGCCGCACCGGCAAACTGTTTGCCTGCGAACATGCAGGCATCACGCCAGATATTCTCTGCCTGGGGAAAGCCATCACTGGCGGTACCATGACCCTTTCCGCGGCGCTCACCACCCGTCTGGTGGCGGAAACCATCAGCAACGGCGAAGCGGGTTGCTTTATGCACGGCCCAACCTTTATGGGTAATCCGCTGGCCTGCGCGGTGGCAACGGAGAGCCTGGCGATTCTGGAGAGCGGCGAATGGCAGCAGCAGGTTGCGGCAATTGAAGCGCAGCTTTTTCGTGAACTGGCCCCCGCGAAAGCCATGGCGCAGGTGGCGGATGTTCGCGTGCTGGGGGCGATTGGCGTGGTGGAAACACGCAGGCCGGTAAACATGGCGGCGCTGCAACGCTTCTTCGTCGAACAAGGTGTGTGGATCCGCCCGTTTGGCAAGCTCATCTACCTGATGCCGCCGTATATCATTTCCACAGAACAGCTCAGCCGCCTGACACGCGCAGTCTGTGAAGCACTGGAAACGGACACATTTTTTATCGATTAATGCACGGTAAGGTTGCCTCTTGCCCGCTATACTGCTTATTAATCAGTAAATTAAAGGAAGGAGGCAACGATGATTTTAGTCAGTCATGATCTGCGTGACGGCGAAAAACTGCCGCAGCGTCAGGTGTTTAATGGCATGGGCTATGAAGGTGATAATCTCTCTCCGCATCTGGCGTGGGATGAGGTTCCGGCGGGTACCAAAAGCTTTGTGGTGACCTGTTTCGACCCGGATGCGCCGACCGGTTCCGGCTGGTGGCACTGGGTGGTGGCAAACCTGCCCGCCGATACGCGCGTGCTGCCGCAGGGCGCTGGCTCCGGTATTGCCGCACTGCCGGAAGGCGCCGTTCAGACCCGCACCGATTTCGGCAAAGCGGGCTACGGCGGTGCTGCGCCACCCAAAGGGGAAACGCACCGCTATATCTTTACGGTTCACGCTCTGGATGTGGAACGCATCGACGTTGACGAAAACGCCAGCGGCGCGATGGTTGGCTTTAACGTCCATTTCCATACCCTCGGCAGTGCCTCAATTACGGCTCTGTTCAGCTAATCGGTTTGCCGGAATGTCTCTGTGCATTCCGGCTTTCATCTTTGCAAAAAAACCTTTTACATCAGTCACCGCGCTTTTTTATTCAGCACATCTTCCCGTTTCGCTCAACTTAGTATAAAAAGGCTGGTTTAAATGGAACCCTTTTACTCAACTAGCCTGGAGCAACATGAACACTTTATCGGTTTCCCGTCTGGCGCTGGCATTGGCTTTCGGCGTGACACTGACTGCTTGCAGCTCAACCCCTGCGGATCAACGCCCGTCTGAACAGGCCGCACCGGGGACGTCATCCCGTCCGGTTTTATCCGCAGATGAAGCGCAAAACTTCGTTGCCGCACGTTACTTCACTGCTCTCGATCCTAAAGGCGCGGCCTGGTCGCCGTCTGCAATTAGCACCCCGGCACAACCTGATTTCGTGGTTGGCGCAGCAGGCCAGCAGGGTGTAACGCACACCTCTATCCAGGCTGCCGTCGATGCCGCCATTGCGCGTCACAGCAGCAAGCGTCAGTACATTGCGATTCTGCCAGGTGAGTATCAGGGCACCGTCTATGTTCCAGCGGCTCCGGGCAGCGTAACGCTGTACGGTACGGGCGAAAAACCGATCGACGTGAAAATTGGTCTGGCGATCGACTCTGAAATGGCGCCTGCCGCCTGGCGTCATCTGGTCAACCCGGCCGGAAAATATATGCCGGGCAAACCGTCCTGGTATATGTATGACAACTGCCAGAGCAAACGCAGCGCGACTATCGGCGTAATGTGCTCGGCAGTCTTCTGGTCACAGAACAACGGCCTGCAGCTGCAGAACCTGACCATTGAAAATAACCTCGGCGACAGCGTCGATGCCGGTACGCATCAGGCAGTGGCTCTGCGCACCGATGGCGATCAGGTACAAATCAATAAGGTGAACATTCTGGGTCGCCAGAACACTTTCTTTGTGACCAACAGCAGCGTCAACAACCGCCTGCAAAACGACCGTCAGACCCGTACGCTGGTGAGCAACAGCTACCTTGAAGGCGATGTGGACATCGTTTCTGGCCGTGGCGCCGTGGTGTTTGATAACACCGACTTCCGCGTGGTGAACTCTCGCACTCAGCAGGAAGGCTACGTCTTCGCGCCGGCAACCCAGTCGAATATTTACTATGGTTTCCTGGCCATCAACAGCCGCTTTACCGCTTCCGGCGATAACGTTGCACAGTTGGGCCGCTCTCTGGACGTCGATGGCAACACCAACGGCCAGGTCGTGATTCGCGACAGCGTGATCAACGAAGGCTTTAACATGGCAAAACCGTGGGCCGACGCGGCTATCTCTAAACGTCCATTCGCAGGTAACACCGGCGCGAAAGACGATAAAGGGAATGTGCAGCGTGACCTGAACGACCGTAACTTCAACCGCATGTGGGAATACAACAACCGCGGAGTGGGAAGCAAAGTGCTGGCAGAGCCGAAGCAGTAAGCGTTATGGTTAGCAAAATTGCCTGATGCGCTACGCTTATCAGGCCTACATGGATCCTGCTAACTATGTGTTTGTAGGCCGGATAAGGCGAAGCCGCATCCGGCATGAACAAAGCGCACTTTGTTAACGAAAAAACCTCGCCGCGGCGAGGTTTTTTTGTTTTCAGCATAAGCTCAACGCTTAGTAAGCGTTAACCACCACCCACATCGGCCCCTGCCCGACCGCATAGCGGCCCTTCTCTTCCAGCAGGCCCTGCTCGCCTTTAATTTCATACACCGCGATATGGTGCGATTTCTGTCCGGCGGCAATCACATATTTGCCACTGTGGTCGATATTGAAACCGCGCGGCTGGGTTTCCGTCGGCTGGAAGCCTTCGACGGCCAGCACGCTGCCATCTTCTGAAACGCTGAAGACAGTAATCAGGCTGGACGTGCGATCGCAAGCATAGAGATGACGACCGTCCGGCGTAATGTGGATATCTGCCGCCCAGCGGGTATCGGAGAAGTCTGGCGGCATCATATCGAGCGTCTGCACGCACTCAATTTTACCGTGCGGATCTTTCAGCTCCCACACATCAACCGAGCTGTTTAACTCGTTCACGCAGTAGGCATACTGTTGATTCGGATGGAACACCAGGTGACGCGGGCCAGCGCCTTCGACCGTAGTGACTTCCGCCGGGTCCTGCGCAACCAGATGCCCGTCGTCGCTCAGGGTAAACAGGCAGATGCGATCCTGTTTGAGCGCCGGCACCCACAGGGTGCGGTTGTCCGGGGAGATATTCGCCGAGTGGCAGCCTTCCAGCCCTTCAACAACGTCTACCGTTTCGCGTGGAATACCGTCTTCCAGACGCGTCACGCTGACGCAGCCTGCGTTATATGAACCGCTGAAGACAAAATTACCCTGACGATCGGTTGAAATATGCGTCGGGCTACCCGGCAATGGCGCTTCGGCGGTAAAGGTCAGTGCGCCATCGTCCGGCGCAATGCGGTAGGCCAGCACGCGAAATTCCGGGCGCACGCCCACATACAGATAACGTTTGTCAGGACTTACCACCATCGGCTGCACCTGACCCGGTACATCCACCACCTGAACCAGCGTCAGGTTGCCATCATGGCCCAGCGACCAGACGTGGATCTGCTGGCTTTCGGGGCTGGCGGTATAAACGGTTTGTTTCATGACTACACCTCAGAAAATGGAAATCCATTCTACTTCAATAGGTTAAAAAATATCGAAGCGCGAATTTCAAGCGACAATCAGCGATACAACTCACTATAACGCTACAAGGAAATCAATAATTTAGCACATCATTTCTTCTGCTTTGAGCAAGATTAGAAGTATAGACGCTCCGTTCCCTTATAAACGTCTCGCGGTCATTCACGTGCGTTGTAGTATCGCAAGAAACTTTTTTAATACTTCTGAGCGCACAATCCGGTGGCATACTAAAGTGAGCTCGCTCTCTTCCAGCCTGTCGATGATGTCAATATAGGCCACATTTTCCAGACGTACGGCAGTCGCTGATGCCGGTAATAACGCAATGCCAAATCCGGCGGCAACCAAACTAATGACGGTGGAAACCTCCGTCGCGTATTGCACAACTCTCGGCTGAAAGCCCGCCTGGCGGCACGCATCATTAAAATACTGCTCCAGACCAATGCCTTCAGGATCGCGTAACGTAATCCATTTATCTTCCTTAAGAGAAGCGAGCGTCAGCGCTGCCGAACCGGCAAGGGGATGGTGTCGAGGCAGCGCAAGGACGGTTTTCTCTGACGTGAAAGGTTTACATTGCAGCGCTTCAGGTAGCAGGAGATCGGAAGAGCACACGTC
>CAJYVI010000157.1 GCA_913778145.1 uncultured Pseudocitrobacter sp.
GACAGCTATCTGCGCATCGACAAAATCATCGCCGCCGCGCAGGAAAGCGGGGCGCAGGCTATCTGGCCGGGCTACGGTTTTCTCTCAGAAAGCCTGGCGTTTGCCGATGCTTGTGAGCAGGCGGGCATCGCGTTTGTCGGCCCAACGGCGCAACAGATTGGCGAGTTCGGGTTAAAACACCGGGCGCGCGAACTGGCGGCGCAGGCGGGCGTACCGATGACGCCGGGAACCGGGCTGCTGGACACCGTTGAAGAGGCGCTAAACGCCGCGCAGAACATTGGTTTTCCGGTGATGCTTAAAAGCACGGCGGGTGGCGGCGGTATCGGTCTCACGCGCTGCGCCGACCGTGAGGCGTTGGTGCAGGCGTGGGAGAGCGTGCGCCGTCTCGGCGAACAGTTCTTTAGCGATGCTGGCGTGTTTATTGAACGCTGTATCGATCGCGCCCGGCATATCGAAGTGCAGATCTTTGGCGATGGTAACGGCAATGTTGTTGCGCTGGGCGAGCGCGATTGCTCTCTTCAGCGGCGCAATCAGAAGGTGGTTGAAGAGACGCCCGCGCCGAATCTGCCGCAGGCCACGCGTGAAGCATTACTGAAGGCTGCCGTTGAGCTGGGCAAGCTGGTGAATTACCGCAGCGCAGGTACGGTGGAATTTATCTACGACCCCGAGCAGGACGCGTTTTACTTTCTTGAAGTAAACACCCGTTTGCAGGTAGAGCATCCGGTAACCGAGTGCGTTACCGGGCTGGATCTGGTGGAGTGTATGCTGCGCGTCGCCGCAGGCGAAAGCATCGACTGGGCGAGACTGGCGCAGGCCCCGCAGGGCGCGGCGATGGAAGTGCGCATCTATGCGGAAAACCCGCTGAAGAACTTCCAGCCGAGCCCCGGTGTGCTAACGGAAGTCGCTTTCCCGGACGGTGTGCGCATTGACAGCGGCGTGGCGACAGGCAGTGAAGTCTCTGCATTTTACGACCCGATGATCGCCAAGCTTATCGTGCATGCGGATACCCGCGAGGCGGCGCTGGAGAAACTGACGCAGGCGCTGAATGCCACGCGGTTGCACGGTATTACCACCAATCTCGATTATCTGCGCCAGATAACGTCAAGTGTTGCGTTCACCGAAGGCCGTGTCTGGACGCGCTGGCTCGATAGCGTAGAGGCAGAATCGCCGGTGATTGAAGTGGTGCAGCCGGGTACCTGGAGTAGCATTCAGGATTATCCGGGGCGTCTGGGATACTGGGATATTGGCGTACCGCCCTCCGGGCCAATGGATGATTACGCCTTTCGACTGGCGAACCGCATTGTCGGCAATCATCACACCGCCGCCGGGCTGGAGTTCACGCTTCAGGGGCCGGTATTGCGTTTTCACACGGACGCGATCATTGCCCTCACCGGGGCAGATTGTCAGGCGCTGCTGAATGAGACTCGCGTGCCGCTCTGGCAGCCGGTCACGGTTAAGCGTGGGCAAACCCTCAGCCTTGGGCGCGCCAAAGCGGGTTGTCGCGCGTACCTCGCAGTACGTAACGGTTTTGACGTGCCGGAGTATCTCGGAAGCCGTTCCACCTTCGCCCTGGGGCAGTTTGGCGGCCACGCCGGACGCACGCTGAAAGTGGCCGACCTGCTGCCCGTTTCGCGCCCGGAACTGAATGCCTGCACCACCCCTGCACCGGTGAGCGAACCGCAGGCGCTGGCGGCGTCGCTGGTGCCAGAGTATGGCGATAGCTGGCGCATCGGCGTGCTGTATGGCCCGCACGGCGCGCCGGATTTCTTCAGTCAAAAATCGATTGATGACTTTTTCGCCAGCGAATGGCAGGTGCATTACAACTCTAATCGCCTCGGTGTGCGCCTGGTCGGCCCAAAACCGGAATGGGCTCGCCCGGACGGCGGCGAAGCCGGGTTGCATCCCTCCAACGTGCATGACTGCGAATACGCCATTGGCGCAATTAACTTTACCGGCGACTTCCCGGTGATCCTCACGCGCGATGGGCCGAGCCTAGGGGGATTTGTCTGCCCGGTCACCATTGCCAAAGCGGAGCTGTGGAAAGTGGGGCAGGTGAAGCCGGGCGACACGATTCGCTTCTACCCGATAAGCGTGGCAGACGCGGTAGCGCGGGAAAAAGCGATGGATCGCACGATCGATACGCTCCAGTCCAGCCATCTGGCGACATTTGCCGTGCCATCGCTGGCCGCGCGTGATGGCGTCTCGGCGGCGGCGCTGGTGTCGTTGCCGGCCAGCGCGACAACGCCCGCCATCGTCTATCGCCAGGCGGGGGATAACTACATCTTGATTGAATACGGTGACAACGTCCTCGATCTGGCGCTGCGCCTGCGCGTACATCTGCTGATGGCGCGGCTGAACGATTTATCGCATCCGGGCATTAAAGAGCTTTCGCCGGGCGTGCGCTCGTTACAGGTGCGCTACGACAGCCGTGAAATCAGCCAGCAGGCGCTGGTAGCGATTCTGCTGGAGCAGGAATCGCACATGGGCGATGTCAGCGAAATGAAAGTCCCGTCGCGCATCGTCTGGCTGCCGATGGCATTTGAAGATACCGCCACGCTGGACGCCGTCAGCCGCTATCAGGATACGGTTCGCGCCAGCGCGCCGTGGCTGCCAAATAACGTTGATTTCATTCAGCGCATCAATGGGCTGGCGAGCCGTGAGGCGGTGCGGGACACGATTTTCGATGCCAGCTATCTGATCCTCGGGCTGGGCGATGTTTACCTCGGCGCGCCCTGTGCTGTACCGATTGACCCGCGCCACCGCTTGTTGAGTTCGAAATACAACCCGGCGCGTACCTTTACCGCCGAAGGCACGGTCGGCATTGGCGGCATGTATATGTGCATCTACGGCATGGACTCCCCCGGCGGTTATCAACTGGTGGGTCGCACGCTGCCTATATGGAACAAATTCCTCAAAAACCGTCAGTTCGCGGCGGGCGAACCGTGGCTGCTGCGCTTCTTTGACCAGGTGCGCTTCTATCCGGTCAGCGAAAGCGAACTCAATCAATTGCGTGATGATTTCCGCGAAGGCCGCGCCGCCGTGCGTATCGAAGAGAGCGAGTTCGATTTTGCTGAACATCTGCGTTTCCTTGAGGCCAACGCCGACGAGATTCGCCATTTCCGCGAGAAGCAGGCGCTGGCCTTCGAAAGCGAAGTGGCGCGCTGGCAGCAGGATGAACATCTCACCGACGCGGAACGCCCGCGCCAGCCCGTTACCGAGGAAGCCGACGACGATGATGCCTTTGCCGTGACCGGCGATATGAACGGCAACATCTGGAAAGTGCTGGTGAAACCGGGCGATGAGGTGACGGAAGGGCAGCCGCTGATCATCGTCGAAGCGATGAAAATGGAACTGGCGATCCACGCACCTCAGGCGGGAACCGTGAAACGCATTGGCTGTCATCCGGGCCACCCGGTCAGCCCCGGCGATGCACTGCTGTGGCTGGAATAAGGAGGCGTAATGGAAAGCAGCAAGCGTAGCCCCGGCCTTGGCGAGCGAATTTATCACGCGTTGAAAAACGACATTTTCGATTTTCGCCTGATGCCCGGTGAGCATTTCAGCGAAAGCGAGATTTCAGAGCGAATGGCAGCCAGCCGCACACCGGTGCGTCAGGCCCTGTTTCGTCTCGAACAGGAGGGCTACGTGCAGGTGTACAGCCGCAGCGGCTGGCAGGTGAAGCCGTTTGATTTTGCGTGGTTCGAGGCGCTGTACGACTTTCGCATTGTACTGGAGTGTGAAGCGGTAAAGCGCCTGTGCGATATGCCGCCCGCGATGTGCCAGGACCATCTCGCGCCGTTGGTGGATTTCTGGATAGACGCCCCGCGCATGGCGCCCGGCAAAACCCTTTCGCGCCATGACGAGGCTTTCCACACCACGCTGGTACGCGCCAGCGGCAACGAAGAAATGGTGCGCGTGCATATCGAGCTGACGGAGAAGATTCGCATTATTCGCCATCTCGACTTCACCCGCGAAGACCGCGTGGATGCCACCTATCAGGAGCACGCGCGCATTTTGCAGGCGGTGCTGCGTCAGAAAAGGGAAGAAGCGCAGCGCCTGCTGACAGAACACATTTCACAGAGTAAAGCCGAGGTCAGGAAAATAACCCTGCATCGGCTCCAGCAGGCCAGGTTGTAAGACGTTCCCGCTCCGCATGTGCGGAGACATTAATCAATATTATTTAGGGGTTTAGTGATGAAAAGACGTTCTTTACTGAAAGCTTTTGCCCTCTCCGCGACCTTTTTGAGCATGGGCTTCTCGTTACAGGCATACGCAGCAGACACCATTAAAGTCGGCATCATGCACTCGCTCTCCGGCACGATGGCGATTTCCGAAACGCCGTTAAAGGATATGGCGCTGATGACCATTGATGAAATCAACGCCAAAGGCGGCGTGCTGGGTAAAAAGCTGGAACCGGTGGTGGTTGACCCCGCGTCGAACTGGCCGCTGTTCGCGGAAAAAGCGCGCCAGCTGCTGAGCCAGGATAAAGCCGCCGTGGTGTTTGGCTGCTGGACGTCGGTGTCGCGCAAATCGGTGCTGCCGGTATTTGAAGAACTGAACGGCCTGCTGTTCTATCCGGTGCAGTACGAAGGTGAAGAGATGTCGCCAAATGTGTTCTACACCGGGGCGGCGCCGAACCAGCAGGCGATCCCGGCAGTCGAGTACATGATGAGCGAAGACGGCGGCGGGGCGAAGCGCTTCTTCCTGTTGGGCACCGACTACGTTTATCCGCGCACCACCAACAAAATTCTGCGCGCGTTCCTGCACTCAAAAGGCGTTCAGGATAAAGACATTGAAGAGGTGTATACGCCGTTTGGTTACAGCGATTATCAAACCATTGTCTCCAGTATCAAAAAATTCTCCGCAGGCGGTAAAACGGCGGTGATCTCCACCATCAACGGTGACTCCAACGTGCCGTTCTATAAAGAACTCGCCAATCAGGGCATTAAGTCCACCGACGTGCCGGTAGTGGCGTTCTCCGTTGGCGAAGAGGAGCTGCGCGGCATCGATACCAAACCGCTGGTGGGCCACCTGGCCGCGTGGAACTACTTTGAATCGGTCAGCAACCCGGTGAACACCAAATTTGTGGCGGATTATCGCGCCTATGCCAAAGCGCGTAAGTTGCCGAACGCCGATACCGTGGTGACCAACGACCCGATGGAGGCGACCTATGTCGGCATTCATATGTGGGCGCAGGCGGTAGAAAAAGCGGGCACCACGGATGTTGATAAAGTGCGCGAAGCGATGGCGAATCAATCGTTTGCTGCGCCGAGCGGTTTCACCCTCACCATGGACGCCACCAACCACCACCTGCATAAACCGGTGATGATTGGCGAAATCGAAGATAACGGGCAGTTCAACGTCGTGTGGCAGACCGAACAACCGGTGCGCGCGCAGCCGTGGAGTCCGTACATTCCGGGCAATGATAAAAAATCGGACAGTCCGGTGAAGACGGGCGGTAAATAATCGCAGCGGCGGGGGCGGATGACGCCTCTGCCAACGGTTGGCTGGCCCGGCGCTGTCGGGCCACAGAAGAAGATACCGACACGATGAAAATTTTAAGCTCACTTTTTATTAGCTGCCTGTTGGTGGCAACCTCGGCGCTGGCCGGGCCCGCTGAAGATTACGGCAAGGCGAACCGCAGCCAGCAGGCGCAGTTGCTGCAACAGTGGGCGCAAACGCCGGACGCTTCGCGCCTGACGCTGTTACAGGCGTTGAGCCGTGAAACGGTGGTGATGGACACCCAGGGTCAGCTTTTTTCACAACAGCAGGGCAAACTCACGCCGCTGGAGGGCAATGCTGTGCCCGCAGGCGCGACGAAAAAAGTGTTTATGAACAACCGCCTGCGGGGGCTGGTCGCCAGTGCGCTGTCGGCGCATCAACTGGTGAGCCCGGATGATGCCGTGCGGTTGCAGGCAGCGCAGGCGTTGCAGACCAGCGCGCAGGCAGATCAGTTACCGTTCCTCAGCCAGCGTCTGGCCGCAGAGAAAAATGACGCCGTACACCAGGCGCTGGGCATCGCGGTCGCCGAGTTGCAGTTAACCGATAGCCGTCCGGCCCTGCGTTTGCAGGCGGTGAAATTACTGGGTGAGGCCAGCGACCCCCAGGTACAGGCGAGTCTGAACCGACTCACACAACCGGAAAATGAACCGGATGCGGCGGTGCGCGACGCGGCGGCCGATAGCCTGAAACAGATCCAACAGCGACTGAAATGGGGCGAGTGGCTGGGGCTGGCGTTTAGCGGCTTATCGCTGGGTTCGATTCTGCTGCTGGCGGCGCTGGGCCTTGCCATTACTTACGGCCTGCTGGGCGTCATCAATATGGCACACGGAGAAATGCTGATGCTGGGGGCATACGCCACCTGGCTGGTGCAGGACATCTTTGCCCGTTACGCGCCGGACTGGCTGGCGCTTTACCCTCTGGTGGCGCTGCCGGTGGCTTTCACCATTACCGCCGTGATGGGCATGCTGCTGGAGCGTACGATTATTCGCCATTTGTATGGGCGTCCGCTGGAAACGCTGCTGGCGACGTGGGGGATCAGTCTGATGCTTATTCAACTGGTGCGCGTGGTATTTGGCACCCAGAACCTGGAAGTGGCGAACCCGGCGTGGTTATCGGGCGGCTGGAACGCACTGCCGAATCTGGTACTGCCGTACAACCGGATTGCGGTGATGGTTTTCGTGGCGGGCGTGCTGGGGCTGACCTGGCTGCTGCTCAATAAAACCCGTCTCGGAATGAACGTGCGGGCGGTTACACAGAATCGCCGGATGGCGGATTGCTGCGGCGTGCCGACCGGGCGCGTGGATATGCTGGCGTTTGGACTGGGTTCCGGCATTGCTGGGCTGGGCGGCGTGGCGTTATCACAGTTGGGCAACGTAGGGCCGGAACTGGGGCAGGGGTACATTATCGACTCCTTCCTGGTGGTCGTGACCGGCGGCGTTGGGCAACTGGCGGGCACCGTAGTGGCCGCGCTGGGGCTGGGCGTGCTGAATAAATTCCTCGAACCACAGCTTGGCGCGGTGCTGGGGAAAATCGCCATCCTGGTGATGATTGTGCTGTTTATCCAGAAGCGGCCGCAGGGGCTGTTTGCCTTCAAAGGGAGGGTGATTGACTGATGAGCCAGCCACTGACACTGACTTTAGCCCGCCGCGCACCGCGTGTGCCGGGCGCACTCGGCGCGTTAATTTTTATCGCGCTGCTGATTCTGCCCTTTCTGGCGCTGTTGCCTGCGGCGCATCCGCTGGCGATTTCAACCTACACGCTCACGCTGATAGGTAAAATCCTGTGCTATGCGATCGTCGCCGTGGCGCTGGATCTGGTGTGGGGCTACGCCGGTCTGCTCTCGCTCGGACACGGGTTGTTCTTCGCCCTGGGCGGCTACGCGATGGGGATGTATCTGATGCGCCAGGCCGCGGGCGATGGCTTGCCCGCCTTTATGTCGTTTCTCTCGTGGACGGAACTGCCGTGGTTCTGGGCCGGTACCCAGCACTTTGCCTGGGCGTTGTGCCTGATCGTTCTGGTGCCTGGCCTGCTGGCGCTGTTGTTTGGCTACTTTGCTTTCCGCTCGCGCATTAAAGATGTCTACTTCTCGATCATGACCCAGGCGCTGACCTACGCCGGTATGTTGCTGTTTTTCCGTAACGAAACCGGTTTTGGCGGCAATAACGGCTTTACGGGATTCACCACGATTTTAGGCTTTCCGGTGTCGGCGACGGGCACGCGCATCGCGCTGTTTATCGCCACCGTGTTGCTGCTGGTGGCGGCGTTGGCAATTGGCGTGGCGATCACCCGCAGCAAATTTGGCCGAGTGCTAACCGGCGTGCGCGATGCGGAAAATCGCCTGATGTTCTGTGGTTACGACCCGCGCGGATTCAAGCTGTTCGTCTGGACGCTGTCAGCGGTGCTGTGTGGGCTGGCGGGGGCGCTGTATGTGCCGCAGGTGGGTATTATCAACCCCAGCGAAATGTCGCCCACGAATTCTATCGAAGCGGCGATTTGGGTGGCGCTCGGCGGGCGCGGTTCGCTGATTGGCCCGGTGCTGGGCGCGGGCATTGTGAACGGCGCGAAAAGCTGGTTTACCGTCGCGTTTCCAGATTACTGGCTCTTTTTCCTCGGCCTGATGTTTATTCTGGTGACCCTGTTTTTACCGCGCGGCGTGATTGGCCTGATCAAACGGAGGAAGCATGACTGATTCCCTTTTTACCCAGCCGCTGCCGCAGGACCGCTATCGCGGAAAAACCGACCCGGTGCTGCAACTGGAAAAAATCAACGTCACCTTTGACGGATTTCGCGCGTTAACCGATCTCTCGTTGTCGATTGGCGTGGGGGAACTGCGCTGCGTGATTGGCCCTAACGGCGCGGGTAAAACCACGCTAATGGATGTGATTACCGGGAAAACCCAGCCGGATAACGGGCGGATTTTTTACGATCAGAACATCGATCTGCGCACCTTATCGCCCGTTGAGATTGCCCGCGCGGGGATTGGCCGCAAGTTTCAGAAACCCACCGTTTTTGAAGCGCTGACGGTGCTGGAAAACCTCGAAATCGCGCAGAAAAATGATAAATCCGTGTGGCACAGCCTGCGCGCTAAACTCAGCGGCGAGCAGCGGGATCGCATCAATGAAGTACTGCATCTGCTGCGCCTTACTGAATCCAGCCAGCGCGCCGCGGGGTTGTTATCCCACGGGCAAAAGCAGTTTCTGGAAATTGGCATGCTGCTGGTGCAGGAGCCGCATCTTTTACTGCTGGATGAACCCGCCGCCGGGCTGACGGATGCTGAAACGGAATACATCGCCGAACTGTTTCGCACGCTGGCAGGAAAGCATTCACTGATGGTGGTTGAACACGATATGGGCTTTGTCGAGAGTATTGCCGACCACGTAACGGTGCTGCATCAGGGCCAGGTGCTGGCGGAGGGCTCGCTGCGCGACGTGCAGGCCAACGAGCAGGTTATCGACGTTTATCTGGGGCGTTAATATGTTGCAGGTTCAGGATCTTAATCAATATTACGGCGGCAGCCACATTCTGCGTGGCTTGTCGTTCGACACCACGCCGGGGGAAATCACCTGTCTGTTAGGGCGCAACGGCGTGGGCAAAACCACGCTGCTGAAATGTCTGATAGGCGTTATTCCGGCAAAATCCGGCGAGATCCGCTGGAAAGGGAAAGTGATTAACGGGATGAGGCCGCATCAGCGCGTGCAGCAGGGGATTGCGTATGTGCCGCAGGGCCGTGAAATATTCCCGCGTCTGACGGTAGAAGAGAACCTGTTAATGGGGCTGGCGCGTTTCTCCGGCCGTGACGCAAAAGCGGTGCCGGAAGAGATTTACGCGCTCTTTCCGGTGCTGCGTGAAATGAAACAGCGACGCGGCGGCGATTTGTCCGGTGGCCAACAGCAGCAGCTGGCGATTGGCCGCGCGCTTGCCTGTCGCCCGGAACTGCTGATTCTTGATGAACCTACCGAAGGGATTCAACCGTCGGTGATCAAAGAGATTGGTGCGGTGATCACAAGTCTCGCCAGGCGCGGCGACATGGCGATTCTGCTGGTGGAGCAGTTTTATGACTTTGCCGCCGAGCTTGCGGATAACTATCTGGTGATGTCGCGCGGGGCGATTATCCAGCGCGGGCGCGGGGATGATATGGAAGCGCAGGGTGTGCGCGGGCTGGTGGCGATTTAACCCCTCTGTTCTTCTTTCAGCCGTCGCCAGAAGGTGGTGCGGCTGACGCCCAGATAACGCGCGGCGGCGCTGCGATCGCCGCCACACTGTGCCAGCGCATCGAGGGCTGACGGCACAAATGTTCGCGTATTTTCCGCTTCATACAGCTCTGGCAGCAGCGTCGCTAGCTCCCGCTCATCGCCGACCATATCGCTACTGAGCAGCAGCGCCAGCCGCTCGCAGAGATTGCGAAGTTCGCGAATGTTCCCCGGCCAGGCGTAGTGCAACAAGGGTGGCAGGCAGAGGGCGATGCGGTGATTCAGTGTATCACTCAGTGGCGAATCCAGCGCCGCCAGCGATTGCGTCAGGTAGCGTCGCGCCAGCAGGGCAATATCGTCGCCGCGCTCGCGCAGGGCGGGTACGCGTAAACGCAGAGCGCTAAGGCGGAAAAAGAGATCGGCGCGGAAACGCCCCTCGGCGACGGCTTGTTGCAGGTCACAATGCGTCGCGCTGATGACACGAAACTCAACGTTCAGCGGCTGCTGCCCGCCGACGCGCGTCACGCGCTTTTCCTCCAGCACGCGCAGCAAACGCGTTTGCAGATGCAGCGGCATTTCGCCGATTTCATCGAGAAACAGCGTGCCACCGTTAGCCGTTTCCAGCAAGCCGCTGCGCCCGCCGCGCCGCGAGCCGGTAAACGCGCCTTCTTCATAGCCAAACAACTCGGCTTCCAGCAACGACTCCGCAATCGCCCCGCAGTTGATCGCCACAAACGGCGGCGATCCTCGACCCGCACGCGGGCGATGGCGGGCAAAATATTCCTGATGCAGCGCCTGCGCCGCCAGCTCTTTCCCGGTGCCGGTTTCGCCTTCAATCAACACCGCCGCCGGGGAGCGCGCATAGAGCAGAATCGTGCGACGCACCCGTTCCATTATTGCCGATTCCCCCACCAGATCGCCCAGGCCGTAGCGGGTACGCAGCGTGTCGCGTTGGGCGCTGCTGCGCACGGTGCCGGAAAAACGGGTCATATCCAGCGCATCGCTAAACGCCTGGCGCACCGTGGCAGCCGAATAGAGAAAAACCGCCGCCAGCCCGGCCTCTTCGGCGAGTTCGGTCACTAACCCCGCGCCGACCACCACGCGGATCCCGGCGGCTTTCAACTCGGTTATCTGGCTACGGGCATCTTCTTCAGTAACGTAGCTGCGCTGTTCGAGCGGCAGCTGAAAGCTTTTCTGAAACTCCTGTAAGGCAGGCAGCGGCGCTTTGTAGGTGATGACGCCGATCCGGTCGGCGACGCGACGTGCTTTCCCCAGCGCCTGCAACAGATCAAACCCACCGGGACGGATCAGAATGACCGGCACTGAAAGGCGGCTTTTCAGATACGCGCCGTTCGAACCGGCGGCAATAATTGCGTCGCAGTGTTCGGTGGCCAGTTTCTGGCGGATGTACTGCACCGCTTTCTCAAAGCCGAGCTGAATCGGCGTAATGGTTGCCAGGTGGTCGAACTCAAGGCTGATATCGCGAAACAGATCGAACAGGCGCGTTACTGAGACGGTCCAGATAACCGGTTTCGCAGCTGGCGTGATGTTATCAGTCATGACAGCGCACTCACATGAGGAAGACCTGATCTGTTGTGGTTGTGTTTCATGAATGTTTCAAAAACGAAGGGTGAAACAATCTCTGAAACGTTAGCTGAAGCGCTTTACCCTCATGCTTAAGCGATGTGCTGAGAAAGTAAATATTCAACGTGATGATTTTATTATCAATATTCTGCTGCTTTGATTTTTGTGATCTGACGCAGCCCTTCTGGCACATCGCTTGCTCTTTTGTTGTTACGCAAAAAATAACATTTAAACAACAAAGAGGTGTGCATGAGCACTCAATCACCGGGTCAGGCGTTCCGTCAGGCGCTGAGCAAAGAATCCCCGCTGCAAATCGCAGGCACTATCAACGCTAACCACGCTCTGCTGGCGCAGCGGGCCGGGTTTCAGGCGATTTATCTTTCCGGCGGCGGCGTGGCGGCGGGATCGCTTGGCTTGCCCGATTTAGGCATCACCGGGCTGGATGATGTGCTGACCGATATTCGCCGCATTACGGATGTTTGTTCGCTGCCGCTGCTGGTGGACGTCGACAGCGGGTTTGGCGCTTCGGCGTTTAACGTGGCGCGCACGGTGAAATCGGTGAGTAAAGCCGGTGCGGCGGGGCTGCACATTGAAGATCAGGTGGGGGCAAAACGCTGCGGCCATCGCCCGAATAAAGAGATTGTCTCAACCGAAGAGATGGTCGATCGCATTAAAGCCGCCGTGGATGCTCGTACCGACCCGGACTTTGTGATTATGGCGCGCACCGACGCGCTGGCGGTGGAAGGGCTGGAGGCCGCCATCGAACGCGCCCGCGCGTATATCGAAGCCGGGGCTGACATGCTGTTCCCGGAAGCCATCACTGAGCTGTCGATGTATCGCCAGTTTGCCGATGCGGTACAGGTGCCGATTCTTGCCAACATCACCGAATTCGGCGCAACGCCGCTGTTCACCACTGACGAACTGCGCAGCGCGCACGTGGCGATGGCGCTGTATCCGCTGTCGGCGTTTCGCGCTATGAACCGCGCCGCAGAACAGGTCTACAACGTACTGCGCCAGGAAGGCACGCAGAAAAGCGTTATCGACATCATGCAGACCCGCAGCGAACTCTACGAAAGCATCAACTACTACCAGTTTGAAGAGAAACTCGACGCCCTGTTTGCCAGCAAACGCGGCAAGTAATCGGTTTTACCCTACACATCCATAATAAGACGAGGCCAGTATGAGCGAAGCGACCATTTTGCAAAACACGACTGCCACAAAACTGAAAAAATCCGTGGCGCTCTCCGGCGTGCCTGCCGGGAATACCGCCCTCTGTTCCGTGGGCAAAAGCGGCAACGATCTCCACTATCGCGGCTATGACATTCTCGACCTCGCGAAGCACTGCGAGTTTGAAGAGGTGGCGTATTTGCTGATCCACGGCAAGCTGCCCAATCGTGATGAGTTGCACGCGTATAAGACGCGGCTGAAAGCACTGCGCGGCTTGCCCGCCAACGTGCGCATCGTGCTGGAATCGCTGCCTGCCGCATCACATCCCATGGATGTGCTGCGCACCGGTGTTTCGGCGCTGGGCTGCACGCTACCGGAGAAAGAGGAACACTCGGTTTCCGGGGCGCGCGATATTGCGGATAAGCTGCTGGCGTCGCTCGGCTCCATTCTTCTCTACTGGTATCACTACAGTCACAACGGTGAGCGGATCCAGCCAGAAACCGATGACGACTCCATCGGCGGCCATTTTTTGCACCTGCTGCACGGCCATAAACCGCCGCAAAGCCAGGTGAAGGCGATGCACGCGTCGCTCATCCTCTACGCCGAACACGAATTCAACGCCTCAACGTTTGCCTCGCGAGTGATTGCCGGAACCGGTTCGGATATCTATTCCGCCATTATTGGTGGGATTGGCGCGCTGCGCGGGCCGAAGCATGGCGGGGCCAATGAAGTGTCACTCGATATTCAGCAACGCTATGAAACGCCGGATGAAGCCGAGCAGGATATTCGCCGCCGTATCGACAACAAAGAAGTGGTTATCGGTTTCGGGCACCCGGTGTATACGATTTCCGACCCGCGCCATCAGGTGATCAAAACCATCGCTCATCAGCTTTCCCGTGAAGCGGGTTCCATGAAGATGTATGACATCGCCGACCGCCTGGAAACGGTGATGTGGGAAACCAAGAAGATGTTCCCCAACCTCGATTGGTTCTCGGCGGTCTCCTACAACATGATGGGTGTCCCCACCGCGATGTTCACGCCGCTGTTTGTGATGGCGCGCGTGACGGGCTGGTCGGCCCACGTCATTGAACAGCGCCAGGACAATAAAATCATCCGCCCGTCCGCCAACTATACCGGGCCGGAAGATAAACCATTTGTCGCCCTGGAAAATCGCCAGTAATTCATTTGCTTACCTCTGACAATAACGAAAACAGGAAAACAAACATGTCTCAGCCGATTACTAATCTTCGCGCGGAATTCGATCAGGAAATCGTCGATATCGTGGATTACGTGATGAATTATCAGATTGATTCCAGCGTTGCGTGGAACACAGCACATTATTGCCTGCTCGATACGTTGGGCTGCGGGCTGGAGGCGCTGGAGTATCCGGCGTGTAAAAAACTGATGGGGCCGATTGTGCCGGGAACGGTGGTGCCCAACGGCGCAAAAGTGCCGGGCACACAGTTCCAGCTCGACCCGGTGCAGGCGGCGTTTAATATCGGCGCGATGATCCGCTGGCTGGATTTCAACGATACCTGGCTGGCGGCGGAGTGGGGGCATCCGTCCGATAACCTCGGCGGTATTCTGGCGGTGGCCGACTGGCTGTCGCGCAATGCGGTGGCAGCGGGTAAAGCGCCGCTCACCATGCAGAAAGTGCTGGCGGGCATGATTAAAGCGCATGAAATTCAGGGCTGCATTGCGCTGGAAAACGCCTTCAATAAAGTTGGGTTAGACCATGTGCTGCTGGTGAAAGTGGCCTCGACGGCGGTGGTGGCTGAGATGCTGGGGCTAAGCCGCGATGAAATTCTCAACGCCGTTTCACTGGCGTGGGTTGATGGGCAGTCGCTGCGAACCTATCGCCATGCGCCGAATACCGGCACGCGTAAGTCCTGGGCGGCAGGCGATGCGACTTCACGCGCGGTGCGGCTGGCGCTGATGGCGCAGACCGGTGAGATGGGCTATCCCTCAGCGTTAACCGCCAAAACCTGGGGCTTCTACGATGTCTCTTTCAAAGGGGAAACGTTCCGCTTCCAGCGGCCGTACGGCAGTTACGTGATGGAGAATGTGCTGTTTAAAATCTCTTTCCCGGCGGAGTTCCATTCGCAGACCGCCGTGGAAGCCGCGATGACCTTGCATCAAAAAATGGTCGCCGCGGGGAAAACGGCGGCGGATATTGAGCGCGTGAGTATTCGCACACATGAAGCCTGTATCCGCATTATCGATAAAAAAGGGCCGCTCACCAATCCGGCCGACCGCGATCACTGCATTCAGTATATGGTGGCAATCCCGCTGCTGTTTGGACGCCTGACGGCAGCGGACTATGAAGAAAACATCGCCAGCGACCCGCGCATAGATATTCTGCGCGCCAAAACTCATTGTCATGAAGACCCGGCATTTACCCGCGATTATCACGACCCGCAAAAACGCTCAATTGCCAATGCCTTAACCGTCGAGTTTTCGGACGGTAGCCGCTTTGAGGAAGTGGTGGTGGAGTACCCGATTGGTCACGCCCGTCGCCGTGAAGAGGGGATCCCATTGCTTATCGAGAAATTTAAAACCAACCTGGCGCGCCAGTTCCCGGCCCGTCAGCAGCAACGCATTCTGGAGGCCTCGCTGGACAGACAGCGTCTGGAGCAGATGCCGGTAAACGCGTTCCTTGATCTGTTCGTCATCTGATCCGTTCAGAAGGAGACTTCTATGTCTTATGAGACGTTCTATCAGCGGTCGATTAACGACCCGGAGGCATTCTGGGCCGAGCAGGCCCGGCGCATCGACTGGCAGACGCCGTTTACGCGCACGCTCAACTATGACCATCCACCGTTTGCCCGCTGGTTTTGTGGCGGCACGACGAATCTGTGCCATAACGCTATCGATCGTTGGCTACCCACCCAGCCAGAGGCGCTGGCGCTGATTGCGGTGTCGGCGGAAACGGGCGAGGAGCGAACGTTCACCTTTCGCGAACTACACGCAGAGGTGAATCGCACGGCGGCGATGCTGCAAACGCTTGGCGTCTCGCGCGGCGACCGGGTGCTGGTGTATATGCCGATGATCGCCGAAGCGCATATTACGCTGCTGGCCTGCGCCCGCATTGGCGCGATCCACTCGGTGGTGTTTGGCGGTTTCGCCTCGCACAGCCTGGCCGCGCGTATTGATGATGCGCGCCCGGTGCTGATCGTCTCAGCGGATGGCGGATCGCGCGGTGGGAAAGTGATCCCCTACAAAAAGCTGCTTGATGATGCGATTTCTCTCGCTGAACATCCACCGAAAAAGGTGCTGCTGGTAGACCGTGGGCTGGCGTCGATGCAGCGCGTAGCTGAACGTGATGCCGATTACGCGGCGCTGCGTGAGCAGCATCTTGATGCTCAGGTGCCGGTTGTTTGGTTAGAGTCGAGTGAAACCTCCTGCATTCTTTATACCTCCGGCACGACGGGTAAACCGAAAGGCGTTCAGCGTGATGTTGGCGGCTATGCCGTGGCGCTGGCGGCGACGATGGCGACGATTTTTGGCGGTAAAGCGGGCGGCGTTTTCTTCTGCACGTCCGATATCGGCTGGGTGGTGGGGCATTCGTATATCGTCTATGCGCCGTTGCTGGCAGGCATGGCGACGGTGGTTTTTGAAGGCACGCCGACCTGGCCAGATTGCAGCGTCTGGTGGAAGATCGTTGAAAAATATCAGGTTAGCCGGATGTTCTCCGCACCGACCGCCATTCGCGTGCTGAAAAAATTCCCCACCGCGCAAATTCGTAATCACGATATTTCTTCGCTGGACGTGCTGTATCTCGCCGGAGAACCGCTGGATGAGCCGACCGCCAGTTGGGTGACTGACACGCTGGGCATCCCGGTTATCGACAACTACTGGCAGACGGAATCCGGCTGGCCGATTATGGCTATCGCCCGCGAGTTGAGCGACCGCCCGACACGCCTTGGCAGCCCTGGCGTGCCGATGTTTGGCTATCACGTCAAGCTGCTCAACGAACATACCGGCCAGGAATGCGGGGCGAATGAAAAGGGCATGGTGGTGATTGAAGGGCCGCTGCCGCCGGGCTGTATTCAGACCATCTGGGGCAATGATGAGCGTTTCGTCAATACCTACTGGTCACTGTTCGAGCGCCCGGTTTACGCAACCTTTGACTGGGGCATTCGGGATGAAGACGGCTATTACTTTATCCTCGGGCGCACGGACGACGTGCTCAACATCGCCGGGCATCGACTCGGCACGCGCGAGATTGAAGAGAGCATCTCCGGCTACGGTAACGTCGCGGAAGTGGCGGTGGTCGGCGTGAAGGATGCGGTGAAAGGGCAGGTGGCGGTAGCGTTTGTTATCCCCAAACAGGGCGACAGCTTGCTGCTGCGCGATGTGGCGCAGGAAGAAGAGCAGGCTATCCAGCATCGGGTGGATGACCAGATTGGTCACTTCGGGCGACCGGCGCGGATTTACTTTGTTTCACAACTGCCGAAAACGCGTTCCGGCAAAATGCTCAGGCGCGCGGTGCAGGCGATTTGTGAGGGAAGGGATCCGGGGGATTTAACGACGATTGAGGACCCGAATGCGCTGGTGGAGATCAGGCGGGCGCTGGGGGAGTAGATTCTGATTGTAGAGAATTAGCCTTTGTTCATGCCGGATGCGGCGCAAGCGCCTTATCCGGCCTACAAAATCTTGCAAATTCAATATGTTGCATAAATCATGTAGGCCTGATAAGCGTAGCGCATCAGGCAATGCGTTCATCAAGACGAACTGGCCTGAAAAAGCAACTTAGACGTTAAACAAGAAGTTCATCACATCGCCATCTTTCACGATGTAATCTTTCCCTTCTGCACGCATTTTACCGGCTTCTTTCGCCCCTTGTTCACCCTTGTAGGTGATGAAGTCTTCAAACGCGATGGTCTGGGCGCGGATGAAGCCTTTTTCGAAGTCGGTGTGGATTTTACCGGCAGCCTGCGGTGCGGTTGCGCCGACAGGAATCGTCCATGCGCGCACTTCTTTCACGCCAGCGGTGAAGTAGGTTTGCAGGTTCAGCAGGGCGTAACCTGCGCGGATCACACGGTTCAGGCCCGGTTCTTCGAGGCCCAGTTCCTGCATAAATTCGTCACGCTCTTCGTCGTCGAGTTCGGCGATATCGGATTCAACGGCAGCACAAACCGGAACGACCACGGAACCTTCGGCAGCGGCGATTTCGCGCACTTTATCCAGGTATGGGTTGTTCTCGAAACCATCTTCGTTGACGTTAGCGATGTACATGGTCGGCTTGAGCGTCAGGAAGCTCAGGTAGCGGATAGCGGCTTTATCTTCGTCGCTGAGATCCAGCGCGCGCAGCATGCCGGCGTTTTCCAGCTGCGGCAGGCATTTTTCCAGCGCGGCCAGTTCAGCTTTTGCGTCTTTGTCGCCGCCTTTGGCTTTCTTCTGCACGCGGTGGATAGCGCGTTCGCAGGTATCAAGGTCAGAAAGCGCCAGTTCGGTGTTGATAACGTCGATATCTTCTGCCGGATCAACTTTCCCGGAAACGTGGATGATATTGTCGTTTTCGAAGCAGCGAACAACGTGGCCAATCGCTTCGGTTTCACGGATGTTGGTCAGGAACTGGTTACCCAGACCTTCACCTTTGGACGCGCCTTTTACCAGGCCTGCGATATCCACGAATTCCATGGTGGTCGGCAGGATACGCTGCGGTTTAACGATTTCAGCCAACTGGTCCAGACGCGGATCGGGCATGGGTACAACACCGGTGTTCGGCTCAATAGTACAGAACGGGAAGTTCGCCGCTTCAATACCTGCTTTTGTGAGCGCGTTGAACAGGGTGGATTTACCTACGTTAGGCAAACCGACGATACCGCATTTAAATCCCATGTTTAAATCACCTTAATCTTTTGATAATCAACCTGTTAGCGATAACAGGTATCAGAAAAGTAAATAACTCTGCCTATTATACACGGCATGCGGCAAAAATGCCGCTGTTCAACGGTTATTGCGCCTTAAAGGCGTGCAAACGATTGGTGGCTTTGGTTAAGCCATCCTTCAGCCAGATCTCCGTACAGCGCGCCGCTTCGTCTACCGCATCGTCGATCAGCTTCTGTTCAGATGCCTGCGGCTTGCCGAGAACAAAACCAACAACTTTGTTTTTATCGCCCGGATGGCCGATTCCGATGCGTAAGCGATGAAAATTGGGGTTATTGCCCAGTTTGCTGATGATGTCTTTCAGCCCGTTATGGCCGCCATGACCACCGCCGAGCTTAAACTTCGCCACACCGGGCGGCAGGTCTAGCTCATCGTGGGCCACCAGAATTTCATCCGGATTAATACGATAGAACGTCGCCAGCGCGGCAACCGCTTTACCACTGAGGTTCATGAAAGTGGTTGGCACCAGCAGGCGCACATCTTCACCTGCCAGATTGATGCGCGAGGTGTAGCCAAAAAATTTACTTTCTTCTTTCAGCGGTGCGCGGGCGCGCTCCGCCAGCAAATCGACATACCAGGCACCCGCGTTATGGCGCGTCGCAGCATACTCTGCGCCGGGGTTAGCCAGGCCGACAATCAGTTTAATCGTCACGTTATTATTCCTGAACAGGTCGTATTTCTGGCGCGTAGTTTACGTGGTGATCGCGCGCTTGACAAAAATAAGCGTCCAAAGAGGCAAAAACCGAATAGTTCAATCGAGTGACCATTTGGACTTGATGTATTTCAGTAACTTAAATGTAAAGTTTTGTTACGTTAATGTTCGTAATTGCGATCGCCATCGCACTAATTGCCAAAAGTGGTGTCTATACTTTACACACAAGGAGAAGGGATATTTCCCTTAAGCCCAAAAGCTCGGAGGTGACATATGAAACGTAAAAGCGCTTCGTTACTCGGTAATGTGCTCATGGGTCTGGGCCTGGTGGTGATGGTCGTCGGTGTCGGCTATTCAATTTTAAACCAGTTGCCACAGTTCAATTTGCCACAGTTTTTTGCGCACGGTGCCGTGTTAAGCATCTTTATCGGCGCAATCCTCTGGCTTGCCGGGGCGCGTGTAGGCGGACACGAACAGGTCTGCGACAGATACTGGTGGGTACGCCACTATGATAAACGGTGTCGCCGCGACAAACGCACCAGTCACTGATATCCGAAAATAAAAATGGCTCCCGAAGGAGCCATTTTGCTATTTGATATCGGCCAGCGCCGCTTCTTTGTTTGGAAAGAAGGTCAGGCGACCGGGGATCGGTTTGATCCCCGCGCGCGCCATAGTACGCAGCGGCTGGAACTCCATGTTCGACACCCGCAGTTCGCATCCTTCCGGCAGCTTACGCACAAAGCGCTGGAACGCATCCAGCCCGCCCACATCACTGCAACAGGT
>CAJYVI010000158.1 GCA_913778145.1 uncultured Pseudocitrobacter sp.
AGTTGTTGGTATAAAACGAAACAAAAACAGGCTCAGTCATACCATTCCTTAAACGTCATTTGCGGCACTCCGCGCATAAGGCCACAACTCACAACGTCAATTTGCTCTTTAGCGCTGGCAAACAATAACGGGAGATGGCTCAGATTTTTTGACCGACCGCCCTCGATGCGTATGCTTCTGCTGGCATCAACGCCCACCAGCGCAACATCACGAAAACCCAGGTGCCAGGCCAGCCCCAAAGCCCCCCATGCGCTATTGCCAGAATGAATAGTTCCGGGAGTCTCACTTAGCCTGGTTACAGCCGACCATCGCCACAACCACCAACGAGGTGATCCTTTACGTGCTGGCTCTGGCCCTCTTTTTGATATCCGCTCATAACGCTGTACGTGCTCAGGAAGAGCAATATCAGATTCAACTGCCGCAGCATAATGAACACCAGCTTTAGGTTTACTAAGCCTTTTGAGATTTACAGGGCTTGGATCAAGTGTGAAAAAATAGTCCGACCTGGATAACCAGTCGATGGCACCGTTAACAGCGATAATCGGGATATCATCAGGAGGGATAAAACCTTTCGCACTAGGGCCGGATGCTACGATAATCGCGCGAGGGCGCTTTCCAGATTTTCGCGGGGAAAGCATGTTAATTCTGTTCTCCGTGAGCAATTAATTATTTCCACTTTTTCGCCCCAGCGCATAGCCAGGCTGGAAAAGGCTTTCAGCCAAAGTTCAATCGACGATGCATTGGGATTTTTAAGACCGCCACCATGCGCGCCGTGCCAGTGCATCCCTTCTTTAATGCTGCAATCAAAACCCAACAACAAAACGCGTCGGGCGCCGAGGTTCTCCACAGCAAACTCTATCGCACGCGAACCAGAGCAAAACCCAGCGTGATAACGTGGGCGGTAAAGATTCAGACCATACCGATGACTGGCAAGGATGGAGGTTGTCCACCTGCTGGCCATCGCGGGCAGATTTTCACTGTTCGCATCCCACCAGGCGAGATCGGAAGCAAAAAGAAACTCACTTTCTGGCATAGCCTGCCAGCTTGAGTTAATAGCAATACAGGGAAATCCTGATAAACGAGCATAAGAGCAATCTTCAGCAGTCAACGATGGGCCGCTGGCTATGCAGATGACAGTTTTAATATTTTTACCCATTGCCCGCTTTCGTTTACCTCTCACAAAATCCAGGAATAGTTGTAATTTTTCTAGCCACCGAGGAAGCCAGACAGCAGAATATACTGGCTCAACATTTATAACCCTCGATAAAAGAGAGACACCTCGCAAACAAAACAGCATATTTATGCTGAATAACTTCATGGCCACATCAACAAAACAGGACAATATAAAAAGCCACCAGCAATTATGCGCAGGGTGCGCGGTGGGAAACTACGGGTGACTTTGCATTATCGAAGCCTCTCAGACATAAAGAAGCTTCTGTAATGCCTATACCGTCGCCGGGCCCGTGGTGCTGGTAGCTGTTGCTTCCGGCGCTTTCTGCGCGTCGGCCTTCAGTTTCTTCAGCCGTTCCTGCACCGCCGCTTCAATAGCATCAGCTTTTTCTTTAGCTGCCAGTTCAGCGGCATCAACTTTGGCCTGCGCTTTATCGCGGAAGTAGTTGCGGATTTTTACCCATCCGCCAGCAATAAGCAGCAGAGCGCTCGCGGCGGTGGCAAAGTACAGCATCGTGAGATGATAAATGTTCATGGTGATGTTTCCTGTCGGAGAGTTTCCGCCCGCCGTATGGCGGACAGTTGGTTATTAGCCATATCAATAGCCGTCAACAGCGGGTGTATCCACAGCACCGTCTGGCAATATGTCAGCCTGCTGGCGGAAGTGGGGCCAGTACCGGCTTCGTCAGTTCTGCCGGGAGTGGCTTGCATTGCATCGGAACGTAGACGCTGCGTGTAGCGGAGCAGCCCGTCAGAAATATCAGCAGGAACAGGCAAATCACAGGTTTTCTCTTTGCGGAGAATCGTTCGATATTCAATGACTGTTTCCTCTGATTTTGCCGTGGATTGTGTATTTTTCGACACAGCGTCGATCGCTATCGTGCGAAAGGCGACGTCCTGATCCCGCATAGCCTGAATAACAGTGTTTTGCAGGGTGACACTGGCTTCCGCTGTATCAGCCCTGTCTGCATTCGCTTTATATCGATATCCGGCATATCCACCAGCGCCAACAACCAGCAATAATACGGCTACGATAATGGTCGCCAGGGTAGACTCGTTCATCCCTGCCCCCAGGTGCAGACCTCACGCTCTATTTCCCGGCGAGTCATAAGGCCCACCCATTTTTTCTTCCCGGCATAAATCCAACGGCGCAACTGATTACAAGCGCCGTTAATATCACCCTGATTGATTTTGTAGAGCAAAGTGGAGGTTTTGAAGTTTCCGGCTCCAACGTTATAGGCAAATGAGTATAGAGCGCCTCGCGTGGTTTCTGGGATGGCGACTTTTATATAAGGATTGATCTGGCGTGCTATGCGATTCAGGTCTTTATCCAGTAGCGCTTTACACTCTGCTTTGGTGTAAGTCTTGCCGAGAATAATGTCGTTGCCCGTATGACCGTGGCAAACGGTCCACACGTCAACAACATCCTTATATGCTTTAGCTCGATATCCCTCTAACCCATCATTCCCAGTTGGGCCAGTAATAAGCGCAGTCACTATTGCTATCGCGCCAGCAGGAATCGCAGCAATAACACTATTTCGTAGAGCCGGAGACATTGCCATCTTTACGATACTCCTTCTCTTTGTAATACCAGTTAATGGCGAACGTCCCGATAGTGCAGATAATACCGGTAATCAACGCCCACTCATTTAATGACAGCGCACCAACGGCGGTTGTCAGACAGCCAACCCAGTAGCTGATTTGTTCTCTGATTTTATCCATGCGATACATATCCGCACCTCCCGTACAGGGGCGCTGTGGTTGAAAGGGAAAATAAAAATAAATGCTCTGTCAAAGGCATTTTCTAAATGCCTTTTGCACAGCATTAATCGCCGGATTTAATTAGCGGCCAGAGTAATGAAATTACCCCGACCACCAACACGCCATCAGCCATAACTGACATGATTTTGCTTGTGAAATCGACGGCCACAACCAGGAACAGCAAGATTCCGGCTGCGGCCCAGCGGAGTTTGCCGATCACAGATACTGATCCAGAGGAAGCTGAAGCGCCTGAGCGATTTTCTTCAGTTGTTTCTCTTCGTCTTCACCGATACCGTCGTTGTCAGCAACGTCAAGACATAAGCAAAGAACATCAACAGCATCATCAGTGCCGGCAACGTCTGCCAGTTCACGCATTGCCTGCGCATTAGCGGAGCGCGGGGATGCTTCATACTGCGCGCGAATATTGCTGCTCATACTGGCAATCTCACCAGCAAACGCCGCAAACGCTGGTTTGGCCTGAATGGTTTTTTCCAGCGTCGATATTTCAGATGCATCGCAGGTGCCGTCTGCATATGCGATGGAGTAGCAGCCCCAGACCGTCGCCTCCACTGCGTCGCGGTTTTCCATTTTCTTAACTTCAACAATTGCTTTACGTGCTTTCTTTTTGAAAATACCAAACATAGTGACTTTCCTTTTAGCGGGTGAGCCAGCGCTCAGGAATGATCAGCCCACAGAGACAGTCACACCGACCGTTCCCTATGGCTCACCCCTGAAAGGCTCTGTGGTTGGATTGCGCCGAGCGTGGCGCGAAGAATTGCAGGCATAAAAAAACCCGCGCTGAGGCGGGTTTGATGTCGTGTAGGCGTAATATCCCACGATGGAAAGCATACAGGACAGTTTTATGCAAAGTCAACACTAACGTGCAAAAAAGTGTGGCTATTTGCTCCGATCATATTAATAAGTTGTCGCCTTCTCAAATTCCACTGCTGCGTGACGCTCCCCCTGGCGCAGAGTGTCCACCAGCATTTCATAGAAGGGTTTCCAGTTGCGTGACCATGAGGACTGATGGAGGTCAGGGAGACGCTTCAGAATGGCGCGGTGTACCGTAGCCGAGGAGATAGCAGAGAAGCCATTACCAGAGCAACGTTCACACGTTTTGAAAACCGGTGCGCCGCGGTCTTTGGTCGCTTTGCGGTCCAACACTTCGCCTTTACCGCCACACCTGCACCGGGCAAGGATCACTTTCTTTCCTCCGCATGTTCCGCAAACCCTTTTCACCAGTTCATTTTTAATCTTCGGGGACACCACAGCAGCACCGTCGGCGTCGAAAATACCAGGATGTTTAACCACATCCTCATTCCCTGAGATAAATCCGGTACCGCTACAGCTGTGACACGTCACGCTGGTGGCTGCAGAACGGGAGTATTCTGCAAAGGCAAATTGCGCCAGCGTCAACATGCAGGCTCCAAGCGCATCACCAGCGGCTTTGCGGACATTTTTAGGAGCGTGTTTAATGGCAAATTGCGCCAGCGCCTGCACTGCAAGCTGTTCATCCGTTTTGCTGATTCCGGCCTTCCCGAAGAAAGCAGCCAGACCAAAACGCGCACGGCTGCTGGTGGTGCCAATCGCCGCCATTACGTCTGTTCCTGTAAGGCGGTCCGGAGAAGTTCCCTTCACGTCATCGCTGATGTGCATTCCCTGAGGACTAAAATGTTTAAGCGATGCTTCCAGTTTCATGCTTTCTCCTTCGCATAGCGGCGGGGTTGTGGTTTTTGCTGAGGTGCTGATTTGCTCTTCGCCTCATCCTGGTCAATTGGAAGGAAATGCCCGTTGTAGAAACGACGGTAAACCGTCCCCAGTACGCCATTTCGCTGTTTGGTGATGTTAATTTCAGCTATGCCTTTCGCCGGGGATTCAGGGTTGTACACCTCATCACGATAGAGCATCAGGATGATATCGGCGTCGGCCTCTATCTCGCCGGAGTTCTTCAGATCGGAGTTCATTGGGCGTTTATTAGGGCGGGACTCCACGCCTCGCGAAAGCTGACTCAAAGCCAGAACGGGGGTACGATTTGTTTTTGCCAGCCGCTTCAGGCCTTTCGATAATTCACCTACAGCGAGGTCATAGCGGGAAGTGCTCTGGATCTTAATCAGCAACAGGTAGTCAATGACCACCAGCGCGATTTCCGGGTGGGCAATCTGATGACTGGTTGCCGTTTGCTGGATTTGTTCAAGCGTGAGGTCTGTGGCATCGACCATCCATATATTTCTGCCAGTAAGGCGACCTACGCCAGTTGACAATCTGGCCCAGTCTTCGTCCTGGAATTTAGCAACATCTTTGAGGCGTGATACCGACATGCCACCGGCTGCTGACACCATGCGTTCGCCGATCTGGATATTCGCCATCTCCATGCTAAAAAACAGGACACCATGCCCCTGCTCTGACACCTTATCGATAATGTCGAGTGCCAGCTCCGTTTTCCCCATCGATGGCCGCGCGGCTATGAATACCAGATCGGTTGGCTCGATACCGCCCGTTTTAGCATCAAGTTCTTCAATGCCGGTAAGCAGGCTTTTTGCTTCTTCCATGCCCTGATGTCTGGCATCCGCACGCTCCACAACAGCCGTGAGCACATCGTCAATATGGACTGGCTGAACAGTATCGGGAGTAAGAGAAATAGCAGCCATAGCATCCTGTGCGGCTTTCAGGGCCTCAACAGCATTCTCGCCATTAGCGGCGCTTCGTATCCCCGCCAGGGCTTTTTCAATAACAATTTCAGCATCACGGACAGCGGCGTTGCGCTCCAGAACTGAGACGTAATAAACCAGCGAGGACTTTGCCCAGGCAATGCTGCTGGATTCGAGAATTATTGCGCTGTGCTCTGGCATGACTTCACAAAGCAGCAGTGGGTCAATCACTCCAGTTCCGCGAACCTGCCGACAGATGCCGGAATAGATATCGCGGTACTGCCGGACAGAAAATACGCTTGGCGGCAGACGGGAAATGATGCCAAGAACCTCAGGATCTGCATTGCGCAGGAACAGTGCGCCAATTACAGCACCTTCCAGATCATCATTTTTCCATACAGGAGTTGTCATGCCGTCACCTCAGCAGCAATTGCGCGGTAGCTTTCCCAGCCAAATGCCAGGCGGTTACGCCCGCCATCGGTAACACGATCCACGATACGCTCGCCAATGGACTCTTTGAGTTGCTCAAACGTCAGGTTACTGATCAGGATTGTAGGCAGAACACTCTCATAGCGGGCGTTGATTACCTCCTGCAGAATAGTCATTTCAGCCGGGCTACCAAATTGCACGCCCACCTCATCGATGATAAGCAAGTCCAAAGAGGCGAACCGCTCAATAACCTCTTCCTCGGTAGTCTCAGCATTGTGGCGCCATGTGCTTTTCACCGCACGCGTAAGCCGCATAACATCGGTGATCTCCACAGTGGCCAGGTGATTGCGGACGATATTTTTTACCATCGACACCGCCAGGTGATTTTTACCAGTACCGCAATTCCCGATCATCACCATGCTGGTACCCGCTGCAAGGCGTTCCTGCCACGTGTCAGCATAGCGCCGACAGGCGGCGAGATTCTTCGCAGCATCCTGATTCACGGTCTGATAGTTTTCGAACTCACAACCTTCAAAGCGTCGTGCGATCCCTGCATTGTCCAGCAAATCAGATACCCGGAGCGCATGCAGCCTTGCATCAACCGCCTCCAGTTCGTCGCGAATACATCCAGGACAGTGAGAGTGTTTGAGTTTCTCAGCACCACGTAGCGCTTTCCCGATGAGCGTCTGGCACTCGTAATCGCCGTGGGTTTTACAGGATACAGTACAAGTTTCACCGGAATCCCAGCTTCCCCATTGCCACGGTTTTTTATGCTCAACAGCGAACGCCAGCTCATCAAGCAGATTATCGCGACGGTCCTGCAAGGCGGTTTTTTCTTCGCGCTGTTTAATATTTAACATATTGATTCTCCAGAATTACCAGTTGCAGTCTGCATTGCCATAGTCCTGCTCGCTAAAGCCAGATACCGGGAGTATGCCGGGACGCCCACCTCCGGGGGCTGATGGAGCCAGCCAGGACTCTTCAAAGTGGCGATCGGGGCCGAAGAACGTCGATGCCTGTTTGACGTACTGGGTGCCAGCGTTGCCAGTGGATTTGGCGTAGGCTGCATAGCGCTTAACACCTTCCAGCATGACTTCAGGCTTAACCCCGTCTTTCAGGCGGGCTTTCCAGGCTTTGTAAGCAGCAGCTTTGGAATTACCACCAGCGCGTTTGGGGTATGACTGCCAGGCTGTTTCGAATTCAGGAGAATAATCCTGTTTTGCAGAACGTGCAGGAGCGTCAGCGGATGCACCAATAGTGTTTTTAATCTCTGTAGTAGTCTTTGTAGTAATCTCTGTATACGTCTCACTTTTCAACGTAGGGTCGTCTACGTCAGAACGTGGGAGGGGTTCCGTTTGTTCGGAGGGGGTGTTACGTTGAAACGGAACAGGGGTTACATTTTTAGCATCTGATTTTCGTACCATGCTATTGATATCATCAATAGCCTCTGGGATCGGCTCAACAAAAAGAACATTGCTCAAAGTCATACCTTCTGACGTCTGCACGGTACGAAGTTCAAGTGTGACGAACCCGGCATCACGCAGGCGTTTAAGTGCATCAGTTGTCTCACGCTTAGAGAAACCGAACTGCTCCGCAAATGCCTGATAGCTACGCTGAAGCTTGTCTCCATGGAAGCGCTTGCGATAGCCCACCAATGCACCTGTTACCTCATTGCGCACTTCTGACGGTCGATACCAATAAACGATCTCGGCAAGTAGCGTGATTGCTGTCTGATCTGGGCGTCCGCTAGGAAGGGTAATATGCCGCCACCAGCTGGCGGGCGTCACGTTACCCGTCAGGTTGATTTGGCCGATAGCCATAACAGTTTCTGTTGGGGCAATGGTGCTCACTGATTACCTCCGGGAGGGGTAATTGTGTAACCTCGCGCTGGCTCAAGGCGAACTTTCAGACCGGTAGTAAGTGCACCAATCTGGCGAACGTGAAGATGCCCAGCCCGCTCAAGGTTCTTTATCTCCTTGAACATTGCCTGCCTGGAGCAGCAGCAGAAATCGGCCAGAATCTGGTTATCGAGAACTCGCTCACCTTTACCATCCATAGAGCCAGCCATCAGAATGCGAACCATAATCAGCCGTTGCAGTGGGTTGTCGAAGCAACCGTGACTTACAAAATACGAGTGATTCATGCTGCACCTGCCAGTTCTGTGTCGTGGGTGAATATACCATTCCATTTTTTCTTCATTGGAAGATGCCCCTTGAGATAGTGGCGATAGATCCAGACGGCCCCTTTACGCAGAAGTACCGGCTTATAGGTATCACGCATCTCGCCATCATCCTGCTCTACTTGCCCAATGCGCTCACTGAGATAAAGATCGCGCGCATAATGATTGACCCGCCAGCGCGGATACTTGGCCTTTGGCTGGTCGTCATAGAGCCAGTTATGCTCGAATAAAAACGCATTGACCTGCTGGACATTGACACCATTCAACTGCTTGCAGAACTGGCAGGGCGACATACCAGGCTGAAAGAGGTTTTCCAGATGCTCAATATACTGAGCCTGACGGTGGGCATACCCAATAGCCTTGTTTTTCGCTTCGTATTCGTCTGCCCAGGCGCGGGCAGCGGATGCCGGATCATTAAAATCAGGAAGGCTACTGTCTGGTGAAAGGTTGTACGCTCCGGTAGCGCGAATTGATGGCAGTACTTCAGCAGTGATCCAGCGCTTGAAACGTCTGGCTTGCTTTTTGCGACTTTTGAGAATAAGAGTGTAAAGCCCCGACTCATTGACCAGCATCGGCTTACGGCCCGAACCCGAATACTGTTCGTGTTCGCGTTTATCCTCATCGTCAACCGACAAAAGTGCTTTGTTCGTGTCACTCAGCCCCAGCGCCTGGCACACATCGACAGCAAAAAACCACGGTGTCTGGTCAACCATGACAGAGCGAACTGAAGCCAGCAGCTCACCAGCATCAGACTTAAAATCGAATATTTTGATAGCAGTTTTCATTTTGAGCTTCCTGTTGTTCGCTGTGACATGTCACGCCTCTGATGATGGGTGCGGGAAAGTATCAGGAAGATCCGGACGAATCTGATAAGCTTTAACTTTTCCATTGGTAGCCTTAACAATGGACATAACATAATCAGCTTTCACACGGCGGCCATTTAACCATCGAAAGACAGCCACCGATGAAACGCCACAGGCACGCGCTAAGGCGGCTTGGCTTCCGGTGATGTCGACTGCTTTTTGGATGTGGCGATTAATCATAAACCAATTTCCCAAAGTTAATAAAACAAGCCAAATACTAGCCCATTGATTAACTTTAGGCAATGCCGTAAGTTAATTTACTGTTATTAACTAAAGGTATAGAATTTAGATATGAAAACTTTTGCCGATCGTTTGAATCACGCTATGTCTCTTGCTGGTATGTCTAACGGCAGGCTGGGGGAGATTGTGGGCATGTCTCAACCCAGCATCTGGAAGCTAGCTTCTGGTAGATCAGTCTCTACACGAAAATTGGTAGAAATTGCTAGTGCCCTAGACGTCAGACCTGAGTGGCTTTCCACTGGTGATGGACCGATGCGAAAGGAAGCTCCTTCACGGGCAGTAACCGAAGCCGACCAGATCCCTCCCAAAAGTCACTGGGGAAAAGTTGAGTCTTGGGATGGCCACACTCCTATCCGAGACGATGAGGTTGAGATTCCATTTTTGAAAGATATCGAGTTTGCATGCGGCGATGGGCGCATCAATGATGAAGACTATAATGGGTTTATGCTGCGCTTCTCTAAAGCAACCCTAAGACGAGTGGGGGCTAACAGTGATGGCTCTGGTGTGCTCTGCTTCCCTGCGGCAGGCGATAGTATGGAGCCGGTCATACCTGATGGTACAACTGTCGCTGTCAACACAAACGATAAACGAATAGTAGATGGTAAAATCTATGCAATAAACGAAGACGGTTGGAAGCGCATAAAACAACTTTACCGTACAGGCCCCGACACCGTAAGTATTCGCAGCTTCAATACCTCTCACCCACCAGAAGATAAACCTCTAGAAAAGATAGAGATAATTGGTCGGGTATTCTGGTATTCAGTACTCCTTTAACTAACAAAACATACAAGAAACCGGCCTTGCGCCGGTTTTTTTTCATTACATTTCATAAAGTTAATAACCAAAGTAAAAATAAATTAACCAAAGGCATTTACTAAAGTTAATATTTAAATTACCTTTACCTCATCGGCAAACAACGGAGCCAATGAGATGGGTGATATTCAAACAAAATATTTCAAAGGTCTTTCCCTGCATCCGCATGATGCATTCAAAAATCTTGCTGTTTTTATTGAAGTGGCAGGTCTTCTTTCCGCCGTCACAGACGAAGAGTATCAGGAGTTAAGTGATGTGCTCCTTGAGTTTTCTCGCAAATATGCTGACGCAGCCCGTAAAATCGAACTGGGGAAACTTCAATGAAAACTCCAATTAACATGCTTGAAATCATCACGGCTGAATTAGTAGAAAACACGTCACTACTGGAGTTTATTTTTCGCAACTCACCAGATACCGGAGAGACTGATAATCATCTGTCTTGCTTAATTCGCTCAATGCAGAAAACAAGCGAAAAGGCTTACGAATACATCAATCAGTATGATTTCAAGGTTGAGGCTAATAAATGAATAATCATAATGCTGTAATCACTATCGAGCGAGCTAAATCAGTATTAACAACATTAATTGCGGCTCGTGAAGAGCTTGATGAATGCACCGTTGAAAGCAACTTATTCATGATTCAGCAGTTACTGGACGATGCAAGCCATACGCTTCTTACGAAGAATCACGGCAGCATTGCACTCGATAAGTTGGGTGATTTAATCGACGATATTTTTGATGTTGTGATTGCAGCAAAAAAAATGGAAGAGCTAAGCCATATGTATACTGAGTTCTATTTCACTGATAAAGATAGCGATAACCCTAAGTGTTACATGGCAGATGCTATTCACGACTATGCACTAAAAGTTTGTAAGAAGCTAAAAAACATCGAATCTAAATTAAGTTAATTACGTATTAATTTGAAATACAGCTTAATCGCTGGGGATATCCACAACCAAATTTCACACAGGCGAGATAATGACATTAATCAAAGACAGCAATGCACATAAAACCGCCCTGCTCTATGCATCATTCGGGCAGACCGTTATCGCTAACCTTTATCTGCGCAAAGCGTATGGGAGATAACCATGTTAAGCAGAGACAGCTCACTTGAAACGGCAAAAAACACAGCAGAAAACCTTTATTACTTAATGGAGCTAATCAACACAAACATCACAGATATGGATATTGAGCAAATTATTTCATTGTCTGGCCTCTGCCTTGGTTTATCGGCTGAGATTTCGACATGGATTGATGCGGAGTTTGAGCGCCGTGAAAAATAACGCAATTGATATCTACCGCCGCCGTATCGCGATTGCAGCGTTACATCGCATGAAGCGTAAAACAGGTGGCTATTGCCTGATTATTAATTTACCAGGCGGCGAAATCCAGACGATAGCCATTGATGAAGATGCAGTTAAGAAGTTGCTTATTAAATTCGAAAAACAGGCAATATCTGAATTCGGAAAAGAATCTGCTGAGTTTATCAGAAAGACTTATTCAAACAGTCTCGATATAAACGGGCATACCGAATACCTGACTGATACCGGAAAGTTAATTATTGATGAGTTGTTATCAGAAGTGGTGGCGTACGCAAAATCTAAATATAAGCGAGGTGCAGTGAAATGGCTCGACAGCAAATGATTATGTACAAGGGAATCGAGATGCCCCCCCCTGTATTAAATATTGACCTGCATGTTTCCCCTGAGTTCACAGGTCGCGTGGTTCTTTATATCGAAAAAGGTCATGTCAAATGTGATCGCCGCCTTTTGGACGATGAACATATTTGTGCAATAGACACGTTTATTGAATTAGCCCGGGAAGCAGGGCTTCGAATTGAGGAAACTTTAAATGCCTGATAATCGCACTGCCAGCGCCATTGATATGGCATTACAAAAATACGCTACCCCGGCGGGCCCACTGTTTGTTGCCGAACGACATGGTCGCCAGAAGAAATGCTTTAGCCGTGATACAGCAATTCGCTATCTGGCGTTCTTCATGACTACGTGGGCCTTCGAGGTATCAGGGTTCCACTGCCGCCATCCTGATATAAAGGTCTGCCACCCTGAGCGTGGTGAAGTGTGGCAACGCGGTGGCGTAACGAAAGAATACCACCTTGCCCACCAGCGTTGCATTCGTCGCCTGCGTCGCATCCTAGCCCGTAAGCGCGAAATGGAAAAATGGTGTGAGAAATGGGACGCCATGCACGACCGCTACAGGAACGAAGTATATGAATTGCAGGCATGTAAACCGGAGGGAATTCGATGATTAACGGCAATTTTACCCCAGAGCCAACATCAGTAGGCATCCGGTGTGGGCGTCGGGTTATTGGTTATCAGGTAGCAATCAAAGGACTGGATAGCGGTCGCTATGACCGAAATCTGGTTAAAGGCCTGGAATTGCTGGCGTGCATTCTTGAGGCAGAAGAAAGCGGCTGGATAAAGCTGAGCATTGATAAGCAACTCATCGTCTGGCGATGGCTGCTCTCCTCTGCCTTCATCGTCGAGGCGATTGAGAAGAACGGCACTATTGATGTTCCCAACGAGGATGGCGGCGTGGATACCGCTGCTATCTATTCCGGCAAGAACGGTTCAATCAGCGTTTACCCCGGCCCGGAGCGATTTGCTCTCGCTAACCATGTCGAGCGTTGCGCCATTGAAAAATACGGTCAGGAAGCCGGTAACCAGATGGCACTACGTATGTATCAGGATATGGCTGTGACTGACGGCGCATACGGATTCAGGCTTTCAGCATTTGGCCGGGAATGTTTCACCATGCTGCATGACGGCTTTATCGAACAAATTCAGACCGAAGGCATGCCCGACATGCCGGTTATGCACTGAAAGAGGCGAGAAGAATTAATGAAAACAATGTATGTGCGCTCCCTGTGGGCGCTGTTCTTCTCCGTTCTGATTGGTGCGGGCCTGACAGCTGGTGCAATGGGTTTTATTGGCGTGATGCAGATATTAGCGAGGGTATTGCGGTGAAAGAAATTACAACCTCGGAAATTACCAACGCGTTCCAGCTGCTGCACCTGCCGCTAGATGTAACCAGTGTCCACGTTGTAACCGGCCACCTGATTATCTGGCTGGGCTACTGGAACCACCAGCGTAAAAAGCAGATCCGCAAAAAATTGAAAGCCAGCGTTATGGCCCACGTTCTCACTCAAAGCCGGGGTAACACCTTATGAAAACCGAATATGAAGATAAAGGCGCAGTAGCCACACTGACCATCACCAGCACCGTGTTTGAGTTTCGCCGCCATGTGCGCCTCGTTGATACCGTGCTGATGTGTACTCCAGGTGTTATTGCAAATCGTCGCGGCTTCTTCCTGATGAAAACCGTTATTTCTGGTCGCTCAAAAGAAATGCTCCGAGCCAATAAAACAGCAATGCGCGAGGTGGCGCGATGAGTAATGGCAATTTTCCAGTATTTCCAGTGGCTGCCCGATCGGGCTGCGGACTGGGCAGTAATGGCATGACTTACCGCCAGCACCTCGTTGCACAGATAGCGCCGGTAATGCTCACGAATTTTTTTAGCAATGATGCATGGCAGGATTACGACGACCTCGCCAAAACCCTGGTGATGGCTGTAGATGCCATCATCGAAGCTGAGAGGGAGACAGCGGAATGAGCAAAATAACTAACCCGGTAGTGCTTATCCATAAAAGGGAAAACGACGATTCCTACGCCGTGGCCATTACCAGCGGCAGCGACGATTACCGCCATGCCATTCTGATGGCATCAATGGAACCGGATATGGTCGGCGATGACTTCGATACCTGGAGCAAAACCGGGTACTACATGGCGGCGGAGATCGAGCGGTTACGCCAGCAGCTTATAGCACCGTTGAGTATCGGCGAATTGTTGCAACGTCTGGAATCACAAACCTATGGGAAATGGGTACAGGCCGATAGCAGCGAGGATAAACAGCTAACCATCACCCTACCCGATATCAGCTCAAAAGCGTTCTGGAGCGGTACCGGAAAGAATGAAACCTTTCATCCTGAGACCTATAAGCGCTGGGTTATAGAGGCAATTGAGCGAGCATGCGCCATCACAGGCATTGAGGTGAAGGTGAAATAATGAAATATACAGAGCCAGAAATGATCGCGTCAGGGTGCATTCAGTTTCGTCAATATACGATTACTGCCCATGCAATTGACCGCTATATCGAGCGCATCGGTGGTGATGTCGGAAATCTGATTCTCGATCTTAAAAACTCCTGGGTATTTGATGTAGGCAGCAAAAATGTAGCACGTCCATTATGCGCATCTGTCGCACGCCTCGAACGCGAAGGTGGATATGGATTACGTAACGGTAACGCGATTTTCATGGTGAGGCCCTGCGAACGTCGGCATGTAATCGTAACTACGCTATCAGCGGAAGGTGCCAGATGAATAAAGCATTTGAAATGTGGGTTCGAGGGCGGTACGGGAACCGGTGCGACCTGACGAGAGATATTGAAGGGTTTTACTGCCGGGAAGTGGTGAAGCGGATGTTTGATGTGTGGTGCCACTGCAGTGGCCTGAGTGCTGTGTGAGGTAGGTATGGCTAATATTGAAATGATTGATGAGAAAGAAGCGATGCGAATGCTCAAGGTATCTTCCCGTGCCACTATCTGGAAATATACTGAGCATCATAATTTTCCAAAGCCGATCAGAACCCACCCCAAACAATACCTACGATCTGCGGTGGAGGAATGGATTCTGAACGGGGGTATTAACCAGAAATCTTTCTGATATGCCAAAAAATCTTTTCGGCATACAGTTCATAGGCGGCTTTCTGTTCAGCGATCCAATCATGTTTGTTGTACACGGAAAGCACGCCGCCAAGCTCATGCCCCAGCATTTTTTCAATTACATGCGGGGCAACCCCCTCCTCTGATAACCTAGTTGCGAGGGTCCTTCTAAAGTCATGTGCAGTAAATTCCCCTATTCCTACAGATTGTTGGATCCTCTTTAAGTAACGATTGGCACCGGCAATAGTCATTGAGGTTTTCAGATCAGGACCAGGAAACAGTATATTCCCGTATGTCATTTCGGCTTTTTTCAGCAGCTCATCGGCGGCATCAAAAATTGGCCGCCGGATAATTCTTTTCGTTTTGCTATTCTCAGCAGGTACAATCCAGACCCCCTCCTCTCGGTCAAAATCGGCTTTGACCGAAAGGCGCATTTCACTGTTTCTCGCTCCGTACAACATCAGCAACTGATGAAGCAAGCGATTTGAAGTAGACCCACGGCTACGGTCAATAGCCAGCCATACTTTCGCTAACTGGTTATAGCTAAGAGTTACTTCCCCTATTGCCGCCTTAACACCGATATCTTTAGGCTGTAAAAGGAGCACATCAGCATTTCCAATGAACTGCCTGCGGAAGCACCAACTGATAGCAGAACGTAACTGAACGAGAAGTTGGCGCGCACGTCTTGGGTTAATTCTTTCCTCTTCGGTAAAACGCTCTACCCATAGGCGAATGGGGATTTCCTCTATGGGCATACCTTCAAATGCATTCGTCATATGTTTTATGACGGTTGATTTATAGAGTGCTTGTGTCTTATCCCTTAAAGCAACGTTTACATAGTTTTCTTCCCAGTAGGCTAGGCAGTCTTTAACAGTTGGCTTTTTCTTCGATTTGTTGCCGCCGGCAAGCATCCGGGGATCGATACCCTTATCTACTGCCTCTCTTAAATCTGCCACCATGTTACGCGCGTCGCGGAGGCTGATTGCTGGATAGCGACCAAGCCCCATACGGTGTTGCTTTCCATCCCAGCGGAAGCGAAACTGGAAGCTGATAACACCCTTTGGCGTTATGCGAATCCCAAGCCCATCAGAATCAGTAATTTCAGAAGGACCGGAATATGGTTTACCATAGGTAGAGCGAAGTTTTGTGTCACTAATCGCCATAGTAATTTTTTGTACTCACTTAAAAATGAATTATGTACTCAATCTGTACTTAATATCGCATGTACAAGAGCAAACAACAATATCATCAAGTGTACAAACAAGAGCAACTAACGACACTAAAAGACATATAAACAAGCTATATCAAGAACATACACAAGCAAGCGTGGGCAACAGGTGACAGTAAAAAACGATAGCATACAAAGAACATTCCTCTTCCACGATTACGAAACCTTCGGCACCAGCCCGTCGCTGGATCGCCCGGCTCAGTTTGCCGCCATTCGTACCGATAACGATTTTAATATCGTCGGGGAGCCTGAGGTCTTTTACTGTAAACCGGCGGACGATTATCTGCCCCAACCGGAAGCGGTGCTGATAACCGGCATTACTCCGCAGGAAGCGCGGGCAAAGGGCGATAACGAAGCCGCATTCGCTCGCCGCATTCATGACCTGTTCACCGTGCCAAATACCTGCGTAGTGGGCTATAACAATGTGCGTTTCGATGATGAAGTCACGCGCAATATCTTTTACCGCAACTTCTACGATCCTTACGCCTGGAGCTGGCAAAACCATAACTCGCGCTGGGATCTGCTGGACGTAATGCGCGCCTGCTACGCCCTGCGCCCGGAAGGGATTAACTGGCCGGAGAACGAAGATGGCCTGCCGAGCTTCCGCCTGGAGCATCTGACGAAAGCCAACGGTATTGAACACAGTAACGCCCACGATGCGATGGCCGATGTGTATGCCACCATCGCCATGGCGAAACTGGTGAAAACGCAGCAGCCGAAGCTCTTTGATTATTTATATGCCTATCGCAGTAAACAAAAGCTGACCACGCTGATTGATGTGCCGCAGATGAAACCGCTGGTGCATGTGTCGGGGATGTTTGGTGCCTGGCGCGGGAACACCAGCTGGATTGCTCCGCTGGCCTGGCATCCGGATAACCGCAATGCGGTGATCATGGTGGATCTGGCCGGCGATATCTCTTCGCTGCTGGATCTGAACGCCGATACTCTGCGTGAACGCCTCTACACGCCGAAAGCCGAGTTGGGTGATATCTCGCCGGTTCCGGTGAAACTGGTACACCTGAATAAATGCCCGGTGCTGGCCGTCGCAAATACCCTGCGCCCAGAAGATGCTGAACGTCTGGGCATTAATCGCCAGCACTGTCTGGATAATCTCAAAGTGCTGCGCGAAAACCCGCAAGTGCGCGAAAAAGTGGTGGCGATCTTCGCCGAAGCCGAACCGTTCGTGCCCTCGCCGAATGTCGATGCGCAGCTCTATAACGGCTTCTTCAGCGATGCTGACCGGGCCGCGATGAAAATCGTGTTGGAAACCGAGCCGCGCAACCTGCCCGCACTGGACCTTACCTTTGCCGATGCGCGCATTGAGAAACTGCTGTTTAACTACCGGGCACGTAATTTCCCCGGTTCGCTGGATGAACAGGAGCAGATGCGCTGGTTAGAGCATCGCCGCGATGTCTTTACGCCGGAATTTTTGCAGGCCTATATGCAGCAACTGGAAGCGCTATATGCGCAGTATGAAGGGAACAGTGAGAAACTGGCGCTGCTGAAAGCGCTTTATCAGTACGCGCAGGAAATTGTTTAACGAAACGCCCCGCACTTGCGGGGCGCAGGCTATCAGGCTTTCTGAACCGTAATACTCCAGGCGGCGTCGCCCGCCTGCTGGAAATCAGTCACGGTGTGCCCCTCTTCCGCCGCCCACTGAGGAATGGCTTCCGTCGCCTGGGTGCAGTCGAATTCAATCACTAACTGGTCGCCGCTGGCCATTTCGGCCATTGCTGCTTTCGCTTCAATCAGTGGAAACGGGCACACCTGAGTGACCACATCGAGTTTTTTTACCGTCATCTTTTTTACTCCTGTTATGCCGTAGCGGTTTTCAACTTCGCTTTACGCTGCGGACGCACATACAACATCCACGACGCGCTCCACACGCCGAGGATCATAAATACCAGGCCAATCCAGCCCTGCCAGGTCATCATCGCGGTCATCACCAGGCCGTTACCGATCGAGCAACCGCCCGCAATGCTGGCGCCGAAGCCCATCAGTACGCCGCCGGAGGCACTGCGCAGCGTGGTGCTGGCATCGGCGGCACGCACGCGGAATTCGCGGCTGCCTTTGGCGGCGATAAAGGAACCCAGGAAAATCCCCAGCACCAGGAAGACGCCCCAGTTAACGTATTTGCTTTCGCCAGAAACGAGGAATTGCAAAATATTGGCGGTCGGCGAGGTAATGCCCAAACCGAACATACGCCCGGTGGCTTCGCTCAGCGGCCATGCCAGCAGTGCGATAAGGCCAATCAACACGGCGGTGACAAACGGATGCCAGCGTTTTTCAAACAGCAGATGCGCCAGACCCGTACGACGCGGCGGCAGTGATGCAACCTTCAGCTTCGGTTTGCGCAGTTCTTTGCTAACCAGCCAGAGAGTAGCAATCAGCAGCACGGCAATCAGCGGCCAGACGGAGATATTCAAAGTTTCCGCAATGCCGTTATGCGCAGTGGTATGCTGCCCCAGAAACGCGTTCAGCCCGGCGGCGTGCGGCGAGCGCATTACCGCGCTCATCACCATATAGGTAACCAGCGCAATCCAGCTGCCAATCAGCCCTTCCCCGGCGCGATACCAGGTCCCGGTCGCACAGCCGCCCGCATAGACGATACCAATACCAAAGACAAAACCACCCACTACGGTGCCAAGCCACGGGAACGCGCCCGCGTCATACTGCACCAGCCCGGTCTGAATCAGCGCGAAGACGCCAAGGCTTTGTACCGAAATGGCAATCAGTAAGGCATAAAACATACGATTGTTTTTCGCGATATACATATCGCGGAAACCGCCGGTCAGGCAGAAGCGCCCACGCTGCATCACAAACCCCAGCAACGCGCCACACACTATTCCGCTCACGATCATCTGCAACATAAAAATTAATCAACCTGGAAAATATCAGTGCGTAAATTATTCCAGTCACACCTGCCAGGAACCAATAACCAAAACCTCTATGATATTCCTTTTGGTTATTTCTCTATATTTTTTAGAAACAGCGTTAAATTAAGGCATAAAAAAACCGGAGGCATTTGGCCTCCGGTCTTCAGCGAATCTTAAAAGATTACGCGACGTCTTCGTACTGCGGAACCGGGTTGCGGAAGCTTTTGGTGACGCATGCCAGGTAGATCAGGCCGATAGCCGCCCAAATCAGCCCCAGAACCATCGAGCTCTCTTCCAGGTTAACCCACAGTGCGCCAACGGTCAGCGCACCACAGATTGGCAGGAACAGATACTGGAAGTGGTCTTTCAGCGTTTTGTTACGCTTCTCGCGGATCCAAAACTGTGAAATCACGGACAGGTTCACGAAGGTGAACGCCACCAGCGCACCAAAGTTAATCAGCGCCGTTGCCATGACCAGGTCAAAGTTGATTGCCAGCAGTGCAATCGCGCCCACCAGGATGATGTTCATCGCCGGAGTACGCCATTTCGGGTGAACATAACCGAAGAAGCTTTTCGGGAACACGCCGTCACGACCCATAACGTACATCAGACGCGCAACACCTGCGTGCGCCGCCATACCGGACGCCAGTACGGTGATGGTGGAGAAGATCAGCGCGCCAACCTGGAACGCTTTACCTGCTACGTACAGCATGATTTCAGGCTGTGACGCATCCGGATCTTTAAAGCGAGAGATATCCGGGAAGTAAAGCTGCAGGAAATAGGTGGAGAAGATGAAGATCAGGCCACCGATCAGTGCAGTCAGGAAAATCGCACGCGGAATCACACGCTCAGCGTCTTTCGTCTCTTCAGACAGGTTGCTGATGCCGTCAAAGCCGGTAAACGAGAAGCACAGAATCGTTGCCCCGGTAATCATCGGGATCACGTGCGCATCGCCAGACCAGAACGGACGCGTGCTGGTCAGCGTACCCGCGCCTTCACCGTTGAACAGACCATAAATGATCATGCTCAGGATAACGGCAATCAGCACCACCTGGAACACCACGATAACGGTGTTGAAGTTGGCGACAGATTTAATGCTGCGCAGGTTAAAGGCGGTCATGAAGGCCACCAGCGCAATCACGAATACCCACGACGGGATAGACGGCACCAGTGCTTCAAAATAGATTTTCGCCAGCAGGATGTTGATCATCGGCGCGAACAGATAGTCGAGCAGCGACGACCAGCCCACCATAAAGCCTACGGTCGGGCTAATGGATTTCTGGGCGTAAGTATAGGCAGAACCCGCAGACAGGTAGCGACGTACCAGCTTGCCATAGCTCAGCGCGGTGAACAAAATCGCCACCAGTGCAAAGCCGTAGGCAGTCGGCACATGACCGTCTGTCAGACCAGATACGATACCGAACGTATCAAACAGCGTCATTGGCTGCATATAGGCAAGGCCCATCATGACAACCGGAATCAGCGTAAGGGTTTTACGTAATTCCACGCGAGAGGTGTTTGGAGTAGCGTTATGCGACATGGTTATTCTCCTTACGGGTGAAAACCGTCGCAAAAACAAAAAATTGCCCCATTTTTTTGATTTCCTCAGCGACAACAACTGTCGTTTTTTAAGTAAGTATCTATCCGGTACGAAGCCCGGCCTCTTTTATTGAATGATTTGTTTGATGCAAAAAAATAACCGACGCGTATTAAAACGTCGGTTAGTCTCATATTTTGCAAGCGGCACATTCTGCATCAAATTGACATAAAAATACAAGAGAATGTGAAGCCGATCGGTAAACTTCGCCATCTAACCGATTGATTATTCAGCAGCGGTCGAATTATAGACCGCAGCTATAGCACTATTTGCTAAAACAGCATCCCGCCACCATGCGCTGGCAAGCCCGGCAGTCTGTTCATTCCAGCCAATCCAGACCGGTTCAAAAGGGATATGGGCGACCACGGATTTTTCAACCAGCGCCCCACTTTCGAGGAAGCGTTGCGCGAGATACCGGGGCACATAACCACAACCTAACCCACTGATTTGTAAATCAAGTTTAGTCTTGAAATCGAAGACCGTGATCGCTTGTTGATCGTCAAGAAGTTGCTGGAATGTGGCACATTCTGGCGAGGTGTTATCACCGACCACAATCGCGCGGAAACGCTTAATCGTGCGCCGCGATAAAGGCTCGGGCATTTGCGCCAGCGGATGATGCGCCGCCACCACAAAAATCTGCTCCAGCTGGCCAAGCGGCAGAAAGCCAAAGCCACTTTGCGGCGGCGGTTCGCGTAATGCACCGACAATAATATCCGCGTTGCCCTGAATTAATGCCTGCCATGAACCACCCAGTACACCATTAATAAATTTAAGCCGGGTAACGCTATGATGTTGATAAAAGGTTTCAATTAATGGCGCGAGCAGAGAAAAGGGAAACGTATCATCTACGCCAATCACCAGTTCATTTTCCCAACCTTCGTGCAGTTTAATTGCCTGCTGTTCCAGTTCGCGCACCGTGTGCAGCACTTCCCTGCCCTTTTCCAGCAGCATCTGCCCGGTGCGGGTGAACGTCGCCCGGTGGCCGCTGCGGTCGAGAAGTTGAATATTGAGGTCGCTTTCCAGCTTATGAACGGTGTAACTGAGGGCTGACGGGGTTTTGTAGAGCTTTGCCGACGCCGCGGCAAAGCTCCCTTCTTTATCTAATGCATCAAGAATAATCAGCACATCAAGCAAAGGCTTCATGGTCGTCCCCTTGCATCAGACTGAACGCCGAGGCGAATTATTCCATCGGCATTAACAGCGGATCAGGATGCTGGTATTCGAAACCCAGCTCATGGCAAATACGGTTGCCATCAATAATTTTGCCCGTGCCGCTGCCCGCGTGCTGCGAAAACACCGGCGTCTCCAGACCCAGCTCGCGCGCCATTTGTGGATAAAAAATTTCGCGGGCCGGATGAAGGGGCGCACATATATTATAGATATGTCCGCCTTTCGGAGCCTGCAATAACAGCGTAATCGCTGAAATCACATCTTCCAGATGCACCAGATTCACGCCATGCTGGCCGTCCGGCGCAGACTTCCCGGCGAAGAAACGGCCAGGATGACGCCCCGGCCCCACCAGCCCCGCCAGACGCAGAATATCTACAGACGTCCCCGGCAGATGATGCAGCCAGTCTTCCAGTTCTTTCAGCACCTTACCGCTCGCCGTAACCGGCTCTCGCGGCGTACTCTCTTTCACCGTCCCCTGCGTATTTCCATACACCGACGTGGAACTGGTAAAAATAATGCGCGGGATATGATGGGCGAGCGCGGTATCCACAATCTCCTGCACCGCCTGACGATAAAAATCTTCACCTTCACCGCTGCGGCGCGCCGGTAAGGTAATCACCAGCGCGTCAACATTCATCAGCGCGTCTAAATCTTCCGCGTCACAAACCAGTTGTGGCTCAAGGCGTAACGGATAGCCGTCAATCCCGCACATCCGCGCCGCTTCCACCCCATCCTGCGTCGTTTTGCTGCCGGTCACCTGCCACCCACGCGCCGTCAACGCCAGCGCCAGCGGCATGCCCAACCAACCTAATCCGACAATCGCGACCTTTTTCATGCCTGCTCTCCTGGTTTCTGGCTATCCTTCTTCTATAAGGCTACGCCAGCCTGAGGTAACTGACAATTTATAGTGTGAATATGAAATGATTTAAAGATTGAAAAAACCCCTTGCCTTCAACGGTAAAAGTGGGCTAGGTTAAAAGACATCAAGTGAATACTCATTCAACGAGAAACTAATTATGTGCGTTCAATTTAAACACCACCATCATCACCATCATCCTGACTAGTCTTTCAGGCGATGTGTGCTGGGAGACGTCTAGATCTTCCAGTGGTGCATGAACGCAAGAGAGCCCCCGGAAGATTTCTTCCGGGGGCTTTTTTTTGAACTAAATTCAGCAGGGTAAGAGGAAATCAGAATGTTAGATAACAGCCGTTTACGCATAGCTATGCAGAAATCAGGTCGCCTGAGCGATGATTCACGCGAATTACTCGCCCGTTGCGGCATTAAAATCAATCTCCACACCCAGCGCCTGATCGCGATGGCGGAGAACATGCCTATCGATATTCTGCGCGTGCGTGACGACGATATTCCGGGGCTGATTATGGATGGCGTGGTTGACCTCGGCATCATCGGCGAAAACGTGCTGGAAGAAGAACTGCTGAGCCGCCGCGCGCAGGGCGAAGACCCGCGCTATTACACCCTGCGTCGTCTTGATTTCGGCGGCTGCCGTCTGTCGCTGGCGACCGCCGTGGATGAAGCCTGGGATGGCCCGGCAGGTCTCGACGGCAAACGTATCGCCACCTCTTACCCGCACCTGCTTAAACGTTATCTCGACCAGAAAGGTATTGCGTTTAAATCGTGCCTGCTCAACGGTTCAGTTGAAGTCGCCCCACGTGCTGGCCTCGCCGATGCGATTTGTGACCTGGTCTCCACCGGCGCAACGCTCGAAGCCAACGGCCTGCGTGAAGTGGAAGTGATTTACCGCTCCAAAGCCTGCCTCATCCAGCGCGACGGCGAGATGAGCGAAGCCAAACAACAGCTGATTGACCGCCTGCTGACCCGTATTCAGGGCGTGATTCAGGCGCGTGAATCGAAATACATCATGATGCACGCTCCGACCGAACGTCTGGATGAAGTGATCGCCCTGCTGCCGGGCGCTGAGCGCCCAACCATTCTGCCGCTGGCTGGCGACCAACAGCGCGTGGCGATGCACATGGTGAGCAGCGAAACCCTGTTCTGGGAAACAATGGAAAAACTGAAAGCGCTGGGTGCCAGCTCGATTCTGGTGCTGCCGATTGAGAAGATGATGGAGTAACGACCATGAGCTTTAACACCCTGATCGACTGGAATGGTTGTAATAAGGAAGAGCAGCAGGCGCTGCTGATGCGCCCGGCAATTTCAGCTTCCGACAGCATTACGCGGACCGTCGCGGAGATCCTGGATAACGTTAAGCAAAACGGCGACCGCGCCCTGCGCGAATACAGCGCGAAGTTTGATAAAACCGACGTGACTGCGCTGAAAGTCACCGAAGAGGAAATCGCCCAGGCCAGCAGCCGCCTGAGCGATGAACTGAAAGCCGCGATGAAGGTCGCAGTGAAAAATATCGATACCTTCCACACCGCGCAAATTCTGCCGGGCGTGGATATCGAAACCCAGCCGGGCGTGCGCTGCCAGCAGGTTACGCGCCCTATCGCCTCGGTGGGCCTTTATATTCCGGGTGGCTCCGCGCCACTCTTCTCCACCGTCTTAATGCTGGCGACGCCCGCACGCATCGCCGGTTGTCAAAAAGTGGTGCTCTGTTCCCCGCCACCGATTGCTGATGAAATTCTGTATGCCGCACAGCTGTGCGGTGTGAAAGAGGTGTTTAAAGTCGGCGGCGCACAGGCTATCGCCGCGCTGGCACTCGGCACCGAGTCAGTTCCTAAGGTGGATAAAATCTTTGGGCCGGGCAATGCGTTCGTCACCGAAGCCAAACGCCAGGTTAGCCAGCGTCTGGACGGTGCCGCCATCGACATGCCTGCGGGCCCATCTGAAGTGCTGGTGATTGCCGACAGCGGCGCGACGCCGGACTTTATCGCCGCCGACCTCCTTTCGCAGGCCGAACACGGCCCGGATTCACAGGTGATCCTGCTGACGCCAGACGCCGACATCGCGCGTGGCGTGGCGGAAGCCGTGGAGCGTCAGCTTGCGGAGCTTTCCCGTGCCGACACCGCACGCCAGGCGCTTTCTGCCAGCCGTTTGATTATCGCTCGCGACATCGCCCAGTGCGTGGAAATTTCCAACGCCTACGGCCCGGAACACCTGATCATTCAGACTCGCAACGCCCGTGACCTGGTGGATCAAATCACCAGCGCAGGCTCCGTTTTCCTCGGCGACTGGTCTCCTGAATCGGCAGGCGATTACGCCTCCGGCACTAACCACGTGCTGCCGACGTACGGTTACACCGCAACCTGCTCCAGTCTGGGGCTGGCGGATTTCCAGAAACGCATGACCGTGCAGGAACTCTCTCGCGACGGTTTTGCCTCTCTCGCCGCCACCATTGAAACGCTGGCCGCAGCCGAACTGCTGACCGCCCACAAAAATGCCGTCACCCTGCGCGTAAACGCCCTGAAGGAGCAAGCATGAGCATTGAAGAATTAGCCCGCGAGAATGTGCGTAATCTGACGCCATACCAGTCCGCTCGCCGCCTGGGCGGCAAAGGCGATGTCTGGCTCAATGCCAACGAATTCCCGACGCCGGTCGAATTTCAGCTTACCGCGCAGACGCTGAACCGCTACCCGGAATGCCAGCCAAAAGCGGTAATTGAAAACTACGCCACCTATGCGGGCGTGAAGCCGGAACAGGTGCTGGTCAGCCGTGGGGCCGATGAAGGCATCGAACTGCTGGTGCGCGCGTTTTGCGAACCAGGTAAAGACGCGATTCTTTACTGCCCGCCGACTTACGGCATGTACAGCGTGAGCGCGGAGACCATTGGCGTAGAGTGCCGCACCGTCCCGACGCTGGAAAACTGGCAGCTCGATCTCCCCGCTATCGCCGATAAGCTCGACGGCGTCAAAGTGGTTTACGTTTGCAGCCCGAACAACCCGACCGGGCAACTGATTAACCCGCAGGATTTCCGCACGCTGCTGGAGATGACGCGCGGCAAAGCGCTGGTGGTTGCCGACGAAGCTTACATTGAGTTTTGCCCGCAGGCGACGCTGGCTGGCTGGCTGGACGAATACCCGAATCTGGTGATTCTGCGCACGCTTTCCAAAGCCTTTGCCCTCGCCGGTCTTCGTTGTGGTTTTACCCTGGCGAATGAAGAGGTTATCGCCCTTCTGTTGAAAGTGATTGCGCCTTATCCGCTTTCTACACCGGTTGCTGATATTGCCGCGCAGGCGCTGGCGCCGCAGGGCATCACCGCGATGCGCGAACGCGTGGCGCAAATTCTGGCCGAGCGTCAGTATCTGGTGGCGAACCTTGACGGCATTCCGTGCGTGGAACAGGTCTTCGACTCTGAAACCAATTACATTCTTGTGCGTATTAAAGCGTCCAGCGCAGTGTTTAAATCTTTGTGGGATCAGGGCATTATCTTACGAGACCAGAATAAACAACCTTCTTTAAGCGGCTGTTTGCGTATCACCATCGGCACCCGCGAAGAGAGCCAGCGCGTTATTGACGCTTTGAATGCGGAGAATGTATGACCCAGAAGTTTCTCTTTATTGACCGCGACGGCACCCTGATTGCAGAGCCGCCGAGCGATTTCCAGGTTGACCGTTTCGAGAAACTGGAATTTGAACCGGACGTTATTCCGACGCTGCTGACCCTGCAGAAAGCGGGTTACAAACTGGTGATGGTCACCAATCAGGACGGGCTGGGCACCGACAGCTACCCGCAGGCAGACTTTGACGGCCCGCATAATCTGATGATGCAGATTTTCACCTCGCAGGGCGTTCACTTCGAAGATGTGCTGATTTGCCCGCACTTCCCGGCGGATAACTGCGACTGTCGCAAGCCGAAAACGAAGCTGGTCACCGCCTGGCTGGCCGACGGCGTGATGGATAAAGCCAACAGCTATGTGATTGGCGATCGCGCCACCGATATCCAGCTGGCAGAAAACATGGATATCATCGGCCTGCGCTATAACCGCGAAACGCTGAACTGGGCGACGATTGGCGAGCACCTCACCCGCCGCGACCGTTACGCCCACGTTGAGCGTAAAACCAAAGAAACCCAGATCGACGTCAAAGTGTGGCTGGACCGCGAAGGCGGCAGCAAAATCAGCACCGGCGTCGGTTTCTTCGACCACATGCTGGACCAAATCGCCACCCACGGCGGTTTCCGCATGGAGATTGCTGTACAGGGCGACCTGTATATCGACGATCACCACACGGTGGAAGACACCGGGCTGGCGCTGGGCGAAGCGTTAAAAATGGCGCTGGGCGACAAACGCGGCATCAACCGTTTCGGCTTTGTGCTGCCAATGGACGAGTGCCTGGCACGCTGCGCACTGGATATCTCCGGGCGTCCACACCTTGAATATAAAGCCGAGTATACCTACCAGCGCGTCGGCGACCTGAGCACCGAGATGATCGAGCACTTCTTCCGCTCGCTCTCCTACACCATGGGCGTCACGCTGCACCTGAAAACCAAAGGTAAGAACGATCACCACCGCGTGGAGAGCCTGTTCAAAGTCTTTGGCCGTACGCTGCGCCAGGCGATCCGCGTGGAAGGCGATACCCTTCCCTCCTCAAAAGGAGTGCTGTGATGAACGTTGTCATCCTCGATACTGGCTGCGCCAACCTGAACTCGGTGAAGTCTGCTATCAGCCGCCACGGTTATGACCCGGTGGTGAGCCGCGACCCGGATGTGGTGCTGCGGGCTGATAAACTGTTTCTGCCGGGTGTCGGCACCGCGCAGGCGGCAATGGACCAGATTCGCGAGCGTGAACTGGTCGAGCTGATTAAAGCCTGCACCCAACCGGTGCTGGGTATTTGCCTCGGGATGCAAATCCTGGGTAGCCGCAGCGCAGAAAGCAACGGCGTCGACCTGCTGGGCATTATTGACCAGGACGTGCCGAAAATGACCGACTTCGGCCTGCCGCTGCCGCACATGGGCTGGAACCGCGTCTACCCGAAAGCGGGCGACCGTCTGTTCCGGGGTATCGAAGATGGCGCGTACTTCTATTTCGTCCACAGCTACGCCATGCCGGTGAACCCTTACACCATTGCGCAGTGTAACTACGGCGAACCGTTCACCGCCGCGGTGCAGAAAGATAACTTTTACGGCGTGCAGTTCCACCCGGAACGTTCCGGTGCTGCCGGGGCGCAACTGCTGAAAAACTTCCTGGAGATGTAATGATCATTCCAGCTTTAGATTTAATTAATGGCACGGTAGTGCGTTTGCATCAGGGCGACTACGCCCAACAGCGCGACTACGGTAATGACCCACTGCCGCGTTTACAGGATTACGCCGCTCAGGGCGCACAGGTGCTGCACCTGGTCGATTTAACCGGCGCGAAAGACCCGGCGCTGCGCCAGATCCCGTTGCTGAAACAGCTGGTTGCGGGCGTGAACGTGCCGGTACAGGTTGGCGGCGGCGTGCGCACCGAAGACGATGTAGCCGCGTTGCTGGATGCTGGCGTTGAACGCGTGGTCGTCGGCTCGACGGCGGTAAAATCCCCGGACATCGTTAAAGGCTGGTTTACCCGCTTTGGCGCGGAGCATCTGGTGCTGGCGCTGGACGTGCGCATCGACGAACAAGGCAGGAAACAAGTCGCGGTTAGCGGCTGGCAGGAAAACTCCGGCGTCACGCTGGAAGAACTGGTTGAAACCTATCTGCCGGTTGGCCTGCAACACGTATTGTGCACCGATATTTCGCGTGACGGCACGCTGGCGGGCTCTAACGTCTCGCTGTATGAAGAAGTCTGCGCCCGCTACCCGCAAGTGGCGTTTCAATCTTCCGGCGGCATCGGCTCGCTGGCGGACATCGCCGCTCTGCGCGGCACCGGCGTGCGCGGCGTGATTGTCGGGCGTGCACTGCTGGAAGATAAATTCACCGTAACGGAGGCCATTCAATGCTGGCAAAACGGATAATCCCCTGCCTGGACGTGCGTGATGGTCAGGTCGTTAAAGGCGTGCAGTTCCGTAATCACGAAATTATCGGCGACATCGTGCCGCTGGCAAAACGCTACGCCGACGAAGGCGCAGACGAATTAGTGTTTTACGATATTACCGCCTCCAGCGATGGCCGTGTCGTCGATAAAAGCTGGGTTTCCCGCGTCGCGGAAGTGATTGATATCCCATTCTGCGTCGCCGGTGGCATTAAATCCATCGACGACGCCGCGAAGATCCTCTCATTTGGCGCGGATAAAATTTCCATCAACTCCCCGGCGCTTGCTGACCCGGAGCTGATTACCCGCCTAGCGGATCGTTTTGGCGTGCAGTGCATCGTAGTCGGGATCGACACCTGGTTTGATGCCGACAGCGGCAAATATCACGTCAATCAATACACTGGCGATGAAAGCCGCACCCGCGTCACCCAGTGGGAGACTCTCGACTGGGTGCAGGAAGTGCAAAAACGCGGCGCGGGTGAAATCGTCCTTAACATGATGAACCAGGACGGTGTGCGTAACGGCTACGACCTGGAACAACTGAAAAAAGTGCGTGAAGTCTGCCACGTTCCGCTGATTGCCTCAGGCGGCGCAGGCACAATGGAACACTTCCTCGAAGCCTTTCGTGATGCGGATGTCGATGGTGCGCTGGCCGCCTCGGTATTCCACAAGCAAATTATTAATATTGGTGAATTAAAAGCGTACCTGGCCGCACAGGGCGTGGAGATACGGGTATGTTAACTGAACAACTGGACTGGGAAAAAACCGACGGACTGATGCCCGCCATCGTACAACACGCGGTCTCCGGCGAAGTCTTAATGCTGGGCTATATGAATAAAGAGGCGCTGGCGCAAACCCAGTCGTCCGGGAAAGTGACGTTTTACTCCCGCACCAAAGAACGGTTGTGGACCAAAGGTGAAACGTCCGGCCATTTCCTGAACGTGGTGAGCATCACGCCCGACTGCGATAACGACACCCTGCTGGTACTGGTCAACCCCATTGGCCCAACCTGCCACAAAGGCACTTCCAGCTGTTTCGGCGACGCCAGCCACCAATGGCTTTTCCTGTATCAACTGGAACAACTGCTGGCCGAGCGTAAAACCGCTGACCCGGAAAGCTCCTACACCGCGCGCCTGTATGCCAGCGGCACCAAACGCATCGCGCAAAAAGTGGGTGAAGAAGGTGTAGAAACCGCGCTGGCGGCAACGGTGAAAGATCGCTTTGAGCTGACCAACGAAGCGTCGGACTTGATGTATCACCTGCTGGTACTGTTGCAGGATCAGGACCTCGATTTAACGACGGTGATTGAGAACCTGCGCAAACGTCATCAGTAAGATTTCATCAGGCGTAAAAAAACCGGGCGAGCCCTAATGCTGGTCACTTAAGGTGACCAGCAGTTTTTTTCTCCGGGTATTTTCTGTTTTTTATCTTCAGTTCTCTCGGGTAACTTCGTTCCCTTCTGCCCGGTAACACCAGCCATTTCGCCTGTTCATA
>CAJYVI010000159.1 GCA_913778145.1 uncultured Pseudocitrobacter sp.
ATCGGTCCCCTCTCCCTGTGGGAGAGGGTTAGGGTGAGGGGTTACCGCACCCACAGCTTTTGCATCTCCCCCGCTTTCCCCGCAAAATAGCCGCCTGAATCTCTTTGTATCGAAACCGCTCATGCAACGTCTTCACGCTTATCCCGACCTGCGCACTATGCTGCGTCGACTGCTGTTTGCCGCCATTACCGGTATGCTCGCCGCGCTGGCGGTGGCCGGGTTTCGTCATGCGATGCTGTTTCTGGAGTGGCTGTTCCTCAACAACAACACCGGCAGCCTGGTCAACGCTGCAACGGGGCTTTCCGCGTGGCGACGCGTGCTGACGCCTGCCCTCGGTGGCTTTGCAGCGGGAATGCTCTTGTGGGGCTGGCAGCGTTTGAATCAACAACGGCCTCACGCGCCTACGGACTACATGGAAGCGCTGCGCACCGACGGGCAATTCGATTACGGTGCCAGCCTGGTCAAATCCCTGGCATCGTTACTGGTGGTGGTTAGCGGCAGCGCCATTGGTCGAGAAGGCGCGATGATCCTGCTGGCGGCGCTGGCAGCGTCGTGGTTTGCTCAGCGCTTTACCGCACGTGATGAATGGAAATTATGGATTGCCTGCGGGGCCGCCGCCGGGATGGCGAGCGCCTACCACGCACCGCTGGCGGGTAGCCTGTTTATCGCCGAAATCCTGTTTGGCACATTGATTCTGGCCTCGCTTGGCCCGGTCGTGGTGTCTGCCGTTGTCGCATTGCTAACCACGCATCTGATCGGTGGCGGCAGCGAACCGCTCTACGTCGTCAATCTGCCGCACACGCTCAACGTAACGGCCTATGCGCTGATTATCGCCACTGGCCTTCTGGCGGGCGTGTGTGGCCCGTTAATGATGTGGTTAATGAATGCCACGCACAGCCTCTTTTTGCGCCTGAAACTCTCTCCGCCCTGGCAGCTGGCGCTCGGCGGGTTGATTGTCGGCCTGCTGTCGCTGCTGACGCCCGCCGTCTGGGGAAATGGTTACAGCGTGGTGCATGCCTCGCTGCTGTCTCCACCAGTGCTTACCGCCATTGCCGGGATTTTTATCTGTAAGCTGTTGGCGATCCTCGCCAGTAGCGGCTCCGGCGCGCCGGGCGGTGTGTTTACGCCAACGCTGTTTCTGGGAATGGCGGTGGGCATGCTGTTTGCCCAGCTGTGGGGAATTTGGCTACCGGATCAGCCGTCAATGGCCGTTTTACTGGGAATGAGCGGAATGGCGGCACTGCTGGCGGCAACCACGCATGCACCGATTATGTCGACATTGATGATTTGTGAAATGACCGGGCAATATAGCGTACTACCCGGTTTATTGATTGCTTGCGTGCTGGCGTCGGTGCTGTCGCGAACCTTACGCCAGGATTCTATCTACCGTGAGCACGTTGCTCAGCATGGATAAATTGATGTACTGGCTCAGTTCTCGCTGCTCGGCGCGCGGTAGATACGGTAGTTCACCAATCAGCGGCGCGGGCAGTTTTTTACTCAGCACATCAATAATTTCCGCGTAATGTGCAAGGCCTGGGTTGATACGGTTGGCCACCCAGCCAATCAGCGGCAGGCCGTCGTTGGCGATGGCCTGAGCCGTCAGCAGCGCATGGTTGATGCACCCTTCCTGAATCCCGACCACCATCACGACCGGCAATTGCTCCTGAACCACCCACTCCGACAGCGGACGTAGGTCGTTCATCAGGCTACGCCAGCCGCCCGTGCCTTCCACGACCACGTTATCTACTTTTTCGCTCAGGCTGGCAAGCCCGTTCGACAACAGCGTGTAGTTGATTGGGCAACTGTGCGCAACGCTGCTCTCTTCTTCGCTCAGGGCAATCGGATTCACCGCATCGTACGGCAGTTCCAGCGACGAGACGCTTTGCAGCACCAGCGCATCTTTGTTGCGTAGCCCTTCAGGGGTCTCTTTGCTGCCTTTTGCCACAGGTTTGTACCCGGCTACTCGTTTCCCGCTGGCTGCCAGCGCCTGCAGTAGCGCACGGGAAACCACCGTCTTGCCGACAGAAGTATCAGTACCAGTAATAAAGAAACGGTTAAGCATTACTAACTCCACAGTTATGCCGGTGAAATATACAGACCAGAAATAATTTAAAGTGGTGAAAGTCTACGTGATGAACCAGAAACCCGGCTTGAGATAGCGCAATTTTTTGTACGACAGTGAGAAAATGTTAACCCTGTAACAGTCGAATCAGCAGCGATCCGTTATAGAGCGCATCTTTGACCAGTGCCGCCCCGGCCATCGTGCCGCGGTTTGAAAACTGAGTCTGTTCAACGGAGATATGCTTACTGTAAGCTGGAAGTGACTGCTGACGAATGCAGTCCGCAATCGCCGGAAAGAGGATATCGGCGGCCTGATTGAACGGCGAACCGATAAGTATTTTTTGTGGATTGAATAAATTCACCATGATGGCCAGGATGCGCCCGACGTTGGTGCCGACACTGGTAATAATATCTTTCGCCAGCAGATCGCCCTTCACCGCCGCCAGGCACAGCGATTCCACCGTCAGCGGCTGCTGGTGCAGCATCGAACTCATCGACTGATGCATGCGCACCTGCGCCAGTTCCAGCACGCTCTCTACGCTGGCGATGGTTTCGAGGCAGCCGTGGTTACCGCAGTAACAGCGCTTACCATACGGGTCGACCTGCGTATGACCAATCTCTACCAGACTGCTACTGCCCGCGTGAAGCAGACGACCGTCAGTGATCACCCCGGCGCCCACGTTATGATCAATCACCACCTGAATAACATCTCGCGCCCCGCGCGATGCGCCAAACAGCGCCTCGGCCATGGTCCATGCGCTGATATCATGCTGAATATATACCGGTACGCCCGTATGCGCCGCCAGCGTTTCGCCAAGCGGCATCTCTTTCACATCCTCGTAGAACGGCATCCGATGGATGATCCCACTCTCCGTATCAATGATTCCGGGCAGCGTAATGGCGATGGACGTCAAACGCTCCAGCTTGCCCTGATGGCGAATAAAGAATTGATCGATTTGAGTGATTATGCGGTTCAGAAGCGGTTGCGGGTCCTGAAGCGCCAGTTCAAGACGCTCCTCCACCACCAGCTTGCTGCTGAGATCGCGCAGGGCGAGATGAATTTCGCCCCGGCTGATACGCAACGCCAGGTAGTGCCAGGCCTCCGTTTCCACCATCAAACCGACGGCTGGGCGCCCCCGACTGCCAGGTTCCTGAATTTCAGTTTCCTGCACCAGGTGCGCTTCGAGCATTTCGCGGACAATTTTGGTAATGCTGGCGGGTGCCAGCTGCGCCAGTCGGGAGAGGTCGATACGCGACACCGGGCCAAGCTGATCAATCAGGCGATACACCGCGCCCGCATTGGTCTGCTTTATTTGATCGATATGGCCTGGCTGACTGTCCGCTACCACCGTAGACTCCCTTTATTTTCGCGCTTCGAAATAATCTCAGGGCTATGGTGAAGGACTTCAATGGGGTATGCCAAAGTTTTCCTTAGCCTTGTGATTTGCCGCACATTTTTTCACACATTTTCGTCAGAAATGCTTATCTTTGCCGCAGCCAGCAACTGCTGCTTAAACCGCTGGGCCGCCTGGCTAAGTTCATGATGTTTTGACCACACCAGCCACATTTCTGAAACCGCATCCTGTTCAATGATGGGCACCCAGCGCATTTCCATCAGTTGCACCCGACGAAACGACGCCGGAAGAATAGACACCCCAAGCCCGGACGCCACCAGGCCAATAATGGTCATCGCCTCGCCCACCTCCTGGGTCATGCGCGGGGTCACGCCGTAGCGCCTCAGCAGGCCGAGGATATCGTCATACAGCCCCGTTCCCACGTGCGGGTCGAAGAAAACAAAAGGCTCGTCAGCAAGCTCTGTCAGACTCACGGCGCGTTTATTCGCCAGCGGATGTTCATGATGAATCATCGCCAGCAGCGGCTCATGCAGGATCACCTCCCACGCCAGCGTGTCAGGAAGCTGTGTGTTTCGCATCAAACCGAGATCCAGCGAACCTTCAGTAAGCGGCGAAATCTGCTCGCGGGTATTGGTTTCGCGCGTCTGGATATGCACATCGGGATAGCGACGACGAAAGGTCGAAAGCGTATCGGACACAGCCTTAATAAAAGGGGCCGATGAGGTAAAACCAATATTCAGTTCACCCGTTTCGCCATGATGCAAACGCCCGGCGCGCGCGGCGGCCTCTTCGACCAGCAGCATAATCTGGCGACTATCGGCAAGAAACTGCTTTCCCGCCGCCGTGAGATTAACGCTGCGGTTGGTGCGGGCAAACAGACGGGCGCCAATTTGCTGTTCAAGTATCTGAATTTGCTGGCTTAGCGGAGGCTGAGAAATATTAAGCCTGGCGGCCGCGCGGCCAAAATGCAGCTCTTCCGCCACGGCGATAAAGTAACGCAGATGACGCAACTCGATATTCATATTTGTTACATATCAATTGAGATTATTAATATATTAGACAGAATATTCGCGATTTCCTACTCTAATTATGTGACCTGTGTCTCTATTACCTTTTGTTTTTACGCAAGGATCTTCCCGTGAGCCGTACAACCACCGCAGACAACGAACCGGCTATCGATGTCCGCGACAATGCCCCATCCAGGCCGAACCAGTTTATTACTCGCGGCACGCCTCAGTTTATTCGGGTTACTCTCGCGCTTTTCTCCGCCGGGCTGGCGACCTTCGCCCTGCTATACTGCGTTCAGCCGATTCTGCCGGTGCTGTCACATGAGTTTGGTATCTCGCCTGCGGGAAGCAGTATTTCACTGTCAATTTCCACGGCGATGTTAGCGATTGGGCTGCTCTTTACCGGGCCGCTTTCTGATGCCATTGGCCGCAAACAGGTGATGGTAACCGCGCTGCTGCTGGCGTCGTGCTGCTCTTTGCTCTCCACAATGATGACCAGCTGGCACGGCATTCTGATCATGCGTGCGCTGATTGGTTTATCGCTCAGCGGCGTGGCGGCGGTCGGCATGACCTACCTCAGTGAAGAGATCCACCCCAGTTTCGTCGCCTTCTCAATGGGCCTCTATATTAGCGGTAACTCAATTGGCGGGATGAGCGGACGCCTGCTCACCGGGGTTTTCACCGATTTCTTCGGCTGGCGTATCGCTCTGGCGGTGATTAGCGCCTTCGCGCTAGCCTCGGCAATTATGTTCTGGAAGATCCTCCCGGAATCGCGCCATTTCCGCCCTTCCTCCCTGCGCCCGAAAACGCTGCTGCTCAATTTCCGTCTGCACTGGCACGATCGCGGCCTGCCGCTGCTGTTTGTCGAAGGCTTCCTGCTAATGGGCGCGTTCGTCACCCTGTTTAACTATATTGGCTACCGCCTGATGCTCTCGCCCTGGTCGCTGAATCAGGCGGTAGTTGGCCTGCTCTCTGTCGCTTATCTCACCGGAACCTGGAGTTCACCAAAAGCGGGCGTGATGACAACCCGCTACGGCCGCGGCCCGGTGATGATCTTCTTTACCGGCGTGATGCTGCTCGGCCTGCTGCTGACGCTCTTCTCGCCGCTGTGGGTCATCTTCCCCGGCATGTTGCTGTTTTCCGCCGGCTTCTTTGCCGCGCACTCGGTCGCCAGCAGCTGGATCGGCCCACGCGCGCGTCGTGCCAGAGGCCAGGCGTCATCGCTTTATCTCTTCAGCTACTATCTGGGTTCCAGCATCGCCGGTACGCTCGGCGGCGTTTTCTGGCACCGCTACGGCTGGAACGGCGTCGGTGCGTTTATCGCCCTGCTGCTGGTAGCCGCGCTGCTGGTCGGAACGCTGCTGCATAAACGATTGCATTGATGGTTAATTGGCCAGGGATAGGCCATTTAACCTTAATAATAAAAATCACATATTTATTATGCCAAAATAAATAGGTTTTTCCATTAACTATCACTATTTCCCCCTCTCCCCCGCGTAAATACATAACAAAAAGCACAAATTATATTCATTGATTAATTACATATTTTATTTTTTCAGCCCCACTGACTGTCTAAAAAACTCGCACAGCACATATACATTAGATTTAGATAAACCAGATAAAGAAAATGCCCCCATCAAAACGGAGCGCATATGAAAATAAATTGTATTTTATCAAGTTTATCGATAGCCATCCTTCTTTCAGGATGTGCGCATACAGT
>CAJYVI010000160.1 GCA_913778145.1 uncultured Pseudocitrobacter sp.
GGTACAGTACAAAAGTGGGGGAGATCGACCTGAAGAAAAGGTCGATCTCCATGGGTAAAGGATGTTAAAAAGTGTTCACCATGTCCCCGAACACCTGTCTACCATGTCCCCGGACCGTACACTCCCACAGGGAGAGGGGACAGCCCGTGCAAATGTTGCAGAACTGCGCAGGTTTTCTCCCTCTCCCTTGAGGGAGAGGGCGGGGTGAGGGGGGGGAACTCAGGCACTTACCCCAACATCTTCTTCGTTTCCCGCGTCACGTTATCCATCTCATCCAGCAGTTCCAGGAACTCTGGCTCCAGATCTTCCGCAGGCGTACCGTTGCGCAGCTGCCCTTCAATCAGATGGCACAAGTGCTTCAGGCGCGGCACGCCGCTGTAGCCGCAGCTACCGTGAAGTTTATGAATCGCGTCCACCAGATTTTCTGGCTCTTCTCCCACCAGTTGCTCTTCCACCTTGTTACGCACTTCTGGCAGGAAGGCGACCAGCATTTGCAACATTTCGCGTGCAAGGTCCGGTTTATACGCGGCCTGACGAAGTGCCAGCTGCCAGTCGAGCGTGGTGTTGAGATCGATAGCGGGTTCTACGGGTTCAGACGCGGTCGGCAGCGTCGCCGCAGATAACCCTGGCTTGTAACGCAACAGAAGATTGCGCAGCTTATCTTCTTCGATCGGTTTCGCCAGATAATCGTTCATGCCCGCGCTCAGCAGTTTTTCTTTCTGCCCGGCCATGGCGTGCGCGGTCACCGCAATCACCGGCGTTTGCTGCTGATGCGGCAACTGGCGAATAAGCTCGCAGGCGCGAATGCCGTCGATATCCGGCATCTGAATATCCATCAGAATCAGGTCAAACTGCATTTCGCGGGCGCGTTCAATCGCCTGTTTGCCACTCTCGCACAGCTCCACATGCTGGACCTGGTCGCCGAGCAGTGCGCCAATCAGCTTAAGATTCGCCGGGTTATCGTCCACCGCCATCACCGTCATGGCGATACGTGAATCGTCATCCTGGTGGATGAGCGCCGGTTCGGTGAGATGGCAGTAATCCGTCAGCGCCGGGAGCAGTCGCGTGGAGGTGAGCGGTTTTAACAGGCAGGCCGCTGCGCCCTCTTTTTTCAACGCTTCGGCATCGACCTGCGCGTGGCACGGCAATGCAAGCAGCAGATAGTCGGTCATGGCGCGCGCCTGAGCGAGTTTCTCGCGATGGTGCGCAAGATCGCGTACCGACACCGGAATCGCCGCCAGCATCATGTCGTAGTGCTCCACCGGCAGCGCGGAGAAGGTCTGGCTGTAGATGACCTCCAGCGGCGTTGTGGCCAGCATATCCAGCGTCGCCTGCGCAGCGGCGGCGTTCGCTTCTACGTACGCCAGGCGCTTACCTTTCAGGCACTGCGTAGACGGCCCGTCAGAAATGACGTTAGGATTAAGATCCAGGTTGATATTAAACCAGAAGGTTGAGCCGCGATTTGGCTGACTGTGGAAGGAGATATCTCCGCCCATTTCCTTGACCAGTTTCTGGGTGATCACCAGCCCCAGCCCGGTACCGCCGTGGCGGCGAGAAATACTGGCATCGGCCTGACGGAATGCCTGGAACAGCCGTGACTGATCGCGTTCCGGAATACCAATGCCTGTATCGCGGATCTGCACCTCGATTTGCACTTTGTTATTACTGATGGCGCGCTTTTCAACCAGCACGTCAATGTTGCCGTGTTCGGTAAATTTAATCGCGTTGCCGACCAGATTAGTGATCACCTGCTGCAAGCGCAGCGGGTCGCCAATCACGTTATCCGGCACATCGTTTTTGATGTTGAGGGTGAGTTCCAGGCCCTTATCGTGGGCTGAGTGGGCAAGCAGCGTGACCACTTCATCCAGCGAGTTACGCAGCGGGAAGGGAATGCTTTCCAGAATCAGTTTACCGGCTTCCAGTTTCGAGAAATCGAGCACATCGTTGATGATCGCCAGCAGGTTATTTGCAGAACGTTCGATGGTATTCAGGTGGTCGCGCTGGGTTGGATTCAGCTCGCTTTTCAGCGTCAGACGGGTAAAGCCAATCACGCCGTTGAGCGGCGTTCGCAGTTCGTGCGACATGTTGGCAAGAAACTCAGACTTAATACGCGCCGCTTCCTGGGCGCGTTTTTTCGCCAGATCCAGCTCGACGTTCTGAATCTCCATCTGCTCCAGCGTTTCACGCAAATCGGAGGTGGCCTGGTCGACGTTGTGCTGCATCTCCTCATGATATGCCGCCAGCGACATCGCCATCGAGTTAATCCCGTTTTTCAGCATATCCAGCTCGCCCAGCATAAAGCCTTCCACGCGGCTATCAAGTTGCCCGCGGCGGATGCGGTCAACCGTGTTCACCATGTTGCGAATTGGCCCGGTCACATCGCGCATTAAACGCCAGCCGAAGATCAGCGCAATACCGATACAGAAAAGCATCATCACGCTGGAGATGAAAATCTCTTTGTACTGCTGAAGCCGTACCGAACGGAGATCCAGCTCCAGCGCGACGTAGCCCAACATATTGACCGGCGTTTTGGCCTCTGACTGCGGGGATTCATCCGGCGAATAGTGTTCGGAGATAATCGGCGTGCGTAAAATCATAATGTCGCCGTGGCGCACGACGTTCAGCCGCCGGGGGAACGGCTGGCCGTTGGGCAAGCGCAGTTCGGTCGGATCGAGCTGATAGTTCGAGGTCACGAACAGCTTGTTATGTTCGTCATACACCGAAATCGCCCGCACGATATCCGAGTGGCGGCGATGCAACACGCTGATGAGCTGGCCAATGGATTCGCGATTCTGCAAATTCATTCCATATTCGCTGGAGACGGCAAGCGGTTCGATAATGCTGGCGCCAGCGTCTTCGAGTTGACGCTGCAGGTCGTTATAGCGGTGAACGACAAAGAAGATGCTGAGCAGTAAACCGATGAGTACGGTCGGGGCCAGGATCAAAATCATCATGCGCGCACGCAGGCTGTAGTTGGTCATGAAGGTCCGTTGTGGGAGAATCAGAGTAATATGTTTGATTGAGAAAAATCTCTACGATGGCGCAATTCTACTCTGCAAAACGGCGCGTGACGACGCGCCAGATCATAACAGTGACAGTCAGTGACCTCGATCCTTTTGGTCAGGGTGTTGCACGTCATAACGGTAAGGCGCTATTTATCAGTGGGTTACTTCCTGATGAGCGCGCGGAAATTACCCTCACGGAAGATAAAAAACAGTATGCTCGCGGGCAGGTAAAACGTCGCCTGAGCGACAGCTCGGAGCGTGAAAAACCGCGTTGCCCGCATTTTGGCGTTTGCGGCGGCTGCCAGCAGCAGCATGCTTCGGTTGCACTACAGCAGCGCA
>CAJYVI010000161.1 GCA_913778145.1 uncultured Pseudocitrobacter sp.
CGATCTGCCCCCTGACACCGCCTATGCCGAAAGCTGCGCCTCCATCGGCCTGATGATGTTCGCCCGCCGGATGCTGGAAATGGAAGGTGACGCCCAGTATGCCGACGTGATGGAACGCGCGTTCTACAATACCGTGCTTGGCGGTATGGCGCTGGATGGTAAACACTTCTTTTACGTTAACCCGCTGGAAACACAGCCTAAAAGTATTGCCTGCAACCATGTGTACGATCACATAAAACCCGTCCGTCAGCGCTGGTTCGGCTGCGCCTGCTGCCCGCCCAATATCGCGCGTACGCTGGTCGCTATCGGGCATTATCTTTTCACTCCGCGTAAAGATGCGCTGTTTATCAACATCTATGCGGGGAGCAAAGCACGGTTTGAAATTGAGGGGAAATCGCTGCAACTGCGTATTGACGGCAACTATCCGTGGGAAGAGCAGGTGACCATTAGCTTTGATAATGCGGCGCCTGTTGCGCATACGCTCGCCCTGCGGCTTCCGGAATGGTGCGATAATCCAACCGTTCTGGTTAACGGTGAACGGGCGCAGGGTGAGGTCATTAAAGGGTATCTTAACCTGCATCGCCACTGGCAGCAGGGAGACTGCATAACGCTCAATTTACCGATGAAGATCATGCGCGTTTATGCTAACCCTCGGGTCCGCCATACTGCCGGGAAAGTCGCTATACAGCGCGGGCCGCTGGTGTACTGCCTGGAAGAAGCGGATAACGGGGCGGACTTGCACAACCTGTATTTGCCTCAGGACGCGGAGTTTCGGCTTGAGCAAGGCAACGGAGTGTTGAAGGGAAAAGTGCTTATTCAGACTGAAGGTGCCCGGCTTGCGACGCCATCAGAAGGTGAAGCGTTGTATCACTTTAACCATCGACGCACTGCCCTTCAGCCGCAAACGCTCACTTTTATACCGTGGTTCAGTTGGGCAAATCGCGGCGAAGGTGAAATGCGCATCTGGCTAAACGAACAAGCGTAATGGCTAAACAGGCGTTCCTATAAGGGAGCGCCGCAGATTGCTGACAACGTGCGCTTTGTTGTTGCCGGATGCGGCGTAAACGCCTTATCCGGCCTACAAAACAGTGCAAATTCAATATATTGCAGAAACGTTGTAGGCCTGATATGCGCAGCGCATCAGGCAATGTTGCCTTTGTCATCATTCTCAGGCGTTCCCATACGGGAGCGCCTCACGCTACCGTTTCGTCGTGTTCCATCTGCCGCAGCGCTGCCAGCGTCGCCTGCGCTTCGGCTTCATCAATAATGCTCATGGCAAACCCCACGTGCACCAGCACCCACTGCCCAACGAGGTCGGCGGTGTCACCTTCGCAGATAAGCGCAATATTCACATCGCGCTTCACGCCGCACACTTCCACCTGCGCGAGCTGGTGAATATCTTCACCTACGGCCAGCACCTGGCCCGGTACGCCAATACACATAATTAACTCCGGTTATTCCACTTCAATACTTTTTACCCGCAGTGAGTCGCCTGTATCGACGCGTAAATTCGCGCCATCACACTGTGGGCAGCGCGCATCATGCTGGGTGATTTCAACCGCACGGCTGCAATCCCAGCACCAGGCCTGCGCGGGTCGATACTCAATATACAATTCACAGCCTTGCGCGACGGTATGCTGACAGACGATATCAAAGCTGAAACGCACGGCGCTTTCTTCCACGCAGGAGAGCGCGCCGATCTCCAGCCATACGCCCGTCACGCGGTTAACACCGTGCTGTGCGGCCTGCTGCTGGATGATTTCCACCGCGCTCTGGCACAGCGACAGCTCATGCATCCGCCACGCTCCGACGACCAAACAGCAGCGAGCGACGACTTGCCATACTCGGCGCATCCGGGTTGCTCACCGGAAGCGAAAGCAGCATCCGAGCGCAATCATCCACCAGCCGCAGCCCCTCCTCCACCGAAAGGGCTTTAGGCAGCGGCGACATCAGCGAACAGGAGAGATATTGCGAAACGCCTTCCAGTTCGCCCACGGTGAAAGTCATGGTGCCGTAGGGCAGTTGCAGCCCCAGTTTTTCACTGACGGTACGACGCGGCCAGCACTGATCCGGGCCGGGGAAAATAACCGCGCTCAGCATCCACGGCGTGATGACGCAGCCCGTCCATTGGCCTTCAAACAACGTGAAGTCCGACACGGAGACCGGCATGGTTGGGTGAAGAAACGCCAGGTCATGCATCGAACGGCGAGACACCTCTTCAAACGCCGACTTTACCAGGCGCTGCGGCGACGTGGAGAAACCGCTAATTTCTTCAGGCATGCATTTCCTCCCGGGGAAGCACCTCAACGCCCGATTCGCGTAGCGCCAGCAGTACCTGCTCAAGCGCAGGCGTAATCATCGCCTCTACCGTCGGGGTTAAGCCGATATGGGGCTCCAGCGATTCAGGGATAACGCCCACCAGGGTAAGTTTTTTTGGAAACTCCCCGGTGAAACGCAGAGCCGACAACACGTCGGCAAGCCCAAGCTGATGCGGAGAGATTTTATTGGTAAATAGCGCCGGAACTTCATCGTCGCGCAGCACCATAATCGTACCCGGCGCATTTTTGCGTGAGACAATAGCATCGGCGATAATCAGATGATCGCGGTCGGCCATATCGCCCAGCAGCTCCATCCCTGCCGTACCGCCGTCGAGTACCTCGACGTAATCCGGCAGGATGTAGCGCTGCTCCAGCGCTTCAACAATACGCACGCCGATGGCTTCATCGGTGAGCAAAATGTTGCCGACGCCTAAGACTAAAATCCGCATCACAGCACCTTCACCGCAACAACATCATTGCCGTCGGCGTCCACCACATGCACCGCACAGGACATGCACGGGTCAAAGGAGTGAATCGTGCGCACGACTTCCAGCGGTTTTTCCGGATCGGCGACCGGTGTGCCCACCAGCGAACGCTCATACGGGCCGACTTCGTCGTTGAAATTACGCGGGCCGGAGTTCCAGGTAGAAGGCACAACGGCCTGATAGTTGCTGATAATGCCGTCTTTAATCACCATCCAGTGCGACAGCATACCGCGCGGCGCTTCGAGGAAGCCCACACCTTTAAACTCGCCGGTGGCCGGGATATTCGGCTTCACAAAGGTGGTATGGTCACCCTTGCCGATGTTGGTCACCAGCGCGCTGTACTGGTGCTGAAGAATATGTTGCAGCTCGCAGCAGTGAACGGTACGCCCGATGATACGACCAAGCGTAGAGTGCAGTTGATCAACACCCAGCGTTTTACCCGTCAGCTTAGTGTAAATGGCGATAATTTCGTTGAGTTTCGCATGGGTTGATTCGCGTTTTGCCGCCAGTTTGCACAGCATATTCGCCAGCGGCCCCACTTCGACGGTTTTACCGTAGAAAGTCGGGGCTTTCACCCAGGAGTATTTTCCGTCGTCTGACCAGCCGGTATAGTTCGGCACGGTGGTGCCTTCCCACGGCGCCTGCGGTGATTCGTCTTTATACCACGCGTGCTTCGCGCTCTCCTGAATCCCTTTAATCAGGAACTCATCAGACTGCGAACTGATAGGGCGATAGGTCGACAGGTCGCTGTTGGTGATATAGCCGCCAGGGAAGAGGAAGCTGCCGTTTTTCCCGTCGGTCGGGAATTCCGGCGTCGCCAGATAGTTCACCGCGCCACGACCGCGCTCCAGCCACTCCGGATAAAACGCCGCAATGACCGCGGTATCGACTTTATAGACCTGCTCAACGAAATCGCTCAGTTTGTCGATAAAGGATTTGATGTACATCAGGCGTTCAAGGTTCAGCACGCCCAGGCCATCAAGGTTGATCGGGTTCGCTACCCCGCCGACGGCAAGGTTCTGAATGTGCGGTGATTTACCGCCCAGCAGCGCCACCACGCGGTTCGCGTCACGCTGGCACTCCAGCGCCTGTAAATAGTGCGCCACTGCAATCAGGTTTACTTCCGGCGGCAGTTTCATCGCTGGGTGCCCCCAGTAGCCGTTAGCGAAAATCCCTAACTGACCGCTAGCCAACAGATCCTTGATTTTATTCTGAACTTTGGTGAACTCTTCTGCGCTGTTCAGATGCCAGCTCGATACGCCGGTCAGCATCGCCGAGGCTTTTGCCGGGTCGGCTTTCAGGGCCGACGTGATATCCACCCAGTCGAGCGCAGAAAGCTGATAAAAGTGGACGATATGATCATGCGTGGTATGCGCCGCCAGGATGATATTGCGGATATGCTGGGCATTTACCGGCACATCAATTTTTAGCGCGCTTTCCGCCGCACGCACGGAGGCAATGGCATGCGTGGTGGTACATACGCCGCAGATACGCTGCACAATCATCCAGGCATCACGCGGGTCGCGATTTTTGACAATCTCTTCCATGCCGCGCCACATGGTGCCGGACGCCCAGGCCTTAGACACCACCCCATTTTCAATTTCGCAGTCGATGCGCAGGTGCCCTTCAATTCGGGTTACCGGGTCAATCGTAATTCTCTGGCTCATGCTTTGCTCGCCTCATGACGCTTGTTGTCGTTTTGTTTTAAAGGGGGAAGTATCGGCAACAGACGAATGAGCAGAATGTATGCACAAATCTCTATTGCCACAAAACCCATAGAAATCAGCAGTTCTTCCCAGGTCGGGAAGTAGTGGTACCCACCGCCGGGGTTGAACGCCACCAGTGAATAGGAGATACGCCAGGTTGCGCAGCCCAGCAGCGCGCTTAGTGCCGACAGGTAAAGCATGCGTGAATCGTTGCGCAGTTTCCCGACGCGCAGCACCACCAGCGGGAAGAGCATAAGCAACGCTTCCAGCCAGAACAGGAAGGAGTAGAAATCACCCGCAAAGACATATGACAGTTTGTGGCGGTATACCAACTCGCCTACGCGCAGCACCAGGAACAACGCTAGCAGGATGCTGGCGGTATTCATCAGCTTCACAAACAGCGATTTCTCATCTGGCCCTCTTCCCCGTAGCCCGGATTGCACCAGCGAACCTTCAAATACCACAATGGCGAAGCCCATGATGAACGCAGTCAGAACCGAGAAAAGCGGCAGCATCTCGTAGCTTTGCCACAGAGGATGCACTTTATAGCCTGCCGAGATCATCAATGACCCCATGGAAGACTGGTGCATCGTCGGCAGCAATGCGCCGAGCGCAATGATGAAGAACATCAGTTTATTGAGGAACTTCAGCGGCACCTTCCAGCCCATCCGTTCCAGCAGCGCGGGCGCAAACTCCAGCGCCATGACGCCGATGTAGATGGTCATACAGACGGCGGTTTCAAACAGCACAGAGTTAACGTTAAAGTGCCCCGGAATGTAAAAGTACGGCAGGTTCCAGTAACGCCCAACGTCGATGGTGATCGACAGGCCGCCGAGCGAATAGCCAAACAGGCTAGCCAGCAGCGCCGGACGCACCAGCGGGTGATAGCGTCCTTTGTTGAAGACATATACCGCCCAGGCCAGCGCCCAACCGCCGCAGGCAAAACCGGTGCCGATCAACAAATCGAAGGCGATCCAGATCCCCCACGGGTATCCACCATTAAGATCGGAAACGGAACCCAATCCCCAGATCAGACGTTTGACGATCATGATCAGGCATAACACAGCCAGCGGAGCGAAGATGATGATCGGCTTGCTGATAATTTTCCCGCCCAGCGGTTTTGGATCATGACTCATGATCGTCTCCTCCATCGTGAGGGCCGCTTTTGGTATTGCGACGCACCAGCACGGTTAACCCCGCCAGCAAAGCAAGCGGCAGCATCATGCCTTTATAAACGGTGTGTTGAACGTGTTCAGAACGCGCGCCCGTAGAGAGTTCATCCAGCTTCGGCAAGCCGAGATTTTCATACGACACCCCGGTTAGCACCAGCACCTGCGTTCCGCCGCCCTCTTTCTCACCGTAAAGGTGTGGATGGTAGTGCGGTACCGTATGCAGGTAGGTATCTCCCGCTTTTAAAGTCTGACGCGGGTAGTGGTATTCGCTTCCTGGCTTCAGGGCCAGACGCTTTTTCGCCTCCGCCATCAGCTCTTCGCGCGTACCAAAAATCACCGCGCCTGCCGGGCAAACGGAAACGCAGCCGGGCAGTCCGCCTTTATCCAGACGCTCAACGCCCTTCTGGTTACACAGTTCACATTTGTGAATCGCGCCAAACGGGTTGTTGTAATCGTATTTCGGCACGTTATAGGGGCAGGCGACCATGCAGTAACGGCAGCCGGTGCAGACATCTTTGTTGTAATGCACGATGCCGGTTTTTGGGTCTTTTCTCAGCGCCTGAACCGGGCAAACGGAGACACAGTTTGGGTCTACGCAGTGCATACACTGCTTTTTGATGTAGGCGTAACCGTTCTCTTCCCTGTCTTTATTAACGCCCGTTCCGCTACGCCACACCTGAATGATGTTGTTGGTATAGGGCGACAGTTTGTCGTTGTTTGACCAGGTTTGTTCGCCCTGCGGGTTACGTGCCGGGAAGTTGATATTCTGACACTCGGTCACGCAGGCCTGGCAGCCGACGCAAAGCGTTGAGTCGTATAACATCCCCAACGAGCCCGGAATCGGCGGGCGGTTTTCCGCCGCCTGTGCCACGGAAGGCGCAGCCCCCAGCAGCAAAGCGCCACCGGAGGCGGCTTTGATAAAGTTTCTTCTGTTCACGGTCATTCTCCCCGTGAGTCAGTGTTATCTTTCTTCTGCTGACGCCCCAGCTCGCGAACCGCCATCACGCTGACGCCTGCCACCAGGCCGACCACGCCGCCCAGTAAACCCACGGCGCCGGAAGAAATCTCACCGCCCTCTTTCAGGTTTACATCCGGTTTTTCCGCACGCGGCGTTTGATTTTCAACCGTTGCCAGTTGGTGGATGCCTTTGTGGAAACCGACGCCCTCTTCGTTACAGCCGTAGCACGGATGGCCAATCGCCACCGGCCAGACGCCGCCGACATCGCAGAATTGCAGTGTTGAGCAGTTGCCGTACGTTTCCGGCCCTTTGCAGCCCAGGTGGTACAGACACCAGCCCTGACGGTGGCCTTCATCGCCAAACTCCTTCGCAAAACGCCCGGCGTCAAAGTGCGGACGGCGCTCACAGTGTTCGTGGATCAAACGGCCATAGGCGAAGGTTGGGCGATTTTTGGCATCGAGCTTCGGTGGTTTACCAAAGGTGATGATATGCGCGACGGTTGCGAGGAAGTTGTGCGGGTTTGGCGGGCAGCCAGGAATATTGATTATCGTTTTGCCCGGCAAGGCTTCCTGAAGCCCTACCGCGCCGGTCGGATTAACGCCCGCCGCCGCCACGCCGCCCCAGGCCGCGCAGGAACCGATGGCAATAATTGCCGCCGCGCCTTCTGCCGCTTTGCGGATATGGTCGATAATCGGCTCACCGGCGACCATGCAATAAATACCGTTATCTTTTAACGGGATCGACCCATCGACCACCAGCACATACTGACCTTTGTATTTCTCCAGGGCGTTGTGCTTGTTCTCTTCAACCTGATGGCCGAAAGCGGCGGAAAGGACTTCGTGGTATTCCAGAGAGATGGTCTCCAGCACGAGGTTTTCGACGGTGGGATGCGTTGCGCGGAGCAGAGATTCCGTGCACCCGGTACACTCCTGCGCGCCAATCCAGATAACCGGCGGGCGCTGTGGGCGGGTGATTGATTCGGCCATCTCGGCGGCCGCTTTACTACTGAGCCCCATCGTGGCGGCCAGCGCTGCACAAAGCTTCATAAAATCACGGCGGTTAACGCCATGAGAAGTGCTGAGGGTGTTATCTCCAGTCATCTTGTTGTTATTCCGTAACGAAGACTTGGGTTTCTCCTGCACCTCTCGCAGGTTGCAAAAGGCGCACCATTGACCACATTTATTTTATGGTTATTGGCAGCATACTACTCCGCCATATAGACAAAACGAAGGGTCGAGGGGGTTTTGTAACCAATGAAAGCAGTTTTTTTTACTCCCCCATTAACCCCTAATTGGCATTATCCACATATTAAAAATGGTTAATGGGCGCTACTATAAGATTAATAGCGATGATGTTTAACCGCTCTGTTCACAATATTGAAAAAACGGATTTTAAAAAATGTGAGGAAGACGAAATTACAGCGAAAAGAGGGGGATAGGATTGGGGGCCAGAAAAGAAAACGCCAGGGTTTCCCTGGCGTTAGACTCGTTAACCTTCGTTATGCATCTCTAAGTTTTCCACTTCGTTCTGCAACTGCACCGCTTTGGCGTCGTCGTTACGCAGGGAATCGAGATAATCGAGGTACTGTTGATCGACATCTTTGGTGACGTAGACACCGTTAAACACCGAACATTCAAACTGCTGAATATCCGGGTTTTCTGCGCGTACTGCGTCGATCAGATCGTCCAGATCCTGGAAGATAAGACCATCTGCACCGATGATCTGACGGATTTCGTCAACTTCACGACCATGGGCAATCAGTTCGGTGGCGGTTGGCATGTCGATTCCATAAACGTTCGGGAAGCGAATTTCCGGTGCCGCTGAGGCCAGATATACCTTCTTCGCCCCTGCTTCACGCGCCATCTCGATAATCTGCTCTGAGGTGGTGCCACGCACGATGGAGTCATCAACCAGCAGGACGTTTTTATCACGGAACTCGGCACGGTTGGCGTTCAGTTTACGACGTACGGATTTACGACGCAGCTGCTGGCCCGGCATGATAAAGGTGCGGCCAACGTAGCGGTTTTTCACGAAACCCTGACGGTACGGTTTACCCAGAATACGGGCGATTTCCAGCGCGATATCGCAGGAGGTTTCCGGAATCGGGATCACGACATCGATGTCCAGATCTTCCCACTCGCGGGCAATCTTTTCGCCGAGTTTGGTCCCCATATTCACGCGAGCGCTGTAAACGGAAATCTTGTCGATAAAGGAGTCCGGACGCGCGAAATAGACGTACTCGAACAGGCACGGGTTGCTGACCGGGTTATCCGCGCACTGGCGAGTGAAGAGCTGGCCCTTCTCGGTGATGTACACCGCTTCGCCCGGCGCGACATCGCGCAGAAACTCAAAGCCCAGGGTATCCAGCGCCACGCTTTCGGAAGCAACCATATACTCGGTGCGGCCATCGCCGATATCGCGCTTGCCCAGCACCAGCGGACGGATACCGTTCGGGTCGCGGAAGGCGACCATGCCGTGACCGATAATCATCGCCACGCAGGCGTATGCGCCACGGATTTGGCGGTTAGTCGCGGCAATCGCGGCGAAGATGTTATCGGCTTCCAGTGGGTAATGGCGGAAGTTGTCGAGTTCGCTGGCGAAGATATTCAGCAGGATCTCGGAATCAGAGGTGGTGTTGATGTGGCGGCGCTTCTCTTCGAACAGTTTTTGACGCAGTTCGTGCGCGTTGGTCAGGTTGCCGTTATGGGCAAGCGTAATGCCATACGGGGAGTTGACGTAGAAAGGTTGCGCCTCAGACGCGCTGGAGCTGCCAGCGGTTGGGTAGCGCACGTGGCCAATCCCCATGTTGCCCTGCATACGCTGCATATGGCGAGCTTCAAAGACATCGCTGACCAGCCCGTTTGCCTTGCGTAAACGGAAGCAGTTGTTCGCATCAATGGTGATGATGCCCGCGGCATCCTGTCCACGATGCTGCAGCACCGTTAACGCATCATAAATCGACTGGTTGACCGGCATAACACCGGCGATACCGACAATACCGCACATACGTCTTTTCCTCGTTAAGCCACATCTCAGGACTTATGTCCTGGGCAAGAAACTTGACGAGCTTTGCAGATAGTCAAAGAACCATCTGATGATGAAACTGAACTGCGGGATAAGCTGCGATTTATGCCAGTCTTCGCTTTTCGCAACGCCAGTAAAGGTATCCAGGAAGAACAGGATGGCGGCGACGATTAACACCCCGCGCAGCGCACCAAAGCAGATGCCCAACACTCTGTCCGTTCCCGATAAACCGGTTTTTTCCACCAGTTGACCGATAACGTAGTTAACGATAGCGCCGACAATAAGCGTCGCGATAAACAGTACCGCGATAGCAATCCCGTTGCGAACCAGTTCATCATCAAAGCCCGTGAACCAGACGGACAGGTAAGTGTAGTAATGACTCGCGACAAAGAAGGCACAGCCCCATGTCACCAGCGATAACGCTTCACGAACAAAGCCACGGATAAGGCTAACCAGACAGGAAAAACCTATTACCGCGATAATGGCGTAATCAATCCAGACCATATGTGTCCCACGATTAAACGCCCTGTCATCCAGTTC
>CAJYVI010000162.1 GCA_913778145.1 uncultured Pseudocitrobacter sp.
AACTACGAGGTGTAATTCCCATAAGGGCTGATTATTAATCAGCCCTTTAATCTTCTTGTCTTCTATCAATTTTCCCGCATATTTCTTCTGCCCTACCGCACACATTTGCCCTACGCTTATAAACGAGCCCTTTTTCAGGTGGGCCAAAACCACCGCATTCATTAATGAGATAACATTATGGAATTAAAGGATTATTATGCGATTCTGGGGGTTAAACCAACGGACGATCTGAAGACTATCAAGACCGCCTACCGCCGCCTGGCGCGCAAATATCACCCCGATGTCAGCAAAGAAAACGACGCCGAAGCCCGGTTTAAAGATCTCGCCGAAGCCTGGGAAGTGTTGAAAGACGAACAGAAACGCGCCGAATACGACGAGCTTTGGGCGCATCGCAACGATCCGCATTTTGGCCGTCAGCAGCAGGGCCATGAGCAAAGCTACAATCAGCAGGATTTTGACGATATCTTCTCCTCGATGTTTGGTCAGCAGGCGCATCACGCCCGCCGCCAGCGCGCCTCGCGCGGTCAGGATCTGGAAATTGAAGTGGCGGTATTCCTCGAAGAGACGCTGGCCGAGCAGCAGCGCACCATCAGCTATAAGGTGCCGGTGTATAACGTCTTCGGTATGGTTGAGCAGGAACTGCCGAAAACGCTGAATGTGAAAATCCCTGCGGGTGTCAGCGACGGACAGCGTATTCGCCTCAAAGGCCAGGGCACACCGGGCGAAAACGGCGGGCCAAACGGCGACCTGTGGATGATTATTCACATCGCACCACATCCGCTGTTTGATATTGTCGGCCACAATCTGGAGATTGTTCTGCCGCTGGCACCGTGGGAAGCCGCGCTGGGCACCAAAGTGGAAGTGCCTACGCTCAAAGAGAGCATTCTGCTGACCATTCCACCGGGCAGTCAGGCCGGACAACGGCTGCGTATTAAGGGCAAAGGCCTGGTCAGTAAAACCGTCACCGGCGACCTGTTTGCGGTGATAAAAATCGTGATGCCGCCGAAACCGGATGAGAAAACGAGCGCGCTGTGGCAGCAACTGGCTGAGAGTCAGGCCAGCTTCGACCCGCGTAAAACCTGGGGGAAAGCATAATGACTACCGTTACTGTAACCTTAACCGTCACTGAGTTTTGTCTGCGCACGGGCGTGTCGTCCGAAGAGTTGGATGAAATTGTCGGGCTGGGAATGATTGAACCGCGCGTCTCGCAAACGCAGGAGTGGCTGTTTGATGACCATGCGGCAGTGGTTGTGCATCGCGCCGTGCGGCTGCGTCATGAGCTGGAGCTGGACTGGCCAGGGATCGCCGTGGCGTTAACGCTGCTGGATGAGAATGCGCGACTGGCGCGGGAGAATGCACTACTGAGGCAAAGGCTGGAGCGGTGGTAGGCGAGGCCCCTCACCCTAACCCTCTCCCACAGGGAGAGGGAACCGAGTGTGCTAATCTACATGTTCTGCGCTGGTTTTCTCCCTCTCCCTGTGGGAGAGTGCGGGGTGAGGGGTGTATGTCTTAATGACTCTCTAAAAACTGCTTCACATCCTTCCCGGACTGGCGGTCTTTATTCTTATCTGCCCAGTCACTCAAGCGGCGTCGTGCTTCGCTTTGCAGATGTTTGCGCAGCGCCTGGTCCACCTGAAGGCTGTAATTAAGCGCCTGCCACTTGCCGTAAACGCGCAGCGGAATAGCGGTTTCTTTCAGGATTTGCACCAGCGAGCTTTGCCCCTGCCAGCCGTCAACGACGCGGGCGTTAAACTGCATGTCGCCCTCTTCTTTGACTAAATCCAGCGCGCCTTTGCCATCCACGGCGAGCAGCGGCGATTCGCCCTGCATGTCGCTCAGGGTCAGTTTGCCATGGTCAAGGGTGAACGCGGTCGTCAGATTATCAAGACGCGTGGCGCTGTCGTAGCTTTCCTGCGCTTTGACATCAGTGCTGCGCTCAACCGCCTGCTGCACCAGTTGCTGGAAGTTCAGACCTTCCGCACGCACGTCTTTCAGGGCGATATCCGCCTTCCCTTCCCAGTTGCGTCGGAAGCTCTCTGCGTCAATCGCCGTACCGGCAAAATCACCGTTCAGGGTTAAGCGCCCGGTCAGCTCAATGGGGTAATTAAACGCTTTCAGCAGGCTGCCAATCTCAACGTTATCAAGCTGTGGATGAAATTCTGCCGCCGGGGTTAATTCCCGGGCATCCAGTTGGCCTGGCAGCGAGATTTTACCGCCGTCCAGCGTCCCTTCCAGTTTTGTAATATCCAGCAAACCGCGCTGGTTGGCCGCCTGATGCACGACGTTGGTGAAAGTCATCCCACGCCAGGTAACCTGTTTTGCCGCCAGAGAGATTGTGCCATCAAAGCTTTTCAAGCCGCTGTACTGCGGAATGCTGTCGCTGTCTGCAATCACCGGGCGTGCCTGTTTAGGCGCACTCTGGGCCTGCTGGCCGCCGTTGGCGTCGGTCATGGCCGCGCTTCGGGTTAACAGATTATCGAGGTTGAGCTTGTCAGACTGCAAATCGAGCGTCCAGACTGGATGGTCGCTCAATACCACACTGCCGGAGCCACGCAGCGAGCTGTCGTTCGCCGTAAAGTTGATGTCGCTGAAGCTCAGCGTTTTCTGCTCTTCCTGCCAGCGCGCATTCACGCTTCCGCTACCGCTGATACCCTGCGAGGGCAGATCCGCGCCCTGCAGTTGCCAGGTGATTTGCGAAAGCTGCGCGTCCAGACGATGCGGATAATCGCCGGCCTGAATTTGTGCGGTCAGCGCCAGCGCTAAATCACGCTGATCGCGATTGATACGGCCAGAAAAGTCGAGCGTCGCCAGATGATGTTCATCTTGTTCCATCTCCAGGCGAATATCGCGCACGGTCACCTGTTCATCGTCGGCATGCTGGAACACTAGCACGCTATCGGCTACCTTGAGGCGAGAGATATCAAAAGACCAGCCGCGATCTTCCGGCACCAGCGGTAAGGTATTTTCTTTCGGTACTACGGGAGCATGTTCCGCAGGCGCGGCTTCACTTTGCGGCGTTAGCTGAATCACCCCGCCTTTAAGCATCACCTGCTTAACCTGTAGCTGGTGCGAAAGCAGCGGCAACAGCGCCACATCAAGACGCATGTTATCGGCGCGCACCAGCGGCTCCGTTGCGCCCGGCGCGGTAAGACGCATTCTGCCGGACAAAATGCTTAACTGCGGCCAGACGTGCCAACGCAGCGGGCCATCCAGCTGAAGCTGATAGCCGCTGCGTGCTTCGACCTGCCGCACCATATAGCTGCGGAAGTCGTTTGGGTTGACCAACAGCACCAACGCCGAGAGGCCGGCGATAAGCACCACCAGCAGAATCATCAGCGTCGTTAAAATACGTCTCATGGCATCCTCACCAGACCAGCTTCAACTCAGTCTTTATCAATACGACTGGCGACCGCGCCCTGCTGGTCACGGTATTTCGCGTCTTCACGACGATTGTAGGGACGTGCAGCCGGGCCGGAAAGCGGCTCAAAGCTCAGCGCGCCAATCAGCATTCCCGGACGCAGCGCCAGCGGCAGTTTACCGGAGTTATAAAATTCAAGCACGATGCAACCGGACCAGCCCGGATCGATACGGTGCGCGGTAACGTGAACCATCAGGCCAAGGCGCGCAAGGGACGAACGGCCGTCAAGCCAGCCGACTAAGTCCGCAGGCAGCGTCACCGACTCCAGCGTCACCGCCAGCGCCAGTTCACCGGGATGCAGATAAAACGCATCGCCTTCGTCAAGCACGATCTCTTCGCTCATTACGCGATCCAGCGCCGCGCTCACTTCCGCTTTCGGGCCGCTTAAATCAATATAGGCGGCGGTATGACCGCTGAAGGTACGAAATTTATTGCCCAGGCGCACATCAACCGTCGCGCCATTAATACGCTCAACGGGAGGACGCGGGTTAATCGCCAGTCGGCCTTCATCCAGCCAGGCTTCAATATCTCGGTCACACAGACGCATGCCATTCTCCTTTGGTACAACCTGCCCCCAGTATGAGATGCGCGGGGGCGATTACTGCACGTTACACAATTCGCGTGAGTTATTCAAAAAACTGACTAATTTTCGCTTTCAGAATATCAATTGCAATGCGGTTTTTCCCGCCACGCGGCACGATGATATCGGCATACTGTTTAGAGGGATCGATAAACTGCAGGAACATCGGGCGAACGGTTTTCTGATACTGCGCCATCACCGAGTCCATTGAACGACCGCGCTCGTTAACGTCGCGCTTGATGCGGCGCATCAGGCAGATATCCAGCGGGGTATCAACGAAAATAGAGAAGCTCATCTCTTCGCGCAGACGCGCTTCCGTCAGCAGCAAAATACCTTCAAGAATAATGACTTTTTTTGGTTCGACGTGAACCGTCTCGGCGGTGCGGGTATGTTCTACATAGCTGTAGACCGGTAATTCGATAGGTTCGCCGCGTTTGAGCATTTGCAGATGCTGCAATAAAAGGCTGTGATCCATCGCGTTCGGATGGTCATAGTTGGTCTTAACACGCTCTTCCATCGACAAATGACTTTGGTCTTTGTAGTAGCTGTCTTCGGGAATAACGCCAATGTGTTCATCACCGACCTGCTCACGTAATTCGCGATACAGCGTGCTGGCGATAAGACTTTTACCCGAAGCCGATGCGCCGGCGATGCCTATGATGACGCACTGATGAGACTTATCAGTCATAAATTTTTGCGACCTGATTGACCTGGATGATAAGGAAGGACGACGCCAGAGCGTCAAACGCGGCAATTATAGGGATTTCAGGCCCGCGATACCAGTCGAATGCACGTGATTACGCGGGGGGAAAGCGAAAAGTCCCATTACGACTATGGCCCCGGGAGGCGAAAGCGTGCGCTTTCCAGCCCCATCGGGTTGCGCAAGCCCGGTCTCGGTGCTATCAATTTATGTGCTACCACCATATTAATTATTAATGCTTTGTACTAGCATGACGTCATCTTCTATCAGATTAATCTGAAACCCGCCTGACGGCGCTCTTCGCGAAAATGGTAATGAATAAAGTATCCCGGCCAGTATTCGTTGTTCCTACTCACCCTGTGCTCCGTCTGGCCAGTCTGGGGTTGGTGACGTTCATTTTCACCCTTTTTTCGCTTGAGCTGACGCAACTTGGCGCCCTGCTTGCGCCGCTGTGGTTCCCGACGTCGGTCATGATGGTGGCGTTTTATCGCCACAGCCGCAGAATGTGGCCCGCCATTGCTATTGCCTGTACGCTGGGCAATGTGGCGGCATCGCTGGTGCTCTTCCCGCTGCACGAGCTAAACCTGATTTACTCGGGTATTAACATCGCCGAAGCCGCCGTGGGCGGCCTGCTGCTCCGTAAGCTGTTACCGTGTTATAACCCGCTGCAAAATCTGCATGACTGGATCCGCCTCGCCATCGGCAGCGCGCTGATCCCGCCGCTGGTCGGCGGATTGTTGGTCTATCTGCTGGTGCCGAGCGATAACCCGCTGCAATCGTTTATTGTCTGGACGCTTTCTGAATCCATTGGCGCGCTGGCGCTGGTGCCGTTGGGGCTGCTGTTTAAGCCGCACTATCTGCTGCGTCACCGCAATCCGCGCCTGCTGCTGGAAACGCTGCTAACACTGGCCGTGACCCTCGCGCTTAGCGCGCTGTCGATGATGTATATGCCATGGCCTTATACCTGCATCATCGTATTACTGATGTGGAGCGCCGTGCGCTTACCACGTATGGAAGCGTTTATGGTTTTTCTGTGCACGGTGATGCTGGTGTCGCTGATTATGTCGGACTCCACGCTCTCGCAGCACGTTTCCGTCGTCTATACCGTTACCAATGCGTCGTGGATGCCGTTTGTGATGATTCTGCTTCCGGCAAACGTCATGACCATGGTGATGTACGCCTTTCGTGCCGAAAGCAAGCATATCGTTGAAAGCGAAGAACGTTTTCGCAATGCGATGGAATACTCGGCAATCGGTATGGCGCTGGTGAGTACGGAAGGGCAGTGGCTACAGGTGAACAAAGCACTCTGCCAGTTCCTGGGCTACAGCCCGGATGAGTTCCGCGATCTCACCTTTCAGGAACTGACCTTACCGGAGGATCTAGATTCCGATCTGCATCAGCGCGACAGCCTGGTGCGCGGTGAAATTAACACCTACACCATGGAGAAGCGCTATTACACCCGTCAGGGCGAAGTGGTTTGGGCACTGCTGGCCGTATCATTAGTGCGTAACCCGGACAGCACGCCGCTGTACTTCATAGCGCAGATAGAAGATATCGACGAACTGAAAAAAACCGAGCAGGTCAATCAGCGCCTGATGGAACGGATTACGCTTGCCAATGAAGCGGGCGGCGTGGGAATTTGGGAGTGGGATCTTAAGCCCAACAAAATCAGCTGGGATAAACGCATGTTTGAGCTTTATGGCGTGCCTTCACATATCCAGCCCACCTGGCAGATTTGGGAATCGTGTCTGGTCGAGGAGGATCGCGAAAAAGCGACCCGCAAAGTGCTGAACTCGCTGAAATCCACGACGCCATTGATGCTGGAATTTCGCGTAAAATTTAAGGGTAAAATTCGTCATATTCGCTCGCTTGCTAACCGCGTGCTCAATAAACAGGGCGAAGTGGAACGTCTTCTCGGCATTAATATTGATATGACTGAAGTTAAAGAATTGAACGACGCGCTGTTTCAGGAAAAAGAGCGCTTGCACATCACGCTCGATTCCATTGGAGAAGCGGTTGTCTGTACTGATATCAATATGAATATCAATTTTATGAACCCCGTCGCGGAGAAGATAAGCGGCTGGACACAGCAGGAAGCGCTGAACAAACCGCTGCTTTCTGTTATGCATATCAGCGTCGGCGATCACGGCCCGCTGATCGGCAACTTTCATACGGGCGATCTCTCGCGTAGCGATATTGACGACGATTTGGTCCTGCATAGCCGCCACGGTGGTACATTTGATATCCAATACAGCATCACGCCGCTCAGTACCCTGAACGGCGAAAACATTGGTTCAGTGCTGGTGATTCAGGATGTCACTGAATCGCGTGAAATGCTGCGTCAGCTCAGCTACAGCGCTTCGCACGATGTCCTTACCCATCTGGCGAATCGGGCCAGTTTTGAAAGCCACCTTAAGCGCTATCTGCTCAATATTGAAAACGCGCAGGAACCTCATGCGCTGGTATTTATCGACCTCGATCGCTTTAAGTCTGTGAACGATAACGCGGGTCATGCCGCCGGTGATGCCCTGCTGCGAGAAATTTCCGCGTTGATGCTCAGCCTTTTACGCAAAGGCGATATTCTGGCGCGTCTGGGCGGCGATGAGTTCGGTCTGCTGCTGCCGGAGTGTAAGGAGGAGGACGCGAAGGATATCGCGCAAAGAATTGTCGACGGCGTCAACACCTACCCCTTCATCTGGGAAGGTCGCGCGCATCACGTTGGCGCAAGCGCCGGGATAACCTTTATCGACCCGAATAACAGCCATCTTACCGATCTGCTGTCGCAAGCTGATATGGCGTGTTATGCCTCGAAAAACAACGGACGCGGGCGCGTAACCGTTTACGGCGCCCATCCGGATGCGATGCCACGCGTTAACAATCGCTTCTCACAGCAAGAGTAATACGCTTACGGCGACCAGCCCTCTGTATACCAGATATGCAACAGCGCGTAAGAGCGCCACGGGTGCCAGCGCTCGGCGTAGCGGCGGATTTGTGCAGGTGTCATGCCGGGAAAACGCTGCTTAATCAAATAATCATCCGGCAAAAACACATCGCTGGCCTGCCAGCCGCGAAGGGCGAAATAGTTCGCCGTCCAGCGACCAATCCCGGGGAAACGTTGCAGCATTTTCATCCCCTGCTCAATATCCTCGGGCGCGTTGACCGGCAGTTCACCGGATAACGCGGCCTTTGCGAGATAGATAAGCGATTCCGCTCGCTTGAGCGGCATGCCCAGCGCCTTAAGCTGCTGCGGGTCGGCAGCCATCAGCTGTGCGGGCTGCGGGAAAAGGTGAAAGCCGGGGAAATCAGGTAAAGGCTCGCCAAGCTCGGCGACCACTTTGCCGGTTAATTTTGCCGCCATCGATACGCTGACCAGTTGCCCAAGAATAGCTCTGACACCCTGCTCAAAGGCATCCATCGCCCCCGGCAAACGCAGCCCCGGACGAGCGCTCGCCAGCGTGCCCAGTGTGGTATTAATGGCCTGCGGCGAGCAGTTGAGATCCAGCAGACGAGAAACCCGCGCCAGGCAACTGTCGGCCACGGGCAATAACCCTTGCGAAAGCGTGACCTGCAGCACCTGTCGCGACTCATCCGGCATCATGGTAATCACGCCACGATGCCCGTTGAATTCAAAACTGCGCGTGTAGCGGCCTGCTTCAAAACGCTCAATGCCGGCCACCGCACGCGCCTGTAAAAATCCCCACATCCACGGCCAGTCGTAGGGTGCCTGCCATGATAATTCAAACATAATCTCTCCCCGGTTTGCGCCTACAGCATAGCGGCAAACCGGCTTTTGTTCCTTGCTTTCATATTCCGACTTGTCGTCAGGAAAAAATGCAAGTAAAGTCGCCCCCCTTCTTCACCGGCATGGGGATTTAAAGGTGTTTATTGGCTTTGACTACGGTACGGCAAACTGTTCAGTGGCAGTAATGCAGGAGGGGAAACCTCGTCTGTTGACCATGGAAAACGGCAGCACGCTGCTGCCTTCGATGCTCTGTGCCCCCACCCGCGAAGCGGTCAGCGAATGGCTCTACCGCCATCATCAGGTTCCGGCCACCGGTGATGAAACACAGGCGCTGCTGCGCCGGGCGGTCAACTACAATCGCGATGAAGATATCGACGTGCTGAGCAACAGCGTGCAGTTCGGTCTGGCTTCACTGCGCCAGTACATTGACGACCCGGAAGAGGTCTACTTCGTCAAATCGCCCAAATCGTTCCTCGGCGCCAGTGGGCTGAAGCCTCAACAGGTCGCGGTATTCGAAGACCTCGTGTGTGCGATGATGCTGCATATTCGCCAGCAGGCGCAGGGTCAGTTGCCGGAAAGCATCGATCAAGCGGTCATTGGTCGACCGATTAACTTCCAGGGGCTGGGCGGCGATGACGCTAACGCACAGGCGCAGGGCATTCTGGAACGCGCGGCGAAACGCGCCGGCTTCCGCGATGTAGTATTCCAGTACGAACCCGTTGCCGCCGGGCTTGATTTTGAAGCCACGCTAGATAAAGAGCAGCGCGTGCTGGTTGTCGACATTGGCGGTGGTACCACCGACTGCTCCGTTCTGCTGATGGGCCCGCAGTGGCGTGAAAAGCTCGACCGCCAACAAAGTCTGCTTGGCCATAGCGGTTGCCGCGTCGGCGGGAACGACCTTGACATTGCGCTGGCCTTTAAAAGCCTGATGCCGCTACTCGGGATGGGCGGCGAAACCGAAAAAGGCATCGCCCTGCCGATTCTGCCCTGGTGGAATGCGGTGGCAATTAACGATGTTCCGGCGCAGACCGATTTCTACAGCAGCGCCAATGGGCGAATGCTGCGCGACCTGGCGCGCGACGCCCGCGACGCCGAGAAAGTCGCCCTGCTCTATAAAGTGTGGCAACAGCGCCTGAGCTACCGGCTGGTGCGCAGCGCCGAAGAGAGCAAAATTGCGCTTTCTGAGCGCCCGGAAGTGGCAACGACCCTGCCGTTTATCAGCGATGAGCTCGCCACCGCCATCACCCAGCAAGGGCTGGAAACGGCGCTGGACCAGCCGCTGGCACGCATTATGGAGCAGGTGCACCTGGCGTTAAACGAAAGCGCAGAGAAGCCGGATATCATCTACCTGACCGGCGGTAGCGCCCGTTCTCCGCTGATCAAAAAAGCGCTGGCGGAGCAACTGCCGGGGATCCCGATTGCCGGTGGCGATGATTTTGGTTCGGTCACCGCCGGTCTGGCCCGCTGGGCGCAGGTGGTGTTTGGTTAACGCTTGCCAGGCCATTGACTTCTTCGGGATGCAATCCTAAATTAAGGAGTGAGGGTAAGGGAGAGGTTTCCCCCTCCCCCTGGTGTCTTAGTAAGCCGGTAAGCTGATCACTAAGAGCATCACCAGTATGATGACTAGCCTCATCATAACCCTTTCCTTTTTAAGGCCCCTTCTTCGGGAGGGGCTTTCCCTTTTCAGCCCCCTGCTGAACACCTTTTCTGCAATGCAGCGATTCTGGATGCACTCTAACGCAGCCAACTTCTGCTGTGCTTCCTGCGTGTTAATTCCCCGAGCGGCCTCGCAAAGCGTTCATGTTTCGGACGATTCGTCCCCGTGTTTCATATTTCCTCCATTTTTTCCGACCAACCGGTAACTAAACTAGTATCATTCCGCGAAATGGTTCAGGACGAGAAACTCATTAAAATGAAAGGCAGTAACAAATCCCGCTGGCTGGTTGTGCTGGCATTGCTGATTGTGGCCGGGGCAGTAACAGGCTATTGGCTGATGAATCGCACACCAGAATCCGCAGGCCCAGCCGCCGCTCAGGGAGAGCGCCCGGCAGGCGGCGGACGCCATGGTGGCCGCTTCGGCGCAACGCTTGCGCCGGTTCAGGCCGCGACCGCCACTCAGGAAGCCGTACCGCGTTATTTGAGCGGATTAGGCACCATTACCGCCGCCAACACCGTGACGGTGCGCAGCCGCGTGGACGGTCAACTGATGGCGCTGCACTTTCAGGAAGGCCAACAGGTAAAAGCCGGCGATCTGCTGGCGGAAATCGATCCCAGCCAGTTTAAAGTGGCCCTCGCGCAGGCGCAGGGGCAACTGGCGAAAGACAAAGCGACGCTGGCTAACGCCCGTCGCGATCTCGCCCGTTATCAGCAACTGGTGAAAACCAACCTCGTTTCGCGTCAGGAACTGGATACCCAACAGTCGCTGGTCAGCGAAACGCAGGGCACCATCAAAGCCGATGAAGCCGCCGTTGCCAGCGCGCAGCTACAGCTCGACTGGAGCCGTATCACCGCGCCGGTTGACGGGCGCGTAGGCCTGAAGCAGGTCGATATCGGCAACCAGATTTCCAGCGGCGATACCACCGGCATTGTCGTGCTCACCCAGACACACCCGATCGACCTGGTCTTCACCCTGCCGGAAAATGACATTGCCACCGTCGTTAACGCGCAGAAGTCCGGTAAACCGCTGACCGTCGAAGCGTGGGATCGCACCAATAAACAGAAACTGAGCGACGGTGTGTTGCTTAGCCTCGATAACCAGATTGACGCCACCACCGGCACCATTAAGCTGAAAGCGCGGTTCAATAATCAGGATGACGCCCTCTTCCCGAATCAGTTTGTTAATGCGCGGATGCTGGTGGATACCCAACAGGATGCGGTGGTGATTCCGGCTGCGGCCCTGCAAATGGGCAACGACGGTCACTTTGTCTGGGTACTGAACAGCGAGAACAAAGTCAGCAAACACACGGTGGTACCGGGCATTCAGGACAGCCAGAAAGTGGTTATCAGCGCCGGGCTTTCCGCTGGCGACCGCGTAGTAACCGACGGTATCGACCGTCTGACCGAAGGCGCGAAAGTGGAAGTGGTTGAAGCGCACAGCGCCGCTAACGATGCGAAAGCGGCTGAACCTGCAACCGCCGCGGGCCATAAAGGAGCGCGCGCCTGATGCAAGTTTTACCGCCGAGTAACACGGGCGGCCCATCCCGTCTGTTTATCATGCGCCCGGTCGCCACCACCTTGTTGATGGTGGCGATCCTGATTGCCGGGATCATCGGCTATCGCTTTCTGCCCGTCTCCGCCTTGCCGGAAGTGGATTACCCCACCATTCAGGTGGTTACGCTTTATCCTGGCGCCAGCCCGGATGTCATGACCTCCGCCGTCACCGCACCGCTGGAACGCCAGTTCGGCCAGATGTCTGGCCTGAAACAGATGTCCTCTCAGAGTTCCGGCGGGGCGTCCGTGGTGACGCTTCAGTTCCAGTTAACGTTACCGCTGGACGTTGCCGAGCAGGAAGTGCAGGCCGCTATCAACGCCGCCACCAACCTGCTGCCGGACGATCTGCCTAACCCGCCGGTTTACAGTAAAGTGAACCCGGCAGATCCGCCGATTATGACGCTCGCCGTCACCTCTTCCGCCATGCCGATGACCCAGGTGGAAGACATGGTGGAAACGCGCGTGGCGCAGAAAATTTCCCAGGTTTCCGGCGTCGGGCTGGTGACGCTGGCGGGCGGTCAGCGCCCTGCGGTACGCGTGAAGCTGAACGCACAGGCCATTGCCGCATTAGGATTGACCAGTGAAACGGTACGCACCGCAATCACCAGCGCGAACGTTAACTCGGCGAAAGGGAGCCTTGACGGCCCGACCCGCGCCGTAACGTTGTCGGCGAACGATCAGATGCAATCAGCCGAAGAGTATCGCAAGCTCATCATCGCCTATCAGAACGGTTCCCCGGTGCGTCTGGGCGATGTCGCCACCATTGAACAGGGAGCGGAAAACACCTGGCTTGGCGCGTGGGCCAACAATAAGCAGGCGATTGTGATGAACGTCCAGCGTCAACCGGGTGCGAACATTATTGCCACCGCCGACAGCATTCGCCAGATGCTGCCGCAGTTGACCGAAAGCCTGCCGAAATCGGTCAAAGTGCAGGTGCTTTCTGACCGCACCACCAATATCCGCGCCTCGGTCACCGATACCCAGTTTGAACTGATGCTGGCTATCGCGCTGGTGGTGATGATTATCTACCTGTTCCTGCGCAACGTTCCGGCGACCATCATCCCCGGCGTCGCGGTGCCGCTGTCGTTGATTGGCACCTTTGCGGTGATGGTGTTCCTTGATTTCTCCATCAACAACCTGACGCTGATGGCGCTCACCATCGCCACTGGTTTCGTAGTCGATGACGCGATTGTGGTTATCGAGAACATCTCGCGCTATATCGAGAAAGGCGAAAAACCGCTGACGGCGGCGCTGAAGGGCGCGGGCGAAATCGGCTTCACCATTATCTCCCTCACCTTCTCGTTGATTGCGGTGCTGATCCCACTGCTGTTTATGGGCGATATTGTCGGTCGTCTGTTCCGCGAATTTGCGGTGACGCTGGCGGTAGCGATACTGATTTCCGCAATCGTGTCGCTCACGCTGACACCGATGATGTGCGCACGCATGCTCAGCCATGAATCCCTGCGCAAACAGAACCGTTTTTCCCGCGCCAGCGAACGCTTCTTTGATCGCGTGATTGCCGGTTACGGCCATATGCTGGCCCGCGTCCTGAAGCATCCGTGGCTGACGCTCAGCGTGGCGCTGGGCACCCTGGCGTTATCGATTATTCTGTGGGTGGTTATTCCGAAGGGCTTCTTCCCGATTCAGGATAACGGCATTATTCAGGGTACCCTGCAGGCACCGCAGTCGGCGTCTTTCGCCAACATGGCGCAGCGTCAGGAGCAAATTTCCGAAATTATCCTGAAAGATCCTGCGGTTGAAAGTCTGACGTCTTACGTGGGCGTGGATGGTACTAACCCGGCGCTGAACAG
>CAJYVI010000163.1 GCA_913778145.1 uncultured Pseudocitrobacter sp.
GTCTCGAGCGCCTCGTTTTCGTCCTCTGCCGCATTATCTTCCAGCCAGGATGCTGCCAGCAGTAATGTACCAATATGGTCAGCAGGGTTTTCGCCAAGCGGCATTCCGCGCGAGCTGAGAAACGCGCGTACATCGGCTTCGGTTGCACCGTCAACCCACGCGCTACGGTAAGGGGAAACGCGACACTCTTCGCCCACAAACAGGGCATTATAATCTGCGGCAATTTGCTGAATATCGCAGCTTTTTTGCAGACGGGTCAGCAGTTCATCCTGCTCCAGCGGCCAGTTTGCCGCCAGCTTCCCTTCGCGGATCAGGGTAAACAGCGGCACCAGCAGTGGGTCCTGCGGCTGACGGTAGTACAGCGAGCCCAGCGCCCGGCAGAGAATTGAAAACTCGTTCATTAATTAATCATCTCATTCATTAAAATTCGGCAAATTCAGGAACTGGAGCTTTGCCGCGAGACTCCAGGAAATTCAGGAAACGACGAGGGGTAACGTTCAGAATACGATCTTCCGGGAAATTTACGGCATCGAGGATCTTCCGGCACTCGGTAAATTCACCCAGGGTAAACGCGGTGTGTGAGTCTGAGCCCAATGCCAGCCAGCCGCCGGCATCGCGAACCGCCGCCGCAATGGCGGTGCAGTTACCTTCGCTGCCCACGCGCGAGGTCAGAAACGACGAGTTATTGATCTCCAGCGCCACCTGATATTTAGCCGCCGCCTCGGCGACCGCCTGGATATCAATCGGGAATTTCGGGTTACCCGGATGGCTAATCATATGCACATTGCCGCTGGCCATCGTGGCAATCATCGCTTGCGTATGCGTGGCTTTATCCTGCGGCGGGAAAACCGGTTCGTGGAAGCCCGCAATAATGAAATCGAGCGAGGTCAACATAGGCCCGGTGCAATCGATTTCACCCTGCGTATTTTTAATATTGGCTTCGATGCCGCGCAAAATCCCTACGCCATCAACGATACGCGGCCAGATACGCATATTAATAAAGTGCCAGGCATGCGGCGCGTCGGCCATATCGGGGCCGTGATCGGTGATGGCAAAGAGTTTGATGCCTTTTCGTTTTGCTTCGGCAATATAGTCATGCAGCGTGCTGTAGGCATGCGTGCTGGCAACAGTGTGCATATGCAGGTCAACGGGATACATCACTTTCTCCTTCATCGTGTTAGCGCAAGAATAGCAGGAAACCCGCCCTTTTATTAGCAAAAACCCGGCAGAAGCCGGGTTTGCGGACGTTATCAGTAGCCGCGACGGCGGTCGACCTGGCCGCTTACGTGGTCGCCACGCTCCAGCCCGGTGATGGTGCGGGCGATGTAGGCAATAGCTTCCTGCGGGCGGGTTACCGCCGCGATATGTGGAGTCATCACCACGCGCGGATGCTGCCACAATGGGCTTTCCTGCGGCAGAGGCTCCCGGCTGAATACATCGAGCATTGCCCCCTTCAGCTTATGGTTATCAAGCGCCTGCAACAGATCGTCTTCCACCACGTGCACGCCGCGCGCCAGATTGAGTAAATAGCTGTTATCCTGCAATTGGTTCAGCAAATTGAGATTAATAATCCCTACGGTTTCCGCCGTATTCGGTAGCAGGTTGATTAAAACGCGCGTTTCACGCAGGAAATCACCCAGTTCTTCTGTTCCGGCAAAACTTTGCACACCGGGCAACGTCTTACGGCTGCGGCTCCAGCAGCGTACCGGGAAGCCCCATGCCAGCAAACTTTCAGCCACTTTACCGCCCAGCACACCCGCGCCCATGATACCGATTGTAAAGTCTTCGCGATGATAATCAGCCAGCGGTTGCCATTCCGATTTCTGCTGCTGCGCCTGATAATCATCAAAGCGGCGGAACCAGTGCAACGCCTGGCTTACGGCATACTCCTGCATTTGCAGGCCCATGCCAGTATCTTCAAGACGAAACAGTGGAATAGACTCCGGCAGCATTTCCGGGTTTGCTTTTAACTTGCTGAGGATGGAATCCACGCCCGCGCCCAGCGCAAACACGGCTTTTAAATCGCGCCCCTGCAACATTTCCACCGGCGGATGCCAAACCAGCGCATAGTCGGCAGGCTTATTGTCGCCCTTCTTCCATTCACGAACGTTTGCCCCTGGCAGTTGTTTGCTCAGTTCTGCAATCCAGTACGGGGTATCAAAGGTCGGATGGTAAAAGATGATCTCCATAACTACTCCTGACATAAAGCGCCATCGTATTTTTATCTCTTCGGCGCGGTGTTGATTGATTTTTTTAGCGGATCCTCAGCATAGCAAAATTATCTTATCACTCCCGTAAAAAGCATTGTGGTGGCAAAAAAGGCGATTTATGACTGATTTAAAAGCAAGTTGCTTGAAGTTTGTCTAAACGATCCTTTTTTTAAAAAAGTTTATTGACGCAAGCAGCGGATTTCCCTAAATTAGCGCCCGTTCCAGCAGCAACGGAACAAACAATATGGTGAGGTGTCCGAGTGGCTGAAGGAGCACGCCTGGAAAGTGTGTATACGGCAACGTATCCGGGGTTCGAATCCCCGCCTCACCGCCATATTCGAGAAAGAGCTCGTACGAAAGTACGGGCTTTTTTTTTGCATGCACAACCTGGCGGGGTGAGAAGCCCGGACCGGGGTTCGACAACTGGCGCAGCCAGTTGGACAGACCGTGAACGCAGTGAACGGGCTGCCCGCAGGGCGAGCGCAGCGAGTCAATCCCCGCCTCACCGCCATATTCGAGAAAGAGCTCGTACGAAAGTACGGGCTTTTTTTTCGTCTGTTGCACGGGCTGAGAATGTTAACAATCGCAAAATTGCCTGATGCGCTACGCTTATCAGGCCTACAGAGTTCATGCAACTGTTTGAATTTGCACTATTTTGTAGGCCGGATAAGGCGTTTACGCCGCATCCGGCAATAACAAAGCGCACTTTGTCAGCAATCTGGGCTCGTACGAAAATACGTTTTTTTTCGTCCGTTGCATCAGAGCCGCCTGTCCCCCTCACCCCGGCTCTCTCCCAAAAGGAGAGGGAAAAAACACTTTGATTCCAATTCATTGCATCAATTTTCATCATATAGGCATAGAAATACGCAATGTGTTCAATGCTTAACCGAACGAAAGATAATTAAGAAATTATGCTTGACCGTTTTAGGGCAACTCCCTATAGTAGCGCCCCGTTGCCACCCAAGCAGTTCGGCAGCAAAACAATATGGTGAGGTGTCCGAGTGGCTGAAGGAGCACGCCTGGAAAGTGTGTATACGGCAACGTATCCGGGGTTCGAATCCCCGCCTCACCGCCATATTTTAAGAAGAGCTCGTACGAAAGTACGGGCTTTTTTTTCGCATGTTGATTCGGCGCTGCCTGCTCCCCTCACCCCAGCCCTCGCCCCAAGGGGCGAGGGAGAAAACCGGTGCCGAACTTAACAGCGAGCACATTCGATCCCCTCTCCCCTCTGGGGAGAGGGTTAGGGTGAGGGGGCGGCAAATATCGCACCACACCCAAAAACGCCAAAGCCCGGTCTCCCGGGCTTTGCCACAAACCTCACCGCATCAGTAATACGCTTTTAGCGTCCGCTGGCACAGCGCCGAGCGCACACAATCTTCTTTGGTAAAGCGCACTACCCCTACCATCTCATCTTCTTCAAAGCGCTCAAGTGCATCGCTCAACCCGGACAGCACGCCGCGCGGCAAATCACACTGGGTGATATCACCGTTGACGATAACCGTCACGTTCTCCCCGAGGCGCGTCAAAAACATCTTCATCTGCGCAGCGGTGACGTTCTGGGCCTCGTCGAGAATGACCACCGCATTTTCAAATGTACGTCCGCGCATATAGGCGAACGGCGCGATTTCCACCTTGCCGATTTCCGGACGCAGGCAGTACTGCATAAAAGACGCCCCTAGCCGTTTCACCAGCACGTCATAGACGGGCCGGAAGTAAGGCGCGAACTTCTCGGCGATATCTCCGGGCAAGAAGCCGAGGTCCTCGTCGGCCTGCAATACCGGGCGGGTAACAATTATCCTCTCCACATCCTTATGAATCAGAGCTTCAGCCGCTTTTGCCGCACTTATCCAGGTTTTACCACAGCCCGCTTCGCCGGTGGCGAAGATCAGCTGTTTACTTTCAATCGCATTCAGATAATGCGCCTGAGCGTCATTGCGGGCCTTAATCGGTGAGTTATCGCGGCTGTCCCGCGCCATACCGATAGATTCCACGCCACTCATCTGCACAAGCGAGGTGACCGATTCTTCTTCACGCTGTTTATGGCTGCGTGAATCCCGTCTCAGCACACGCTTGGCTTCACGACGAGCTTTAGTCACTGCTTTTTGTCTTCCCATGGATAGCACCTTGAGTTGTAGGTTTACATCACACGTGCCGTTGGCGGCACGATTATGCGCACGAACGTCTGAGGTTTGGCTTCCTTGTAAGCCATTACTTGCCTGTTGAACTGACGTGAAAACATGACTACGCGCATCGCGTTCCACATCGGGAAAGAGAGTGTTGTTTTCAGAGTGAGAGGTTTTTGAGGTGACGAAATCGCTGCCGGAAGCTGAACCTCCGCGCACAGTGGTGCGGTGACTATTTTTACCTTGTCCGATAAAGGACGCTACCATTCGCGATCTCCATAGTGAACTGCATCACAACCGGGAACTACCGCTACTACTTATTAAATACAGCAAAAATAATTAAGAATGCAATTTAAATTTTACCAAAAAATAACAAATTAGATCCCATCCATTCACAGAGAGTCTCTTACATTTATATTACAGAATTATATCAATGGGATAGAAACAGGAAAAAAAGAGCGTATAACACACCTTCCCAAAGAGGTAGGTGTTTTTCAGATTATTGACAACGTTCGCCAGGTTAATGCCGGATGCGGCGTAAACGCCTTATCCGGCCTACCAATTTTTGCAGGCCGTTTGGCATGCTTCAGGCCTCAAGCAGCGTTTGCCCAAGATAGGACGCCGATGACGGCACCCCCGGCAGCACAAAGAAGTAGCCACCGCCGATAGGTTTTACGTATTCCTCAAGCGCTTCACCGTTCAGCCGTTTCTGTACCGTGAGAAATCCTTTTTCCAGATCGTGCTGATAGCAGACAAATAACAGCCCCATATCTAACTGCCCCGAGTTTGTCACACCGAGGGAATAGCTGTATCCCCGGCGCATCATCAGGCTGGACTGCGTCTCGGCAGTGCGCGGGTTAGCCAGCCGGATGTGGCTGTCCAGCGCAATCACCTCTCCTTCTGGGTCACGGCTATAATCAGGCACATCGTGCTCGTGCTGCATACCGAGCGGCGCACCGCTGTGCTTGTCACGGCCAAAAATGGTCTGCTGTTCTTTGAGCGGCGTTCGGTCCCAGAACTCGACGTGGAATTGAATAATACGCACCGCCTGATACGAACCGCCTACCGCCCACGCGGGTTCCTGCTGATCTTTCGTCACCCATACCACGTTATCCATCAGCGCGTTATCGCCGCTATCCGGGTTCGCCGTGCCATCTTTGAAACCCAGCAGATTTACCGGCGTCTCTTTGCCTTTACTGCGCGCGGCGTGGTCAGAGATAAACCCTTCCCGCTTCCAGCGCACGCTCAGGAGATCCGGCGTGTGCTTGATGATGTCACGCAAAGCGTGGATCACCGTGTCCTGCGTATTGGCGCAGATTTGCAGTAACAGGTCACCGTGGCATAACGCCGCATCTAATGAATCATTCGGAAAGCGCGTCATTTTTCGCAGCTTTTTCGGCGCATGCGCTGCCAGCCCGAAGCGCTCATCAAACAATGACTGCCCGACCGATACCGTCATGGTGAGGTTATCCGGGGCGATCCACGCCCCAAGAATCCCGGAATCCATCGGCGGCAAACGCGGATTTGGCGTCTCCGGCGCCGGGCCGCCCTCGGTAAGAAAGGCAATCCGCGTGGTCAACAGACGCATTAGCCGTTCCAGTTCTGCGCGGTCGGACGCCAGCACGTCAAACGCGACCAGCATCATCGATGCCTGCTGTGGCGTCAGCACACCCGCCTGATGCTCGCCGTAAAAAGGCTGTTTCTCATCGCGCCCGGTCACCGCAGGCGCAGCGGTTTTCGCACCGTGCGCCACCGGGCAACCCGCCGCCAGTGCCAGCGCCCCGACACCTTTTAACCATCGACGGCGTGAAGGTTCACCCACGCCGGTTTCATGTTGCTCTGCCATAATGCTTAATCCAGACCCAGGATCCCGCGCAGCTGCGCTAAGTCTTCCGCCAGTGTAGTGATCGGCCCTTTCAGCGCGTTGCGATCCGCATCGGTCAGTTTGTCGTATGTTTCAAAACCGTCTTTGGTGCGATATTTGGCAAGGATTGCATCGACTTTCTTAAAGTTGGCATCCACCTTCGCCAGCAGCGCACTGTTCTCTTTTTGCAGTTGCGGTCGCAGCAGGTTGACAATCTTCTGCGCACCATCAATGTTGGCCTGAAAATCCCACAGGTCGGTATGGCTGTAGCGATCTTCCTCGCCGCTGATTTTACTGGCCGCGACTTCTTCAATCAGCCCGGCTGCCCCACCGACCACTTTTGACGGCGGGAACGCTAACTCTTCGATGCGTTTTTGCAGATCAACCACATCGCTGTTGAGCTGATCGGCATATTTCTCCATGCCTTTGGTGCTGTTGTCGCCAAACAGCGCTTTTTCAAGACGGTGGAAGCCAGTGAATTTCGGGTCAGCAGCTTTCTGCTCATAGTCATCTTCACGGGCATCGATACTGCCGTCGAGGTCAGAGAACAGCTCCGCGATAGGCTCAATACGCTCGTAGTACTGGCGCGTGGGTGCATACAGGGATTTTGCTTTTTCGATATCGCCCGCTTTCACTGCATCAGTAAAGGCTTTAGTCGCTTTTACCAGATCTGCCGTCTGCGCGGTCACGTAAGTTTTATAGGCGGTAATCGCCTCGCCCAGGCTTAAAACCGCATCGGCTTTTGCGGCATCCTTCGTGGCTTCACCTTTAACAATCAGCTTGCCTTTCGGGTTGGTGAGCAGACCACAGGTCATTTCATATTCACCCGGCTGCAGGTTGGCGGTCATCTTTTGCGTAAAGCCTGGCGCGATATTTTCGCGCTCTTCCACCACCATCACGCCTTTGAGGATCTCCCACTCCAGCGCCTTCTGGCTGTGGTTCTGAATGATAAACTGTGTTTTACCAGCATTGACGGTGAGCGTCATCGGCTCACACTGTTTGTCGTTTACCGTGACATTGACCTTCGGAATGTCAGCAGCCTGCGCAGAGAATGCAAAAGAGCACAGTGCGGCGAGCACGCTACGGCGAAAAATAGTATTCATGGTCCATCCCTTTCAATGAGTAAAAGCCATTTGCCTTACGGGGCGATACGTGATGCTGCGTTTGGTACACGCGCAGGCCAGAAAAAGAGCGCCAGCGCAGGCAGTAAATAGAGTAACCAGACCGCCACTTCGCTGACGCTTGGCGCTTCCTGGTAGCCAAAAATGCCTTCCATCAACGTGCCAAACAGTGAGTGGGTGGTGAGCGTGCCGCTGAAATCAAACGCGACATCCTGGAAGAGGTTCCACAGCCCGGCTTCGTGGAAGGCGCGAATCGCCCCGGCAGCAAGCCCGGCAGCAACCAGCAAAATAAACAGGCTGGTCCATTTGAAGAACGCGCCAAGGTTCAGGCGAATACCGCCCCAGTAGAGCAGGAAGCCCAGCACGACAGCGGTCGCCAGCCCCAGCACAGCGCCCAACGGCGGCCAGATACCGAGATCCTGCTGGAATGCCGCCAGCAGGAAGAACACCGACTCCAGCCCTTCACGCGCCACGGCGAAAAAGACCATCATCACCAGCGCCCAGCCATGACGATTGCCCCGCGCGAGCGCGTTATCTACCGCCTGTTCCAGCTGCTGTTTGACATTGCGTGAGACTTTACGCATCCAGAACACCATCCACGTCAGGATAACCACGGCGATAACCGCCACGACGCCTTCAAACAGCTCCTGTTCTTTTTGCGGGAACTCGCCGGTGGTTTCGTTGATAAAGATGCCCAGCCCGAGGCAAAGCGCCGCGGCCAGGAATACGCCAATCCACATCACGCCAATCAGGCCGCCACGCTGTGTGCGTTTTAAATAGCTGGCAATAAGGCTAACAATCAGCGCGGCTTCTAATCCTTCGCGCAGCATAATCAGAAAAGGCACAAACATGCGAACGTCCTTAAATGTGAATCGCAGTCAACACATGCAAAGAAAAGTAAATGTGAGTGATAGCGATTATCATTACGCAAAGACGAAATTCAAGTGAAATATGTTGGAAATGATAAGCAAATGTAAAAGCAGGAAGAGGTGCTGGCGGGATAATTAGGATGATAAAATGCCGGATGCGGCTAACGCCTTATCCGGCCTACAAATTCTCCTGTAGGCCGGATAAGCGCAGCGCATCCGGCAAGGTGCTTACTCCGCCTGTAAACGCGACGGCGGCGCAGAATGGTAATGCGCGTCCGCTTCTTCGAAACGTTTACGCATGGCCTCTGACGGCGCTTTATCCAGCAGGCTGAAGATAACTATGCCCAGGCTACCGAAGATAAAGCCCGGGATGATTTCGTACAGGCCCAGCAGCTCGAAGTGTTTCCAGACAATCACGGTTACCGCCCCGATAATCATCCCCGCCAGCGCGCCATTACGCGTCATGCGTGACCACATGACCGAGAACAGCACTACCGGGCCAAACGCCGCACCAAAGCCTGCCCACGCATAGCTCACCAGACCAAGCACGCGGTTTTCCGGGTTTGCCGCCAGCGCAATCGCCACCAGTGCGACCACCAGCACCATGACTCGCCCTACCCACACCAGCTCTTTCTGGCTGGCATTTTTACGCAGGAACGCTTTGTACAGGTCTTCCGTAATTGCACTGGAGCACACCAGCAACTGGCAGCTCAGGGTCGACATCACCGCCGCCAGAATCGCCGAAAGCAGAATACCGGCAATCCACGGGTTAAACAGGATTTGCGCCAGTTCGATAAACACGCGTTCGGCGTTCTGACTGACCGGGCCCGCAACCGCCGGGTTATTCTGGAAGTAAGCTATGCCGAAGAAACCGACCGCGACCGCACCCGCCAGGCACAGGATCATCCAGGTCATACTGATACGACGCGCATGCACAATGCTGTGGTGGGAATCGGCCGCCATAAAGCGCGCCAGGATATGCGGCTGACCGAAGTAACCCAGCCCCCAGCCCATCAGAGAAATGATAGCGACGAAGTTCAGCCCTTTGAGCATATCGATATTCTCAATGCTCTTTTGCTTGATAACTTCCATCGAATCGTCCAGGCCACCCACGGCGAGGATAACCATCACCGGCGTCAGGATCAGCGCGAAAATCATCAGGCTGGCCTGCACGGTATCCGTCCAGCTCACCGCAAGGAAGCCGCCGATAAAGGTATAAATGATAGTCGCGGCAGCACCGGCCCACAGCGCCGTTTCATAGCTCATGCCAAAGGTGCTTTCGAACAGACGCGCCCCTGCCACAATGCCGGATGCACAATAGATGGTGAAGAACAGCAAAATTACCAGCGCAGAGATAATACGCAGCACACGGCTCTTATCTTCAAAACGTCCGGTGAAGTAATCCGGCAGCGTCAGCGCATTGTTGTTGGCTTCGGTGTGTACACGCAGACGCCCCGCCACCAGCTTCCAGTTGATCCACGCGCCGACGGTCAGGCCGATAGCAATCCAGCTTTCCGAGATACCGGCGATAAAAATCGCCCCCGGCAGGCCCATCAGCAGCCAGCCGCTCATATCC
>CAJYVI010000164.1 GCA_913778145.1 uncultured Pseudocitrobacter sp.
GCCACGGGTGGTGACGGTGCTGAGTTTTAACCCTTTGGCATAGCTGGTTTCCAGCTCGCCGACAAAATCGTCCGCCAACGGATTCCCGGCAAAATTGCCGCATACCTGATTAATCCGGGTCAGCCACTGCTCAAAATCACGCTTCACAACGGGGGTCATGGCTCTTTATCGCTCTGTTAAATGTTTTATTAGTGTTGCATTTATGTTGCGTTAAACGAAGCTAATGACGCTGACTATAGGAAAGAAGTCTCACAAGTTATAGGGGGGAAGCCGACTATTGTCGCTATTTGCGGAGCCTGTCACAGCAGACAAAGCGAATGTCACGGGGAAAAAAGCGCCATCGTCACAGAGTGAGTAGACTGAAATCACGATGGGTAAGTAATAAGGAAAATCTATGTCAGAGGCAAACGTAGCGGTACTTAATAACGTACAACAATTTCTCGACCGCCAGCACGGTCTCTGGATCGATGGCCAACAGGTGCCCTCGCAGAGCGACAAACGGCTGACGATTTATAACCCGGCGACCGGGCAGGCCATTTCCTCGACTGCTGATGCGAGTGCGGCGGATGTTGACCTGGCAGTGATGTCTGCGTGGAAAGCGTTTGTGTCGCGCGTATGGGCGGGCCGTTTACCGGCTGAGCGTGAACGCATCCTGCTGCGCTTTGCCGACCTGGTCGAGCAGCATAGCGAAGAACTGGCGCAGCTGGAGACGCTGGAGCAGGGCAAATCCATCGCCATTTCCCGCGCTTTTGAAGTGGGTTGTACCCTGAACTGGATGCGCTATACCGCCGGGCTGACGACGAAGATCGCCGGTAAAACGCTGGATCTTTCCATTCCGTTACCGCAAGGCGCGCGCTATCAGGCGTGGACGCGTAAAGAGCCGGTGGGCGTAGTCGCGGGCGTTGTACCGTGGAACTTCCCACTGATGATTGGTATGTGGAAGGTGATGCCTGCGCTGGCGGCAGGTTGTTCTATCGTCATTAAGCCATCCGAAACTACGCCGCTTACCATGCTGCGCGTGGCTGAACTGGCGGTGGAAGCGGGGATCCCGGAAGGCGTATTTAACGTGGTGACCGGTTCCGGTGCGGTGTGCGGCGCGGCACTGACGTCGCATCCCCACGTGGCGAAGGTGAGCTTTACCGGTTCGACCGCCACGGGCAAACAGATTGCGCGCACGGCGGCCGATCGTTTGACCCGCGTGACGCTGGAGCTGGGCGGTAAAAACCCGGCGATTGTGCTGAAAGATGCGAACCCGGAGTGGGTGATCGAAGGTCTGATGACCGGCAGCTTCCTCAATCAGGGCCAGGTGTGTGCCGCCAGCTCGCGCATTTATATCGAAGCGCCGCTGTTCGACACGCTGGTTAGCGGTTTTGAGCAGGCGGTGAAGTCGTTGCAGGTGGGGCCGGGCATGTCGCCGTCGGCGCATATTAACCCGCTGGTTTCACGGCTGCATTGTGACAAAGTTCTCTCTTTCCTTGATGATGCTCAGGCGCACAATGCCGAGCTGATTCGCGGCGCAAGCGGCCCGGCGGGCGACGGTTACTATGTTGCGCCGACGCTGGTGGTTAACCCGGATGCGAAGCTGCGTTTAACCCGTGAAGAAGTGTTTGGCCCGGTGGTAAACCTGGTGCGTGTCGCCGATGGCGAAGAGGCGCTGCGCCTGGCGAATGACACCGAATATGGCCTGACCGCCAGCGTCTGGACGCAAAATCTGTCTCAGGCGCTGGAATATGGCGACCGCTTAGAAGCCGGCACCGTATGGGTCAACAGCCATACCTTAATCGATGCCAACCTGCCGTTCGGTGGAATGAAGCAGTCCGGCACCGGGCGCGATTTCGGGCCAGACTGGCTGGACGGCTGGTGTGAAACGAAATCGGTGTGCGTGCGTTATTAATCTTTGATGTTGCGCCCGGAGTAGTTGCTCCGGGCTAAAAGATGAGAAATGGCCAGATGGGTAAGGCGTTAACCGTCATCAGAGAACTCATAATTCTTAACTCGTTTGGTAAACACCGGCTCCGGGCAATTGCGGCCAAAGTGCGCTGCCCAGTCGAATGCCTTTCCGCTTTTTACATAGCGCCTGAAGATTTCACCGCCGGTTTCAGGATCAAGATAGCGAACCCAGCTCGCCGCATTACACAACACGGCAGCCCACGCCTGTGTTTTGGGGTGCAGTAAATCGGCGGCTTTCCCGGCCATTTCTGCCGCCTGCCAACGGTAGTGCAAAAAATGGTTATTTCTATCGGGGATAGCACGGTTGCCGCGCTGGATCTCTTTTTCGCTAATCCAGCCATCATGGTTGGAATAAAGATACGGCGTGGAATACTGACCACCTGTAATGGCGTAATCGGGATACATTTCATAGGCGACAAGTTCAATACCGTTATAACGTAAAAACCTGGCGGCTTCGTATTGCGCCTGGGCGCGCTCGCGGTTGCTGGCGTTTTTTTGTTTCGCTTTCGCCATTAAATCAGCCAGTTTTTGCGCAGCATCCCGATAGTTGGAGATATCAAAATAGGCCACCGCCTGCTGATACTGGCCGTTACGTATCAGCCTTCTCGCCAGCAGGGCACGGAGTTTTACATCGGTTGGAATACGCGTTGGAAAAACGTAATAACCTTCTTCTTCGTGAAATACAGCAAGATCAAAAGGTTCTAACGGATGCTGTGGCGTAGGCACGTTTTTATCCACAAAGGCTTTCAGTTCAGGCAGGGTTAATACGCTTTCTGCCACATCAGCTAAATCTGCCCAGTAGATATCCTTGCCTTTATAAAACAGCGCCATTGCCTGCAAATAATCATCACGTTTCAGCGCCAGAATCGCCTGTTCGCTGGCAATGCGACACGACGGGACGATAATCTCATTCCCATGGTAGTAATCGCTTTCCGTCATTGGGTTCCCCCAGGTTTCATCCTCAGGGAAGAATTTCGCCGCGCGAGCGTAATAGCGAGTGGCCAGCGGAATATCTCCGACACGGAGCGCCATTTTTGCATTTAACCATTCGCGTAGACCGCTTTCCGGAGCGTCTTCTAATAGAGACTGCGTCAATGCATAATCGCCGTTGCGATAGGCCAGTGCCGCCAGGCGATCGCTCCAGGCGAAACCTTTAACCCGGTGTTTAAGTAGTAAATCAATAAGTTTGTCCCGGTGTGCCGGGCAACTATATTCACTCATTTCTTCACCACATCCAGACGTGTTGTAAACCTTGTCGCGGCGAATAAAAAGTTCTGCAACGATCAGTTTCTGCACACGAGGATCATCGATGATTTTTTCCAGTTGCGCAAAGTGACTCTCTTTTGTCAAATAAAGCGAGATTCTGCGCAGCGAGACCTTACCTGAAGGCGAACCTTGTGCGGCCTGTTGCGCATAGTATTGAACGGCTTCGCCAATCTCTGAATTACTTAATTTGATAAAGCCCAGTTGGCCCAGGCTGGCAATAGAAAGTTGGTCGGGATCGGGTTCCCCATTGCGGACCTCATCAATAATTTGTTGATAAAGCTTTATCGCTTTTAGCCTCTGTTCACTGGGTTCTGTTGATGGTTCATACCCATGCTCATAATAGAAAAAGCCATCGTCACTTGAGTCAAACTCATCACGCGCCATTGTATACAAGGCCTTCAACCGCCATGCACCTTGCTCAGGCTTTGGCAGCGCCAGCAATTGATGAAACCAGGGGCTGTCATAGACGCCGTGATAAAAATCGCGCGCGCCCAGATAGTAGAACCGTTCCGCAGCGGGCTGGGGAGATTGAAGTTTAACTTCAATCTCCAGTATGCGTTTTTCGCGAGCATAATCTTCATAGTTTGCGTCTTGATGCGTAGCCGCATATTTTTGGTAATTCTGCCAATCATCGGGATCTTCATTCTCTTCATGCCACAACGGTAATTCAGGATCGCGCTCAACCAGATGACGGGCCTCAAAGATAAAACTGCCGTTTGGCATTTCGGTTAATGCATGATTTCTGTCATTCAATAAATAATTCGGTGCGTAGGGGCCACAGGCGCGGTTTTGCATGCTGAAAACCAGCGTTCCGGCTAACAGCATTCCCAGCGCCATACGGTTGTGTTTACTGTGTAACATCGAAATTTCCCTGTAATGTCTTCGCGCAGCGCGCCCATCCCAGCGGGCTGCTTTCTCCGGCGCGGAGCTGCTGCGAACTGATACGCGTAAACCGCAGTGCATCCTGAGTCAATTCTGAACGGTAGTGATTTGCGCCATCGGTAAATTCGCACTCGGCATTTTTCAGGACAACCTGTTGGGGCAGCGGTGAATCAATTTGGCCGCTATTTTTAATCGCCAGATCGAAAAGCTTTGTATCCTGAGTCGGTGTGATAATGACCGACCAGCGAGGTGCCAGCGATTGATGATGAATGACGGCTTCAAGCGTAGTCATCGACCAGGCACGACGATCGCTTGCAAGTGGTAGCCGGAACCAGACGATCCCCTGTAATCCCTTTGGCGGGTTGTCTTCCAGTTGCTGGAAAAAATCGGCTAACGTTTGCGGCGCAACGCTTAGTTCCTGCAACTCTTCTGCATAAGACAAGGGGGTTTCACTCTCCACGCGGTTGTCTCGGGTTAATGCTGAACCGTAGGCTGGAAGGGCAACGAAAAACGGATGCCGTGTTTTACCTGCGTATTCGCGAAGCCAACGCTGCGCCAGCGCCGAGTCAAACAAGCCTTTCTCGGGCGATTGCACGTTGTGAACCTGCAGGACGGAAGTATCCGCAGTATGCAGCAGCGTTGGCAACAAGGGCGATTCCAGCCAGGTGGGGAGGGCAGTAATACTCAGCGTTAATTCTTCTGGCAATGATTTACGCAGCGCGTATATGAATTGTTGATAGGCCGCCAGTTTAGCCGTTGGCGCATCGTAATCAATTTCAATGCCGGTTAACCGAATCCCGGCCTTTGTCCACGCGTTAATCGTGCGCTGAACCTGCTTAATAATAAGCGGCTGGTTGAGCCGAGGGAGTTGACCATCCAGCCGCACAACCAGCCATACCGGGCGCCCATCCTGCTTTAACAGCGCGGCATTCACCGCGATAGTACGAATCCCTTCCTGCGGATGAATCTGTAACCCCAGTACGCGCAGGGCTGAAAACAGGGCGTGGCTCTGTTTAAGCGCTGCCTGATGCTGAGTCTAGACGCGCTGCCAGATATAGACTTGCTGATCGAGATGTATCGGTTTCTGTGAAGTGAAAAGGGCGTGCAGACAGCAACCAGCTATCAGCATGACGAGCAGAACAAGAGCGGCAATCCATTGACGTAGTGACATGTTGGTGAGGTGTATTGAGTGAGGTCGCAGGAAGAATAACCCCGGCGATGATGGTGGCGAAATGGCTTTATTAAAGGAGGCGGCAATTCGGAATTGTGCCTGATTTGCGTATTGGCATTGATGATGAATAGAGGGCTTTATATATCTCGAAATTATTGTGGTTATTAAATTGAAATAATTAAAGGATGGAGCGCTTCTGTGTGACGGTCCGTTTTTGATTGTGACTGTGATATGGTGCAATGTTGGTAGGTTTTTTGTCAGGTTGTGGTAGTGGCTTGTATTATTAATCAAGAAAGCCCCGGCTGGATAATTTATGAAAAAGCTAATCTTTATATCTTTCATTATGTTTTTAACAGCTTGCGGAGATTCTGGAGAATGTTCCCTTGAGCGGCTTACTGATTATGGGGAAATAGAGGATCAGGTGACTTTGCGACTGCATGATATGCAATATGCTTGCGGTGACTGCATAAGTTTATATAGAGTCGATAAAATAATATTTTCTCAAAATAACGAGTATAAATTTTATTTTAACAAAGAAATTACAATATCTTTTTTGAATGAAAATATAAAAAGAAAGCTAAATAATGGTTTAAAAAAGTCTTCCTGTAAAAATGGAGGCTATGATTATATCCTTTCCGGTGGCTTTAGAAATAATGCGCTGGGTGTGGGGCGATTGGATGTAGTTGATGGTTATTTTGTCTGTGAAAATTAACTTTATTTTCTGAATGCCTGTTGGTGTGAAAAGTCACATTATCGATGCTGCGCGTATGGCCTTACAGTTATTAAGCACGCCATCCGCTATGCTGGTGGTTAAGTTTGACGACAAACGCAAAAATACCGGATGCGCTACGCTTATCCGGCCTACGGGTTTTCTGCAATCTATTGAATTTACGTTTTTTTGTATGCCGGATAAGGCGCTACGCCGCATCCGGCATCAATAAATTACCGTTTCCTCACAACGCAAACATCACTTCTCTTTCTTTGCCCCGAGCGTCGGCGTTTCATCAAAGAAGTTCCACGGTTTCAGCAGCGTATGCACCCATTCCGTTGGCATAATCGGCCACTCTTCGGCGCGGGCGACGTGCGTGGTGCCGGTCGTCATCCACACCACCGTATCGGTGTTGTCCAAAGACTCATTGTCTTTGGTGTATTGGCCGAGGCCGGTATCATGCGTCGAACGGTTCGGGTATTTCCCTTCCGGGAAGCGCTCGTCCGGATGATAACGCGTTACCCATAACTGTTTATCCATAAAGCTCAGGCGGTGATAAATCCACTCGTCAGGGGCGAACTGCGCGCCTTTTGCGACCGGATGCGTGCCGCCTGCGTACGGGATAATCTGATAGGAAACCGGGTTACCCATGCGGTTTTCTTTGTTCGGGTTGCTCAGCAGACGAATGGTACCTGGGTCAAATTTCTGCGCAGCGTCCTTCTCGTTGCTGATGGCATACTCGTTAATTTGCATGGTACTGGTACGCGGGCCGCCTGCGGTGTTCGGTTTCACAACCGGGTCCATCGCCACCAGGCTGTTGTTCTCGCCATCAACGTCGAGGTCGAGGCGGAAGTTATAAATATGCTGGTGCGTGGTGCCCACAATATTATGGTCGATCAGCGTACCGTAACGGGTATCGTCTTTCGCGCTTGGGTCGTGCATGGTTTTGGCTTTTACGCCTTTTACCGCTTCAATACCGGTTGCGCCCGCATCGATGCCGATGGTGCCATTTTCGTGGAAGATCCAGTCGAAAATGTAGTCGTAGTTACCCACGGTACTAATCCAGCGCACAACCAGCTCACGACGCTGGGTGCTGACGTTCGGCTGGCCCATCTCCTGATGCTTATATTCCGGCCCGGCATAGCGTTCGAAAACGGCAATCGCGCGCGGGATCTCGGTGGGTGTGCCGGTGTAATCGGCAATAGTTTCGTTCAGCAACACGGCGTTCGACGGCGCATCTTTGCCGCGGGCGATGGGCGAGGTGAGAGTACCCATGCCGTAGTCACCGGAATCCAGATACGCTTTGAAGTACCAGCCGATATCCGGATCGCCATAAGGCACAATCATTCCGCCAAGCGAACCTTCGTACATCACTTTACGTTTGGTGCCATTATCGTTATAGGTGACCGTGGAAATCATTGGCCCGACGCGGGAGTTCATGCTCAGATGGAAATCCCAGTTGCGCCAGTGGATCATATCGCCGGTGATGGTGTAATTTTTACCTTCCGGTTCAATGATATCCAGCGGTTTCACCGCCGGGGCGACGCGATCACGGCCATCGTAGGCGCGCGCGGCCATCGGTACCGGGATCACCGGGCCTTCTTCCAGCTTCACAATTTTTTTCTGTTCCAGGTCGACAACCGCGACCAGGTTTTCAATCGGATGCGCCCAGTAGTTGCCATCGCCCACGTCCAGGTAACTGATGACTTTCAGCAGGCGCGCATCCTGTTTCAGGCCGTCTTTACCGTCAAAATAGCCCACGGTGAGCGGGGTGGTGATCACTTTTTTCGGGTCGTTGATACCGCGTTTTTTCAGCGCTTCAGCGTATTCAGTGCTGGCATTGATAATGTTCTGCACGCTGGCAAAGTCGTCAATCAGCACCATGCCGTGCGCGTCTTTGATGGGCTGCCAGGAAAGCATCTTTTTATTTTGCAGGTCGACGACGCCTTCGATGATGTGCTTGCCATCCAGCATGATGACATCCGCTTTGCGTGGCTCGGTTACGGCTTTGCCTTCCAGCGCGAATGCCCACACGGCAGCTTTTTCAGGCGCGTGAAGTGAAATTTCGGTAAAGCGTGTATTCGGTTTGAAATCCGGCGATGCCTTCACAATCTCGACGGCTTGCTTGATTTCGTCCGCGCTCAGGGCGTTAAGCGGATGCGGGGCCTTCTCCACCTGGAACGTTTGATCAAGACCGGACTGGAAAACATCATTGATGAAGGTTTCAGAAACCCAGGCCTTGTTGTCTTTCATGACTACCGGCACTTGCAGGTTTAGCGTCTGTCCATTGACGATAGCGGTTTTAGCGCCTGGTTTAACTTTTACGTAAGCGCCATCTTTAATCAGCGTGAAAACCTGTGCGTAGTCATCCCATTGCACATCGGCGCCAAAATCGGCAATGGTTTTATCCATCGGCACCATGTGGGCTTCACCGCCGTGGGCGAATACTGGCGATTGCCAGGCGCAAAACAGGGCTACGGCCAGGGCCAGTGCCGTCTTGCGGGGAGAAAGAATAGAGGAGCTTCCCATTATAAACCTCGTCTTGTTGTTGTGTTTCTCGCTCGCTACCGCTCTCTGCGGGCGGTTTTTAACGCTTTCACCCTATCAGCCCGGCGGTAAAGTCGTTTGCCTGCACCTGCCAGGTTATTTGGCAGTTTTGCCAGATATAAAAAATGCCTCCGAAGAGGCATTAGATATTCATGACTGATGGACGCTGATTACTCGTTTTCAGCTCGCAGTTCCACCGGGTTAACCGTAGACGGTTTCTCGCTGATTGCATCCGATTTTAACGGTTCTGTGAGTGCGGATAGGGAACCACCGGACAGGCCGATTTCTTTCAAGAGTGAATCAATCAGCGGTGCCTGAGTACGGTAGGAGAGCGCAGCTGACAAAGCCTGTTCTGCCAGATTACCGCCGTTTGCACTGCCTGCGGTAACTTCACCGGCGGTACCGCCACGATTCAACCCATCGACCTGGATTATCTTAATACCGTCAATGGACTTCATCGGTTCAACGGATTTCTCAATCACAGATGGCAGCGACTGCAACAGGGCCAGTTTGAATTTCAGGCTGGTTTGCTCATCAGAAAGGACGTTAATCGCGTCGTTCAGCGCACGTTGCGCTTCCGCTTCGGCAAGGCCTTTTTTACGCGTTGCTTCGGCAAGTTCAACAATGGCCGCCGCCTGCATTTCTGCTGCTTCTTTCTCCGCTTTTGCCCGCACGGTCAGTTCAACCGCCTGAGTTTCTGCATCCTGCGCTGCGGCAATAAGCGCAACCTGTTTCGCACGGTCTGCTTCGGCGGTCTGGCGCGTGGTCTCAACGTTCTGCTGCGAGCGAACCGCTTCTGCCAGCGCATCGTTCGCGCGGGCTTCCGCCTGGGATTGCTGTTCAGACTTCGCCGCAATGGCAATAGATTTGGTCTGGTTAGCAATTTCGGTGACCTGCTGCTGTTCAATTTCTTTTATGCGAACTTCACGCTCGGCTTCCACTTTACGGGAACGTACCGCCTGTTCACGCTCAATTTCTGCTTCCTGAATTTGGCGTTCGGCAAGAATGCGTGTTTGTTCAGCTTCACGGTGACGCTCGGCTTCAAACGCGGCAATTTTTGCATTTTGTTCAGCAGTACGCGTTTTCACTTGTTGTTCCTGCTCAAGCGTCATGAACGCTTCCTGTTGCTCAATTTCCAGCTTACGTGACAGTGCATCACGGTTTTTCTCGCGAACGGCGACTTCCACATCCTGTTCAACTTCGTTACGTTCACGACGGCGGCGTTCCGTTTCCTGCGTTAGTTTTGTCAGACCTTCGGCATCAAAGGCATTATTTGGATTGAAATGCACTTTCTCTGTCTGATTAAAATTGGTTAATGAAACGCTCTCCAGTTCCAGCCCGTTCTTTGATAAATCCTCTGCCACCGTATTCTGTACACCCTGCACAAAGTTTTCGCGTGTGTCCTGGAGTTCATGCATGGTCATTTGCGAGGCGGTCGCACGCAGGGCATCCACGAATTTATCCTCAATCAGCACGCGTAAATCTTCTGGTGAAAGGGTTCGTTGCCCCAGGGTTTGTGCCGCGGTGGCAATCCCTTCTGCAGTAGGTTTGACCCGCACAAAAAAGGCCACCACAACATCGACGCGCATACGATCTTTTGTAATTAAGCTATCGACCGTTGAGCGGCTGACTTCGAGTTTGAGGGTGTTCATGTTGATAGGAATGATCTCGTGAAAGATAGGCATGACGATTGCGCCACCGCTCATCACGACTTTTTGTCCACCCAGCCCCGTTCGAACGAAGGATTGTTCAGCGGAAGCGCGACGGTATAATCGTGCAAAAATAATCCCTATGACCAATAAAATGAAAACCGCGATGATGGCGGTAAACATCCATGATGGCAGCATGCCAATAACATCATCCATTATGTAGTCCCTTTAAATTAATCAAACATTACAAATGTTCTGGCCATGGATTTATTTCAGCCAGATAGCGCGTCGAAGAGAGACGGCCAATAATCAGCACTTTATCTCCTCTTCGAAATTCTTTACCTTCTTCAGGCTCCAGTAATAAATAGTGTGTTTGCCCAAATTTGTCGGTGAATTTTCCTTCGCCGGGGTGACCCGTACTGGCCAAATGCCCGGTCATTATTGCCATACAGCCAATGTATTCATCTTCAGCAATCGCGGTGGTTTCATCGCGCGGCAGCCACGGGGCAATGGCTTTGCCACTGTAATGAACAGCGATGACGGACATCACCAATGAGACAGGCACCAGTAGCAGGTTGTTTATCGGCGCATGCCAAAGCGTCATCGAACCATGTTGTATCAGAATGCCGAATAAGCCGAAATATCCTGCCAGCAAACACAAAATAACCAACGCAGGAATTCGTCCAATATTCATATAGTGCATAACTTGCCCGATATTGCCGGACGTTAAAGCATCAAAATGCTGCAGATGCGCATCAAGCGCGCTCGATATTAAATGCCCGAATATAAATGCAATGAATTCAAGTACGCCAATTAGTAAAACAAATGAAATGGCAAACAGGTAGGGCGAGTTATACTCTGAAAATAAAATCATACGCGTTTCCTCTTACAACTGCGAACCCTGTTAATACCGCAAGGGACTGTTCGTCTTCTTACAGTAACGTCGAGTTATAATAGCATGCGTAAGTATCTTTCCTAAAGATGAAAGCGAAGGTTGTGCAGACATTTTAGGCCCGATGACGAGGGGCATCATCGGGCCGTTACAGCCATCGTTTAGCTGCATTTTCAGTAACGTATCAGGCAAAATCCCCGCTCTGCCGCGCCACCAGTGTCAGAATGGAATAGAGCGCAACCGCCTGCTGATGCTGGTTGTAGATCTCAACCGACCATTCCACCACGCCGGTAGGGGTCTCTTCCGCCGTTTTCTGGCGCTTGATGGTTTTACGTTTACAGGTCAGACGCACCTGAATGGTGTCGCCCGGTTTGACCGGCTCGATGAAGCGCAGGTTTTCCATGCCGTAGTTGGCGATAACTGGCCCAACGCCGGGGTCAACAAACAGGCCCGCTGCGGCGGAAATCAGGAAGTAACCGTGGGCGACACGTTCGCCAAACAACGACTCGGCGGCGGCGAGTTTGTCCATATGCGCATAGAAGTGGTCACCGCTCAGACAGGCGAAGTTCACGACGTCCGCTTCGGTAACTGTACGGCGGTGAGTCAGCAGGCTGTCGCCGGGGTGGATCTCTTCGAAGTATTTGCGGAACGGGTGTACGCGATCTTCCGTGACCGCCGCGCCGCGTACCCACTGTTTACCAATGGCGGCGAGCATGGTCGGGCTGCCCTGAATGGCGGTACGCTGCATGTAGTGTTTTACCGAGCGTAACCCGCCCAGCTCTTCGCCCCCGCCTGCGCGGCCCGGCCCGCCGTGTACCAGCTGTGGCAGTGGGGAACCGTGTCCGGTCGATTCTTTTGACGACTCTTCGTTCAGTACCTGTATACGCCCGTGCGCGCGTGCCGCGCCGAGAATAAACTCGCGCGCTAATGTGCCATCGGCAGTGACCAGCGTGCCTGCCAGGCTCCCTTCACCGGCACGCGCCAGCGCAAGCGCGTGGTCGCGGTTCTGATACGGCATCAGGGTCGCGACCGGGCCAAAGGCTTCAATCGCATGCGCAGCTTTAATTTCATCCGGCTGCGGACAAAGCAGTAATGTCGGCGGGAAAAACGCCCCGGCGGCTTTCGCGTCCGCTTTGCCGCCCAGCAGAATCTGACATCCCGCGGCAACCAGCAGATCCACTTTCTCCTGCACGTCCTGACGCTGGTCGATATTGACCAGCGCGCCCATCTTCACGCCTTCCAGCGCCGGGTCGCCAACGACAATTTTCCCCAGACGCGCAATCAGCGCTTCACTGACAGCATGGATTTGCATCTGCGGCACGATGATACGGCGAATAGCGGTACATTTTTGCCCGGCTTTAGCCGTCATCTCGCGCACGATTTCGCGAATGAAGAGGGCGAATTCCGGTTGCTCCGGCGTAACGTCATCGCCCAGTACGCAGCAGTTGAGAGAGTCAGCTTCCATAGTAAATGGAATCGATTTCGCCACGATGTTGGGATGCACGCGCAACTGTTGCCCGGTTGCGGCGGAGCCGGTGAAGGTGACGACGTCCTGACTGTCGAGCTTTTCGAGCAAGTCGCCCGCGCCGCCGCAAATCACGCTCAATGCGCCGTCAGGCACCAGGCCGCTGTCGATAATCGATTTCACCATCGCCTGAGTTAGCTGGGCGCTGGCGGTTGCCGGTTTGATAATCGCCGCCATTCCGGCAAGCCAGGTCGGCGCCAGTTTTTCCAGCATGCCCCAGCAGGGGAAGTTAAAGGCGTTGATGTGAACGGCGACGCCCGATTTGGAGGTCAGCACATGGCGCGCGGCGAATCCACCGGCTTTAGAAAGCGGGATCAGCTCATCTTCCGGCCACAGTGTGTCGTCCGGCAGTTCGCGGTTGCCGAGACCAGCGTAGGTAAACAGTGTGCCTATCCCGCCTTCGATATCCACCCAGCTGTCTGCACGCGTCGCGCCTGTCTGCGCCGACAGCGCATAGAAGTGCTCTTTTTCCGCTAACAGGTGTTTGGCCACGGCTTTCAGCATGGCGGCACGTTCAATAAAGGTCATCGCCTGGAGCGCGCTGCTGCCTTGCTCAATGGCATAACGGCGGGCCTGCGCCATATCCAGCCCTTCGCTTGAGACTCCCCACAGCGCGTCGCCGCTGATGGCATGGTGAATGGTACGGGCGCGCCCCTGGCCGGTTTGCCATGCGCCGGATAAGAAGCTGGCTAACTGCTGCATCGCTAATCTCCAAATGTTACGTGATTTCGTTATACATAGTTAAATCTTGAATCATAAATCGCAAGTCTAATTTTAATGATCTTTTAACATTGTGATCGGGATTTATTTTGCCTGATTACTTATCGCATTGTTTTTAAGAGGTTTAATTAAATGCTTTGCGAGTGCTGTCACATAATCCACAAACAAAATTTGTGGTTTTATTTAACCAATGTGTAACTTTTAGAAAAGAAAGTGATTCACATAAAATCATGATGTGGAAGTTTTAAGAATCATAAAAGGTGAAGACGTGACTGAAGAACAACGCTTTAACCAGCGCATCGCGCAGGAAACGGCCATCGAACCGCAGGACTGGATGCCCGACGCCTACCGTAAAACCCTGATCCGTCAGATTGGCCAACACGCCCACTCTGAAATTGTTGGCATGCTGCCGGAAGGCAACTGGATCACTCGCGCGCCGACGCTGCGTCGTAAAGCCATTTTGCTGGCGAAGGTGCAGGACGAAGCGGGGCACGGCCTCTATCTGTACAGCGCAGCGGAAACTCTCGGCTGTGCGCGTGAAGACATCTACCAGAAGATGCTCGATGGACGCATGAAGTACTCCTCCATCTTTAACTATCCCACTTTGAGCTGGGCCGATATCGGCGTGATTGGCTGGCTGGTTGACGGCGCGGCGATTGTTAACCAGGTGGCGCTGTGCCGTACTTCTTACGGCCCGTATGCCCGTGCGATGGTGAAAATCTGTAAAGAAGAGAGCTTCCACCAGCGTCAGGGTTATGAAGCCTGTATGGCGCTGGCGCAGGGGAGTGAATCCCAGCGTCAGATGCTACAGGACGCCATCAACCGTTTCTGGTGGCCAGCGCTGATGATGTTCGGGCCGAACGACGACAACTCGCCGAACAGTGCCCAGAGCCTGGAGTGGCGC
>CAJYVI010000165.1 GCA_913778145.1 uncultured Pseudocitrobacter sp.
CGTAAAATCAGCCAGATGATGCTGCAACCGCGCACGCAGCAGGGTGTTATGCAGCACGCCGCCGCCAAACGCCAGCGTTGAGATGCCCCGCGCCTGTGCTTCGCGACGCATCATACCGCCCAGCCCCTGCGCCAGCGCATCGTGAAACGCCCACGCTTTCTCCGCCGGACTGGCCTGCCAGGCTAACCAACTCGGCCAGAATTCAGCAAGGTCGAACCGTTCGCTTTGCAATGGATGTTCGACGCCAGTACAGGTCGCGGCCAGTGCTTCCAGACGACAGGCCGCTTCACCTTCATAGCTCAACGTCAACGGCGCACAGCCCAGCGCACAGGCCACCGCATCAAATAATCGCCCGCAGGATGACGCGCGCGGCGCATTAATACCGCGCTCAATCGCCCGCGCCAGCAGCGGCCAGTTTTGCTCGCGCACGGTGGCGGTTTCCGGGTAACTTTCCCACTCCGGCACAAACGTCAGGCAGTGCGCCAGCAGGTTGCGCCATGGCTGACGCGCCGCCAGGTCACCGCCCGGCAACGCCACCGCAGGCAGCCCGCCAAGATGTTCACACTCGCGGTAGTTTACCCGCAGACATTCACCGCCCCACAACGCGCCCTCTTCCCCCATGCCAATGCCGTCCAGCGCCAGCGCAATAACATCACCGCCGTCCAGCGGCCAGTTGTGCTCGGCCAGGCACGCCGCAATATGTGCATGGTGATGGAGTACCGTTTGATGGGGTAAATCACGGGCCGCTGCCCACTGCGAGGAGTGATAGCCGGGATGCGCATCAGCCACCACCGCCTGCGGGGTGAAATCGTAGATAGCCTGCATCAAACGCAGCGACTGCTGCCATTGCGCTTCGACACCTTCATCAGTGAGATCGCCAAAATGCTGGCTCAACACCGCCTGCTCGCCGCGCACCAGGCAGAAGGTATTTTTGAGATCCGCGCCCAGACAAAGCATCGGCGGAATATCGTGAAAGCCAGGCGGTAGCGGAATGGCGTCCGGCACATAGCCACGCGAGCGGCGCAGCATTTCGCCACTCTGTCTCACCACCGAGTCATCCATCCGTTGCACAATATCGCGATTGTGCAGTAAAAATCCGTCGGCAATATCCGCGAGATCTGCCAGTGCCTGCGCATTGGTCAGCGCGGGGGGTTTACCGCTAAGATTGCCGGATGTCATCACCAACGGTCGTTTTAACGCCTGCATCAACAGATGCTGAAGCGGATTGGCGGGCAACATCACGCCAACCTCACTTAACCCCGGTGCGATGTCATCACACAGGTCGCTGACGCAGGATTTATCCACCAGCACAATCGGTGCTGCGGGCGTGCGCATTAATCGGCTGGCGTCATCGGGGAGATTCGTCGTGTTGGGGGTTATCACCGCCAGCGGTTTCGCCGGGCGATGCTTACGGGTGCGCAGCGTCGCTACCGCGCGGGCATTACCCGCATCACAGGCCAGATGAAAACCACCCAGCCCCTTGATAGCCACAATGCCACCCGACGTGAGAAGCGCAATCGCCGCCTCTAGCGCCGCCTCGTGATGCAGTGGTTCGCCCCCGGCGTACCACGATAGCCACGGGCCGCACTCGGCGCAGGCCACAGGCTGCGCATGAAAGCGACGATCGTAAGGATTGCGATACTCCTCCTCGCAGGCGGAGCACAGCGGAAACGCCGCCATCACCGTCAGAGGACGGTCGTACGGCATGGCGTTGATAATGGTGAACCGTGGGCCACAGTGGGTACAGTTGATAAAGGGATAACGATAACGGCGCTCCTGCGGGTCATTCATCTCCGCAAGACACGCCGGGCAGGTGGCCGCATCCGGGACAATTTGCGTGCTCATCGCCCCCGCGCCGCTCTCGCGGATCGCGAAGCCGTCAGGCACGCTCTGCCACACATAAGGCTGCACCTGCGTCTCATCAATGCGCGCCAGCGGCGGGCAATGTTGATGAAGCGCGGCAAGGAAATCCGCTTCTTCGCCCAGCAAACGAACGAGCACCCCCGCACCGTCGTTACAGACATCGCCCACGCGCGCCTGCTGCTGAGCCAGTTGCCAGACAAAGGGGCGGAAGCCGACCCCCTGTACTTTACCGCGAATGCGGATTTCGACGCCGTTATGCGTTATCGTCATTCATTACCCTGCTACCGCCTCACGCAGGCGGGATTTCATCGACTGGTAGCTTTCCAGCGCGTAGTTTTCCGCCCAGTTTTGATCCTCAATCGCACTGATATTCACCGCACAATACTTAGTTTCCGGCGTTTTAGAGATGGGATCGAGGTTATCCTGGGTCAGTTCGTTACAGGCGCCAATCCACCACTGGTAGGTCATATAGACGCTGCCGTGATTGATACGCTCGTTGACGTTGGCACGCGAGATCACTTTACCGCGACGCGACGCCACCCACACCAGCTGTTTGTCTTTCACGCCCAGTTTCTGCGCATCCTGCGGGTTAATCTGCACAAAGCCCGGTTCATCGGCCAGCGATTGCAGCGCCGCACAGTTACCGGTCATTGAGCGGCAAGAGTAGTGCCCGACTTCGCGCACGGTACACAGCACCAGCGGATAGTTGTCATCCGGGCGTTCGGCGGGCGCACGCCACGGTGCGGCAAACAGATGGCCTTTGCCATCCGGGGTATCGAACTGATTGCCTGCGTAAAGATACGGCGTGCCTGGGTGATCAAGCGTCGGGCATGGCCACTGTACGTGCCCCATATCGCCCATTTTATCGTAAGTCACGCCATAGAAGAGCGGGCAAAGCTCACGCATTTCGTCCCAGATTTGCTGGTTATTGTCATAATGCATCGGATAGCCCATTTTCTGGGCGATCAGGCTGATAATTTCCCAGTCGCGTTTGACGTTGTATTTTGGCTCGATGGCTTTTTCGAAACGCTGGAAGCCACGGTCGGCACAGGTGAAGACGCCACCGTGTTCGCCCCAGGAGGTGGCGGGCAGCAGCACATCGGCCTGCTCGGCGGTTTTGGTCATAAAGATGTCCTGCACCACCACGAAGTCGAGCGCTTCGAACCCTTTGCGCACCAGGCCTAAATCGGCCTCGGTTTGCAGCGGATCTTCACCCATGATGTAGTAGGCTTTCACCTTCCCTTCCAGCGCCAGATGCGGCACTTCAGTAATGCGCACGCCCACTTTGTCGTCCATCAGGCTGGCGTCAATACCCCAGGCTTTGGCGAATTTCGCCCGCACGTCGGCATCCACCACGTCCTGATAACCGGGGAACTGGTTGGGGATCACGCCCATATCGCACGCGCCCTGCACATTGTTCTGACCCCGTACCGGGCCGACGCCGACATGTTCGCGGCCCAGATTACCGGTGAGCAGCGCAAGCGTTGCCAGCCCTTTGACCACATCCACGGCCTGACCAAACTGCGTCACGCCCATGCCCCACATAATGGTGGCGCTCGGCGCCGCCGCGTAGGTGCGCATCGCCTGACGAATCTGTTGCGCCGTCACGCCGGTCAACGTTTCCACCGCTTCCGGCGCATAATCTTTCACGATTTCACGCAGCTCGTCGATACCGGTGGTGTAGCGCGCAACGTATTCTTTGTCGTAGAGATTTTCTTCCAGCAGCACATGGGAAAACGCATTCACCAGCGCCATGTTGCAGCCGTTTTTGATTTGCAGATGTTGATCGGCGATACGCGCGGTTTCAATACGACGCGGGTCGCAGACGATAATTTTCGCGCCTTTCTCTTTGGCTTTAATCACGCGACGCGCCACGATAGGGTGCGAATCGGCGCAGTTGTAGCCAAAGACCAGCAGACAGCTTGAGTTTTCAATGTCTTCGATGGAGTTACTCATCGCGCCGTTGCCGAGCGCTTCCTGCAAGCCTGCGACGGATGGCCCGTGGCAGACGCGCGCGCAGCAGTCGACGTTATTGGTATGCAGCACGCCGCGCGCAAATTTTTGCATCACATAGTTGGTTTCATTCCCGGTACCGCGCGATGACCCGGTGGTCATAATGGCGCGCGGACCGAATTTCGCTTTGATCTCACCTAAGCGTTTTGCCGTATAGCTGATGGCTTCATCCCAGCTCACTGGCGTCAGCTTGCCGCCTTTTTCATAGCGGATCATCGGCTGCGTCAGGCGCGGCGTCAGCAGTTTGGTGTCGTTCAGGAAATCCCAGCCGTAATAGCCTTTCAGGCACAGTTCATGCTGGTTAGTTTTCCCGTCGGCCGCTTCCGCGCGGATGATTTTATTGTTGTCGACAACCAGCTTCAGTTTGCAGCCAGCACCACAATACGGACAAACACTTGTAATTTTTTTCATCAGTAACAGACCTGTTAAAAGTGAAACGGGGGATCATTAAAACGACAGGGAAATCGACGTATCGAGCGCAGCGCGACGACGTTTTTCGGCGCTGATTTGCTCAAGCTTGTCGCGATCGACGCAGAAAATAGCGTGCGTCGGGCAGGCTTCCATACAGGCCGGGCCTTGCTCGCGCTGGAAACAAAGGTCGCATTTGTTGGCTTCAGCTTTTTCGGCACGCACATTGAGGCCCGCGCCGCTGTTGCGAACCACCGGGCGCACGACCACTTCCATCGCGCCATACGGGCAGGCCACGACGCAGGTTTTGCAGCCGATGCAGCGTTCCTGCATCACATGCACAAAGCCTTTTTCGCGGCGAATTGCGCCGTTCGGGCAGACGTTAGCGCACGGCGCGTCTTCGCACTGGCGGCACGCGGTCGCAGTAGAAACGTTCACACCTTTAATGACGTGAATACGCGGCAGGAAAGATTCCGGCGTCAGCGCGGCGCAATCCTGTTCGGCCTGGTGGCTAACCACGCATGCCACTTCGCATGTCCGGCAGCCTATACATTTACTCGCATCTGCAATGATGAAACGGTTCATCAAATTCTCCAGCAATGACAATGAATGAGCCGGAGAATGCATTATTCGCGCCAACTTTTAGTTCGCTGTTTATTAAGGATTTTTTATTTAACACTGGGTGTCTAACCCTGTCATCGTCACGAGTGACGATGACAGGTGACGAGATTAACCCTGCGGGCCTGTGCCGAGGGAGTCGCGCGCGATAAGCTCGCCGAGGAAGGAAGGTTGTGGTTTGAACTCGCCGCCATCGAGCATGAAAATTAGACGATGGATAATCTCCTGAATCATCTCGGTAACCGGGATTTTAACGCTGGAGAGCGATGGCAGCATGTACGGCGCAAGGGCGATATCATCAAAACCCACAACAGAGACCTGCTCCGGTACGCGCAGGCCGCGCGACTGAAGTTGTTTCATCGCCCCGATGGCCATGTCATCGTTGCTGGCGACCAGCGCGCTAAAGGTAACGCCACGCTCAAGCAGCGTATCGACACCCGCCAGCCCCGTCGCTGGCGTCCATTTCCCTTCGACAATCAGCGCATCACGCAGTGGAATATTGTGTTCAGCTAAAGCGGCTTTATAGCCTGACAAGCGTTCAATGCCGGTTGGCGAATCAAGCGAACCGGTGATAAATGCGATATCGCGATGCCCCTGTGCAATCAGCTTCTCTACCGCATTCTGACTGGTACGCGCCTGGTCGCAGTACACACAGTGGCTGAGGTTACGGCGCAGGCGTCGGTTGAGCACCAGCACCGGCTGTTCATGCTGCTGAATCAGCTCGTCGATTTCGTCAACGCTGAGAAAACGCGGGTAGATGATGATGCCGTCGCAGCGCATATCGAGCAGATACTGAATCGCCGCCCGCTCCTCTTCTGCGCTGTGTTTACCGTCGGCGAGGATCAACTGGCGGCCCTGGTTTTCGGTCATCCGCGCGGCGTGAAACAGCAGTTCGCTGAAATAGACACCGTGATACAGGGTGTTGGTGACCACCAGCCCCAGCGTTTGCGTGCGTTTGGTCGCCAGATTACGCGCCAGCAGATTAGGCCGATAGCCGCTCTCTTCAATCGCCTGCCACACCCGATCTTTGGTTTCCTGACCCACATAGCCGTTGCCGGTCAGCACGCGTGAGACCGTCGCTTTCGACACGCCAGCCAGCTTTGCCACCTCCAGCATCGTCGCCATTTCGCTTCCCTCGTCAAAAATGATGGGCAGCAGTGTACTTCAGCCACCGCCCTTTTTCAGCTTTTGCCACGCATGGCGATCTCACTCACAAATTTGAAAAATGAATTTTCACTCTCTTGCCAGAACCAATGAAACTATTCATGATTTTGTGGAACCGGTTTCCTATGCAACTTTTCATCGCCTGGCGATGAGTACCCTACAGATAAAAACAGGATAGATTCCGATGTCCAAAAACTATGCGGCGCTGGCAAAGTCGATCGTCGAATTACTGGGCGGCGCCAGCAACATCAGTGCAGTGACCCACTGCATGACGCGTCTGCGTTTCGTGCTGAAAGACGACTCCCTGGTCGATAGCCCTGCGCTGAAAAGCCTGAGCGGCGTGCTCGGCGTGGTGCGCAGCGATAACCAGTGCCAGGTGATCATCGGCAACACCGTTTCCCAGGCCTACCGGGAAGTGGTGAGTTTGCTGCCGGAGAATATGCAGCCTGCCGTACCGCAGGGGAAACCGAAGATAACCCTGAAGCGCATCGGCGCGGGGATCCTCGATGCGTTGATCGGCACCATGTCACCGCTGATCCCGGCGATTATCGGCGGATCGATGGTCAAGCTGCTGGCGATGATCCTCGAAATGTCCGGCGTGCTCACCAAAGGCGCGCCAACACTGACCATTCTGACGGTAATCGGCGACGGCGCGTTCTTCTTCCTGCCGCTGATGGTTGCCGCCTCTGCTGCCGTGAAATTCAAAACTAACATGTCGCTGGCCATCGCCATTGCAGGCGTGCTGGTGCACCCAAGCTTTATCGAACTGATGGCGAAAGCCGCACAGGGCGAGCACGTGGAATTCGCCTTCGTGCCGGTCACGGCGGTGAAATATACCTATACGGTTATTCCGGCGCTGGTGATGACATGGTGCCTGTCGTACATCGAACGCTGGGTGGATCGTATCACCCCGGCGGTGACGAAAAACTTCCTCAAACCGATGTTGATAGTACTGATTGCCGCCCCGCTGGCGATCCTGCTTATCGGCCCGATTGGTATCTGGATCGGCAGCGGCATTTCTGCGCTGGTGTACACCATTCACGGCTATCTCGGCTGGCTGTCGGTCGCCATTATGGGCGCGCTGTGGCCGCTGCTGGTGATGACCGGGATGCACCGCGTCTTTACGCCAACCATTATTCAAACCATCGCTGAAACGGGCAAAGAGGGCATGGTCATGCCGTCGGAAATCGGCGCAAACCTGTCGCTGGGCGGCTCATCGCTGGCGGTGGCGTGGAAAACCAAAAACCCGGAACTGCGCCAGACGGCGCTGGCTGCGGCGGCTTCAGCCATTCTGGCGGGCATCTCTGAACCGGCGCTGTACGGCGTGGCGGTCCGGCTGAAGCGCCCGTTAATCGCCAGCCTGATCAGCGGCTTTATCTGCGGTGCCGTTGCAGGCATTGCCGGGCTTGCCAGCCACTCAATGGCGGCTCCCGGCCTGTTCACCAGCGTGCAGTTCTTCGATCCCGCGAATCCGATGACCATCGTGTGGGTCTTTGGCGTAATGGCGCTGGCGGTGGTGCTCTCCTTTATTTTGACGCTGATCCTGGGCTTTGAAGATATCCCGGTCGAAGAGGCCGCCGCCGATGCTCGCACGCGTCATGCCGCAGCGCCAGCAACCGTCTGAAACACATAACATTTAATGAGGAAACGCATGTCGACATTTCCAGAAGGATTTTTATGGGGCGGCGCACTGGCCGCCAATCAGTGCGAAGGCGCTTATCTTGAAGGCGGTAAAGGCCTGACGACGGTCGATATGATCCCACATGGCGCAAATCGCCTGCCGATTAAACTGGGCCTGGAAAAACGCTTTACCCTGCGTGACGATGAGTTTTACCCCAGCCATCAGGCGACCGATTTTTATCATCGCTACAAAGAAGATATCGCCCTGATGGCGGAAATGGGCTTTACCGTGTTTCGCACCTCCATTGCCTGGGCGCGACTCTACCCCAACGGCGATGAGCTGACGCCGAACGCGGAAGGGATTGCGTTTTACCGCGCGGTATTTGAAGAGTGCAAAAAGTACGGCATCGAACCGCTGGTCACGTTGTGCCACTTCGATGTGCCAATGCATCTGGTGGTGGAGTACGGCTCGTGGCGCAACCGCAAAATGGTCGAGTTCTTCACTCGCTACGCGCGCACCTGCTTTGAAGCGTTTGACGGGCTAGTGAAATACTGGCTCACCTTCAATGAAATCAACATTATGCTGCACAGTCCCTTCTCCGGTGCCGGGCTGGTATTTGAAGACGGTGAAAATCAGGATCAGGTGAAGTATCAGGCGGCGCACCATGAGCTTATCGCCAGCGCGTTAGCCACCAAAATCGCTCATGAGGTAAACCCGCAAAACCAGGTGGGCTGCATGCTGGCGGGCGGCAATTTCTACCCTTACTCCTGCAAGCCGGAAGATGTGTGGATGGCGCTGGAGAAAGACCGCGAGAACCTGTTCTTTATCGATGTGCAGGCACGCGGGGCGTATCCCTCCTACTCCGCCCGCGTATTCCGCGAAAAAGGCGTGGTGATTGAGAAAGCCGAGGGCGATGATGAGATCCTGAAAAATACCGTCGATTTCGTGTCGTTCAGCTATTACGCGTCTCGCTGCGCGTCTGCCGATATGAACGCCAATAACACCAACGCGGCAAACATTGTGAAATCGCTGAAAAACCCGCACATCCAGGCCAGCGAATGGGGCTGGGGCATCGACCCGCTGGGGCTGCGCATCACCATGAACATGATGTACGACCGTTACCAGAAGCCGCTGTTTTTAGTCGAAAACGGGCTGGGTGCGAAAGATGAAGTGAACGCTCAGGGCGAGATTAACGACGACTATCGCATCAGCTATCTGCGCGAACACATCCGCGCGATGGGGGAAGCGATTGGCGACGGTATTCCGGTTATCGGCTACACCAGTTGGGGCTGTATCGACCTGGTGGCGGCCTCGACGGGCGAGATGAGCAAACGGTACGGTTTTGTCTATGTCGACCGCGACGACGCAGGCAACGGCACGCTGGCGCGCACACGCAAAAAATCGTTCTGGTGGTATAAGAAGGTGATTGCCAGTAACGGGGAAGATTTGGGGTAACAGCAGTGCCGGATGCGGCGTGAACGCCTTATCCGGCCTACGGTATTGCATAGATTGGTAGGCCGGATAAGGCGCAGCCGCCATCCGGCATTGTTACTCCTCGGCCTCTAACTGCGCAAACCCGCCGTTGCCTGCCCAGCCTTCAAGCCGCTGATAAACCACCTCAACCGCGTCTTTAATCGCCTGGGTCATCGGGTAATAGAAGCCGACAATATCCGGCTGAATGCCAAGGAAAATCACCTCGCCGACATCTTCTTTGAGCTGATCGATCAGATAGTTCAGCGGCATGTTATGGGTGGTCATCATAAACATCTCGGCGATGTCATCCGGATCGATAATGCGGATTTCACCAGGGTTAAGCCCCATGTCGGTGGCATCGACAATCAGCAGACGTTCCGGGCGCAGTTCGCGGATGGCGAAGACGTCGTTTTCCGGCGCGCTACCGCCGTCAATCACCACCCAGTTGCCCTTCGGCGCGGCGGCGCACATCTCGGCGAGCAACGGGCCTGCGCCATCGTCGCCCATCATGCTGTTGCCCACGCAAAGTAATACGTCAGTCACGAAGCCTCCGGACCATCAAATAAATCGCACTTTCCTGATAAATCGCGTGCAGCATGCCGAGCATCGCTTCGCTCCATTCCTTCTGCTGCGCCGTTTGCCCCGCGCGCGCTTTATCAAACGCGTTCGCGAGCATAGAGACGTGATTACTGTCGATAACGATTTCACCGTACTTCGGCACGCCTTCCATTTTGCGCCGCGCGACGCTGCCCTCTTCCAGCGTAGCAATCCATGCCAGATATTGATCCCACGGGCAGGTCAGCGCGGCTTCGAGGCAGTCGATCACCCCGAGGTGGTGGCCAATCGCCAGGCTGTAATAGACAACCTGCTGCGCCTCAGAAGGCGTCGCATCGTTCTCATCAATAAATTTACGGCTCAGTTGACTGAACACCACCGTTTCGCTCATCGGATACGCGCCTCTTCAACAACGTGATTAAGCTGGCCGACGATTTCGGTCAGACGGGGGTCGCTTTCGGCTTCCAGCCAGCGCTGTACCTGGTGATCACCCTGCCCCAGCAGACGCATATAGTCGTCAGCAATCTGGCGGCCATAGCGATAGCCCGCCAGACGGCGCGCGGCACGATCGATACGTACGCGCAGCGGCTGGTTCATATCCGGGTGCAGCAGTTCTGCCGGCTGTGCGTCCAGTTCACCCGGTGCGCGGGCGTGGATTTTCTGCTCCAGCAGGCCGAGCGCCATCGCAAAGCCATACAGCGTGGCGGCTGGCGTCGGCGGGCAGCCAGGGATGTAAACATCCACGGGCACGATTTTGTCGGTGCCGCCCCAGACGCAGTACAGGTCGTGGAAGATGCCGCCGCTGTTGCCGCAGGCGCCGTAAGAGATACAGATTTTCGGGTCCGGCGCGGATTGCCAGGCACGTAACGCCGGGGAACGCATGGCGCGGGTTACCGCGCCAGTGAACAGCAGAATGTCCGCGTGACGCGGCGACGGCACGACTTTAATGCCGAAGCGTTCTGCATCGAACAGCGGCGAAAGCGTGGCAAAAATCTCGATTTCGCAGCCGTTACAACCACCGCAGTCGACGCGGTAAACATACGCGGAACGTTTAATATTTTTCAGTAACGCCGTTTTCATACTGGCGATGGACTCTTCCACCGTCATCGGCACCGGCATGCCGTTATCATCACGTGGGCCTATTAAAGCGCTCATCAGCTGGCCTCTTTCATATGGCGAGTCAGTTCAATACGGTCGGACGGCACCAGGCATTTCTGGCGTTTGCATTCCGGGCAGGTTTCGAAGCTTTCGCGATGTTTCTCCGCGCGGCTGTCGCCGTTGTGCTTGAGGATCGCAATGGCGTAGTCGATCTCTTTTTGCACCGCGAACGGACGCTGGCAAACGCGGCAGTTGCAGATGTCGAAACGAGACTGCTGTAAGAAGTCCTCTTTTTTCCACACCGCCAGTTCGTACTCCTGCGACAATTTAATCGCCGCCGTTGGACACACTTCTTCACAGCGGCCGCAGAAAATGCAGCGGCCCAGGTTGAATTGCCACGCCAGTTCGTTGGTGGCTAAATCCGTTTCCACCGTCAGCGCGTTGGACGGACACGCGTTCACGCAGGCCGCACAGCCAACACACTGCTGCGGATTATGTTCCGGTTTGCCACGGAAGTTTTTATCAACCGGCAGCGGCTCCAGCGGATACGACGACGTGGTCGTGCCGGTTTTGATCACTTTTTTGATAAAGGTAAACATGGCGATTCCTTATTTCAGCGGCGAGTTTTTACGCTCGATGCTGTAGCGCTCAAGTTCTTTGTACGGCACCACTTTGCTTTTCTTCTTACGCACATCAACCACGGTCATGCGGTCGGTACAGGAGTAGCAAGGGTCCAGGCTACCGATAATCAGCGGCGCATCGGAAACGGTGTTACCGCGCAGCATGTAGCGCAGGGTCGGCCAGTTCGCGTAGGTCGCCGCACGGCAGCGCCAGCGGTAGAGTTTCTGGTTGTCGCCGGTCATGCTCCAGTGGATATCGTCGCCGCGCGGCGCTTCGGCAAAGCCAAGGGCAAAGCGATGCGGAATGTAGGTAAAGCCTTCCACCGCCAGCGGGCCGCCAGGCAGGTTATCGAGACCAAAATCAATCATATTCAGCGCAGTGAAGACTTCGTTGATACGCACTTTCAGGCGCGAAATCACATCACAGCCCTGCTCGCTATGGACTTCCATCGGCAGCAGGCCATAACCCACAAACGGGTGATCGGCGCGGGTGTCACGCGCGTGGCCGCTGGCGCGAACCATCGGGCCGACGTTACTGAAGTCGCGGGCGATTTCCGGGTCAAGGCGGCCAATACCGACGGTGCGCTGTTCCATGTTCGGGGTGCTCAGCAGTACGTCCACCAGCTCCTGCACGTCGCGGCGCATCTGCTGCGCCAGCTGGCGGGTCTGGATCATGTCATCTTTCAGCAGGTCGCGACGAATGCCGCCAATCAGGTTCAGGCCGTAAGTTTTACGCGCCCCGGTGAGGATTTCCGCCATTTTCATGGAGGTTTCACGCACGCGGAAGAACTGCATAAAGCCGGAGTCGAACCCGGTGAAGTGGCAGGCCAGGCCGAGGTTCAGCAGGTGCGAGTGCAGGCGTTCCACTTCCAGCAGAATGGCGCGGATCATCTGCGCACGTTCCGGCACCACGATGCCCATCGCATTCTCAACGGAGGTGGTGTACGCCGTACTGTGGGCGAAGCCGCAGATACCGCAGACGCGATCCGACAGGAAGGTCACTTCGTTGTAGCCCATGCGGGTTTCCGCCAGCTTTTCCATGCCACGGTGAACGTAGAACAGACGGTAGTCGGCGTCGATAATATTTTCGCCGTCAACAAACAGACGGAAGTGGCCCGGTTCATCGGAAGTCACGTGCAGCGGGCCAATCGGCACCACGTTGTTCTTTTTGCTGCCCAGTTCGTTGATGAACTCGTAGGTTTCAGCATCGGTGGTCGGCGCCGGGCGCTGACGGTAATCCATGCTGTCTTTACGCAGCGGATAGAGTTCATCCGGCCAGTCATCCGGCAGAACCAGGCGGCGTTCATCCGGCAAACCAACAGGAATCAACCCGTACATGTCGCGCACTTCACGCTCGCCCCACACGGCGGCAGGCACGCGCGGCGTCACGGACGGATACTCCAGCGTGTTGGCGTCCACTTCGACGCGCACCGTAACCCAGCATTTCGTGCCCTGCTCCATGGAAAGCACGTAGTAAACCGCATAGTGGCCGTTCAGCTTACGTTCATCGTTGCCGAACAGCACCGACAGCCAGCCGCCCTGTTTGTAGTAAAGAAACTCCACCACTTCCGGCAGGTAGTTCACCTTCACCGTTATAGTGAGCTGATCTTTCGTCTGCCAGGCTTCATCCAGCACCACGCCGGGAAAAGCCTGATGCAGTGCAGCGAGATAGTGTTGACCGATTTTTTCTTCAGACATGCTCAAACTCTCTTAATCACGCCGCCAGCAAGGAGACGAAAGCTAAAAACGCAAAACCAAAACCCGCCCAGGTGATGCGAGACGTGGCACAAAAACGCAGACGCGCCATGCTGTTTTCGAACAGGGCGATAACCAGAACGCCGACAACCAATTTGACGACCGCCGCCACGACTGCCAGCATAAGGCCGCCAACGCTGAAGCTGGTCATCTGGCCCCACGGAATGAAGACGCCAACGAACATTTGCAGCACCACCAGCTGTTTTAGGCTGATACCCCACTTCAGGACGCCAAAGCCGCTGCCGCTGTACTCAGACAGCGGGCCTTCCTGCAACTCCTGCTCCGCTTCAGCCAGGTCGAACGGCAGTTTGCCCATTTCGATAAAGGTGGCGAACGCGCAGGCGCAAAGGGCCAACAGCAGCGGCAGAGAGTGAGAAACAGGCCAGTGATAAACGGTGTTGGCGATATTGCTGATGTGCGTAGACCCCGCCACCAGCGCGGCCACCCACAGGCCGAGCAGCAGAATCGGCTCCACCAGCACGCCGAGCATCGCTTCGCGGCTTGCGCCGATGGCGGTGAACGGGCTACCGGTATCGAGACCCGCAATGGCAAAGAAGAAACGAGCAATGGCGAACAAATAAATCAGGGTGATGAGATCGCCCAAAGACGGCATCAGCGAACCTACCGTCACCACCGGCAGCGCGGTAGCAATGGTCAGCATCACGCCGACCATCACAAACGGCGTCAGGCGGAAGACCCAGCCGGATGCATCCGGCCCAACGCTCTGGCGGCCCAGCAGTTTGATAATGTCGCGATACTCCTGCAACACCCCCGGCCCACGGCGGTTATGCATACGCGCGCGGGCCACGCGGGTAATGCCGGACAGCAGCGGCGCGGCAGCAAACAGCACCAGCGCCTGCAGTAGTGCAAAGAAAACAGTCATTCTCAGGCTCCTCGCGAAATCACAATCACCACCAGCACGGCAAGCTCAACGAGCGCCACACCGCGCAGCAACGCTGGCGCACTGGCGTTCTGCCAGCCTGGCACCAGACGCACCGGGTTCAGCCAGTCGCGCAGTTTCAGCACTACGGCAAAGGCTTCTTTCACCGGCATGGCAAAACCATGCGCGGTCACGACCATCGATTGCTCATGGTCATAGCCACACACCCACGCCGCGCCGCGTGAACGGTTTGGCAGGCGGTCGCCTTTGAAGAGAATCATGATGATGAACGGCAGCAGCGGGCAGGCAATCAGCAGCAAGGTGATCATCGGCTGAGAGACCACGGTGCTCGCGGTCTGCAGCGGCAGCGGCACGGCGGAAGACAGCAGCGGCAGCAGCCACGGCGCCGCAACGCCACCCACAACACACAGCAGCGCCATCGCCACGGTGCTCACGCCCATCAGCAGCGGCGCGCAGCAGGCGTTTTCCGCCTCTTTGGTACGCGGCGCGCCGAGGAAGGTGACGCCATAGACTTTCGCCATACACATCACCGCCAATGCGCCGGTAATGGCGAGGCCCACCGCCAGCAGCGGCCCTAACAGACGACCAATAAACAGGTCGCTGGCGCTCAGTTTGAAGAAGGATTGATAGATAACCCATTCGCCCGCGAAGCCGTTCAGCGGCGGCAGCGCAGCCATCGCCATCAGGCCAACCAGCATAGCAATGGAGATAACCGGCATTTTTTTGCCGATGCCGCCCAGTTTTTCGATATCGCGATGCCCGGTGCGATACCACACCGCGCCTGCGCCGAGAAACAGCGTGGTTTTAAACAGGCTGTGGTTCACCAGGTGATAGAGACCACCGGTTAAGCCCAGCGCCACCAGAACCGGCTGTTGCAGCGCAATACCGGTGACACCCGCGCCAAGGCCGAGCAGAATGATGCCGATATTTTCCAGCGTGTGGTACGCCAGCAGACGCTGAATATTGTGCTCCATCAGCGCATAAAGGCCGCCGACAAAGGCGGTGATTATCCCCAGCACCAGCAGGGCAATCCCCCACCACAGCGGTTGATTCACGCCAATCAGCGAAACGGTCAGAATGCCGAGTAAACCGACTTTCATCACTACGGCGGAGAACAGCGCCGCAGCCGGGGCGCTGGCGTTGGCATGCGCCTGCGGCACCCAACCGTGCAGCGGAATAATCCCTGCCAGCAGGCCAAAGCCCAACACGCTCAGCACCCAGATATCAGAACCCAACGGCAGAAGTTGAGTCCGTTCATTCAGCACGGACAGTTCCAGCGAGCCGTAACGCTGCCACAATAGCCAGCAGGCAATCGCCAGCAGAATGGTGCCCAGGCGACCCAGCGCAAACCACAGTTTGCCAGAGGTTGCGCAGCCGGTGAGGAACGCGCCGCACAGGGCCATGATTTCCGCCATGACAACCAGTGAACCGAGGTTATCCGCCACTGTGGCACACACCGCCGCCGCCATAAGAATGTTCATCAGCCAGCCGTTGGCTTTCGCCTGGGGATGACGGTGCCAGGTAATGTTAAACAGGCTGATAAACAGGCCGCAAAGACCAAAAGCAATCAGCCAGATGGAATTCAGCGGTGTTGCCAGCACGCGATGCCCGACCAGCGGGATGACCCCGGCAATCGGCTGAGTGTGGGTTAATACACTGAAACCCGCCAGCGCCGCGCAGGCACTGCCGACCGCGCCGCCAATGCCGGCAACCCAGCCGCTCAGCGGTTTATTGAACGACAGCAGAAAAGCGAGCACCGCCGCCGCCGCAAACCAGGCGACCGCACTATCAATTAACGACATCACGCTCATTTCGCCTCTCCTTCCTGCATGCTCTGCAACAGCGACAGATCGCCTAAGTCAGTATTAAAGGTCAGTTCGCGTTTGCGTTTGCTGACGCGAGCAATATCCATGTTATTGACCAGATGCAGCGCTTTAGTTGGGCAGGTGCGTACACAGGCCGGACCTTCTTCGTCGAAGTTGCACAAATCGCACTTCACGGCGATGGCGCGAACGCCCGGTACCCAGTCGAGCAGCGTGCTTACGCGTGCAGGCGCAGGCGGCGCAGGCAGCGCTTTCGGCGTATTGGCGTTGGCCGGAATATCCAGCGGACGGCTGCCGGAGAATTCAATGGCACCAAACGGGCAGGCGATGCCGCACAGTTTGCAGCTTACGCACAGGCTTTCGTTAAGCTGTACCGCGCCGTCGACGCGGTTAATGGCGTTAACCGGGCAAACGGTGGCACACGGCGCATCTTCACAGTGGTGGCACATCTGCGGGGCAGATTCTTTTTCATTGCGCATCACGCGCAGACGCGGCATGGACTGCAATCCATGATGGCGATGCGTCTCGGAACAGGCGGCTTCGCAGGTGCGGCAGCCAATACAGACGCTTGAGTCAGCAATTACAAAACGGTTCACCAGGTCTTCCTCAGGTGACAGTCATTTTTGACGAAATCATGCAGAGCAGGTGTCATTTCGACACCTGTCGACACACCGATACTTCAGGCTACTTTGGCCGTATTCACGCTTTGCGCCAGCGGGTTGAACGTCACCGGGCTGTCGCTTTCCAGCGCGGCATACAGGGCGTCATAAACCGGGGCAATTTTTTCCAGATAGTGTTCCAGCACCTGCTCGCGATCGCGGCATTTGACGCCGTTATCCACGGTGCCGTCGGCGTTTAACTCCGCGCGGGCAATACATTTTTTGTCTTGTCCGTCGCGGGTTTCGACGGTGTATTCGATGGTATGGCTGTTGAAGCCGCCGACCAGGCTTACGGAAAGCACAAAGTGTTCGAACAGCACAAAGCTAAGGTCCTTATCCGGCGCGCAGTTCACCGCATGATGCAGGCGCGCTTTCGAAAGCGTGATCCCCTGTACCAGCGAGTTGCAGTAAATACGCCACTGTTCCTGTTGGCGATGGTGTCGATCGGCGATGAAGTCAGCTTTTTCGCTAATTTCCCAAATGGTCATGTCAGGTTACCCGGTTAATAGAGACTCACCGTAATAAGCACGTTCCATGCCAGTTTTTAATTTATTGATATTTAAGTGTTTTAATTATCAGTATGATGAATGACGACATGTCATTTCGTCAGTTTGACACTGTCATCGACAGTACAAATGCATCAGATTTCATCTCTGGCATCGTTATTGCATTAACCGGGTCAATGAAATGTCGGAGGCGTTATGCACGAAATTACGCTCTGCCAGCGGGCGCTGGAAATCGTCGAACAGCAGGCCACCCAGCACGGCGCAAAACGCGTAACTGGGGTCTGGCTCAAAGTTGGCGCATTTTCCTGCGTTGAAACCAGCGCAATGACCTTTTGTTTTGATCTGGTATGCCGCGGCACGTTAGCTGAAGGATGTAAATTACACGTCGAAGAACAAGAGGCGGAGTGCTGGTGCGAAAAGTGCCAGGAGTATGTTCAGTTACTCTCCGTTCACGTGCGCCGCTGCCCGCAATGCCAAAGTAACGACCTGCAAATTGTGGCGGATGACGGTTTACAGATTCAGCGAATTGAAATAGACCAGGAGTAAACTATGTGTACCACCTGTGGTTGTGGAGAAGGTAACCTCTATATAGAGGGAGACGAACATAACCCGCACTCGCCGTTTCGCAGTGCGCCTTTCGCCTCTGCTGCACGACCAGCAATGACCATTACGGGCGTGAAAACCCAGCAATTCGAACCGACGCGCGCCGACAACGGCGACCTGCATTACGGTCACGGTGAAGCGGGCACCCACGCGCCGGGCATGAGCCAGCGTCGCATGCTGGAAGTCGAAATTGACGTGCTGGACAAAAACAACCAGCTCGCCGCGCGAAACCGCGCGCGCTTTGCCGCCCGCGAACTGTTGGTACTGAATCTGGTATCCAGCCCAGGATCCGGTAAAACCACCCTGCTCACCGAAACGTTAATGCGCCTGAAAGATAAGGTGCCGTGCGCCGTTATTGAAGGCGATCAGCAAACGGTGAACGATGCCGCGCGCATCCGCGCCACCGGTACACCGGCGATTCAGGTTAACACGGGCAAAGGTTGTCACCTTGACGCGCAGATGATTGCCGACGCCGCGCCGCGTTTGCCGCTGGATAACCACGGCATTCTGTTTATCGAAAACGTCGGTAACCTGGTGTGCCCGGCAAGTTTTGATCTCGGTGAAAAAAACAAAGTCGCTGTGCTCTCCGTTACCGAAGGCGAAGACAAACCGCTCAAATATCCGCATATGTTTGCCGCCGCATCTATCATGCTGCTTAATAAAGTCGACCTGCTGCCGTACCTCAACTTCGACGTAGAGAAGTGCATCGCTTACGCCCGTGAAGTAAATCCGAACATTGAAGTTCTGCTGATTTCCGCCACCAGCGGCGAAGGCATGGACACCTGGCTGAAATGGCTGGAGGCACAGCGATGTGCATAGGCATTCCGGGGCAAATCTGCGCCATTGATGGCGTCCAGGCGAAAGTGGAAGTCAGCGGCGTAAAGCGCGACGTTGACCTAACGCTGGTTGGCGCGGTGGATGAACAGGGCCAGTCGCGCATCGGCCAGTGGGTGCTGGTACACGTCGGCTTCGCGATGAGCATCATTAACGAAGAAGAAGCCCGCGACACCCTCGCGGCGCTACACAATATGTTTGAAGTCGAGCCGGACGTCGGCGCGCTGCTGTATGGCGAGGAGCACTGATGCGTTTCGTTGATGAATACCGCGCGCCTGAGCAGGTGATGCAGCTTATTGCGCACCTGAAATCCCGCGCGGCGCTGTTGAACTACACCGCCGCGCGCCCGTTGCGCATTATGGAAGTGTGTGGCGGCCACACCCACGCCATTTTCAAGTTTGGCCTCGACCAGCTTCTGCCGGATAACATCGAGTTCATCCACGGGCCGGGCTGCCCGGTATGCGTGTTGCCGATGGGGCGCATCGATAGCTGTATCGAAATCGCCAGCCATCCGGAAGTGATTTTCTGCACCTTTGGCGATGCGATGCGCGTGCCGGGGAAAAACGGCTCGCTGATGCAGGCGAAATCGCGCGGCGCGGACGTGCGCATTATCTATTCGCCGATGGATGCACTAAAGCTGGCGCAGCAGAACCCGGATCGCAAAGTGGTATTCTTTGGCCTCGGCTTTGAAACCACCATGCCAGCGACCGCCATTACGCTGCAACAGGCGCGTATCCAGCAGGTCGATAACTTCTTCTTTTTCTGTCAGCACATTACGCTCATCCCGACGTTGCGCAGCCTGCTGGAGCAACCGGACAACGGCATTGACGCGTTCCTCGCGCCGGGCCACGTCAGTATGGTCATCGGCACCGACGCTTATGGATTTATCGCCAGCGATTTTCATCGTCCATTAGTGGTCGCTGGATTCGAACCGATTGATCTACTGCAAGGCGTGAACATGCTGGTTGAGCAGAAAATAGCGGACAACATTCAGGTAGAGAATCAATATCGCCGGGTCGTGCCCGATGAAGGCAACCGGCTGGCGCAGGTGGCTATCGCCGACGTGTTTACCGTGAAAGGCGACAGCGAATGGCGCGGTCTGGGGCTTATCAATGACTCTGGCGTGCAGTTAACCGAAAAATATCAATCATTTGATGCCGAAGCGCACTTCAAACCTGCGCCGCAAAATGTCAGCGATGACCCGCGCGCGCGCTGCGGCGATGTGTTAACCGGGCGCTGCAAACCGCATCAATGCCCACTTTTCGGCAACACCTGTAACCCACAAAGTGCCTTCGGCGCACTGATGGTTTCCTCCGAGGGAGCCTGCGCGGCCTGGTATCAATATCGCAGTCAGGAATCAGAAGCATGAAAAGTATTCAGCTCGCTCACGGCAGTGGCGGCCAGGCAATGCAGCAGTTGATTGGCGACCTGTTTATGCAGGCATTCGCCAACCCGTGGCTGGCGGAGCAGGAAGATCAGGCGCGTTTATCGCTGGCAACGCTGACCGCGCAGGGCGACCGTTTAGCCTTCTCCACCGACAGCTACGTGATCGACCCGCTCTTCTTCCCCGGCGGCAACATCGGCAAACTGGCGGTGTGCGGTACGGCGAATGATGTCGCGGTTAGCGGCGCGATCCCACGCTTCCTCTCCTGCGGTTTTATCCTCGAAGAAGGCCTGCCGATGGAGACGCTGGAAGCGGTAGTGAACAGCATGGCGGCGACGGCGAAAGCGGCGGATATCGCCATTGTGACCGGCGATACCAAAGTGGTGCCGCGCGGAGCTGCGGATAAACTGTTTATTAATACCGCCGGGATGGGCGCGATTCCGGCGGATATTCACTGGGGCGCAGCGCAGCTGCAGCCGGGCGACCAATTATTGGTGAGCGGCACCCTGGGCGACCATGGAGCGACTATCCTTAACCTTCGCGAGCAAATGGGGCTGGATGGCGAACTGGCGAGCGACTGCGCGGTGCTGACGCCGCTGATTCAGGCGCTGCGCCATATTCCTGGCGTGAAAGCCCTGCGCGATGCCACCCGTGGCGGCGTGAACGCCGTGGCGCATGAGTATGCCGCCACCAGTGGTTTCGGTATTGAACTATACGAGCAAAAGCTGCCGCTGAAAGAGGCGGTGCGCGGCGTGTGCGAGCTGCTGGGGCTGGATGCGCTTAACTTTGCTAACGAAGGCAAACTGGTGATCGGCGTGGCGCGAGATGCGGCGGAAGCCGCGCTGGAAGCGCTGCGTGCGCATCCGCTGGGGCGCGATGCGGCGATCATTGGTGAAGTGACCGAACGTAAAGGCGTACGCGTCGCCGGGCTGTACGGCGTGAAACGCACGCTCGATCTTCCGCACGCAGAGCCGCTGCCGCGGATTTGCTGAGTGCCCGTGTTGTGCCGGGGGCGCTGCGCTTGCCCGGCCTACGGGTAAGCTGTGCATGAGTTTGGTCTTTTGTAGGTCGGGTAAGCGTAGCGCCACCCGACACCGTCCCCCGGCATGATGGTTTGGTCGTTTGTAGGTCGGGTAAGCGCAGCGCCACCCGACACCATCCACCGGCATGATGGTTTGGTCGTTGTAGGTCGGGTAAGCGTAGCGCCACCCGACAAAAAGCAGGTTCCGCCCTGCCATTATTCTTACTTTTTCTTTTTCCGTACCCTCACGGTACGTTTGTGGGCTAATCAATGTCGTATACACCGATGGGCGATCTCGGTCAGCAAGGGCTGTTCGATATCACCCGAACACTTCTGCAACAACCCGATCTGGCGGCGCTCAGCGAAACGCTGACCCAACTGGTCAAGCAATCTGCACTCGCAGATCGGGCTGCCATCGTACTGCTGCAGGCGGGCAATCACCGCGCCAGCTATCATGCGACCCATGAAGCAGGCAAAACGATCGCCCGTGATGACGACAGCCTGCTGGCAAACGGGCCAGTGCGTCGGCTACTCTCGCGACCGGACGCCCTGCACTGCGACTATCGCGAATTCAGTGAAACCTGGCCGCAACTCGCCGCCAGTGAGCTTTATACGCCCTTTGGTCACTACAGCCTGCTGCCTCTGGCGGCGGAAGGACGCATTTTCGGCGGCTGCGAATTTATTCGTGACAACGACCAGCCGTGGACGGAAAAAGAGTACCAGCGCCTGCAAACCTTCACCCAGATAATCGCCGTGGTCACCGAGCAAATTCAGAGCCGCGTTACCAACAATGTCGATTACGACTTACTGTGCCACGAGCGCGATAACTTCCGCATTCTGGTCGCCATCACTAACGCCGTACTCTCGCGTCTGGATATGGACGACCTGGTGAGCGCGGTGGCGAAAGAGATCCACTACTACTTCCGCATCGACGCCATCAGTATCGTGCTGCGCAGCAACCGCAAAGGCAAACTCAATATCTACTCGACACACTATCTGGATGTGAACGACCCGGTTCACGATCAGAGCGAAGTGAGTGAAGCCGGTACGCTGACCGAGCGGGTATTCAAAAGCAAAGAGATGCTGATGCTCAACCTGCGCGAGCAGGATAAACTCGCCCCCTACGAACGCATGCTGTTCGACATGTGGGATAACCAGATTCAAACCCTGTGTCTGCTGCCGTTGATGTCGGGCAACACCATGCTGGGTGTGCTGAAACTTGCCCAGTGCGACGAAAAAGTCTTTACCGCCACCAACCTCAAATTGCTGCGTCAGATTGCCGAGCGCGTCTCGATTGCGGTGGATAACGCCCTCGCCTATCAGGAAATTCACCGCCTGAAAGAGCGACTGGTGGATGAAAACCTGGCGCTGACCGAGCAGCTCAACAATGTCGAAAGCGAGTTCGGCGAAATCATTGGCCGCAGCGAAGCAATGTACAGCGTGCTTAAGCAGGTCGAAATGGTGGCGCAAAGCGACAGCACGGTGCTGATCCTCGGCGAAACCGGCACCGGGAAAGAGCTGATTGCCCGCGCGATCCACAATCTCAGCAACCGTAACGGTCGCCGAATGGTGAAAATGAACTGCGCCGCAATGCCCGCCGGGCTGCTGGAGAGCGACCTCTTCGGCCACGAACGCGGCGCGTTTACCGGCGCCAATACGCAGCGCATTGGCCGTTTTGAACTGGCCGATAAAAGCTCGCTGTTCCTCGATGAAGTGGGCGACATGCCGGTAGAGCTTCAGCCAAAACTGCTGCGGGTCTTGCAGGAGCAGGAGTTTGAGCGCCTGGGCAGCAATAAGCTGATCCGCACCGATGTACGCCTGATCGCCGCCACCAACCGCGATCTGAAACAGATGGTTAACGATCGTGAATTTCGCAGCGATCTCTACTATCGCCTGAACGTCTTCCCGATCCACCTCCCGCCGCTGCGCGAGCGGCCGGAAGATATTCCGCTGCTGGTGAAAGCCTTCACCTTTAAAATCGCCCGTCGACTGGGCCGCAACATCGACAGTATCCCGGCAGAAACCCTGCGCACCCTGGAGCGCATGGAGTGGCCGGGCAACGTCCGTGAACTGGAAAACGTGATTGAACGCGCCGTACTGCTGACGCGCGGTAGCGTACTGCAACTTTCGCTGCCGGAAGTAACCATCACCCCGGATGAACCCACCGCGCCTGCGGCGACCTGCGCTATGGACGGGGAAGATGAATTCCAGCTAATCACCCGCGTGTTGAAAGAGACCAACGGCGTCGTCGCTGGGCCAAAAGGTGCGGCGCAACGACTGGGGCTGAAACGCACCACGCTGTTGTCGCGCATGAAGCGACTGGGGATCGATAAAGACGCACTGCTGCCGTAAATCTGGCTATACTGCTCTCACACACATCGAAAGGAGGCAGTATGTCAGTATCAGCACGTAACCAGCTTACCGGCACCGTCAGCGCCGTATCGACCGGCGCCGTCAACGACGAAGTGGAACTGACGCTTGCAGGCGGCGCGAAGCTTGTCGCCATCGTCACCCACAGCAGCAAAGAAGCGTTGGGGCTGGTAAACGGTAAGGAAGCCATCGCGTTAATTAAAGCGCCGTGGGTCACGCTGGCAACAGAAGATTGCGGCCTGAAATTCTCCGCCCGCAACCAGTTTGCCGGCAGCGTTTCTCAAATTACCGAAGGTGCCGTGAACGCCACCGTGCATATCAAAACCGACGCCGGTTTTGAGGTTGTCGCGGTAGTGACTAACGAAAGCCAGGATGAAATGAAGCTCACCACCGGCAGCCGTGTCATTGCGCTGATTAAGGCGTCGGCGATCCTTCTGGCGACCCGCGCGTAATGTTCTTTAAGCCAGCGCTGCGACGCTGGCTTTTTACAGGACAAAATAGAGATCTCACTTTCAAAATCTGCGTACAATAATCCAGTATTTCGCCAGATTGTCTCCTGTCTTCACGCCCCTGATTTGCCTACCTTAGACGCATCACCTGTTCTAAGGAGCACCCGTATGACCCATCGCATTCAACGCCTGAAAGACGCCCTTTTCGCTCATCCGCGTGAAATTTCTCTGGAACGCGCCCTGCTCTACACCGAAAGCCACCGCCAGACTGAAGGTGAGCCGATGATGATCCGCCGCGCGAAAGCCACCGCACACATTCTGGATAACGTCGCCATCAGCATTCGCGATGACGAACTGATCGCTGGCAACCGCACAATTAAGCCACGCGCCGGGATAATGTCACCGGAGATGGATCCTTACTGGTTGCTCAAAGAGCTGGATCAGTTCCCGACGCGCCCGCAGGATCGTTTTGCCATCAGCGACGTCGATAAACGCTGCTATCGTGAAGAACTTTTCCCCTACTGGGAAAAGCGCTCGATGAAAGATTTCATTAACGGGCAGATGACCGATGAAGTGAAAGCCGCCGTTGCCACACAGATTTTTAGCGTTAACCAGACCGACAAAGGTCAGGGTCATATCATCATCGACTATCCGCGTCTGCTGAATAATGGCCTCGCCGCGCTGGTTTCAGAGCTGAAAGCGCACTGTGCTCAGCAACCGGAAAACCATTTTTATGCCGCAGTATTGATTGTGTTGGAAGCCGCGCAGCGCCATATCCTGCGCTATGCCGTACTGGCGGAAACCCTGGCCGCAGCGTGCCCGGACGCCACGCGTCGCCAGGAGTTGCTGACTATCGCCGCGACATCCCGCCATAACGCTGAACAGCGCCCGGAGGATTTCCATCAGGCCTGCCAGCTGTTCTGGTACATGAACATCATTTTGCAGTATGAATCCAACGCCAGCTCAATATCCCTGGGCCGCTTCGATCAGTACATGCTGCCCTTCTGGCAGGCCTCGCTCAACCGTGGCGTTGACGCGCAAACGCTGCGCGAACTGCTGGAATCCCTGTGGGTGAAATGCAACGACATTGTGCTGCTGCGCTCCACCAGCAGCGCTCGCTATTTTGCCGGTTTCCCAACGGGCTATACCGCCCTGCTCGGCGGCTTAACCGAGAATGGCCACAGCGCCGTCAATGCCCTTTCGTTTATGTGTCTGGATGCGTATCAGAGCGTACGCCTGCCGCAGCCAAACCTTGGCGTGCGCGTCAATGAGCTGATTGATCGCCCGTTCCTGCGTAAAACCGCCGAGACCATTCGCCTGGGTACCGGCATTCCGCAAATTTTTAACGATGAAGTGGTGGTTCCAGCGTTTTTAAACCGTGGCGTGTCGCTGGAAGATGCGCGCGATTACGCGGTGGTGGGCTGCGTTGAGCTGTCGATTCCCGGGCGCACCTACGGGTTGCACGATATCGCCATGTTTAACCTACTGAAGGTGATGGAAATCGTGTTGCATGAGAACGAAGGCAATCCGGCGATCGACTGGGAAGGCCTGCACATGCAGATCCGCGAGAAGATCCGTCACTACATTAAACTGATGGTGGAAGGCAGCAATATCTGCGATATCGGCCACCGCGACTGGGCCCCGGTTCCCCTGCTCTCATCGTTTGTCAGCGACTGCCTGGTCAATGGCAAAGACATCACCGAAGGCGGCGCGCGCTACAACTTCTCCGGCGTGCAGGGCATCGGTATCGCCAACCTCAGCGACTCGCTACATGCGCTCAAAGGCCTGGTATTCGATCAAAAACGGATGCCTTTTGATGAACTGCTGGCGGTGCTGAAAGCCAACTTCGCTACTCCGGAAGGGAAAGAGGTGCGCGCGCGGCTGATTAACCGCTTTGAGAAGTACGGTAACGATATCGACGAAGTGGATAATATCAGCGCCGATCTGCTGCGTTTTTACTGCAAAGAGGTGGAAAAATACCGCAACCCGCGCGGCGGTCAGTTTACACCGGGGTCCTATACCGTTTCGGCGCACGTGCCGCTGGGATCGGTGGTTGGCGCAACCCCGGACGGACGCTTTGCCGGGGAACAGCTGGCAGATGGCGGGCTGTCGCCCATGTTAGGCCAGGATTGCCAGGGGCCAACGGCGGTACTGAAATCGGTGAGCAAGCTGGATAACTATCTGCTCTCTAACGGGACGCTGCTGAACGTGAAATTCACCCCGGCAACGTTGGAAGGCGAAGGCGGCCTGAACAAACTCTCGGACTTCCTTCTCGCCTTTACCAAACTGAAGTTGCAGCACGTGCAGTTTAACGTGGTGAACGCCGATATGCTGCGCGAAGCCCAGCAGCGCCCGCAGGATTTCGCCGGGTTGGTTGTTCGCGTCGCGGGCTACAGCGCCTTCTTTGTTGAGCTGTCGAAGGAGATTCAGGATGACATTATCCGCCGCACCGCGCACCAGCTGTGAGGTAATGGAGCCGCGCGCCAACACGGCGCGCATCTTTAACATCCAGCGTTACTCGCTAAACGACGGCCAGGGCATTCGGACGGTGGTCTTTTTTAAAGGCTGCCCGCACCGTTGCCCATGGTGCGCTAACCCGGAATCACTGTCGCCGAAAATCGAAACCGTGCGCCGCGAAAGCAAATGCCTGCGCTGCGTTCGCTGCCGCCAGGATGCGGAGGAGTGTCCGTCTGGCGCATGGGAAAATATTGGCCGCGACGTCACGCTGGAACAGCTGGAGCGCGATGTGCTGAAAGATGATATTTTCTTTCGCGCATCGGGCGGGGGCGTCACGCTTTCGGGCGGTGAAGTACTGATGCAGGCAGAATTTGCCACTCAATTTTTGCAGCGCCTGCGCCAGTTAGGTATCCGTACGGCAATCGAAACCGCAGGTGACGCATCGTTCAGCCGCCTGCTGCCGCTGGCCAGCGCCTGCGATGAAGTATTATTTGATTTAAAAATCATGGAGACCGAACGGGCGCGCGAGGTGCTGAATATCAATCAACCGCGCGTGCTGGAAAACTTTCGCCAGTTGCTGGCAGCCGGGATAAAGGTCATCCCGCGTCTGCCGCTGATACCAGGCTTTACGTTGAACGACGAGAATGTGACGCAGATCCTGGCATTCCTCGCCCCGCTCGCGGTGCAGGAAATTCACCTGTTACCGTTTCATCAGTACGGTGAACCGAAATACCATCAGTTGGCTAAAGTGTGGCAAATGGCGGGCGTGGCTGCGCCAACGGAGCAGGATATCACCACGCTGCGTGAGAAAATCGAACGCGCAGGTTATCGGGTGGTGATGGGCGGCTAGTTATTTCGCATGAGGTTTCTTGCGATATTTTTCTGGCAGTTCCGGTACCGGGCGCTTGTCATCAATCAGATGGCGGACGGTAAGAATCGGGTGCCGCCAGAGCATTCGCGGCCCGGCCCAGCGCATTATCTGCTTCATCTCTTCGCGTTTTGCTGGCTGATAGCAGTGTACCGGGCACTGTTTACAGGCCGGTTTTTCTTCGCCGAACACGCACTTGTCGAGGCGCTTTTCTGCATACGCGAAAAGTTCATCATAATGCCCGCTCTCAGCTGCGGCCTGCGGGCACTGTTTCTCGTAAAGCGCGATCATTTTTTCAATCGTTTTTTTCTCACGAGCAATACGTTTTCCAGCCATTGCGCCCCCCTCCCGACAAAAGATGCATGTATCTTACAACTTATCCATTCTGCGTACCATTACCCGAAAGTGACAGTTCGCCATTTTTGCTTGTATCGATACCCGGTTATTCATCGTCGTATGATAAATAATATGAAACCGTATTAATAACTTGTCATTGTCTTAATGCTCATGTTATTTTTCTTATACCATCAATTCTTCATGTTTTGATTTTAATCAATAAACCTACATTATTATCAAACGCTCTCGCCTCACGCTTCCATATTAATATGGTGATAATAATCACCATGCCAATATTCACCGTTGACGACTAAATTATTTTTCTAATCTTTCGCCGTTTGCGCATACACAAAAAAAGACGCTGATTTAAGATTTTTATCTCCCCGTGGATAAGTGACAACAAAAAACTTTTAATCGCTGCGCCAGTATTTTTCACACACGCATTATTCTTATATTGTTAAAACCTATTAATCGTTAATGATTGGAGTGTTTTAAACGATTTTTTATTTTATTCCTGCCATCACTACTATCCAGATTGTAGAGCCTTTGTTTTTAAAAATTGAAAACAATATATTTATTATGAGCAAGGAAAAGCTATGAGCCCTAATCCTCTGATTCACCCAATGTCAAAAATTGCACTTGTGGTATCCCTGATACTTTCAGCTCAGGCCAACGCAGGCGCCGTTAATAATATCGATTTATTCGCTTCCTATACGCCGGTTGATACCAACACCACCGTCACTATTAATGAAAATAATACCGTTACGCTATCATCGACAGAGAATACTGAATCTGAATGGGACCAGTTTAAGTCGCTGATAATCGGGAAAGACACCGATGGCAGCATGATTATTGATAATCGCGAAATCAATACTCAATCGCCAAACACAAATGACAATATCATCGGTGCAAACTCAACGGGGTCCTTAACGTTAACCAATGGCGCCAAATGGTCAGTTAACCGTGCTTATCTTTCTTTAGGAACAAATGGCGGCAAAGGAACCCTGGTGGTTGAAAAAGGGAGCCAGATCACCGGCATCGGCGAACTCAGAGTCGGTGAGTTCGCAAGTACGGCTGAAGGCGTCGTTATTATCGACGGAGAAAACTCATCGGTTGAGACACAATGGACGATGGTTGGCGATCAGGGAACGGGGTATCTTGCGATCACCAACGGTGGTCACCTCAGCGTAGCCAGAAGCCTGGTATCAGGATTCAATGGTTATCCAGAACTTAATCAGGCTGGTCATGGTGAAGTGCTGGTCGACGGTGACCAGTCAACCCTTGATGTCACTTCTAATTTAACAGTTGGCGGTTTCGGTGCGGATGTAAATTCAGCGTTTGGTACTCTGACCATCAGTAATGGCGCAACCGTCAATGTGGGAAACGAATTGCAATTAGGCTATAGCACAACGGCCACAGGAATCCTCAATATCGGCGGCGCTGTCGGTGAAGCGGAACAGGGCGCAGGCACACTCAACGCGCCAGTGATCCTTTTAGGTCGTGAGGGGGATACCAGCACCGCGATTCTCAACTTTAATCATAACAGCGAAGATTTCACGCTCGCGGCAAACATTGTTAACCACGGGGAAGTGAATCAGATTGGTTCGGGCATTACGACCCTCAGCGGCGCGAACACCTACACGGGCACCACGCATGTGTCAAACGGCACGCTGCGTGCGGGAACAGAGAATACCTTTAGCGCCAACTCAGATTATGTCGTCGACAGCGCCGGAACGTTGGATCTCAACGGCCACGACCAGACGCTCAACTCTCTTGTTCTGGCGGGTAACGCGTCCCTCTCTTCTGGAGAAGTTAGCGGAGAATTTACGCCGACCACGCTCACCATTAACGGCGACTATACTGCAGACAATGGGTTACTGGCGCTGCGCACGGTATTGGGTGATGACAACTCCGCCACCGACAAACTGGTCGTGCTCGGCGATACCGCGGGCGACACCCGCGTCAGCATCAGCAATGCGGGCGGCACAGGTTCGCAAACCATTGAAGGTATCCGCATTGTCGATGTCTCCGGTGAATCAAACGGTACGTTTGCCAAAGAGGGGCGTATCGTCGCTGGCGGGTATGACTACAATATTGTCAAACGCGACAATCAGAACTGGTATCTCACCAGCGAAGCCATTCCGGATCCGGTCAAACCTGTAGACCCCGTTGATCCTGTCGACCCTATCGATCCAAAACCTCCGGTTGATCCGGTTGACCCTGTGCCGCCTGTCGATCCTGTTGACCCCGTGCCGCCAGTCGACCCGGTTGACCCTGTACCGCCTGTCGACCCGGTTGACCCTGTACCGCCTGTCGACCCTATCGACCCAGTTGACCCCGTACCGCCTGTTGACCCTATCCCAACGCAACCTGAAGGTGAACATCAGTATCGCCCGGAATCTGGCAGCTATCTCGCGAACGCAATGGCCAACAACACGCTGTTTAATACCCGTCTACACGATCGCTTAGGTGAAACCCAATACACCGATGCACTGACCGGCGAGCAGAAGGTGACCAGCCTGTGGATGCGTAACGTCGGCGGACACACACGTTTTAAAGATGGTTCAGATCAACTCTCCACACAGAGCAATCGCTATGTGCTGCAAATTGGCGGTGATATCGCGCAGTGGAGCAGCAACGGTCAGGACCGTTTGCACCTCGGCCTGATGGCGGGCTACGCCAACAGTAAAAGCCGCACGCATTCACGACTGACGGGTTATTCTTCTCGTGGCGAAGTGAGTGGTTATAGCGCCGGGCTTTATGGCACCTGGTATGCCAACGAGCTCGATAAAACCGGTCTCTATATCGACAGCTGGGTGCTTTACAACTGGTTTGATAACAAGGTTTCCGGCGAAGATCTCGCCACCGAGAAGTATGATGCCGATGGCGTTACCGCCTCAATTGAGAGCGGGTATAGCTTCCGTCTCGGCGAAAGCAGCGATGCGCGCACCAGCTACTGGCTGCAACCCAAACTCCAGCTTACCTGGATGGATGTGCAGGCCGATAGCCTGACCGAACATAACGGAACTCGCGTGTCGGATAAAACAGACGGTAATCTGCAAACACGTCTCGGCGTGAAAGCATATCTCCAGGGGAACAACAAACTGGATGACGGGAAAGATCGTACCTTCCAGCCGTTTGTCGAAGCAAACTGGATCTACAACTCGAACACGTATCGCGTGAAAATGGATGATATCAGCAATGATATCAGCGGCACGCGCAACGTTGGCGAGCTGAAAGTGGGCGTTGAGGGGCAAATTAACAAGCGTCTACAACTGTGGGGGAATGTTGCTCAACAGCTGGGAGACAACGGTTACAGCGACACCCAGGGCATGCTGGGCGTGAAGTACAGTTTCTAATCTCCCCGTTCCCACCTGCGTTTTCACAGGTGGGAATCTCGTTTGTTCCCGTCTTTATCTCCACTTTTTTTGCTTTTGCGCGCTCTGACGCATACCGCAGGCGACATCTGGAAGCGCGATCGCACAACCATGCAGATTGTTAAATCAACATCGTATTGATGGTACAATCGCCCCCCTATGAGCTGAATTTCATCGGCAGCGTTGACGCGACCCGGAGCACCATCATGGTCACGCATGAGAACAGAAATTCTCACTAACGCATTAAAAGTAAAGAGAATGGAATAACGAATTCGATGAGTACGATTGATAACCTGGACGCGCATACGCCAATGATGCAGCAGTATCTCAAGCTGAAAGCCCAGCATCCTGAGATTCTGCTGTTCTACCGCATGGGCGACTTCTACGAACTGTTCTACGATGACGCGAAACGCGCATCGCAGCTGCTGGATATTTCACTGACCAAACGCGGCGCATCCGCAGGCGAGCCCATCCCGATGGCGGGCATTCCGCATCATGCGGTGGAAAACTATCTCGCCAAGCTGGTGAATCAGGGCGAATCGGTCGCTATTTGCGAACAGATTGGCGACCCGGCGACCAGTAAAGGCCCGGTGGAACGCAAGGTTGTGCGTATCGTCACGCCGGGCACTATCAGCGATGAAGCGCTGCTGCAGGAGCGCCAGGATAACCTGCTGGCAGCTATCTGGCAGGACAGCAAAGGCTACGGCTATGCGACGCTGGATATCAGTTCCGGGCGTTTCCGCCTCAGCGAACCGGCTGACCGGGAAACCATGGCAGCAGAGCTGCAACGCACTAACCCTGCGGAATTGCTGTATGCAGAAGATTTCGCCGAGATGGCGCTGATTGAAGGCCGTCGCGGCCTGCGTCGTCGCCCGCTGTGGGAGTTTGAAATCGACACCGCGCGTCAGCAGCTCAACCTGCAATTCGGTACCCGCGATCTTATCGGTTTTGGCGTGGAAAATGCCCCGCGCGGCCTGTGTGCCGCCGGATGCCTGTTACAGTACGTAAAAGATACCCAACGCACCTCGCTGCCGCACATTCGTTCTATCACCATGGAGCGTCAGCAGGACAGTATCATCATGGATGCGGCCACCCGGCGTAATCTGGAGATCACCCAGAATCTGGGCGGTGGCGTTGAAAACACGCTGGCGTCCGTGTTGGATTGTACCGTAACGCCGATGGGTAGCCGTATGCTGAAACGCTGGCTGCATATGCCGGTGCGTGACACCAAAACCCTGACAGAACGCCAGCAAACTATCGGCGCGTTGCAGGACGCGACGGGCGAACTGCAACCAGTGCTGCGTCAGGTGGGCGATCTCGAACGTATTCTGGCGCGCCTGGCGCTGCGTACCGCTCGCCCGCGCGATCTGGCGCGGATGCGTCATGCCTTCCAGCAATTACCGGAACTGCGCGCCCAGCTGGAAAACGTTGAGAGCGCCCCGGTACAAATGCTGCGCGAAAAAATGGGCGAGTTCACGGAACTGCGTGAACTGCTCGAACGCGCGATTATCGACGCGCCACCGGTGCTGGTGCGCGATGGCGGCGTCATCGCGCCGGGTTACAACGAAGAGCTGGATGAGTGGCGCGCGCTGGCCGACGGCGCAACCGACTACCTCGATCGTCTGGAAATTCGTGAACGCGAGCGTACTGGCCTGGATACATTGAAAGTGGGCTTTAATGCCGTTCACGGTTATTACATTCAGATCAGCCGTGGGCAAAGCCACCTGGCACCTATCAACTATGTTCGCCGCCAGACGCTGAAAAATGCCGAACGCTACATTATTCCAGAGCTGAAAGAGTACGAGGACAAAGTCCTCACCTCCAAAGGCAAAGCGCTGGCGCTGGAAAAACAGCTTTATGATGAACTGTTCGACCTGCTGCTGCCGCATCTGGCTGACCTGCAACAGAGCGCAAGCGCCCTGGCGGAGCTGGACGTGCTGGTTAATCTTGCCGAACGCGCGTATACGCTGAACTACACCTGCCCGACCTTTATCGATAAGCCCGGTATCCGCATCACTGAAGGCCGCCACCCGGTGGTGGAACAGGTACTGAACGAGCCGTTTATCGCTAACCCGCTGAATCTGTCGCCACAGCGTCGTATGCTAATCATTACCGGCCCGAATATGGGCGGTAAGAGTACCTACATGCGTCAGACGGCGCTGATCGCGCTGCTGGCCTATATCGGCAGCTATGTGCCTGCACAAAGCGTGGAGATTGGCCCGATTGACCGTATCTTTACCCGCGTGGGCGCGGCGGATGATCTGGCGTCCGGCCGCTCAACCTTTATGGTGGAGATGACCGAAACGGCTAATATTCTGCATAACGCCACCGAAAACAGCCTGGTGCTGATGGATGAAATTGGGCGCGGTACATCAACCTACGACGGTCTGTCACTGGCATGGGCGTGTGCGGAAAATCTGGCGAATAAAATCAAAGCATTAACGCTGTTTGCCACCCACTACTTCGAACTGACTCAACTGCCGGAGAAAATGGAAGGCGTCGCCAACGTGCACCTTGATGCGCTGGAACACGGCGACACTATCGCCTTTATGCACAGCGTGCAGGATGGCGCGGCAAGTAAGAGCTACGGCCTGGCGGTTGCGGCCCTGGCAGGCGTGCCAAAAGAGGTGATCAAACGCGCGCGGCAGAAACTGCGTGAGCTGGAGAGCATTTCACCGAATGCCGCCGCGACGCAGGTCGATGGCACGCAGATGTCGCTGCTTTCAGTGCCGGAAGAAACCTCGCCCGCGGTGGAAGCGCTGGAAACTCTCGACCCGGATTCACTCACCCCGCGACAGGCGCTGGAGTGGATTTATCGGTTGAAGGGGTTGGTGTAATATTAATGAGCCCCGATTAAACTTCGGGGCTCATATATCTCTTATCCGATAGATAAAAAAGGAGTAAAATAAGCACTATCAAGAACAAAACATTCAAGAAAATAATGAGAAAAATAATTGCATCAATGATTTTAATAATTAGCACCACTGCAATAGGCGCCGAAGATACCCCTTCACATTTTGATATTCCCGAGCAAGTATTAAATAATATGACGAAGGAATCACGAAATAAACTACAGGATATCATTACCAAGGCTCAACATGGCGATAAAGTCTCACAAACAGTGATGGGAATCATATATCTGAATGGTCTAACTGAAAGCCCTTCAGTGAAGGATATAAACAAAGCATTTTATTGGTTCAACCTTGCAGCAAAGCAAGATTATGATGAAGCTGAATTTTACTTAGGACAGCTTTATCATTACGGATATGATAATACAGCACCCAACTATCGCACTGCGATATACTGGTACGAGAAAGCGGCAGAAAAAGGGAATGAACAAGCTCAAATAAACTGTGCTAATATTTATCAGTTTGGCCCACAGGAATTCAAAAACATTAACAAAGCCAAGTTTTGGCTTCAGAAAGCAGTACAGAAGGACAATCCTATTGCGCATGCTAATTTAGGTATTATCGGAGTTCAAGAGAATAATTATGCTGAAGCTATCCCTCATTTAAAAATAGCGGCAGAAAAGGGTCAGCGACTTGGACAGTATAATTATGGAACACTTTTCTTTAATGGTCATGGCCTTCCCAAAGATATACAACAGGCTAAATATTGGTTTGAAAAAGCTGCCACTCAAAACTTACCTATCGCACAAATTACTTTAGGACAAATTTATGCCTGGGGACTTGATGGAAATGGCATAAATAAAGAAGAAGCGTTACTCTGGTTAAATAAAGCCAAAAATCAAGGTTCACTTACTGACAAACAGATTAAAGCCATTATTTCAAAAAAAACAGATTAACTTACCACAAAGTCGCATATTAATGCCATTCGTTCGCTATCAAAAAATCGACACTCATAATTATCGCCATATCTGGGCCGTTGGTGATATTCATGGTGACTATCAATTATTGCAATCCCGCCTACATCAACTCTCTTTTTGTCCCGAAACAGACTTACTTATCTCTGTCGGCGATAACATTGATCGTGGGCCGGAGAGTCTTAACGTGCTGCGTCTGTTAAACCAGCCCTGGTTTACGTCGGTTAAAGGCAACCACGAAGCGATGGCGCTGGATGCGTTCGCGACCGGAGACGGCAACATGTGGCTTGCCAGCGGCGGTGACTGGTTCTTTGAATTAAATGAGACGGAACAACAAGAGGCAATAGATCTGTTGCTGAAATTTCATCACCTTCCGCATATTATTGAAATCACTAACAACATCATAAAATATGTCATCGCACATGCGGATTATCCGGGTAATGAATATCAGTTTGGCAAGGAAGTAGCGGAAAGAGAGGTACTCTGGCCTGTTGATCGCGTGCAGAAATCACTCAAAGGCGAGTTAAAAGAAATAAACGGTGCCGATTGTTTTATCTTCGGGCATATGATATTTACAAATATCCAGACATTTGCCAATCAGGTTTATATTGATACCGGCTCGCCGGAAAGCGGGCGGTTATCGTTTTATAAAATAAAATGACGTAGCCGGGTAAGGCAAAGCCTCTACCCGGCACTTTTTTATTAACACTTATCTTCCGCCAGCAGCGGCGGAATGCTCGGCACCATTGGCGCATCATCAATATCTTTCTGCGTCATACGGAACGCTTCCGGATAATGATCGCGGCTGGTGCGGCGTAGCGGTTCGGTATCGCGCCAGGTATAGAGGCAATGCTGGCACTGATAGACCGTCCAGACATCTTTCACCGGCGATTTCGCCATCACTTCAATCTGTTCATCGGCACAACGTGGACAAATCATCTTGTTCTCCTTATTTACGTGCGGCCAGCATAGCGGTCAGTTTTTCAGCCCAGGCTTTGGTTTCCGGCAAATCCACCACCGGCTGGCTGTAGTGACCACGGTTGTCCGGGGCGACAGGCGTGGTAGCGTCGATAATCAGCTTGTCCGTGATCCCCGCCGGGCTTGAACCGGGGTCGAGTTCCAGCACGGACATATTCGGCAACTGCACCAGGTCGCCCGCCGGGTTCACTTTCGACGAGAGCGCCCACATCACCTGCGGCAGGTTGAACGGGTCAACGTCTTCATCGACCATAATCACCATCTTCACGTAGCCCAGACCGTGCGGCGTGGTCATCGCACGCAGGCCCACCGCGCGGGCAAAGCCGCCGTAGCGTTTTTTGGTGGAGATAATCGCCAGCAGGCCGTGGGTGTACATGGCGTTCACCGCCTGCACTTCCGGGAACTCGGCTTTCAGTTGCTGGTACAGCGGCACGCAGGTGGCAGGCCCCATCAAATAGTCGATTTCGGTCCACGGCATGCCGAGGTACAGCGATTCGAAAATCGGTTTGGTGCGGTAAGAGACTTTATCGATGCGCACCACGGTCATGTTGCGCCCGCCGGAGTAGTGGCCGGTAAACTCACCGAACGGCCCTTCAATTTCACGTTTGCGGCTTTCTATTACCCCTTCGAGGATCACTTCAGAACCCCACGGCACATCAAAACCGGTCAGCGGCGCGGTGGCGATCGGGTACGGGCTTTCGCGCAGCGCACCTGCCATTTCGTACTCGGACTGATCGTATTTCAGCGGTGTGGCGCCCATCAGGGTGATGATCGGATCGTTACCCAGGGTAATCGCAATCGGCAGATCTTCACCGCGTTCTTCCGCTTTATGTAGATGCAGAGCGATATCGTGCATCGGCACCGGTTGCAGGCCGAGCTTACGCTTGCCCTTCACTTCCATGCGGTAGATGCCGACGTTTTGCTTGCCGAAGTTATCCGGGTCGAGCGGGTCGCGGGAAACCACGCACGCTTTATCGAGATAGAAACCGCCATCACCGTCGTTTAAACGAAACAGCGGCAGAATATCGAACAGGTTAATCTCGTCGCCATCGACGGTGTTCTGCGCCCAGGCTGGATTGGCGCGGCGCTCCGGGGTAATCGGGAAGTTATCCCAGCGGCGGATAAACTCATCAATCTGCTTTTTGACCGGCGTGTTTGGCGGCAGACCGAGGGAAATCGCGTGGTTCTGCCAGGAGCCGATGGTGTTCATTGCCACGCGGGCATCGGTAAAGCCGCGAATATTGTCAAACCATAGCGCCGGCGCGCCGTCGCCGATACGCCCGGTGGCGTTGGCTGCTGCTGCCAGATCCGGCTCCGCATTCACCTCTTCGCTGATTTTCAGCAATTGCCCCTGGTCGTCGAGCGCCTGTAAAAAGCTGCGTAAATCATCAAAAGCCATTATGCATTCTCCTGTGAAAATGAGTGTGCCGACGGAAGCCCCTTCCAGCGGCGGGCCTTGTCATACTTCAGGCCGAATTGGTCCAGCACGCGGGTGACGATGTGATCGACAATGTCGCCCACCGTTTCCGGGTGGTTATAGAAAGCAGGCATGGGTGGCACCATCGCCACGCCCATACGAGAAAGCGCCAGCATATTTTCCAGGTGAATTGTGCTAAGCGGCATTTCACGCGGCACCAGTACCAGCTTGCGCCCCTCTTTGAGCACCACGTCCGCCGCGCGTCCTACCAGGCCATCGGCGTACCCGGCGCGGATCCCCGCCAGGGTTTTCATGCTGCAAGGAATCACAATCATGCCGTCGGTCTGGAATGAGCCTGATGAGATAGTTGCTGCCTGATCCGCCGGGCTGTGGCTGAAATCCGCTAACGCGGCAACATCACGCGCACTGTACGGCGTTTCCAGCTCGATGGTGGTTTTGGCCCACTTCGACATCACCAGATGCGTTTCAACCTCTGGCATATCACGCAGCGCCTTAAGCAGCGCGACGCCAAGCGGTGCGCCTGTTGCGCCTGTCATACCCACTATCAGTCTCATTCTTCACCTCAATCATTTTGTTCGTACACGAACGTTTTCATATAAATTACGTCAGAATGACCGTGCACACAATATTGTTCGTATACGATCGCACTCAAAGCTAAAAAATGAAGGATTAAAAAAGATGCGCGTAGCGGCTATCATGAAGGAAAGTTTTTTATGACGGGGTTTTCATGGAGTTAAGAAACGAAGCATTTCACCTGCTGCGCCAGCTCTTTCAGCGACACACCGCGCGCTGGCAGCAAGAACTGCCGGAGCTGACCAAGCCCCAGTACGCCGTAATGCGCTCTATTGCTGAACATCCGGGCATTGAGCAGGTAGAATTGACGGAAGTGGCAGTGAGCACTAAAGCCACGCTTGCCGAGATGTTGAGCCGTATGGAAAGTCGTAATCTGGTACGACGCGAGCACGATCCTGCCGATAAACGTCGCCGGTTTGTCTTTCTCACCGAAGAGGGTGAAGCGTTATTGAATGCCAAAAAAACGCTTGGCAACAGCGTTGATGAGGAGTTTTTAGGACGATTAAGCGAGGAAGAGCGCGAACAGTTTACGCGGCTGGTGAGAAAGATGATGGGGTGAATCATCAGCCCAAAAAGAAAAAGGCCAGTCTCTCGACCGGCCTTTTTGACGAATGTTCACTTATTCGCGGAACAGCGCTTCGATATTCAGCCCCTGCGTCTGCAGAATTTCACGCAGACGGCGCAGGCCTTCAACCTGAATCTGACGAACGCGTTCACGAGTGAGGCCAATTTCGCGGCCCACATCTTCAAGCGTTGCAGCTTCATACCCCAGTAAACCGAAACGACGTGCCAGCACTTCACGCTGTTTGGCGTTCAGTTCGAACAGCCATTTGACGATGCTCTGTTTCATGTCATCGTCCTGCGTGGTGTCTTCCGGGCCGTTTTCCTTTTCATCGGCCAGGATGTCCAGCAGCGCTTTTTCAGAGTCTCCGCCCAGCGGCGTGTCGACTGAGGTAATGCGCTCGTTGAGACGCAGCATACGGCTTACGTCATCAACCGGTTTGTCCAGCTGTTCGGCTATTTCTTCTGCGCTTGGCTCGTGGTCCAGTTTATGGGACAACTCGCGCGCCGTGCGCAGATAGACGTTCAGCTCTTTGACGATGTGAATCGGCAAACGAATGGTACGGGTTTGGTTCATAATCGCCCGTTCAATCGTCTGGCGTATCCACCAGGTCGCGTAGGTTGAAAAGCGGAACCCGCGTTCCGGGTCAAACTTCTCAACAGCGCGGATAAGCCCCAAATTGCCCTCTTCGATAAGATCCAGCAGCGCCAGACCACGATTGCCATAACGGCGAGCAATTTTTACCACCAGACGCAGGTTACTCTCGATCATTCTGCGACGGGAGGCGACGTCTCCACGCAATGCACGACGTGCAAAATAGACTTCTTCTTCGGCTGTTAACAGTGGAGAATAACCGATCTCTCCAAGGTAAAGCTGAGTCGCGTCCAGCACACGCTGTGTGGCACCCTGCGATAACAGCTCTTCCTCAGCCAGGTCGTTATCACTGGGTTCCTCTTCTACTAAGGCTTTCTCATCGAAAACCTCTGCTCCGTTCTCATCAAATTCCGCGTCTTCATTTAAATCATGAACTTTCAGCGTATTCTGACTCATAAGGTGGCTCCTACCCGTGATCCCCAGGCAAAGCACCTTATCACTTCATCTTCAGACGGCGCGTTTTACACCGCCTGAATGACTCCGTGCTTAGTACTCTGCCGAATTATCGCTGCGGCAAATACTGCAGCGGGTTTACGGATTTCCCCTTGTAACGAATTTCAAAATGCAAGCGTGTAGAACTGGTTCCGGTGCTACCCATGGTAGCTATTTTTTGCCCCGCCTTAACCTCTTGTTGTTCCCGGACCAGCATTGTGTCGTTATGGGCGTAGGCGCTCAGGTAATCATCGTTGTGTTTGATGATAATAAGATTACCGTATCCTCGCAGTGCATTACCGGCATACACAACGCGACCATCCGCGGTCGCGGTGATAGCCTGTCCTTTGCTACCTGCGATATCGATGCCTTTGTTGCCTCCTTCGGAGCCGCCAAAGCCTTCGATGATTTTGCCATCAGTTGGCCAGCGCCAGGACGAAATTGGCGCGCTGGTTGTCGTACTGCTGGCATTGGGTACGGAAGTGCTCGCAACCGGTGCTGTTACAGGCGCTGTGACTGTCGTCGCAGGCTTGTTATTAGGCAACATCTTGTTAGCACTTTGTTCACCTGAATCCTCAGAATACGTAATTGTTGGTTGCGACGCAACAGCTACGGTGGAATTTTGTGCAGGTTTTGCGGCTGCCGTCTGAGAAGTGGCTGCCGCCTGCGTGCTGGCCATGGCAACTGGGTTATTGCCGGTAATCGGCTGGCCGGACGCGTTCCCAACTTGCAGCACCTGGCCGACATTCAGCGCGTAAGGCGCGGCAACGTTATTGCGCTGCGCCAGGTCACGGAAGTCGTTACCGGTGACCCATGCGATATAGAAAAGCGTGTCGCCATGCTTAACGGTATAGGTGCTGCCGCCCGCATAGCTACCTTTCGGAATGTCACCATATTTTCGGTTATAGACGATGTGACCGTTCTGCATTTGCACCGGTTGCTGAGCAACAGGTTGCTGTGTGACAGGCTGAATTTGCGTCGGCTGAGTTTGTACCGGCTGCACAGGTTGGATTTGCGGCGTCGCCGGCACGCTGTTTTGCGCCGTGGCGTTCACTTTCTGCTGCGGCGTAATTAGCATGCCGGAATTGGTACTGCTGGAGGTGTTTCCGTTAACAGAGGTTACCGGTGCAGGCGGATTGTCTGAAGAGCAACCAGCCAGCCAGAGTGAAACCAGTGATAATGCCGCAACACGGCGTACGGTGATTTTTGGGCTTCCCGCGCTCATTTATCCCCCAGGAATAGTGTTAACTGCCAGTGTGTTAATAACCGTGTCGCGTCCATCGTGGACTTTTATAAAGCCTTAACACGATACGCTGAATTGTGCCGAAAAACCTAAGAAAAATCCGGGTCTCAGGCCAGTTCTCCTTTGACTAAAGGAACAAAGCGCACGGCTTCCACGGTATCAATAATGAATTCGCCTCCCCGTCGATGAACGCGTTTTAAAAACTGATGTTCATCACCCACGGGTAAAACGAGAATGCCGCCTTCATCCAGCTGCGACATCAGCGCCACCGGAATTTCCGGCGGTGCAGCCGTGACGATAATGGCGTCGAAAGGCGCACGCGCCTGCCAACCCTGCCAGCCATCGCCATGGCGCGTAGAGATATTATGCAAATCAAGCTGCTTCAGGCGACGCCTTGCGTGCCATTGCAAACTTTTAATGCGTTCAACCGAGCATACGCGCTGCACCAGATGCGCCAGAATCGCGGTCTGATACCCGGAACCGGTGCCGATTTCCAGCACGCGCGATTCAGGCGTCAGCTCAAGCAGTTCGGTCATCCGCGCAACCATATAAGGCTGAGAAATGGTTTGCCCCTGCCCTATTGGCAAGGCGACGTTTTCCCAGGCTTTGTGTTCAAACGCTTCATCGACAAACTTTTCACGCGGAACGCGGGCAATGGCATCCAGCACCCGCTCGTCGCGAATGCCCTGCGTGCGAAGTTGTTCCAGAAGTGCCAGTACGCGTCCGCTTACCATTGCGTGTCCACTCCCGCCTGCTCAAGCCAGCTGCCCACCACGTCGCGGGCGCTGTGCGCGGTTAAATCGACATGCAGCGGCGTAACCGATACATAACCCGCATCAACCGCGGCAAAATCCGTATCCGGGCCAGCGTCCTGTTTTTCGCCCGGCGGGCCAATCCAATAGAGCGTATTGCCGCGCGGATCCTGCTGCGGGATCACTTTATCGGCCGGATGACGGCTGCCACAGCGGGTCACGCGAATACCTTTGATTTGATCTAGCGGTAAGTCCGGCACGTTGACGTTAAGAATACGCCCGGTGCGCAACGGTTCACGCGCCAGCGCGCGCAGCAGCGTACAGGTGACCGCCGCCGCCGTGTCGTAATGCTGCGTGCCGTTCAGCGAAACTGCCAGCGCCGGAAAACCGAGGTGACGCCCCTCCATCGCCGCCGCGACAGTGCCAGAATAGATAACGTCATCGCCCAGATTCGGCCCGGCGTTAATGCCCGACACGACGATGTCCGGACGCGGGCGCATCAGGGCGTTAACGCCGAGATAGACACAATCCGTCGGCGTGCCCATCTGCACGGCGATATCGCCGTTTTCAAACGTAAAAGTACGAAGAGAAGATTCCAGCGTCAGCGAGTTTGATGCGCCACTGCGGTTACGATCGGGTGCAACTACCTGAACCTCGGCAAATTCCCGTAAGGCTCTGGCCAGTGCCTGTATGCCTGGCGCGTGGATCCCGTCATCGTTACTCAGCAATATTCGCATATTCACCTGTTGTATTGATAAGTTCCCTTACCACGCTGGTCGCAAAGCTGCCCGCCGGGAGCCAGAAACGCAACTCGACGGTTACGTCGTCCCACCAGTTCCACTCAAGCTGTTGTGGATAGAGCAGCATCGCGCGCCGCGCGGCCTCTACTTTTTCGCGCACCAGCAGCGACTGGAGCGCGGTTTCTTCTGCAAGCTGAAGTTGTTCAAATGCGAGCGCCTCACGCTGGGTTCCCCAGTCGCCGCTACCCGGCATTGACGCGGTGATCATCAATTCGCGCGCGTCCACACGCGTTTGCAGTTCGGGCATTTCTTCAGGCGTGGCGACAAACCAGCTGCCGCGTCCCGCTAATTGTAGCGCATCGCCATCAACAACTTGATTAAATTCCGGTTTCTGTAAGCGCGCGCTCACCAGCTGATTAAACAACGCACTGCGCGCTGCCGACAACCAAAAACTGCGTTTATTGCGATCGCGCACCGGTGCACCGCTTTCGGCCCAACGCAGTGCGCCTTGCAGATTGCTGCCACCAATACCAAAGCGCTGTGCGCCGAAATAGTTCGGCACACCCTGGGCGTTAATCGCCTGCAATCGCGTGTCGATATCCTCGCGATGGCTGACTTCGCGCAGAATAATTGTGAACTGGTTACCTTTCAGCGCGCCTAAACGCAGTTTACGCTTATGACGCGCATACTCCAGCACCTGGCAGCCTTCCAGCTCGAACTTGCTTAAATCGGGCATTTCTTTGCCCGGCACGCGCGCGCAGAGCCACTGCTCGGTGACCGCGTGTTTGTCTTTCTGTCCGGCAAAGCTCACTTCGCGGGCGTGAATTTTCAGGAATTTCGCCAGCGCGTCGGCCACGAAACGGGTATTGCAGCCATTTTTCAGGATGCGCACCAGAACGTGCTCGCCTTCGCCGTCAGGCTCAAATCCTAAGTCTTCTACCACCAGGAAATCTTCCGGGTTGGCTTTCAGCAGCCCGTGCCCCTGCGGCTTACCGTGCAGGTAAGTCAGGTCATCGAATGCAATCATTTGTTTGCCTTATACAACAGAGCGACCGCTTCGCAGGCGATGCCTTCACCGCGCCCGGTAAAACCGAGTTTTTCAGTGGTGGTCGCTTTTACGTTAACGTCATCCATATGGCAGCCAAGATCTTCAGCGATAAAGACACGCATCTGCGGGATGTGCGGCAGCATTTTTGGTGCCTGGGCAATGATGGTGACATCGACGTTGCTCAGGGTGTAGCCCTTCGCCTGCACGCGTTTCCAGGCCTCACGCAGCAACGCGCGGCTGTCTGCGCCTTTGAACGCCGGATCGGTGTCCGGGAAAAGTTTACCGATATCGCCCAATGCCGCCGCGCCAAGCAGGGCATCGGTTAAGGCATGGAGCGCGACGTCGCCGTCCGAGTGGGCGAGCAGCCCTTTCTCGTAAGGGATGCGCACGCCGCCGATAATAATCGGCCCTTCGCCGCCAAACGCGTGTACATCAAAACCGTGTCCAATTCGCATTATGCTTTCTCCTGGTGTCCCGATCGGGTGAGGTAAAATTCTGCCAGCGCCAGATCTTCCGGGCGTGTCACTTTAATATTATCAGCGCGTCCGGCGACCAGCGCCGGGTGGAATCCACAATATTCCAGCGCCGAGGCTTCATCGGTGATGGTTGCGCCTTCGTTGAGCGCCCGGGTCAGGCAATCGAAGAGTAATTCGCGGGGGAAAAACTGCGGCGTAAGGGCGTGCCACAGATCATTACGGTCAACCGTATGGGCGATGGCAGGTTTGCCGGGCTCCGCGCGCTTCATGGTATCGCGCACCGGCGCGGCCAGAATACCACCGACGCGGCTGGTTTCGCACAGCGCCAGCAGGCGCGCCAGATCATCCTGATGTAAACAAGGCCGCGCGGCATCGTGCACCAACACCCACTCCGTGTTGCCAGCGGCTTTCAGGCCGGCCAGCACGGAATCGGCACGTTCGGCACCGCCGTCAACGACGGTAATTTGCGGATGCTGCGCCAGAGATAGTTGGCTGAAGCGCTCGTCTCCAGGAGAGACGGCGATAATCACCCGCTGGACGCGCGCATTTACCAGCAGCGCATCCACCGAATGTTCGAGAATCGTTTTGTTACCGATTGAGAGATATTGTTTCGGGCAGTCCGTTTGCATGCGGCGACCAAATCCGGCCGCCGGAACCACGGCGCAAACGCCCGGAAAAGTTGCTGCCATGTGTTAATCCTGGGCTTATTCTGTTTATCGGTTTGTTTGCCCTGAACTCTGATTGCGTTTAGACGCATCTGGCACCAGGCGGTAGAAGGTTTCACCCGGTTTCGTCATGCTGAGTTCATTGCGTGCGCGTTCTTCGATAGCTTCCTGGCCGCCGTTAAGGTCATCAATTTCGGCGAAAAGCTGATCGTTGCGCGCTTTTAATTTGGCGTTGGTCGCCTCTTGTACTGATACGTCATCACGGACCCGGCTAAAGTCATGCAGACCATTTTTGCCGAACCACAGTGAATACTGCAACCACACCAGCAAAGCCAGTAATAGCAGCGTTAATTTACCCATCCTGCCCCCTGAAAAACGGCATCATCATCCCAAAACTTGCCGTCGTACTCTACGCCGGCTGCGGACGATACCGCGTCACGCGGGCAATGTATCACATTTTGCCTGCCGATACTTATGTCTCGTTGTCGGGCGATAGTGCGGATTTTCACAAAAAACGTCAGGCTTAGCCCATCAACCATAGAAATAATAGACCGCACAATGCGGCGACGGTAAGTAACGTTGCGATAATACTGTAGCGCAATTTGCTGTTCACCAGCGAATGGATTGCCACGCCAATCACCACGGCAACGGGCATCAGCGCAAGGAAGAAGGGCCAGGTATAGAGGAAGAAAAACAGGGTGTTATTGCCATACCAAAGGTAGGGAATACCCAATGCAATCAGCCAGGCGACGAAACCCACAGTTGCCCCTGACAACGACCAGGTGGTTTCGTCATCGGGCGGAGGTATAGACTCTGAACGCGTCAGGCTGATGTTTTGAGTATTGCGCATAGTTAATCCTGTCAGGCCGGGCAACGATACGCCCGGCACTCTCTCAGGATCTGATGATATCGTCCTGTCTCAGCAGGTCTAACATTTGGTCCACTAAATTTGTTACCAATTGTTCACCATCGAGATGGATTTCAGGCCGTTCCGGGGATTCATAGACTGAATCAATACCGGTGAAATTGCGCAATTCACCGGCACGCGCTTTCTTGTATAAACCTTTCGGATCGCGAGCTTCGCAGGTATCGAGCGGCGTATCAACAAACACTTCGATAAAGCGTCCTTCCCCCACCCGCTCGCGCACCATCTGGCGCTCAGCACGATGCGGAGAAATAAACGCCGTCAATACCACCAGCCCGGCATCCACCATCAGGTTAGCCACTTCGCCCACCCGACGGATATTCTCTTTGCGATCGTCGTCGCTAAAACCCAGATCGCTGCACAAACCATGGCGCACGTTATCGCCATCCAGCAGATAGGTGCTGACGCCAAGTTTATGCAGCGCCGCTTCCAGCGCCCCGGCAACGGTCGATTTCCCTGAGCCTGATAGCCCGGTAAACCACAGCACAACCCCACGATGACCGTGGAGTTGCTCACGCTGTTGCGCAGTGACCGGATGGGCGTGCCAGACGACGTTTTCGTCATGCACCGCCATTACTTGCCTCCCAACAGATCACGCGCGCCCCAGTGTGGGAAGTGTTTACGCACCAGCGCATTCAGTTCCAGCTCAAACGCACTGAATTCCAATGCCACTGCTGTGGCGGTGGTATTCGGTTCGCGTACCATGCCTGCGCCCACCGTGACGTTGGTCAGACGGTCGATAAATATCAGGCCGCCGGTAACCGGGTTTTGCTGGTATTTATCCAGCACCAGCGGTTCATCAAAGGTCAGTTCCACCAGACCAATACCGTTCAGAGGCAGGTTATCAACGTCACGCTGCGTCAGGTTATTGATATCCACCTGATACTGGATGCCATCCACGCGGGCGCGGGTTTTCTTGCCCGCGATTTTGATGTCATAGCTCTGACCCGCCGCCAGCGGCTGTTCCGCCATCCACACAACATCGACAGATGCGCTCTGCACGGCAGGCAGTGTTTCGCTGGCATCCAGCAGCAGGTCGCCACGGCTGATGTCGATTTCATCTTTCAGCACCAGCGTCACGGCTTCGCCAGCAAAGGCTTCCTGTAAGTCACCATCGAAAGTGACGATGCGCGCAATGGAGGATTCCACGCCTGACGGCAGCACTTTAATGCGTTGCCCCACGCTGACATGCCCGGAAGCCAGCGTGCCGGAGAACCCGCGGAAATCGAGGTTTGGGCGATTCACGTACTGTACCGGGAAGCGCATCGGCTGGCTGTCGACCACGCGCTGGATCTGCACGGTTTCCAGCACTTCCAGCAGCGTCGGGCCGCTGTACCAAGGCATTTTTTCGCTCTGACTGGCAACGTTATCCCCTTCCAGCGCCGATAATGGCACGAAACGGATATCAAGGTTGCCAGGCAACTGCTCGGCAAAGGTCAGATAATCCTGACGGATCTGCTCAAATTTCTCTTCACTGAATTCAACCAGATCCATTTTGTTGACCGCGACGATCAGGTGTTTTATCCCCAGCAGCGTAGAGATAAAACTGTGGCGACGGGTTTGATCGAGCACGCCTTTACGCGCATCGATCAGCAGGATCGCCAGGTCACAGGTGGACGCACCGGTGGCCATGTTACGGGTGTACTGCTCATGCCCCGGCGTGTCGGCAATAATAAATTTGCGCTTCTCGGTGGAGAAATAACGATATGCCACGTCAATGGTAATGCCCTGCTCGCGCTCGGCCTGCAAGCCATCCACCAGCAGCGCCAGATCCAGACGTTCACCCTGCGTACCATGACGTTTACTGTCATTGTGCAGCGAAGAGAGCTGATCTTCATAAATCTGACGGGTATCGTGCAGCAAACGGCCAATCAGCGTACTTTTACCGTCATCCACGCTGCCGCAGGTCAGGAAACGCAGCAGGCTTTTATGTTGCTGAGCGTGCAGATACGCTTCAACGCCGCCTTCATCCGCAATTTGTTGTGCAATTGAACTGTTCATGGCGGCTCCTTAGAAATAACCCTGACGTTTTTTAAGCTCCATCGAGCCGGCCTGGTCGCGGTCAATCACGCGGCCCTGACGTTCACTGGTGGTCGAGACCAGCATCTCTTCAATGATTTCCGGCAGCGTCTGCGCATCCGACTCTACCGCGCCGGTCAGCGGCCAGCAGCCGAGGGTACGGAAGCGCACCATGCGTTTTTTGATAACCTCGCCCGGCTGCAAATCGATGCGATCGTCATCGATCATCATCAGCATGCCGTCGCGTTCCAGTACCGGGCGCTCTGCCGCCAGATACAGCGGAACGATTTCGATATTTTCCAGATAGATGTACTGCCAGATATCCAGCTCGGTCCAGTTCGAGAGCGGGAAGACGCGGATGCTTTCGCCTTTGTTGATCTGGCCGTTATAGTTGTGCCACAGCTCCGGGCGCTGATTTTTCGGGTCCCAGCGGTGGAAACGGTCGCGGAAGGAGTAGATACGCTCTTTGGCGCGCGACTTCTCTTCATCACGACGCGCCCCGCCGAATGCAGCATCAAAACCGTATTTATTCAGCGCCTGTTTCAGGCCTTCGGTTTTCATGATATCGGTGTGTTTGGCGCTGCCGTGCACGAACGGGTTAATTCCCATCGCCACGCCTTCCGGGTTTTTGTGCACCAGCAGTTCACAGCCATAGGCTTTCGCGGTACGGTCGCGGAACTCGTACATCTCACGGAATTTCCAGCCGGTATCCACGTGCAGCAGCGGGAACGGCAGGGTTCCCGGATAGAACGCTTTACGCGCCAGATGCAGCATCACGCTGGAGTCCTTGCCGATCGAATACATCATGACCGGGTTGGCGAATTCGGCGGCCACCTCACGGATGATATGGATGCTTTCCGCCTCCAGTTGCCGCAGGTGAGTGAGTCGTTTTTGGTCCATAACCGTTCCTTAAGCCAGATTCACTACAGAAGAATCGAAATTTTCTGAGTCTGTTGTGTGTTGAAACCAGGCGAGCTGGTGATGCAGTTCCACCACTTCGCCGACCACCAGCAGTGCTGGCATGGGGGCCTCTTTCGCCAGGTTTTCGAGTTGTTGCAGGGTGCCTGTTTTTATCTGTTGGTCCGCACGCGTACCGCGCGAAATTACCGCCACCGGCGTTTCGCTATCGCGTCCGTGTTGAATCAGTTGTTGGCTAATTTCCGCCGCTTTCATGGTGCCCATGTAAATCGCCAGCGTCTGGCGACTTTGCGCCAGCAGTTTCCAGTCGAACGGCGTGCTGTCCGCTTTATAGTGCCCGGTGACGAAAGTGACGCTTTGCGCGTAATCGCGGTGGGTGAGCGGTATGCCTGCATATGCAGTTGCACCTGCGGCAGCCGTCACGCCAGGCACGACCTGGAAGGGAATTCCCGCTTCTGCTGCCGCCTGAAGTTCTTCGCCGCCGCGCCCGAAAATAAACGGGTCACCGCCTTTAAGGCGCACCACGTTTTTGCCTTCTCGCGCCGCTTCGATTAGCAAACGATTGGTGTCATGCTGAGCCACTGCATGCGTTCCCGCGCGTTTACCCACGCAGACAAGTTCTGCATCACGACGAACCAGTTCTCGCACTGCGTCACTCACCAGATGATCGTAAAAAACGATATCCGCCTGCTGAATGACCTGAAGCCCGCGCAGCGTCAGTAACCCGGCATCGCCCGGCCCCGCGCCCACCAGAATAATCTCGCCCACACGGAGCTGCGGCTGGGTCAACTCATCCTGTAATGCCGCTTCCGCTGCCTGCTGATTGCCAGCAAGCAACATGTTGGCAATACGGCCACGAAACACGCGTTCCCAGAATCGACGGCGCTCGGCGGTGGTTTTCAGGTGCGTTTTAATCGCATGACGCCAGTAACTGGCCGCTTCGGCCAGCAGGCCTAAGCGCGTTGGCAGCAGCGCTTCAATTTTTTCGCGCAGAATACGCGCCAGCACTGGCGCAGTGCCGCCGGAGGAAATCGCCACCAGCAGCGGCGACCTGTCGACAATCGACGGGAAAATAAAGGAACACTGCGACGGGCTATCCACCACATTCACCAGCCGCTGGCGAGTATTTGCCGCATCATAAATGCGCTGATTGAGTGCGCTATCTTCAGTGGCAGCAATCACCAGGAAAACGCTATCGAGCTGTGTTTCCTGAAAAGAGTCTGCCAGCCATGTGATCTTGTTATCCGCCACCAGCGCCGCCAATTCGTCGCACAGCGTTTCGCTCACGACCTGAACGTTAGCGCCTGCACGCAGCAGAAACGCGATCTTGCGAGCCGCGGTGTCATCACCTCCCACAACCAGGGCAGTGCGGTCTTTTACAGCGGCAAAAAGGGGCAGATAATCCACAGAGTTACAACTCACTAACAATCAGTCATAGAGGGACTATAGGGTGCCCCTTAGTGCAAATGAAATTACGAAATGGAATGAGTAGTTCCTCAAAGGAATAACACTCTGAAAAAGCAAATATCAAAAAGTGCTTAACACCCTCTTTTTTGGGGATTTAAGAAGAAATGAAATTGAGTAATTACCGCCCCGGTTTCATACTGGCTGCGTCTAATTTTTTGCATTGTTTAAAGGATTTCCCTATGTCTTCCGCACTGCGTCGCCGCCTCTTCGCGCTGGCGCTTGGCGTATGCTCTGCCTTCCCGGCACTGGCGACCACGACGTCGCCCGGTAGTGTCGCAAACACCCAGGCTCGCTATATCGCAACCTATTTCCCAGGCCGTATCACCGGCACACCGGCAGAGATGCTGTCGGCAGATTATTTGCGTCAGCAGTTCGCCAAAATGGGTTATCAGAGCGATATCCGCACGTTCCATAGCCGCTATATCTACACCGCCAAAAATAACCGCCAGAACTGGCATAACGTGATTGGCAGCACCGTTATCGCGGCGCATGAAGGTAAATCGCAGCAGCAGATTATTGTGATGGCGCATCTGGACACCTATGCGCCGCAAAACGACGGCGATGTGGAAAATAATCTTGGTGGGCTGACGCTTCAGGGTATTGATGATAACGCGCTGGGGCTGGGCGTAATGCTGGAGCTGGCCGAGCGTCTGAAAGACGTGCCGACGGAATACGGCATTCGCTTTATCGCCACCAGCGGCGAGGAAGAAGGCAAGCTGGGCGCGGAGAATCTGCTGAAACGCATGAGCGCTGCCGAGAAGAAAAACACCCTTCTGGTTATCAACCTCGATAACCTGATCGTCGGCGATAAGCTCTATTTCAACAGCGGCGTAAAAACTCCGGCGTCGGTAAGAAAACTCACGCGCGACCGTGCGCTGGCGATTGCGCGCAGCCATGGTATTTCCGCTTTTACCAATCCAGGACTGAATCCTGATTATCCGAAAGGCACCGGGTGCTGTAATGATGCTGAAGTGTTTGATGCCGCGGGTATTCCCGTGTTGTCCGTTGAAGCAACGAACTGGTCGCTGGGGAAAAAGGATGGCTATCAGCAGCGCGCAAAAACACGCAGCTTCCCGGAAGGAAATAGCTGGCACGACGCGCGGCTGGATAATCAGCAGTATCTCGATAAAGCCCTGCCGGGCAGAATTGAGCGCCGCAGCCGCGATGTTATGAAAGTGATGATACCGCTGGTGAAAGAGCTGGCGAAGGCGGGGAAGGTTTAGGTAAAAGGGTGCCGGAGACCAAATCATCACAATCCAATACGCGGGGTTTTATCCCCGCGTGATGGCTACTTCTTCGATTCGTAAGCGAGTACTGCCTTAAACTCCATACCACGCTCTCTGATACTCAACTCACACAACGAGTCGCCTACCATTAGCGTGAATCCAAGTACTGTAAAACACAGCACTATGATTGCCACAAGGGCATATTTTGTTAGCATGTCTTGCCTCCCTGCAAAGAAGAGACTAACATCCGAATTGCTACGTTCGAACGCGAGCCTCAGGTTGATAGAAATATCGCCTGGGGCTTTTGTCCATCTGGAACCTCGCGAATGCTCAACGCCAGACGGCCTCAAGCACCCGACACCATTCTATGCCTGTTGATTCTTCCTGCGGCGTTCACGTTTAAAATCAGGAATCCTGCTCGCAAAATAAAAACGCCCCCATCTTTTCAGACAGAAGCGTTTAATTTATGCAGCAATATTTACCCTTCGTGTAATCCACATTCCCTTTTTAAGCCAAAGAAACGCGTTTCTTCTTCCGCCATGCCGGGTTCCCATTTACGGGTTGTATGGGTATCTCCAACCGATAAATATCCTTCATCCCATAATGGGTGATATTTCAGGCCATGTTTTTGCAGGTACTGATATATCGTCCGATTATCCCAGTCAATAATCGGCAGTACCTTAAATACGCCACGCTGAATTGCCAGCACCGGTAAATTGGCGCGACTGCCGGATTGTTCGCGTCGCAGGCCAGCAAACCAGGTTTGTGCATTCAGTTCTTTCAAAGCCCGGTTCATCGGTTCGACTTTGTTGATGTCATTGTACTTTTCAATGCCTTCAACGCCCTGCTCCCACAGTTTGCCGTAGCGCGCTTCCTGCCAGGCGGCGCTTTCGGTAGCGCGGTACACTTTCAGGTTGAGCTTGAGTTTGTCCGTTAACTCGTCAATAAAGCGGTAGGTTTCCGGGAACAGATAACCCGTATCGGTGAGGATCACCGGGATATCCGGGCGAATCTGATTCACCAGATGCAGGCTGACCGCCGCCTGAATACCGAAGCTGGAAGATAGCACATATTCACCGGGCAGATTATCCAGCGCCCAGGCGACGCGGCCTTCAGCGTCCAGTTTTTCCAGTTGGGCGTTAGTTTCCGCCAGCGCCAGAATGCGATCTACCTTTGGCAGTTCGTTCAGGGTGTTTAGATCGAGTTTGGACATAAGTTCCTCACTGTTTGCCTTGCCTGATGCGACGCTTACGCGTCTTATCAGGCCTACAAAACCTGGCGGATGATTAATCCCACAAATCGCGCGCCGGGTCGAGCACCGGGCGAATAATGCCCGCACGCACCGTAAAGTCGCCGAAGCCTTCACCCACTTCGCGCTCTTTCGCCCAGCGCCCTACCAGCTCATCAATCACCGTCAGAATCTCGGTGTCGGTGATGTTCTCTTTGTACATCCGCGGGATGCGCGTACCCATTCGGTTGCCACCGATATGTAAGTTATAGCGGCCCGGCGCTTTCCCGACGAGGCCGATTTCCGCCAGCATCGCACGGCCACAGCCGTTCGGGCAGCCCGTGACGCGCAGGACGATGTGCTCATCGCTGACGCCATGCGTTGCCATCACTGCTTCAACTTTATCGACGAACGACGGCAGGAAACGCTCCGCTTCCGCCATCGCCAACGGGCAAGTTGGGAACGACACGCAGGCCATCGAGTTTTCACGCTGCGAGGTGACGACATTCATCAGGCCGCTCGCCTGCGCAATTTTCTCGATCTTCGCTTTCTGGCTTTCAGGTACACCGGCGATAATCAAATTCTGGTTCGCCGTAATACGGAAATCGCCTTTGTGGATCTTCGCGATCTCCAGCAGGCCGGTTTTCAGCGGACGCCCCGGATAATCAAGGATTCGGCCATTTTCGATAAACAGCGTCAGGTGCCATTTGTCATCAATGCCTTTTACCCAACCAATGCGATCGCCGCGCCCTGTAAATTCATACGGGCGGATCGGTTCGAATTTGATCCCCGCGCGACGCTCCACTTCCTCTTTAAATGTCTCAACACCCACGCGCTCCAGCGTGTATTTGGTTTTGGCATTTTTACGATCGGTACGGTTACCCCAATCGCGCTGAGTCGTCACGACGGCTTCCGCCACCGCCAGGGTATGCTCCAGCGGCAGATAACCAAACTCGCTCGCCGTGCGGGCGTAGGTTTTCTTATTACCGTGTTCGATGGAAAGCCCGCCCCCCACCAGCAGGTTAAAGCCTACCAGCTTGCCGTTTTCGGCGATCGCCACGAAGTTCATATCGTTGGCGTGCAGATCGATATCGTTCTGCGGCGGGATCACTACCGTGGTTTTGAACTTACGCGGCAGGTAGGTCTGACCGAGGATCGGCTCTTCATCGGTGGTGGCGACTTTTTCCTGATCGAGCCAAATCTCCGCATACGCGCGAGTACGCGGCAGCAGATGTTCAGAGATTTTCTTCGCCCATTCATAGGCTTCCGCGTGCAGCTGCGACTCGAACGGATTCGAGGTGCAGAGTACGTTACGGTTCATATCGTTGGCGGTCGCCAGCGCATCGAGACCGACCGAGTGCAGCATCTGATGCACCGGTTTGACGTTCTTTTTCAGAATGCCGTGGAACTGGAACGTCTGGCGGTTGGTCAGGCGAATGCTGCCATAAATGGTGTTTTCACCAGCAAATTTATCGATCGCCTGCCACTGTTTAGTGGTAATCACCCCACCCGGCAGACGACAGCGCAACAGCATTGCATGACGTGGCTCCAGCTTCTGTTCAGCACGTTCGGCGCGGATGTCGCGGTCATCCTGCTGATACATGCCGTGGAAGCGGATCAGCAGGAAGTTGTCGCCCTTAAAACCACCGGTCAGGCCGTCGTTTAAATCTTCCGCAATGGTGCCGCGCAGGTAGTTGCTCTCAAGCTTCATGCGCTCGGCGTCTGTCAGTTTTCCTTCGACCACTAAAGGTCCTGGATGTTTTTCGCTCATTAGTAGACATCTCGCTGATAACGGCGCTCTACGCGCAGCTCACTTAAAAATTCATCCGCCGCTTCGGTGTCCATGCCACCAAATTCGGCAATCACTTCCAGAAGTGCCTGTTCAACGTCTTTCGCCATGCGATTAGCGTCGCCGCAGACATAAATGTGGGCACCGTCATTGATCCAGCGCCACAGTTCTGCGCCCTGTTCGCGCAGTTTGTCTTGTACGTAAATTTTTTCTTTTTGATCGCGCGACCAGGCGAGATCGATACGTGTCAGCACGCCCTCTTTGACGTAGCGCTGCCATTCCACCTGGTAGAGGAAATCCTCCGTAAAGTGCGGGTTGCCAAAGAACAGCCAGTTTTTGCCCGGCGCTTCGTCAGCGGCGCGCTGCTGCATAAAGGCGCGGAACGGCGCGATACCGGTGCCTGGGCCAATCATAATCACCGGGGTTTCCGGGTTAGCGGGCAGGCGGAAGTTGTCGTTATGTTCGATAAAGACGCGGACTTCACCCTCTTCTTCCACGCGGTCCGCGAGGAAGCTGGAGGCACCACCCGCACGGGCGCGGCCTTCAATGTCATAACGAACGACACCAACGGCGACGTGCACTTCACTTTCCACTTCAGCCTGCGATGAGGCGATGGAATAGAGGCGCGGCGTCAGCGGGCGCAGCAGGTTAATCAGCGCTTCAGCATCAAGCTGTGCCGGAGAGAAACGCACCATATCGACAATCGGCGTGGTCGCGGCGTAATGCTGCAACTTCGCTTTATCGCCCACCAGCGGCAGCAGCGTTTCACTGCGGGTAAGCGTGGCATAGTTCTCAACGATATTGGCGGTGTTAACCGTCAGTTCGAAGTGCCACTGTAGCGCTTCGCTCAGGGTCAGCGTTTTGCCGTCAACGGTGACAGTTTCATCGCCTTTCAGCCACAGCAGTTCGACAAGTTCTTTCACCAGCGCAGGATCATTCTGATACCACACGCCCAGCGCGTCGCCCGGCTGATAGCGCAGGCCAGAGTCACCTAAGTCAATTTCGATATGGCGAACGTCTTTTTCTGAATCGCGGCTGGTGATTTTCTGGTTAACGGAAAGGCTTGCCGTCAGCGGCGCTTCTTTGCTGTAGGGGCTGGTGGAAATTTCATTCACGGCGCCAGTGGCGGCAACAGCGGCCTGCGCGGGCGTATCCTTCGGCACACGCGCTTTCAGCACGTCCACTACACGTGCACGCCATTCGCTGGCGGCAGCCTGATATTCCACATCGGCGTCTACACGGTCGAGCAGACGCTCACCGCCAAGTTCCGCCAGTTTGCTGTCGAAATCTTTCCCGGCCTGGCAGAAAAATTCATAGGAAGTGTCGCCCAGCCCCAGCACGGCAAATGCGGTGCCATCAAGCTTCGGCGCTTTTTTCGAGAACAGGAACTTATGCAGCGCCACCGCTTCTTCCGGCGGCTCCCCTTCCCCTTGCGTGGAAGCAACGACAACCAGCAGTTTTTCTGACGCGATTTGTTTGAATTTATAATCCCCGGCATTCACCAGGTTCACGTTCAGTTTCGCGGCCAGCAAATCGTCACGCAGCGCTTCAGCAACGCGACGGGCGTTGCCGGTTTGCGAGGCAGAGATAAGTGTAATCGTTGGGGCCGGAACGGCTGTTGGCGTTGCCGCAACGGCTGCAGCGCCAGGCTGCTGATTCAGCACGCCCCAGAAATAGCCAGAAACCCAGGCAAGCTGGGTCGGTGTTAAGTCAGTCGTGGCCGCCTGAAGGCGTGCCAGTTGCTCCGTATTAAGCGGCAGCAGCGCGGAAGGGGGGACCTGTGTTGTCATGCTTGTTATGTTCCAGTATCAAAGCTGTTTCAAATCGGGAAAAACAAAACTGAATGTAAGGTTAACGAGCGGGATAATAACAATTAAAGAAGGGTTGGAAATATCAAATAACCAAATGGACTAACCTAATTTCCAGGTAGTTTATAGCAATAAAACCGATTGGATAACTTATTGATATAGTTGGCAAAGGAAGCATGGACACAATCCATTACGCTCTTCACGTCCATTTGTGAGTTTTAGTTAATGATAAAAAATGTGCTTTCCGGTACTATGCGGCGGTTTTTTCCGCAAGACTGAGAGTTCATGATGTCCACCACACTGTTTAAAGATTTCACTTTTGAAGCCGCTCACCGTTTGCCTCACGTACCCGAGGGGCATAAGTGCGGTCGCCTGCACGGCCACTCCTTTATGGTGCGCCTTGAGATTACGGGTGAAGTCGATCCGCATACCGGTTGGATCATGGATTTCGCCGAACTGAAAGCGGCGTTTAAACCGACGTACGATCGTCTGGATCACTACTATCTGAATGATATTCCCGGCCTTGAAAATCCGACCAGTGAAGTGCTGTCGCGCTGGATTTGGGAACAGGTAAAACCGGTCGTGCCGTTGCTAAGCGCAGTGATGGTGAAAGAGACCTGTACGGCGGGTTGTGTTTATCGCGGCGAATAAGAGCGATTGATATGCGTGTATTCCTGCGGGGATATGCGCATGCAAACTTCGAAAACGTTTCTCCTGGCGAGCATTGCTGATTCAATTTTTAGACGTAAGGATTGTTGGAATCAATTGCTATTTTTTTATCCGTAATACAGTTTGATGCTGAGTCTGTAGCAGGTACGTTTAACGGTAAATCGGCAGGCACAGAGTGCCATGTTTATGTGGGTTCGACTCCCATCCCGCTATAGGCTCCCTCCTCATTTTCCCCTCATTGTATTGACTATTTGCGCTTTAGATTAGGCGGGTTCTTACTGGCGTTTATTGCGTACGACCATGGAAATGAAGATATGGGGGGTAGTGTAGTGCACCGTATTGATATTGCGGTATATCCCCGCTGGCGCGGGGAACACAAAGTATTGTTGAAGCTGTACCCGGCTGAGACCGGTTTATCCCCGCTGGCGCGGGGAACTCATCATCACTTGAAACCTAACTTGATCACTCGTCGGTTTATCCCCGCTGGCGCGGGGAACTCTCAGCTGATGATTTGGCCGACGTCGAGATCACCGGTTTATCCCCGCTGGCGCGGGGAACTCTCTAACGCTAACCTACTGTTTAAAAACACCTTATTCACCCCAAAACATCCCACCTACGTTCCCCATCAATTTCTTTCACAAATCCGCATTATTAAGGAGCAACTAACTCATTAATTTCAATGAATAAACCTTCAGCCTTGTTAAAGTCAGCTAAAAAACACCAAAAGCACTCGACAGAGTTTCGCGCGTTCGGCAAAAGGTCGCTGAGAAAAATATGGGAATGACGACAAGCATCCCACTTTAGAGGGAAAAATCTATGAGGAAGGTGCGAAAACGGACAGCCAAAGCTATCCGTTTATCATCAACTTATCTCCAACCATGACCATGGCCAGCGGTAAGGAAAAATCAGGCGATGTTCAAATACTTATGCGTCTGCATCGACAAACGCCAGTTGCGCGCGATACAGGTTTCAATGCACAGACGGGTCGCGTCATCTTTCTGGCTAATCGGCTGCAGGGCAATCACACGCTGTTTATCGTCCGTAAGCGTCTCCAGCAGCTCGTCCAGCGCTTCGATATCGCGCACGCGGCCTACCGGGTGCTTGATTTCATCGGCTCGCTCCAGCGCCTGTGACAGCACGTCATAGCCACCGCGCATATTCACTTTCGGGGATACCGTTACCCAGGTGGTATGCGAGCAACGCACTTCATGGGTGCCGCTAGTTTCAATCTGGCAGCTATAGCCGTTTTGCTCAAGCAGCGTTGTCAGCGGGGTGAGATCGTGAATGCACGGTTCGCCACCGGTGATGACAACATGCTTCGCCGTCCAGCCCTGACGGGCAATAGCGGTTAACAGATCGTCTTCCCCTGCCGCGCCCCATTTATCGCTCTCTTTGGTTTTTGCCAGGATGCTGAACAGAGACACTTCCCGATCGCTAAGTTTTTCCCAGGTATGCTTGGTATCACACCAGGCGCAGCCCACCGGGCATCCCTGTAAACGAATAAAGATAGCGGGAACGCCAGTGAAGTAACCCTCGCCTTGCAGGGTCTGGAACATTTCATTAATCGGGTACTGCATAATCATCTCTGTAAAAGGGGTATGCGGTAATTATCGCAGATTTATGCGGGAGGGTCATGTTTGCCCGTGCATTCTCTTACAGGCATAAAAAAACCCGCCGAAGCGGGTTTTTATCAAGAGTTAAAAAGCGGGGCGATTATGCCTGGCCTTTGATCTCTTTACGACCGTTGTACGGAGCTTGTTCGCCCAGTGCTTCTTCGATACGAATCAGCTGGTTGTATTTAGCAACACGGTCAGAACGGCTCATAGAACCCGTTTTGATCTGGCCTGCAGCGGTACCAACAGCCAGGTCAGCGATGGTAGCGTCTTCAGTTTCGCCAGAACGGTGAGAGATGACAGCAGTGTAGCCAGCGTCTTTCGCCATTTTGATCGCAGCCAGAGTTTCGGTCAGGGAACCGATCTGGTTGTATTTGATCAGGATGGAGTTAACGATGCCTTTTTCGATGCCTTCTTTCAGGATCTTGGTGTTGGTTACGAACAGATCGTCACCAACCAGCTGGATTTTGTCGCCCAGTACTTTGGTCTGGTATGCGAAACCATCCCAGTCAGATTCGTCCAGGCCATCTTCGATGGAGACGATCGGGTACTGTTTGGTCAGTTCTTCCAGGAAGTGAGTGAATTCTTCAGAGGTGAACGCTTTGTTGCCTTCGCCAGCCAGAACGTATTTACCGTCTTTGTAGAATTCAGACGCTGCGCAGTCCATCGCCAGAGTGATGTCTTTGCCCAGTTCGTAGCCTGCTGCTTTAACCGCTTCAGCGATTACAGCCAGCGCTTCAGCGTTGGAACCCAGGTTCGGCGCATAGCCGCCTTCGTCACCAACAGCAGTGTTCATACCTTTAGCTTTCAGAACTTTAGCCAGGTTATGGAACACTTCAGAACCCATACGTACAGCTTCTTTCAGGGTTTTCGCGCCAACCGGCTGAATCATGAATTCCTGGATGTCGACGTTGTTGTCAGCGTGCTCACCACCGTTGATGATGTTCATCATCGGAACCGGCATGGAGTATTTACCCGGAGTGCCGTTCAGTTCAGCAATGTGAGCATACAGCGGCAGGCCTTTAGCGGCAGCAGCTGCTTTAGCAGCAGCCAGAGAAACGGCCAGGATTGCGTTCGCACCGAAGTTAGATTTGTTTTCAGTACCGTCCAGGTCGATCATGATTTTGTCGATGCCAGCCTGATCTTTAGCATCTTTACCCAGCAGAGCCTGAGCGATTGGGCCGTTAACAGCTGCAACAGCTTTCAGTACGCCTTTACCCATGAAACGGGATTTGTCACCATCGCGCAGTTCCAGAGCTTCGCGGGAACCAGTAGAAGCACCTGACGGAGCAGCTGCCATACCGACGAAACCACCTTCCAGGTGTACTTCTGCTTCAACAGTCGGGTTACCACGGGAGTCGATGATTTCACGACCGATGATTTTAACGATTTTGGACATTAGGTTTTCCTCAGTACAAGTTAAACTAAAACTCCAGACAAACAACGCCCCTCATGGGGCGTTGCCGTTCTAACTTTTTTACTTACTTCGCCTGACGTTTCTGGTACTCGCTGGCGGCTTTTACAAAGCCTGCGAACAGCGGGTGCCCATCACGCGGTGTAGAAGTAAACTCCGGATGGAACTGACAAGCAACGAACCACGGGTGATTCGGAACTTCGATGATCTCGACCAACTGATCATCCCCGGAACGGCCCGCAACGCGCAGACCTGCAGCTTCAATCTGTTTCAACAGCATATTGTTGACTTCGTAGCGGTGACGATGACGCTCAACGATCGTTGGCGCATTGTACAGCTTACGAACCAGGCTATCGTCGGAGAGCTGGCACTGCTGTGCGCCCAGGCGCATGGTGCCGCCGAGATCGCTCTTCTCGGTACGCACTTCAACGTTGCCTTCTTCATCACGCCACTCGGTAATGAGCGCCACAACCGGGTACTTACAGTCTGGCACAAATTCCGTAGAGTTGGCGTTATCCATACCCGCCACATTACGTGCAAACTCAATCAACGCAACCTGCATACCCAGGCAAATGCCCAGATACGGAATATTGTTTTCACGCGCATAGCGTGCGGTAGCAATTTTACCTTCGACGCCACGGTAGCCGAAACCACCAGGAATCAGGATAGCATCTAAATCTTTCAGGATTTCGACGCCACGTGTTTCAACATCTTGCGAATCGATCAGTTTGATGTTGACGGTTACACGATTTTTCAGGCCACCGTGTTTCAGCGCTTCAATAACGGATTTGTAGGCATCCGGCAGTTCAATGTACTTGCCGACCATACCAATCGTTACTTCGCCTGCCGGATTGGCTTCTTCATAGATAACCTGTTCCCATTCAGACAAGTTAGCTTCCGGACAGTTCAAGCTGAATCGTTTACAAATATAATCGTCCAGCCCCTGAGATTTCAACAGGCCTGGAATTTTATAAATGGAATCGACGTCTTTCATCGAAATAACGGCTTTTTCTGGCACGTTACAGAACAATGCAATTTTTGCACGTTCATTAGCCGGAATCGCGCGATCGGAACGGCAAACCAGAATGTCAGGCTGAATACCAATGGACAGCAGTTCTTTTACAGAGTGCTGAGTCGGTTTGGTTTTAACTTCACCCGCCGCCGCCAGATAAGGCACCAGGGTCAGGTGCATGAACAGCGCGTGTTCACGACCAATATCAACCGCCAGCTGGCGAATCGCTTCAAGGAACGGCAGGGATTCGATATCACCTACGGTACCGCCGATTTCAACCAGAACTACATCGTGGCCTTCACCGCCAGCAAGTACGCGTTCTTTGATAGCGTTAGTGATGTGCGGGATAACCTGTACGGTCGCGCCCAGATAGTCGCCACGGCGCTCTTTGCGCAGGACATCTGAGTAGATGCGGCCGGTCGTGAAGTTATTGCGGCGAGTCATTTTGGTGCGGATGAAACGCTCGTAGTGACCCAGGTCCAGGTCGGTTTCAGCGCCGTCTTCAGTAACGAACACTTCGCCGTGTTGGATCGGGCTCATGGTGCCTGGATCGACGTTGATGTACGGATCCAATTTCATCATGGTTACGTTGAGGCCACGGGCTTCAAGAATGGCTGCCAGGGAGGCTGCGGCAATGCCTTTACCCAGAGAGGATACGACCCCGCCGGTCACAAAAATATAGTTCGTTGTCATGCTGAACCTGAGAAGTTAGGGTGAAACGATGGAATAACCAGGACGGGAAAACAGTATACCCGAACATGACGAGCGCCACAAACTTTCATTCTCCCTCCCCTATGTTCTTCAGGCCGCGTTAATGTTGGTTTTCTTCGGGTTAAACAGGGCATTACACTGCTATTCACCCGAGAAATTACTCCGTTATCACCTTGATGTCTCACGAATAAGTGATGAATGCATCTCAGCACGGAGTCTCAACAAAGATAAGGAGTGAGAAAATAGCCGCTTTTGGCTAAATGTTTTTGACGCAAATCAAGCGCTTGTCATTTAAAAAATCACACAAATTGCGCTTGATCGCGAAATTTCCTTAGAGATCATGTTCCTGTCGTTTTACCTCCTGCCATACCTCTTCCATGGTATCGAGGTCTACTCCAGTCATTTCCAGGCCCCTGGCGGCGACGATTCGTTCAACTTCACGAAAACGGCGCTCAAATTTCAGGTTGGCCTTTTGCAGCGCGGTTTCGGCTTTTACACCTAAATGGCGAGAAAGATTCACCGTGGCGAACAACAGATCCCCCACTTCCTCTTCCAGTTTGGCTTCATCAATCACCGCCTGCTTTGCTTCGTGCATCACTTCGTCGATTTCTTCATGCACTTTATCCAGAACCGGGCCGAGCGTATCCCAGTCAAAACCAACCGCCGAGCAGCGTTTCTGAATTTTGTGCGCGCGCATTAACGCCGGGAAGCTGTGCGGAATATCATCCAGCGCGGAGGTCTGCGCTTTTTCAGCGCGTTCGGCGGTTTTGATTTGCTCCCAGCGCGCCAGGACTTCGCTGCTGTTGCCGGCGGTTGCATCACCAAAGATATGCGGGTGACGACGCTCTAATTTGTCGCTGATGGCTGCACAGATATCATTGAAGTCAAAGCGCCCCTCTTCCTGCGCCATTTGGGCGTAAAACACCACCTGGAACAACAGGTCGCCGAGTTCACCGCGCAGGTCGTCAAAGTCTTCACGGGCAATAGCGTCGAGCACTTCGTAAGTTTCTTCCAGGGTGTATGGCGCGATGGTGCTGAAGGTTTGTTCTTTATCCCACGGGCAGCCGGTTTCAGGGTCGCGCAGGCGCTGCATGATGGTGAGAAGGCGGGTGATTTGGTCCATGTAAAATCCTGGAAAATTGAAAAGATGTAAGCCGGATAAGGCGAAGCCGCATCCGGCGTTGCGATAGTGCCGGATGCGGCTTCGCCTTATCCGGCCTACGGGATATTAACCGCCGTGCAGACGCCGCGCGTCTATCACATCCGGCACCTGGTTCAGTTTGCCGAGCACGCGGCCCAGAACCTGCAGGTTGTAGATTTCAATGGTCATGTCGATGGTCGCCATCTGCTGCTTAGTATCGCTGCGGCTGGCAACGCCGAGAACATTGACCTTTTCGTTGGCGAGGATCGTGGTGATATCGCGCAGCAGGCCGCTACGGTCGTTCGCCGTGACGCGCACCACCAGCGAGTAGCCCGCGGAGTAGCTTTCGCCCCATACGGCGTCCACCAGGCGTTCCGGCGCATGCGCGCGCAGTTCGACCAACTGTTCGCAGTCGGCACGGTGTACGGAGATCCCTCGTCCCTGGGTGATAAAGCCAACAATCTCATCGCCCGGAATAGGCTGGCAGCAGCGCGCAATGTGGTGCATCAGGTTACCGACGCCTTCCACCACCACTCGGCCATTGTCCTTGCTGCGGTTTTGCGGCGTGTAGGTTTTCTGCTGCAGCTGTTTCAGCGCCGCCGCGTCTTCTTCCGCCGCGCTCGGTTTGTTGAACTGCGCCTGCAGGAAGTTGACCATCTGGTTGAGACGAATGTCGCCGCCGCCAATCGCCGCTAACAGCTCTTCCACGTCGTTGAAGTTGTAGCGCGGCAGCAGATGTTTTTCCGCTTCCTTCAGACTGATGCCCAAATGCTCAAGCTCGTCATCCAGAATTTGACGCCCGGCCAGCACGTTTTTATCACGATCCTGTTTACGGAACCAGGCGTGAATTTTCGAGCGCCCGCGGCTGGTTGTAACGTAGCCCAGGTTCGGGTTCAGCCAGTCACGGCTCGGGTTCGGCTGTTTCTGGGTGATAATTTCAATCTGATCGCCCATCTGCAACTGATAGGTGAACGGCACGATGCGTCCGCCAATTTTCGCACCGATGCAGCGGTGACCGACATCACTGTGGATGTGATAGGCGAAATCAAGCGGCGTCGACCCTGCCGGTAAATCGACAACATCACCTTTCGGTGTAAACACATACACGCGGTCGTCAAAGACCTGACTGCGCACTTCGTCGAGCATTTCGCCGGAGTCGGCCATCTCTTCCTGCCACGCAATCAGCTTACGCAGCCAGGCGATGCGGTCTTCGTGGCCGCTACGCGGGCCAGGTGCCGCCGTGCCCTCTTTGTATTTCCAGTGCGCGGCGACGCCCAGCTCGGCATCTTCGTGCATCTGTTTGGTACGGATCTGAATCTCAATCGTTTTGCCACCCGGCCCCAGCACCACGGTGTGGATGGACTGATAACCGTTCGGTTTCGGGTTGGCAACATAGTCGTCAAATTCATCCGGCAGGTGGCGATAGTGAGTGTGTACTATCCCCAGCGCGGCGTAGCAGTCCTGCAAACGCTCGGCGACGATGCGCACCGCACGCACATCAAACAGCTCATCAAACGCGAGCTGTTTTTTCTGCATTTTGCGCCAGATGCTGTAGATGTGTTTCGGTCGCCCGTACACTTCCGCTTTTACGCCTTCGGTTTTCATCTCGGCGCGCAGGTGCCCCACAAACTCAGAAATATAGTGTTCGCGGTCGATACGACGTTCGTGCAGCAGTTTGGCAATGCGCTTATACTCCGCCGGATGCAGGTAGCGGAAGCAGTAGTCTTCCAGCTCCCACTTCAACTGGCCGATACCGAGTCGGTTCGCCAGCGGCGCGTAGATGTTGGTACACTCTTTCGCGGCCAGCACGCGTTCATCTTCCGGCGCGTCTTTCACTTCACGCAGATGGGCAATGCGCTCTGCCAGTTTGATAACCACGCAGCGGAAATCGTCGACCATCGCCAGCAGCATGCGGCGCACGTTATCGACCTGCTCGGAGGAAACAGAATCCGTGTGGGTGGCTTTCAGCTGGCGAATGGCCGCCATATCGCGCACGCCGTGAATCAGCGTGACGACGGATTTCCCGGCGCTTTCGGTCAGCACCTCTTCTGAGACCACGTTAGCGTCCACCAACGGGAACAACAAGGCGGCGCGCAGGGTGTCGTTATCCATACTGAGCATCGACAGAATCTCTACCATCTCCACGCCGCGCCAGAGCAGCAGCTCAGCGTCCGGGTGATTCTGGGTATGCTGTCGACAATAATCCCAGGTCTCGGCTAAGCGCTCACACGACTGCTGGCTGGTAATTCCCAGGCTTGAGATCCATTTTTGAGAGTCAAACTCACCAGCTTTATTTAGATGTGCACTTCTTACCGCAACCATTGTCCTCTCCTTAAGGGACCGGGCCTGTCGAAGTCGACAAGCCACAATTATTACTTACGCTCAAACAACACCATTGATTCCAGATGCCCAGTGTGCGGGAACATGTCAAGCATTGCCATACGCTGAATTTGGTAACCCGCACGTAAAAGCGCTTCACTGTCACGCGCAAGCGTCGCGGGGTTACAGGACACATAAACCACACGAGCTGGCGCTAATTTTATAATATGTTGCATCACGCCCGGTGCGCCTGCGCGGGCAGGATCGAGTAAAATTTTGTCAAAGCCGTGCTGCGCCCAGCTCTGACGCGTCACGTCCTCTTCCAGATTCTCATGGAAAAACGTGACATTCTGTATATTATTCAGCGCCGCATTTTCCTGGCCTTTCGCCACCAGCGCCGGAACGCCCTCTACGCCAATGACGCTGGCGGCCCGTTTTGCCAGCGGCAGCGTGAAGTTGCCCATGCCGCAGAACAGATCCAGCACCCGGTCCTCTTTCTGTACATCAAGCCATTCAAGCGCGGTAGCAACCATTTTTTGGTTCACACCGTCGTTCACCTGAATAAAGTCGCGCGGGCTGAACGTTAAGCGTAGACCGTCTGAGGAATACCATGGTGTTTCACCGCTTACGCGTTCAAGTATCTCGCTTTCGGGAGCGAGATACAGAGAAAGACCTGAGGAATGCGAAAAGCGTTCCAGTTTTTCTTTGTCTTGCGCACTTAACGGCGCAGTATGGCGAAGCACCAGTAGCGGGCCGTTGTCAGCGCTCACTAACTCAACGTGCCCCAGGCTGCGTTTACCTTGCAGCGCATTCAGGCATTCACGCAGCGGCACCAGCAACGCCTCAAGAGTGGGCACCAAAACGGGGCACTGCACCACATCGACGATATCGCTGGCGTTAGCCTTGCGAAAACCCATCTGCAACTGCTGCGTTTTTGGCTGGTAATTCAGGCTCAAACGCGCGCGACGGCGGTAGCCCCAGGGTTCAGCCGCAATCACCTCTTCAACGTCTCGCTTCATCAGACGCGCCAACGCGGCCTGTTTGCTGCGCTGCTG
>CAJYVI010000166.1 GCA_913778145.1 uncultured Pseudocitrobacter sp.
CATCCATGCGGAAGATTTACGGAGCAATCCAGACATCTTTTTCCTGTCAATTTGTGTCAAATGGAGTAAAAAAAGCAGTGTAATTGAAATACCAGGCTACGGTTGAGGAATTGTTGAAAAAAATCCGCCAACGAACCGTTAGAATGTCCTTAGTCGATGGATTATTAATCTGTCAAACCAGGAATTATCTGGAATATTGTGACGAAATCCTTGTGCGATACTAGTCTGGTATTTCGGGAAAACCTGTGATGTTTGAATGAGATAACTGCACCTGGAAATTTTTAGTTACATCAAAGGTAGGGTTAGACATCACAAGTTCGAAAGAGTTTCCTAACAAATTTTGATATATTTAAAACTTACGGATTTACTTGAAGCACATTTGAGGTGGTTATGAAAAAAATTGCATGTCTTTCAGCACTGGCCGCTGTTCTGGCTGTATCCGCAGGTACCGCAGTAGCTGCAACTTCTACCGTTACTGGCGGTTACGCTCAGAGCGATATGCAGGGCGTTGCTAACAAAGCTAACGGTTTCAACCTGAAATACCGCTATGAAATGGACGACCAACCGCTGGGCGTTATCGGTTCCTTTACTTATACCGAAAAAGACCGTAGCTCCAGCGACAACAACTACCATAAATCACAGTACTACGGCATCACCGCAGGTCCTGCTTACCGTCTGAACGACTGGGCAAGCATCTACGGCGTAGTAGGTGTGGGTTACGGTAAATTCCAGACCGCTGATCTGCCGAACAAACACGACACCAGCGATTACGGCTTCTCTTACGGTGCGGGCCTGCAGTTCAACCCGATCGAAAACGTTGCTCTGGACTTCTCTTACGAGCAGTCTCGCATTCGTAGCGTTGACGTTGGCACCTGGATTGCCGGTGTTGGTTACCGCTTCTAATCACTTCGGTGATATGAAAAATCCGCCCTTGTGGCGGATTTTTTTTGCCTGTTAAATGCCTGATGGCGCTTTGCTTATCAGGCCTACAACTGTTTTTATTCGTAGGCCGGATAAGGCGTTAGCCGCCATCCGGCATGTTTTAACGACTCTTCGTCGTAAACAGATCCGTCCCCAGATGGTTGTAATCCACCTTCTGCAACTGGAAGTTAGTGATATACACCGGCCCGGCCTTCTGTTCTGAGATAAAACGATAGCGCTGGCTAATTTCTTTCGCTTTGATGCCGGTCCACTGGGCGAAGAACCCAAGGAAATCGTTCGCCGAACGTCGCGCTTTAATCACCTTATGCGCCTTGTCATCGCTCGACAGCACCATAAAGGGCACCTGGAAATTTTGCTGGAACTTATCGTCATGCGCCAGATACTGAACCTCTTTCCCGCGTTCTTTAAACGCCAGTCCGTGATCGGAGAAGTACACCAGCGAGAAGCTATCTCCGCTGTTACGTAGCTGATCGTACAGCTGGCGCAGCAGATCGTCGGTTTGCGTCATGGTGTAGAGATAGCAGGAGGTCTCTTTCGATTGCACAAACACATCATACTTGCCGTGCGTACGGTCGCAGGCCTGCGGGTGTGAGCCCATCAGGTGCAATACGATAAGCTGCGGCTGAGTACGCTGCGACGCGAACACCTGCGCGGTCATCTTCAACAACGCCGTATCCTGCGTGTTTTTGTCTGCTTCAAAATCGCCGTTTTTAAGGAACTGCACTTCATCCGCGCGTTTGGCGATGCTGGCGATGGCCGTGTCATATTCGCCGATTTGCCCCTGATTGGAGAACCACCAGGTCTGAAAGCCTGCGCGGTTAGCCAGTGTCACAAAGTTATCCTGGTACTGCGGTTTTCCATCGACCACGCGGTTAAGCGTCAGGCCGAGTGATTTCTGCGTGGAGCCGCTGGCGGCAATGTAGTCGTTAAACAGGTAGCCATTCACCGAACTGGCAAACGGCGTGTTGTCCCAGTGGCCGCCAAATGCGCCCATGGCATCACGACGCGCGCTCTCGCCAATTACCACCACATAGGTGTGATATTTCGGCTTTACGGCGGTGACCGTCCAGGTATCCTTCATTTGCGCGAACTGCGCCATGCGCTGCTGCTCGTCAATCACTTCGTTATTGTTAACGATGACGTCCTTCACGAAGCGAAATGCCGGGTAGCCTGTATCCTTAAGTTTAAAAACACCGCCCCACGCCAGGTTTTGAATTGGCTGTACAAAGAAAGTGCCGACGCTGAAGATCAGGCACAGGGTTTCCATTTTCCCCCAGCGTTTTGCCGGGCTGGCCTTGCGGCGTACGGCAATGACGCCAAGGGCAAAAATAAACAGTGCCACCAGATAGCTGTACCACGGGAAGATGGTAAACATCTCGGTGGATTCTTCGACGTTTGTCGAATGCAGCGCCAGCAGGGTATTAAAGTTTGGCGCGCCGTAAGCCTGGCTGAAGGGAAAATAGAGCGCGGCCACCAGTGAATAAAGCCCCAGCACCACTTTCTGGACTTTCGGCGCGGCTCGCCACACTAAATGAAGCACGCAGGTAAATGCCACCGCATACAACAGGCTGAAGGGGTAACCCAGCGCCAGATTGATCAGCAGGGATTGCAGGAAATAGAGGCCCGTCCACGGACTCAGGGTGATTCCACGGGCAGCAAGAGTTTCTTTCAGCGTGACATTCATAAATCGCAACTATAAAAACGCCATGTGCGTCCCCTGGCGTCAAGGGGCTTTTTGCCGGACATTATTGCGTAAAGAGAAGGGGAAGCTCCGCATCTGCGAGCCGCAAAAGTGCAGGGCCGCACGAAGATAAAGCGCGCGCTGTTTTTGGTCAACTACCCATAACGAAATGTTTTGCGAAGGTGATTACAAAAGCGGAAGAAATGTGGGGGTTTTCGGCGCAGCGGGGAAGTTTGTCAGAAAAAAATGACAGAAAAATGAAGCGGCGTACCGCGACGCCGCATTAGTTAGGTTTGTTGTCCTGCTGGGGTTTGCTGTTGATCATGTCGCACAGCATGTTAACCAGCATCAGGCGGACTTTAAAAGGAGAGTGACTAAACACGCGTAAACACCTCTTGAATTCGTTCATGGTAACCTCCTGCTTTTGCGCTCGTCGTTCCGTGATGAGTGTTTGCATTACATACAGATATAGCACAGGCTATATTTTATAGCTATGGCTAAACGTTAAATTTTTGTACTCAGAGCACGATCCATTACAATGGGGGCAATTTATTAGATGCTTTGACGCGTCACACCGATGAGGAAGTGCTATGAACCGCCGCGCAGGTAAGCCAACAACAAAAAAAGTGACGCAGCTGGTGAATGTGGAAGAACACGTTGAAGGGTTCCGACAGGTGCGGGAAGCGCATCGCCGTGAACTGATTGATGATTATGTTGAGCTGATTTCCGATTTGATCCGCGAAGTGGGTGAGGCGCGTCAGGTGGATATGGCCGCGCGGCTGGGCGTGTCGCAGCCAACCGTCGCGAAAATGTTAAAACGTCTGGCGGGCGTGGGGCTTATTGAGCAGATTCCATGGCGCGGGGTTTTCTTAACACCCGAAGGCGAGAAACTGGCCCAGGAGAGCCGCGAGCGTCATCAGGTCGTCGAGAGCTTTTTACTGGCGCTGGGCGTCAGCCAGGACACCGCCCGCCGTGATGCCGAAGGCATTGAACACCATGTCAGCGAAGAGACGCTGGACATGTTCCGTCAGTTTACCCAAAAACATGGGCAGTACGTTGAATGACACCTCCTTTTATTCGATCGCTGACACGCGATCGTTTTCTGCATCTGTTACTGCTTATCGGCGTCATCCTCTCTTTTCTGGTTCCGTTTGCGCCGGCGCGTTGGCCCGCAGCGATTGACTGGCACACCATCATTACGCTGAGCGGCTTAATGCTGCTCACCAAAGGCGTTGAGCAGAGCGGGTATTTTGATGTACTCGGGCGTAAGATGGCGCGGCGCTTCGTTACCGAGCGACAGCTGGCTATCTTTATGGTGCTGGCAGCAGCGCTGCTTTCCACCTTTCTGACCAACGATGTGGCGCTGTTCATCATTGTGCCGCTTACCCTGACGCTGAAAAAATGGTGCGCCATCCCGGTAAATCGCCTGATTATTTTTGAGGCACTGGCGGTGAACGCCGGTTCGCTGCTGACGCCCATCGGCAACCCGCAGAATATTTTGCTGTGGGGCCGCTCTGGCCTGAGCTTCCCGGCCTTTACGGCGCAAATGTTGCCGCTGGCGCTGGCGATGATGGCGACGCTGCTCGTGCTGTGCTGGTGCTGTTTCCCGGCGAAAAAACTGCAATTTCAAAGCAGTGATACCACACCGTCATGGCGGCCAAAGCTGGTGTGGAGTTGCCTGGCCTTCTATCTGGTTTTCCTCGCGGCACTGGAGCTAAAGCTCGAACTGTGGGGGCTGGTATGCGTGGCCGCAGGCTTCCTGCTGCTGGAGCAGCGTGTGGTTTACAGCGTCGACTGGACCCTGCTGCTGGTCTTTATGGCGATGTTTATTGATGTGCATTTGCTAACGCAACTGCCTGCATTGCAGCATTCGCTGCACGGCGTCGGGCAACTGTCGAACGGGTCTTTGTGGCTTACGGCGATAGGTCTTTCGCAGGTGATAAGCAACGTGCCGTCAACGGTTTTGCTGCTTAACTATGTGCCGCCTTCCATTTTGCTCGCCTGGGCGGTGAACGTCGGCGGTTTCGGCCTGCTGCCCGGATCGCTTGCCAATCTGATTGCGCTGCGCATGGCGAACGATCGCCGTATCTGGTGGCGTTTTCATGTTTATTCGCTACCCATGCTGCTGTGGGCGGCGCTGGTCGGTTACGGCCTGCTGCATCTCCTCGGTCATCTTTAATCTTTCGGACAGGCTCACAAAACGTGAGCCTTTTCGTTGCGTCGTGCGTCGCTTTCTAATATGACTAGTCATATGTGTTATTTGACTAGTCATATTTTGAGGGCGTCATGATGAACAAACTACCAGCCGATTTTTTATGGGGAAACTCTGTTTCCAGTATGCAAACCGAAGGCGCGTGGAATGAGGGCGGGAAGGGAATGTCGGTGTATGACATTCGCGAGCCAAAAGAGCATGCCTCTGACTGGAAGGTCGCGACCGACAGCTACCATCGCTTCGAGGAAGATTTTGATTTAATGCAGGATCTGGGCATGAACTGCTACCGCTTCCAGATCGCCTGGAGCCGCGTTTGCCCGGACGGCGACGGTGAGTTTAATGAAGAGGGTATCGCGTTTTATCAACGCTTTATCGACGGGCTTCTGGCACGCGGCATCGCGCCGATGATTTGCCTCTATCACTTCGACATGCCGCTGGCGCTGGCGGAAAAATACAACGGCTTTACCGATCGTCGGGTGATGGAGGCGTTCATCCGCTACGGCAAAAAAATGATCGACTGCTTTGGCGACCAGGTGACCTGGTGGCTCACCTTTAATGAACAGAACCTTTACCATATGCCGGAAGCGTTTTTGATTTCCGGTTATATGCAGGGTGAGAAAACGTTGCGCGAGCTTTACCAGATTCAGCACCACGTGATGATGGCGCACGCACATCTCACGCACTATCTGCATGAAACCAAACCCGGTAAGCTGATGGGCGGGATGCTTGCGCACGCGCAGGTGTATCCGGCAACCTGCAAACCGCGCGATGTCTTCTGCGCCCGGCAACTCGACGAATTCTTTAATCAGAATCTGCTACGTGCGTTTGCGGGCCAGGGCTACAGCCCGGAAGTGATGGCGTTTGTCGAACGTGAAGGGCTACGCGACATTTATCGCGATGAAGATTTCGCCGCGCTTGCGACGCTCAAAAATGATTATATGGCGTTCAGTTACTACGCGAGCCGCACGCTAAGCAGCGATCCCATCCCGGAAGGTACCGCCGTCAATAACTATATGCTCTTTGGCGATACGCCCAACCCGCACCTGAAAGCCACCGAATGGAACTGGCAAATCGATCCGCTCGGATTCCGCAGCATTATTACGCGTTACTATAACGACTGGCGTCTGCCGGTCTTCCCGATTGAGAACGGCATTGGGGTGATTGAATCCTGGGATGGCGAAACGCCCGTCGCCGATGATTATCGCATCGCCTATCATCGCGATCACATTAACGCCATGAAAGAGGCCATTTTTGAGGATGGCGCACAGGTGATAGGCTATCTGGGCTGGGGGTTAATTGATATTCTCAGTTCCCAGGGCGACATGCGTAAGCGTTATGGCGTGGTGTATGTGAACCGGGAAAACCATGATCTGAAAGATTTGCGCCGGGTGCCGAAGAAAAGCTACGCGTGGTTGAAGCGGGCGATTCACAGCAACGGCGAAGAGATGTAACACCGATAAAGGAGCGGAAGATGGCGGCGAAGTACCTCTCCATCGCACAGGAAATTAAGCAGCGTATTCTAAGCCAGCGTTATCCGGCGACGGAGCCGCTGCCAGACCAACTGGCGCTGGCGGCTGAGTTCAACACCAGCCGCATGACCATTCAGCAGGCGATGCGCCAGCTGATTGTTGAGGGCATTATCTACGCGCGTCAGGGGCAGGGAACGTTTGTGCGTAAGAACTTCCGCCAGCTTTCGCAGTGGGATGTCGCGGGCAGCGACTATTTCGGCGCAACGGAAACCTGGCGGCATCTCGGCGAGGTGACAAGCCAGGTGATTGGCTTTGAAGTGCGTTTCCCGGATGAAAAAGAGCAGGCGTCTTTGCTGATTAATGCCGATGCGCCGGTGTATGACTTTATTCGCCTGCGCCTGGTCAACGGTGAGCCGATTTCGCTGGATATGACGGTGATGCCGGTGGCGCTGGTGCCGGGGCTCAATAAATCGCATCTGGAAAGTTCGGTGTTCCGCTATGTGCGCGAAACGCTGGGCTTAAAGATGATGGGCTCTTATCGCGTGGTGCGCGCCTGTAAGCCGGATGCCCGCGACAGAGAGTATCTCAACTGCGACGAGACCGATCCGGTGCTTGAACTGGAGCAGGTTATTTATCTGGAAGACGGCACGCCGCTGGAGTACGCACACTGCCATTATCGCTACGACCACGGCGGGTTTGTGATGGTGAATAATGGGTGATAGTTGTGCGCTGATGCCCTCACCCCGGCCCTCTCCCACAGGGAGAGGGAGAAAAGCGGGCACGAACGGTCCCCTCTCCCTGTGGGAGAGGGTTAGGGTGAGGGAAAAAAAACGCACTAACCCCAAAAAAAATGGCGAAGCATCCGCTTCGCCATTTTCACATCTGAACCGAATCAGTTCAGACGAATCGGAATACCGGCACGGCTCTGAATCGCCTGATTCAGTACGTCCTGGTCTACGTCAGACTGAGAGGTCACTTTCTGCACGGAAGAGTTCAGCGTAACCGGAACGGTTTCACCGCCTTCGAACTGTGCCTCGGTCGTGGACAGCGGGTTGTGAACTTCGATAAAGCGGCTGCCGTCTGGTTCGGTGGTTGCTTTCACCGGCTCATCAATAAACTGAACGCGGGTGCCGACCGGCACGCTTTCGAACAGGAATTTGATGTCTTCGTTACGCAGACGCACACAGCCGTGGCTCACGCGCAGGCCGATACCAAAGTTGGCGTTGGTGCCGTGAATCGCATACAGGCGGCCGATATACAGCGCGTACAGGCCCATCGGGTTATCCGGGCCAGCCGGAACGACTGCCGGAAGCGGGTTGCCTGCTGCGGCATATTCTGCGTGCATTTTCGCGGTCGGGGTCCAGGTCGGGCCTGCTTTCTTACGCTCTACTTTGGTTGTCCAGTTGATTGGGGTGTCTTTCCCCAACTGGCCGATACCGATTGGCAGCACGATCACGGTATTCGTGCCTTTCGGATAGTAGTACAGACGCATTTCCGCGCTGTTAATGACGATACCTTCATGCACGGTATCCGGCAGAATCAGCTGCTGCGGAATGGTCAGCACGGTGCCGCCTTTCGGCAGGTAAGTATCCACGCCCGGGTTAGCTTCCAGCATATTGGAAAGACCCATCTGATACTGCGCCGCAAAGTACTCCAGCGGCTGCTTATTGTTTTCAGGGATAGTGATCACCTGATTCTGACCAATGACACGACTACCATCCGTCGGTAACGGATATGTCACTGCGGATGCGGTTTTACAGAAGCCAACGACTGCAAGCGCCGCAGCGAAAAGTGTTGTTAATTTCATGTTCATGTTGTGCGAGATATCAGTGCCACTCAGGCTGTGGTTGGAAAATCGGATGTATGATGGAAGCGCATTATATGTGCATTCCCGGCAACAGGGAATTCGGATGTGTACGAAATCACATTTTTTTCACTTAGATGGCAGTGTAGCCCGTTACGAAGGCGGGCGATTTTAATTCGGAATTGTGGCATAATAGGCGGTTTGTCACATTCCTCAGGATACTTCCGTGTTAGTTACCAGCAACGTTACCATGCAGTTTGGCAGTAAGCCGCTGTTCGAAAACATCTCCGTCAAATTTGGCGGCGGCAACCGTTACGGCCTGATTGGCGCTAACGGGAGCGGCAAATCCACCTTTATGAAAATCCTCGGCGGCGACCTTGAGCCGACGCTGGGCAACGTCTCTCTCGACCCGAACGAGCGCATCGGTAAGCTGCGTCAGGATCAGTTCGCCTTCGAAGAGTTCAGCGTTCTGGATACGGTCATCATGGGACACGGTGAACTGTGGGAAGTTAAACAAGAACGTGACCGCATCTACGCGCTGCCGGAAATGAGCGAAGAAGACGGCTATAAAGTGGCCGATCTTGAAGTGAAATACGGCGAGATGGACGGTTATTCCGCCGAAGCGCGTGCCGGTGAACTGCTGCTCGGCGTGGGTATTCCGCTGGAACAGCATTACGGCCCGATGAGCGAAGTGGCGCCAGGCTGGAAACTGCGTGTGCTTCTGGCGCAGGCGCTGTTCTCTAACCCAGACATTCTGCTGCTCGATGAACCGACCAACAACCTGGACATCGACACCATTCGCTGGCTGGAGCAGGTGCTGAACGAACGCGACAGCACCATGATCATCATTTCGCACGACCGTCACTTCCTGAACATGGTCTGCACCCACATGGCGGATCTCGACTACGGCGAGCTGCGCGTCTACGCCGGTAACTACGACGAATACATGACCGCCGCGACCCAGGCGCGTGAACGTCTGCTGGCCGATAACGCCAAGAAAAAAGCGCAGATTGCTGACCTGCAATCCTTCGTCAGCCGCTTTAGCGCCAACGCCTCTAAGTCTCGTCAGGCGACATCTCGCGCGCGTCAGATTGATAAAATCAAACTCGACGAAGTCAAAGCATCCAGCCGTCAGAACCCGTTCATCCGCTTTGAGCAGGATAAGAAACTGTTCCGTAACGCGCTGGAAGTGGAAGCGCTTAGCAAAGGCTTTGATAACGGCCCGCTGTTTAAAGGCGTTAACCTGCTGCTGGAAGTGGGCGAGAAACTGGCGATTCTGGGGACCAACGGCGTCGGTAAATCCACGCTGATGAAAACGCTGGTCGGTGATTTAACGCCGGATAACGGCACGGTGAAATGGTCGGAAAACGCGAAGATTGGTTATTACGCGCAGGATCACGAGTTTGAATTTGAAAATGACCTGACCGTTTTCGAATGGATGAGCCAGTGGAAACAGGAAGGCGACGACGAACAAGCGGTGCGCAGCATCCTCGGCCGTCTGCTGTTCAGCCAGGACGATATCAAGAAACCGGCGAAAGTGCTTTCCGGTGGTGAGAAAGGCCGCATGCTGTTCGGTAAACTGATGATGGAAAAACCGAACGTGCTGGTCATGGATGAACCAACCAACCACCTGGATATGGAATCCATTGAATCCCTGAACATGGCGCTGGAAATGTATCCGGGCACGCTGATCTTTGTTTCCCACGACCGTGAGTTTGTAAGCTCGCTGGCGACGCGCGTGATTGAAATTACGCCGGAACGCGTGATTGACTTCACCGGTAATTACGAAGATTACCTGCGTAGTAAGGGTATTGAGTAATAGGATGGCTGGAAGCGCAGAGTGCGATTTGTGTTTCCAGCCACTTTTTGTTTTTCTTCCGTTTCAACTCTTTTCTTTTATAATAAAAAACGAAGTTTAATTTCAACGCATTGCAGGTTAATAATGAATTTTGCAAGGTGGTTTATTCATTAAATATATATAACACTGCAATTGAATTGATTAATAATATTATTAATTTAAATGGATGACGTTTTCAGATCGGAAGAGCG
>CAJYVI010000167.1 GCA_913778145.1 uncultured Pseudocitrobacter sp.
TTTGCCACGTTTCAGGCGCGGGGTGGAGCAGCCTGGTAGCTCGTCGGGCTCATAACCCGAAGGTCGTCGGTTCAAATCCGGCCCCCGCAACCACTTTCCCTTAGAGTTCTTTTTCAAATATACTGTGAAGACTTAGGCCTTCGTAGCTGGATTTGAAAAAAATTCTTTCGGAAGGTTCTCCAGGCCGCAGTTGCGGCTATAGGGTTCAGTTATCTAAAGCCCCGATTTATCGGGGTTTTTTGTTATCTGACTACAGAATAACTGGGCTTTACGCCCTTTTTTTATGTCTTGGGGGTGGGTTTGTCCACATTAGAGCAAAAATTAACAGAGATGATTACGGCACCAGTTGAAGCCCTGGGCTACGAACTGGTCGGCATCGAATTTATTCGCGGTCGCACATCCACACTGCGCATCTATATTGATAGTGAAGATGGCATCAATGTTGATGATTGTGCTGATGTGAGCCACCAGGTAAGCGCGGTAATGGATGTAGAAGATCCGATTACTGTGGCTTACAACCTGGAAGTTTCCTCTCCGGGCCTCGATCGTCCTATGTTCACCGCGGAACACTACACGCGTTTCCTGGGTGAAGAGGTGACGCTGGTCCTGCGCATGGCGGTTCAGAACCGTCGTAAATGGCAGGGCATTATCAAAGCGGTAGACGGTGAAATGATCACTGTGACAGTCGAAGGCAAAGATGAAGTGTTCGCGCTGAGTAACATCCAGAAGGCGAACCTGGTTCCCCACTTTTAACAGTCTGGATTGAGGTGAAAGGCCCCGATGAACAAAGAAATTTTGGCTGTTGTTGAAGCCGTCTCCAATGAGAAAGCGCTGCCGCGTGAGAAGATTTTCGAAGCGCTGGAAAGCGCGCTGGCAACGGCTACCAAGAAAAAATACGAACAAGAAATCGACGTTCGCGTAGAGATCGATCGTAAGAGCGGCGATTTCGATACATTCCGTCGTTGGGTGATTGTCGAAGAAGTCACGCAGCCGACGAAAGAAATTACCCTGGAAGCAGCACGCTTCGAAGACGAAAGCCTGAATGTGGGTGACTACGTTGAAGACCAGATTGAATCTGTGACCTTCGACCGTATCACTACCCAAACAGCGAAACAGGTTATCGTCCAGAAAGTTCGCGAAGCTGAACGCGCAATGGTCGTTGACCAGTTCCGCGAACACGAAGGTGAAATCATCACCGGCGTGGTGAAGAAAGTGAACCGTGACAACATCTCTTTGGATCTCGGCAACAATGCTGAAGCCGTTATCCTGCGTGAAGATATGCTGCCGCGTGAAAACTTCCGTCCAGGCGACCGTATCCGTGGTGTACTTTATTCCGTACGTCCGGAAGCGCGTGGCGCGCAGCTGTTCGTCACCCGCTCCAAGCCGGAAATGCTGATCGAACTGTTCCGCATTGAAGTGCCAGAAATTGGCGAAGAAGTTATTGAAATCAAAGCAGCCGCTCGCGATCCAGGTTCTCGTGCGAAAATCGCCGTGAAAACCAACGATAAGCGTATCGATCCGGTGGGTGCTTGCGTGGGTATGCGCGGTGCGCGTGTTCAGGCCGTTTCGACGGAACTGGGCGGCGAGCGTATCGACATCGTTCTGTGGGACGATAACCCGGCGCAGTTCGTGATCAACGCAATGGCGCCGGCGGATGTCGCGTCTATCGTGGTCGACGAAGATAAACACACTATGGATATCGCTGTTGAAGCGGGCAACCTGGCGCAGGCGATTGGCCGTAATGGTCAGAACGTCCGTCTGGCCTCGCAGCTGAGCGGCTGGGAACTCAACGTTATGACCGTTGATGACCTGCAGGCGAAGCATCAGGCTGAAGCGCACGCGGCGATCGATACCTTCACCAAATATCTCGATATTGATGAAGATTTCGCGACAGTGCTGGTTGAAGAAGGCTTCTCCACGCTGGAAGAACTGGCCTATGTGCCAATGAAAGAACTGCTGGAAATCGACGGCCTTGATGAAGACACCGTTGAGGCACTGCGCGAACGTGCTAAAAACGCACTGACCACTCTGGCACTGGCCCAGGAAGAAAGCCTCGGTGATAACAAACCGGCTGACGATCTGCTCAACCTTGAAGGGCTGGATCGCGCAATGGCATTCAAACTGGCAGCTCGTGGTGTTTGTACGCTGGAAGATCTCGCTGAACAAGGCGTTGATGACCTGGCTGATATCGAAGGTTTAACTGACGAGAAAGCCGGCGAGCTCATCATGGCCGCCCGTAATATTTGCTGGTTCGGCGACGAAGCGTAATAAACTGTAGCAGGAAGGAACAGCATGACAGATGTAACCGTAAAAACGCTGGCCGCAGAGATACAGACCTCGGTGGATCGCCTGGTACAGCAATTTGCTGACGCTGGTATCCCGAAGTCTGCTGATGACTCTGTGTCCGCACAAGAGAAACAAACTTTACTGGCGCACCTGAACCGTGAAAACGGTTCTGCGCCGGACAAATTGACTCTGCAGCGCAAAACGCGCAGCACGCTCAATATCCCAGGTACCGGTGGTAAAAGTAAGTCGGTGCAAATTGAAGTCCGCAAGACACGCACCTTTGTGAAACGCGATCCGCAAGAGGCTGAACGCCTGGCCGCGGAAGAGCAGGCGCAGCGTGAAGCGGAAGAGCAAGCCCGTCGTGAAGCTGAAGAAGCAGCGAAGCGCGAGGCGCAACAGAAAGCTGAACGTGAGGCCGCGGAACAAGCGAAACGTGAAGCCGCTGATAAAGCGAAACGTGAAGCTGCGGAAAAAGACAAAGTGAGCAATCAACAAGACGATATGACTAAAACTGCCCAGGCTGAGAAAGCCCGCCGTGAAAGTGAAGCTGCAGAGCTGAAGCGCAAAGCGGAAGAAGAAGCACGCCGCAAGCTTGAAGAAGAAGCGCGCCGCGTTGCGGAAGAAGCCCGCCGCATGGCAGAAGAAAACGAGAAAAACGGTGTGAATAACACTGAGCCGACTGAAGATACCAGCGATTATCACGTCACCACTTCTCAGCATGCTCGTCAGGCTGAAGATGAAAACGATCGTGAAGTTGAAGGTGGTCGTGGCCGTGGTCGTAACGCGAAAGCGGCGCGTCCGGCGAAAAAAGGCAACAAACACGCTGAATCCAAAGCTGACCGCGAAGAAGCCCGTGCGGCCGTTCGTGGCGGTAAAGGCGGAAAACAGCGTAAAGGTTCCGCACTGCAGCAGGGCTTCCAGAAGCCAGCGCAGGCCGTTAACCGTGACGTTGTGATCGGCGAAACCATCACCGTTGGCGAACTGGCTAACAAAATGGCCGTTAAAGGTTCTCAGGTCATCAAAGCGATGATGAAGCTGGGCGCCATGGCGACCATCAACCAGGTCATCGACCAGGAAACCGCACAGCTGGTTGCCGAAGAGATGGGCCACAAAGTTATCCTGCGTCGTGAAAACGAGCTGGAAGAAGCGGTAATGAGCGACCGTGATACGGGTGCTGCGGCTGAACCGCGCGCGCCGGTTGTGACCATCATGGGTCACGTTGACCACGGTAAAACCTCTCTGCTGGACTACATTCGTTCAACGAAAGTGGCCTCTGGCGAAGCGGGTGGTATTACCCAGCACATCGGTGCATACCACGTTCAGACCGACAACGGCATGATCACCTTCCTGGACACCCCGGGCCACGCCGCGTTTACCTCTATGCGTGCTCGTGGTGCGCAGGCAACGGATATCGTGGTTCTGGTTGTGGCAGCAGACGACGGCGTGATGCCGCAGACCATCGAAGCTATCCAGCACGCGAAAGCGGCGCAGGTTCCGCTGGTTGTTGCGGTGAACAAAATCGATAAGCCAGAAGCTGACCTCGATCGCGTTAAGAACGAACTCTCCCAGTACGGCGTTATGCCGGAAGAGTGGGGCGGCGAAGCACAGTTCATCCCAGTTTCTGCGAAAGCAGGTACCGGTATTGATGACCTGCTGAACGCTATCCTGCTGCAGGCTGAAGTTCTGGAACTGAAAGCGGTTCGTAAAGGTATGGCGAGCGGCGCGGTTATCGAATCCTTCCTGGATAAAGGTCGTGGTCCGGTTGCTACCGTTCTGGTACGCGAAGGTACTCTGCACAAGGGCGACATCGTTCTGTGTGGCTTCGAATATGGCCGTGTTCGTGCGATGCGTAACGAACTGGGTCAGGAAGTGCTGGAAGCAGGTCCGTCCATTCCGGTGGAAATCCTCGGTCTGTCCGGTGTTCCGGCTGCCGGTGATGAAGTGACCGTTGTGCGTGACGAGAAGAAAGCGCGTGAAGTTGCACTGTATCGTCAGGGCAAATTCCGCGAAGTTAAACTGGCTCGTCAGCAGAAATCTAAACTCGAGAACATGTTCGCCAACATGACCGAAGGCGAAGTTCACGAAGTGAACATCGTGCTGAAGGCTGACGTACAGGGTTCTGTAGAAGCGATTTCCGATTCCTTGCTGAAACTGTCTACCGACGAAGTGAAAGTGAAGATCATCGGTTCTGGCGTAGGTGGTATCACCGAAACCGACGCCACGCTTGCTGCGGCTTCCAACGCCATCCTGGTTGGCTTCAACGTCCGTGCTGATGCCTCTGCGCGCCGCGTGATCGAAGCAGAAAGCCTGGATCTGCGTTACTACTCCGTCATCTATAACCTGATCGACGAAGTGAAAGCAGCGATGAGCGGTATGCTGTCTCCGGAACTGAAACAGCAGATCATCGGTCTGGCTGAAGTACGTGACGTCTTCAAATCACCGAAATTCGGTGCGATCGCGGGCTGTATGGTTACCGAAGGTATCATCAAGCGTCACAACCCAATCCGCGTTCTGCGTGACAACGTGGTTATCTATGAAGGCGAGCTGGAATCCCTGCGCCGCTTCAAAGATGACGTTAACGAAGTCCGTAACGGCATGGAATGTGGTATCGGCGTGAAGAACTCCAACGACGTTCGCGTTGGCGATATGATCGAAGTGTTCGAGATCATCGAAATTCAGCGTACGATTGCCTAAGGTTGGTTGGGTGTAGGCCGGATAAGGCGTCACGCCGCATCCGGCAGCCGTTGCCTGATGCGACGCTCGCGCGTCTTATCAGGCCTACGTGAACAGCCCTTTCCACCTGAGATTAATTTTAAAAGGGGCTTTTGGCCCCTTTTTTGTCTGGAGAATTTATTATGGCGAAAGAATTTGGTCGCCCGCAGCGTGTGGGTCAGGAGATGCAAAAAGAGATCGCACTCATCCTGCAACGCGAAATTAAAGACCCGCGTCTGGGCATGATGACCACCGTTTCCGGTGTGGAAATGTCTCGTGACCTGGCCTATGCCAAAGTGTTCGTTACCTTCCTGAACGACAAAGATGAAGCTGCCGTAAAAGCAGGCATCAAAGCGTTACAGGAAGCATCTGGCTTCATCCGCTCGCTGCTGGGTAAAGCAATGCGCCTGCGTATCGTGCCGGAACTGACCTTCTTCTATGACAACTCATTAGTAGAAGGTATGCGCATGTCCAACCTGGTGACTAACGTGGTGAAACATGACGAAGAACGTCGTGTGAACCCGGACGACAGCAAGGAGGACTGATGAGTCGTCCTCGTCGTCGCGGTCGTGATATCCACGGCGTATTGTTGCTGGATAAACCGCAGGGTGCGTCCAGCAATGATGTGCTGCAAAAAGTAAAACGCCTTTATAACGCGAACCGCGCCGGGCATACCGGGGCGCTGGATCCGCTGGCGACCGGCATGCTGCCGATTTGTCTGGGTGAAGCCACCAAGTTTTCCCAGTATCTGCTGGATTCCGACAAGCGTTATCGCGTCATTGCACGTTTGGGTCAACGTACCGATACGTCCGATGCCGACGGTCAGATTGTCGAAGAACGCCCGGTGACCTTCACCGATGCGCAGCTGGCTGAGGCGCTGGAGAGTTTTCGTGGCGACACCCAGCAGGTGCCGTCCATGTATTCGGCGCTGAAGTATCAGGGCAAAAAACTCTACGAATATGCCCGACAGGGTATTGAAGTGCCGCGTGAAGCGCGCCCGATCACCGTGTACGAGCTGCTGTTTATTCGCCATGAAGGCAATGAACTGGAGCTGGAAATTCACTGTTCGAAAGGCACCTACATTCGCACCATCATTGATGACCTGGGCGAAAAGCTCGGCTGCGGCGCGCACGTGATTTTCCTGCGTCGTCTGGCGGTGAGTAAATACCCGGTTGAGCGGATGGTGACGCTTGAACAACTGCGTGAGTATGTGGAGCAGGCTGAACAGCAGGGTATTCCTGCCGCGCAGCTGCTGGACCCGCTGCTGATGCCAATGGACAGCCCGGCGTCGGACTTCCCGGTCGTTAATATTCCTTCTGTCGTTGCGGCGTATTTTAAAAATGGCCAGCCGGTGCGAGCCTCTCAGGCGCCAGCCAGCGGGTTGGTTCGCGTCACGGAAGGCGACGACGCGAAATTTATCGGCATGGCGGAAATCGACGATGAAGGCCGCGTTGCCCCGCGTCGCCTGGTGGTCGAATACCCCGAGTGAGGCAATTGCCTCTCTTGCGATAACAGGCCGCTGCGAGTAGAATGTTGCGGCTTAACGCCTGCGTAATTATTTAACAATTGGCAAGCGTTATCTCAGGGCTGCTGAATTAGAGATCGGCACCCTTTCATTCTTTTAAATTTGGAGTTCAAAATGTCTCTAAGCGTTGAAGCTAAAGCACAAATCGTTTCTGAGTTCGGTCGCGATGCGAACGACAGCGGTTCTACCGAAGTTCAGGTTGCTCTGCTGACTGCACAGATCAACCACCTGCAGGGTCACTTTGCAGAGCACAAAAAAGATCACCACAGCCGTCGTGGTCTGCTGCGCATGGTTTCTCAGCGTCGTAAACTGCTGGACTACCTGAAACGTAAAGATGTTGCACGCTACACCGCGCTGATCGAGCGTCTGGGTCTGCGTCGCTAATTCTGGCGAGTTTCAGAAAGAGGGGCCTTTATGGCCCCTTTTTTCCACCAGATGTCAGCTATTTAAGCGAAAATGTACCCGAAAAAAATAGCGCTTTAGCGAAAGTCTCAGTGCCACGTAAATGAATTTACAACGCACATTGCTAACGCAGCGGTATTTTGAAAGATAACGGGTATAATGTATTGTTGTTGTACATGTTCTTCATTGCAGAGGTTCGCGCGGCTAATGAGAGGCTTCACCCATGAAGGGTTAGGGTTGTCATTAGTCGCGAGGATGCAAAGAAGATCGGGTTCCAATGTCGGCACGCCTGAAGGTGTGCTGCCACTTAATAAGAAAGGATAGAATTTTGCTTAATCCGATCGTTCGTAAATTCCAGTACGGCCAACACACCGTAACTCTGGAAACCGGCATGATGGCGCGTCAGGCAACTGCCGCCGTAATGGTTAGCATGGATGACACCGCGGTATTCGTTACCGTTGTCGGCCAGAAAAAAGCGAAACCAGGCCAGGACTTCTTCCCGCTGACCGTTAACTATCAGGAGCGTACCTACGCTGCTGGTCGTATCCCGGGTAGCTTCTTCCGTCGTGAAGGCCGTCCAAGCGAAGGCGAAACCCTGATCGCGCGTCTGATTGACCGCCCGGTTCGCCCGCTGTTCCCGGAAGGCTTCGTGAACGAAGTTCAGGTTATCGCGACCGTAGTGTCCGTAAACCCGCAGGTTAACCCAGACATCGTGGCAATGATTGGTGCTTCTGCAGCCCTGTCTCTGTCCGGTATCCCGTTCAACGGCCCGATTGGCGCCGCTCGCGTGGGTTACATCAATGACCAGTACGTGCTGAACCCGACTCAGGACGAACTGAAAGAAAGCAAGCTGGACCTGGTTGTTGCCGGTACCGAAGCGGCTGTGCTGATGGTTGAATCCGAAGCTGAATTGCTGAGCGAAGACCAGATGCTGGGCGCTGTGGTGTTTGGCCATGAACAGCAGCAGGTTGTTATCCGCGAAATCAACGAGCTGGTTAAAGAAGCCGGCAAACCGCGTTGGGATTGGCAACCAGAAGCCGTAAACGACGCGCTGAATGCACGTGTTGCGGCCCTGGCAGAAGCGCGCCTGAGCGATGCTTACCGCATTACCGACAAACAGGAACGCTATGCTCAGGTTGACGTGATCAAATCTGAAACCATCGCGACCCTGGTTGCTGAAGATGAAACCCTGGACGAAAACGAACTGGGCGACATCCTGCACGCTATCGAGAAAAAAGTCGTTCGTAGCCGCGTACTGGCAGGCGAACCGCGTATCGATGGCCGTGAAAAAGACATGATCCGTGGTCTGGACGTACGCACTGGCGTACTGCCGCGTACCCACGGTTCCGCGCTGTTCACCCGTGGTGAAACCCAGGCGCTGGTGACTGCGACTCTGGGTACTACCCGTGATGCGCAGAATCTCGACGAGCTGATGGGCGAGCGTACTGACAACTTCCTGTTCCACTACAACTTCCCTCCGTACTGCGTAGGTGAAACCGGTATGGTCGGTTCTCCGAAGCGTCGTGAAATCGGTCATGGCCGTCTGGCGAAGCGTGGCGTACTGGCAGTGATGCCGGAACTGGATAAATTCCCGTACACCGTTCGTGTGGTTTCTGAAATCACCGAATCTAACGGTTCTTCTTCCATGGCTTCCGTATGTGGTGCTTCTCTGGCGCTGATGGACGCAGGTGTGCCGATCAAAGCCGCCGTTGCGGGTATCGCGATGGGTCTGGTGAAAGAAGGCGACAACTTTGTTGTGCTGTCTGACATCCTGGGCGACGAAGACCACCTGGGCGATATGGACTTCAAAGTTGCGGGTTCCCGCGACGGTATCTCTGCACTGCAGATGGATATCAAAATTGAAGGCATCACCAAAGAAATCATGCAGGTTGCTCTGAACCAGGCTAAAGGTGCACGTCTGCACATCCTGGGCGTGATGGAACAGGCGATTAACGCGCCGCGCGGCGATATCTCTGAATTCGCTCCGCGTATCCACACCATTAAGATCAGCCCGGACAAAATCAAAGACGTTATCGGTAAAGGCGGTTCTGTCATCCGTGCCCTGACCGAAGAAACCGGCACCACCATCGAAATCGAAGATGACGGTACTGTGAAGATCGCAGCGACCGACGGTGAGAAAGCGAAATACGCTATCCGTCGTATCGAAGAGATCACCGCAGAGATCGAAGTGGGTCGTATCTATAACGGTAAAGTGACCCGTATCGTAGACTTTGGCGCATTCGTTGCCATCGGCGGCGGTAAAGAAGGTCTGGTGCACATTTCTCAGATCGCTGACAAGCGCGTTGAGAAAGTCACTGATTACCTGCAGATGAATCAGGAAGTACCGGTTAAGGTTCTGGAAGTTGACCGTCAGGGCCGTATCCGTCTGAGCATCAAAGAAGCAACCGAGCAGTCTCAGCCTGCCGCCGCACCGGAAGCTCCGGCCGCGGAACAAGGCGAGTAAGGTTTGCCGTTTTGCCCTCTGCGCAAGCAGGGGGCAATTTTACCTGGCGGGATGCCTGTTTGCAGCCGGGGGACAGGACGTTCATCCAATTGTTGTCTTCGGGAGTGGGAAATGAAGCCTTTTTTGCGCTGGTGTTTCGTAGCGACAGCACTCACGCTGGCAGGATGCAGTAATTCTGCCTGGCGAAAGAGTGAGGTCCTCGCAGTACCATTGCAACCGACTTTACAGCAGGAAGTGATTCTGGCACGCATGGAACAAATTCTTGCCAGTCGGGCTTTAACCGATGACGAACGCGCACAGCTTTTATATGAGCGCGGAGTGTTGTATGATAGTCTCGGTCTGAGGGCACTAGCGCGTAACGATTTTTCGCAAGCGCTGGCAATCCGACCAGATATGCCTGAAGTATTCAATTACTTAGGCATTTACTTAACGCAGGCAGGCAATTTTGATGCTGCCTGTGAAGCGTTTGATTCTGTACTTGAGCTTGATCCAACTTACAATTATGCGCACTTGAACCGCGGCATCGCGCTTTACTACGGTGGCCGTGCAAAATTAGCGCAAGATGATCTGCTGGCGTTTTATCAAGACGATCCCAATGATCCCTTCCGTAGTCTGTGGTTATTCCTCGCCGAGCAGAAGCTCGATGAGAAGCAGGCAAAAGACGCGTTGAAACAACGCTTCGATAAATCGGATAAAGAACAATGGGGATGGAACATTGTCGAGTTCTACTTAGGCAACATTGACGAGAAAACGTTAATGGAGCGCCTGAAGGCGGACGCAACGGATAACACCTCGCTCGCTGAGCATCTCAGTGAAACCAACTTCTATTTAGGTAAGTATTACCTAAGTCTTGGGGACAAGGACAGCGCTACGGCACTGTTCAAACTGGCGGTTGCTAACAACGTTCATAACTATGTTGAGCACCGATACGCATTGTTGGAATTATCGCTCCTGGGCCAGGACCAAGATGACCTGGCAGAATCGGACCAGCAATAGCTGACGACTACATCAGCCCGTAATCTTTTTGATTGCCATCACCTTCGCGGGTGAGGGCGTTGTTGTTCGTTAATACACCTACTTTGAGCCGGTTCACACTTTTCAATGAAAATTGCAGATCAATTTCATGATGAGTTATGTAGACTGGCCGCCATTAATATCGAGGCACTTGTACTACATGGCTGAATTCGAAACCACTTTTGCAGATCTGGGCCTGAAGGCTCCTATCCTTGAAGCCCTTAACGATCTGGGTTACGAAAAACCATCTCCGATCCAGGCTGAGTGCATCCCGCACCTGCTGGGCGGTCGTGACGTGCTGGGCATGGCCCAGACAGGTAGTGGTAAAACCGCAGCGTTTTCCCTGCCACTGCTGAACAATCTTGATCCTGAGCTGAAAGCACCTCAAATTCTGGTGCTGGCACCGACCCGCGAACTGGCGGTTCAGGTTGCTGAAGCCATGACGGATTTCTCTAAACATATGCGCGGTGTAAACGTGGTTGCCCTTTACGGCGGCCAGCGTTATGACGTGCAATTACGCGCCCTGCGTCAGGGGCCGCAGATCGTCGTCGGTACGCCGGGTCGTCTGCTGGATCACCTGAAACGCGGCACCCTGGACCTCTCTAAACTGAGCGGTCTGGTTCTGGATGAAGCTGATGAAATGCTGCGCATGGGCTTCATCGAAGACGTTGAAACCATTATGGCGCAGATCCCGGAAGGTCATCAGACCGCTCTGTTCTCTGCAACCATGCCGGAAGCCATTCGTCGCATTACCCGCCGCTTTATGAAAGAGCCGCAGGAAGTGCGTATTCAGTCCAGCGTGACGACCCGTCCTGACATCAGCCAGAGCTACTGGACTGTCTGGGGCATGCGTAAAAATGAAGCGCTGGTTCGTTTCCTGGAAGCGGAAGATTTTGATGCGGCGATTATCTTCGTTCGTACTAAAAACGCGACGCTGGAAGTGGCTGAAGCCCTTGAGCGTAACGGCTACAACAGCGCCGCGCTGAACGGTGACATGAACCAGGCGCTGCGTGAGCAGACACTGGAACGCCTGAAAGATGGTCGTCTGGACATCCTGATTGCGACCGACGTTGCGGCCCGTGGCCTGGACGTTGAGCGTATCAGCCTGGTCGTAAACTACGATATCCCGATGGATTCTGAGTCTTACGTTCACCGTATCGGTCGTACCGGTCGTGCGGGTCGTGCGGGCCGTGCGCTGCTGTTCGTTGAGAACCGCGAGCGTCGTCTGCTGCGTAACATTGAACGCACCATGAAGCTGACCATTCCGGAAGTAGAACTGCCGAACGCAGAACTGCTGGGTAAACGCCGTCTGGAAAAATTCGCCGCGAAAGTACAGCAGCAGCTGGAAAGCAGCGATCTGGATCTCTACCGTGGCCTGCTGGCGAAAATCCAGCCGACTGCAGAAGGCGAAGAGCTGGATATCGAAACGCTTGCCGCAGCACTGCTGAAAATGGCCCAGGGCGAACGTACTCTGATCGTACCGCCAGATGCGCCTATGCGTCCGAAACGTGAATTCCGTGACCGTGATGACCGTGGTCCGCGCGATCGTAACGATCGTGGCCCGCGTGGCGACCGTGAAGATCGTCCGCGTCGTGAACGTCGTGATGCTGGCGATATGGAACTGTATCGCATTGAAGTGGGCCGTGATGATGGCGTTGAAGTTCGTCACATCGTTGGCGCGATCGCGAACGAAGGCGATATCAGCAGCCGTTACATCGGTAACATCAAACTGTTTGGTACGCACTCCACTATCGAACTGCCGAAAGGTATGCCGGGCGAAGTACTGCAACACTTTACTCGCACCCGTATCCTGAACAAACCGATGAACATGCAGCTGCTGGGCGACGCGCAACCGCGTCCTGAGCGTAGCGGTGGTCGTGGTTTCGGCGGCGAGCGTCGTGAAGGTGGTCGTAGCTTCGGCGGCGAACGTCGTGAAGGCCGTGGTTTCGGTGGTGAGCGTCGTGAAGGCGGTCGTGGTGAAGGTCGTCGTTTCAGCGGCGAACGTCGTGAAGGTGGTCGTGGGCCGCGTCGTGATGATGCTTCCGCTCCGCGTCGTGACGACTCTTCCAGCCGTCGCCGTTTCGGTGGTGATGCGTAAGAAATCACCGCTTGTTAGCGTAAAGTAAAATATACAGCCCCGGTTGCGAAATCGGGGCTTTTTTTATTTCCTTTGTACTCGTGTACTGGTACATTAGCGCCATGCTAACGTATAGCAAAGAACGATTCACTGGAGATATCGGCAAATGGCGACACTTACCACTACAGCTTCACGACCGTCACTCTTTGGCGGCGTGGTGATCATCGGCGGGACCATAATTGGCGCGGGCATGTTCTCGCTGCCGGTGGTGATGGCCGGTAGCTGGTTCTTCTGGTCGCTGGCAGCGCTGCTTTTCACCTGGTTCTGTATGCTGCATTCCGGGCTGATGATCCTCGAAGCGAACCTTAACTACCGTATCGGCGCGAGCTTCGACACGCTGACCAAAGATCTCCTTGGTAAAGGCTGGAACGTCGTCAACGGCCTCTCGATTGCCTTTGTGCTTTATATCCTGACCTACGCGTATATCTCCGCGAGCGGGTCGATTCTGCACCACACATTTGCTGAGATGTCGCTGAACGTACCGGCACGCGTGGGCGGTTTTACTTTCGCACTGCTGGTAGCCTTCATTGTCTGGATGAGTACCAAAGCGGTGAGCCGCATGACGGCTATCGTACTGGGCGCGAAAGTGATTACCTTCTTCCTGACGTTCGGCAGTTTGCTGGGGCACGTTGAACCCGCGACGCTGTTTAACGTTGCAGAAAGTCATGCGTCTTACACTCCGTATTTACTGATGACGCTGCCGTTCTGTCTGGCTTCGTTTGGCTATCACGGTAACGTGCCAAGCCTGATGAAGTATTACGGCAAAGATCCGAAGACCATTGTGAAATGCCTGGTCTACGGCACGCTGCTGGCGCTGGGCCTGTATACCATATGGTTATTGGGGACGATGGGTAACATCCCGCGCCCGGAATTTATCGGCATCGCTGAAAAAGGCGGAAACATTGATGTGCTGGTGCAGGCGCTGAGCGGCGTGCTGAACAGCCGTAGCCTGGACCTGCTGCTGGTGGTGTTCTCTAACTTTGCGGTTGCGAGTTCATTCCTGGGGGTGACGCTGGGGCTGTTCGATTACCTGGCCGATCTGTTTGGCTTTGACGATAGCGCGATGGGCCGTTTCAAAACGGCGCTACTCACCTTCGCACCGCCGATTGTTGGCGGCGTGCTGTGGCCGAACGGTTTCCTGCATGCCATCGGTTACGCAGGGTTGGCGGCGACCATCTGGGCGGCGATTGTTCCGGCGCTATTGGCCCGCGCATCGCGCAAACGCTTCGGCAGCCCGAAATTCCGCGTCTGGGGCGGCAAGCCGATGATCGCGCTGATTCTGGTCTTCGGTATCGGTAACGCGCTGGTGCACATACTGTCGAGCTTTAATTTGCTGCCGGTTTATCAATAATCAGCATTGCCGGATGGCGGCGTTGCCTTATCCGGCCTACGCGATCGCGTAGGCCCGGTAAGCGCAGCGCCACCGGGCACACAAACCGCATTTACCCCAACAACTCTTCCTTCACATCCATCGCCAGATCAAAAGAATGCAGCCGGGCCTGGTGATCGAAGATTTGCCCGTTAACCATAATTTCATCCGCGTCGGTTTCACGCAGAATCGATTCCAGCCCGTGGCGCACTTTCGCTTTATCGCCGACCAGCGACATGCTCAGCGCCTGTTGTACGCCATATTGTTCGGACGGTGACCAGAACTGATCCATGTTTTGAATCGGCGGCGGAAGCTGTCCGGTTTCGCCACGGCGCAGTTTCACAAACGCTTGCTGCATCGAGGTGAACAGGAATTCCGCATCGCGATTGCTGTCGGCGGCGATGATATTGATACACACCATCGCGTACGGTTTTTCCAGCCGCGCGGAAGGTTTGAAGTTGGTGCGGTAAAGGTGCAGTGCCTGGAACAGCATATCCGGCGCGAAGTGCGAGGCAAACGCGAACGGCAGGCCGAGCTGTGCGGCAAGCTGGGCGCTGTAGAGGCTTGACCCCAGCAGCCAAACCGGGATTTTCTCGCCGTAGCCGGGAACCGGACGAACGTGCGGGTTCGGATCGCGGGCGTCAAACCAATCAACCAGTTCCGCCACATCTCGCGGGAAATTATCCACATCGCCGCTCATATGACGGCGCAGCGCCATCATGGTGCGCTGGTCGCTGCCAGGCGCGCGTCCCAGCCCTAAATCAATACGGCCCGGATACAGCGTATTAAGCGTGCCGAACTGCTCAGCAATCACCAGCGGAGAGTGGTTAGGCAGCATCACGCCGCCGGAACCGAGATGCAGGGTGGTCGTATTCGCCGCCAGATAGCCGATTAGCACTGACGTTGCCGCGCTGGCGATGCCTGTCATGTTGTGGTGTTCCGCTAACCAGTAGCGATGATAGCCACGTTTTTCGGCAAGTTTTGCGAGGTCGAGGGAACGGTCAAAGGCGTCTTTGGCCTGCAACCCTTGTGGGATCGGTGCGAGATCGAGAACCGAGAATGCAACGGTTTTGTCAGTCATAAAGGCTCACTTTGTTAGCTGCTGAACATTTCATACTGCATTAAAGAGTAGTGAATGTTGTTAACAAAGTGAGCTTTATACGGTCGGTATCGCACGTAAAATGCCTGATGGCGCTGCGCTTATCAGGCCTGCGGGGCGTACGGTGTTTGGCGTATTTGTAGGCCGGATAAGGCATTTATGCCGCCATCCGGCGAAAGGTTACGCTTGCAGTTCCAGCCCCGCCAGACGTTTCCAGTAACCGTTACAATCGCTGTTGGCGGTGAGGTTTAACGGTGCCTGACCATTTTCGTTGGCGCGGAAGGCATTCAGCATATCGAACGTCTCGGTGCCGAGCGGCGACAGACGCACGATATCCACCAGCCCCTGCATTGAAGCAAGCTCGTTGCCAAGGTTGTAAACATAGCCGCTCATGGTCTGAATACCGTTCAGCACGAAGACCTGCTGATTTTCCTGCGACAGCATGCTGCGTCCGTTCGGGTATTTAATGCAGCAGGTTTCGCACTCATCTTTCGGCTTATCTTCCGAACGCGCGGTAAAACAGCGTGCGGAGTAGGCTAACGGCAGATGACCGTAGCTCAACACTTCCACTTCAAACTGATTGCGGATGCCCAGTTCTTCACACTGCGTCAGCAGATTCGCCAGCCAGTCGCGAGACAGTTCGACCGGCATACACCAGCGCATCATGCCCTGTTTCGCCAGCAGGCGAAGCGTCACTGCGTTATAGCAGTTCAGCGCATGCCCGGCGACAAACGGCAGTTTGCGTTCGGCACACATATTCACCACGCCGAGGTCGCTCGCTTCCAGCAGGAAATCGCCGTTCTCAACGTAGCGCTTTAGCTCGCCCAGCTCAGAAGAGGCCTGCACCAGAGCAAGCGTCGACAGCACAATTTGCTTGCCGCTGCCCGCCAGCGATTTCGCCATATCCAGCCAGTCGCCCACTTTGGTGGCGCGGCGCTTGCTGCATACCGCTTCGCCCAGATAGATGATATCGGCGCTGCTGGTGGCCGCCTGCTGGTAGAAATCTTCCAGCGTCTCTTTTGGCCAGTAGTACAGCACCGGCCCTAATGAATATTTCATGGTCATTCCTACTGCCATTTGCGGTGGTACGCGCCAAGCGTGGTTTGTGTGCCTTCGGACATTGAGCCGAGGGTGTCCATCCATGCCGCCTGTGGCACAAAGTTTTGCGGGTCCGCGATGCAGCGGTCGATGGCCTGACGCCACACTTTCGCCACCTGGCTGACATAGGCCGGGCTACGCTGGCGACCTTCGATTTTTACCGAGGCGATATTGGCAGCCAGCAGTTCCGGCAGCAGCTCCAGCGTATTCAGGCTGGTCGGTTCTTCCAGCGCGTGATAGCGCTCGCCGTCGACCAGATAACGCCCTTTACACAGCGTCGGATACCCGGCGTTCTCGCCGTCCTGATAGCGGTCGATCAATACTTCATTGAGGCGCGATTCCAGCCCCTGCGGCGTTTGCTGCCAGCGCACGAAACGTGCCGGAGAGCACGCACCGACGGTATTCGGCGATTCGCCGGTCAAATACGAGGACAGATAGCAACGGCCTTCCGCCATAATGCACAGGCTACCGAACGCGAACACTTCCAGCGGAACGGGGGTGACGCGCGCCAGCTGTTTTACCTGGTGGATGGAAAGCACGCGCGGCAGCACCACGCGAGCGACATCGAAATTGCGATGATAGAAGCGAATGGCTTCTTCATTGGTGGCGGAAGCCTGAACGGAGACGTGGCGCTCAATATGCGGGTAACGTTCTGCCGCGTACTCCAGCATGGCGATGTCCGCGAGGATCAGCGCATCAGCGCCAAGCTGTGCGGCCATATCCACCGCGCGTTGCCAGCGAACGTAACCGTCCGGGTGCGCGAAGGTATTAATGGCGATGTGAAGCTTGCGCTTATGCTGGTGCACAAAGCTGACGGCTTCCTGCAGTTTTTTCTCGGTAAAATTCAGACCGGCAAAATGGCGGGCGTTGGTGTCATCTTTCAGCCCGATATAGACAGCATCGGCACCGTTCTCGATGGCCGCCTTCAGCGCCGGGAGATTTCCGGCAGGGCAGAGCAGCTCCATAATTCTTCCTGCAGATAGCGATAATGTTAACGAAGTGGGATTTTAGTTAACCTGGCGGCGATTATTTTTGATTTGAGGCAGACAAAAGCGTATTGATGGCACCAATAATGGTTAGTCTTTACCACATAATTGTTGATTTACGCCGCTATGTCGTTTATCTGATATGGCAAAATAACAGGATTATTGCATTCAGGGAGTAAAGCTTGTGTTGGATAAACTGCGTTCACGTCTGGTTCATGTTGCCCCAACGCTGATGAGCGTGCCGGTGAAGTTCACGCCGTTCGCCCTCAAACGTCAGGTGTTGCAGCAGATGCTCAGCTGGCAATTCCGCCAGGCGCTGGCCGATGGTGAGCTGGAGTTTCTCGAAGGTCGCTGGTTAAGCATTGAGGTGCGTGATATTGGCCTGCAATGGTTTACCTCCGTCGAGAACGATCGCCTGATTGTAAGCGAATCGGCGCAGCCAGATGTGAGCTTTAGCGCGGATGCCAGCGACCTGCTGATGATCGCCGCGCGTAAACAAGATCCCGACACGCTCTTCTTCCAGCGTCGACTGGTTATTGAAGGCGATACGGAGCTGGGTTTGTACGTTAAAAACCTGATGGATGCCATTGAGCTTGAACAGATGCCAAAAGCGCTTCGTGTCATGCTGATGCAGCTGGCGGACTTCGTGGAAGCCGGGCTGAAAACGCCATCAGACTCTAAACACACATCGGTGGGTGAGCCATGCTGATTCGAGTGGAAATTGGGATTGATGCGCCGGGGATTGACGCCCTGCTGCGTCGTACCTTTAACGGGAACGGGGAGGCCGATCTTGTGCGCGAGCTGCGCGAAGACGGCTTGATTACCCTCGGCCTGGTGGCGACGGATGACGAAGGTCACGTGGTGGGCTACGTGGCATTCAGCCCGGTAAGCGTTGAAGGTGAAGAACTTCAGTGGGTCGGATTGGCACCGCTGGCGGTCGACGAAAGCTATCGTGGTCAGGGTCTTGCACGTCAGATGGTTTACGAAGGCCTCGATTCCCTTAACGAGTTCGGCTACGCCGCGGTCGTCACGCTGGGTGAACCTGCGTTGTACAGCCGTTTTGGCTTTGAACGCGCCGCACAGTACGACTTACGTTGCCGCTGGCCGGGCACGGAAGAGGCGTTTATGGTCCATCGTCTGGCGGATGACGCGCTGAATGGTGTACACGGCCTGGTTGAGTATTCAGACCACTTTAATCGCTTTTAAGGCCGCTTAGCAGGGCTTCAAACGACTCTTCCCCAGCAACGAGGCGCTCTTTCTGGCGCTTCGTTAGCTGTTTAATGCGGTATTCCAGTCGCAATGCCAGTGAGTGCTCACCAACTTCGCCAGAAAACGCCAGCGTCAGTTCACCTTTTCCGCGTAGTGCTTTTGCGCCTTTGCCGCTTTGATGCTGCTGAAAGCGACGCGCCACGTCGGTGGTGATCCCGGTGTAGAGTTTGTTATCCGCCGAGCGGACCAGATAAAGAAACCAGGGCACGAGTTGAAACCTGTATAGTAACGTGAACGCACCTTAGCATAACGGAGAGAAAAGATGGAAACGCTTGCTGCCATTAGCCGCTGGCTGACAAAACAACACGTTGTAAGCTGGTGTGTGGCGAATGACGGTGAATTGTGGTGTGCGAATGCATTTTTTGTTTATGACGCAGAACGCGTCGCCTTTTATCTTCTCAGCGATACCACGACGCGTCATGGGCAAATGACCGGTACGCGTGCGCCCGTCGCCGGAACGGTAAACGGCCAGCCGAAAACAGTGGCACTGATTCGCGGCGTGCAGTTCAAGGGGGAGATTCGCCTGCTGGAAGGTGAAGAGAGCGACGAGAAGCGCGCGTTGTATAACCGCCGCTTCCCGGTCGCCAGAATGTTGTCAGCACCCGTTTGGGAAATTCGCCTTGATGAACTCAAGTTTACTGACAACACGCTGGGCTTCGGTAAAAAACTGCATTGGCTACGGGATTCAGGCGCCCAGCAGGCGTAACGCTTCCCGATTAAATGCCGGTAAATCATCTGGCGTCCGGCTGGTGACCAGTTGGTCATTATCGACCACTACTTCCTGATCGTAAAAATCCGCCCCGGCATTTTTTACATCCACTACAATAGGTTTCACGGCGGTGAGCTTACGCCCGCGCACCACATCAGCACTGATTAACAGCTGCGGCCCGTGGCAGATGGCGAATACCGGTTTGCCGGTGTTAACAAAATCGCGGGTGAAGGTCACAAAACGATCGTCGCCACGCAGGTAGTCAGGCGAATGGCCACCTGGCAGCAGCAGGGCATCAAACTCCGCAGGGTTAACCTGGTCAATGGCGGCGTCAATCTTCACCTTGGCTTCGCCGCGTTTGCCCGTAACCGTGTTACCGGCCTGTTTCTCAATGGTGATGACCTGATGGCCCGCTTTGCGAAACGCCTCGGCGGGAGAGGTAAACTCTGAATCTTCAAACTCGTCGGTGATCAAGACGGCTATTTTTTTGCTCATGATTCCTCCATGGTTTTGGCTTCAGAAAAAAATCCTGCGAACTATAAAGTGTGGGGCAGGACGATGAGATTACAAGGGTGAAAAATCCGTAAAGGGGATATGAATGAGTCAGGTATTGATAACCGGCGCGACCGGATTAGTGGGTGGTCACTTACTGCATCTTCTGCTTCAGGAACCGTATATCTACTCGATTGCCGCCCCTACGCGCCGCCCGCTTGAAGGATTTCCCGAAGTCTTTAATCCGCACGATCCACAGTTAAGCGACGCGCTCGCGCAGGTCACGACACCGATTGATATCGTGTTCTGTTGCCTGGGGTCGACGATGCGTGAAGCAGGCTCAAAAGAGGCGTTTATTCAGTCGGACTACACGTTGGTAGTTGATACGGCGCTTACCGGTCTGCGGCTGGGGGCGAAGCATATGCTGGTGGTGAGCGCGATGGGCGCCAATGCGCATTCGCCCTTTTTCTATAACCGCGTTAAAGGTGAGATGGAAGATGCACTGATTGCGCAGCAGTGGCCACGACTGACCATTGCGCGGCCATCTATGCTGGTGGGGGAACGCCATAAAAGACGCCTCAACGAGTCGCTGCTGGCCCCGCTGTTTGGTTTCCTGCCCGGGAACTGGAAGTCGATCAAGGCGCGCGACGTGGCGCAGGCAATGCTGACGGAAGCGTTATCGCCGGCGCGAGAGCCTGTCACCATCTTGAAGTCAGGGGAGTTGCGCGACATCGCGCGGCGCGCGATGTAGGCCGGATAAGGCGTTTACGCCGCCATCCGGCAATTGCGCAGCACGGTGCCTGATGGCGCTACGCTTATCAGGCCTGCGTCAACCGCAGGCCTGAGCGGTTACTGAATATAGGTAAACGCCGTGGTGACGCGTTTCACTCCGCTAACGCGGCTGGCGATATCGGCGGCGGCTTTGCCTTCACGATCCGTTACCAGCCCCATCAGGAACACTTCACCGTTTTCCGTAGTGACCTTCACGTTCGACGATTTCACCTGATCGGTTGTCAGCAACTGGGAGCGCACTTTCGTGGTGATCCAGGTATCCGTTGACGCCGTGCCCAGACTAATCGGCTCACCCTGACGAATTTCGTTGAAGACTTCGGTGGTGCCCTCTACGCCCATAGCGATTTGCTTGGCCTGAGCCGCCAGCCCGGTATTCGGCGCCTGACCCACCAGCAGCACTTTGCCCTGGTATGCCGTCACGTTGATGCGCGCTTCTTTCTTAATTTGTTCGTCTTTCGACAACGCGGTGTTTACGCGTAGCTCCAGCGTGCCATCGTCAACCTGTGTTCCCACAGTACGCGGGTCGGTTGCCGCCTTCGTGCCTACCGCTGCGCCGCCAACGACGGCAGCCGCGACGCATCCCTGAAGCAGCAGCGCGGAAATAAGGACTGCGAGGGGCGAGAATGCCTTCATATGTACTCCTTAATCGTCCTGGTGTGGGAAAAGCGTGTTATCAATCAGATCGCATAAGCAATTCACCGTCAGCATGTGCATTTCCTGAATACGCGCGCTGCGGTGAGAAGGGATGCGAATTTCCACATCCTGCTGACCGAGTAAACCGGCCAGTTCACCGCCGTCGTAGCCGGTTAACGCTACAATGGTCATATCACGCGTCACGGCGGCTTCCACGGCTTTCACGATGTCGCGGCTGTTGCCACGGGTTGAAATCGCCAGTAACACATCTCCGGCATGACCCAACGCGCGCACCTGCTTGGCGTAAATTTCATCGTGTAAGCGATCGTTAGCGATTGCCGTTAAGACCACGTTATCGGCATTAAGTGCAATCGCCGGTAAACCAGGACGCTCCGTTTCGAAGCGATTGATCATACAGGCAGCAAAATGCTGTGCGTTGGCGGCGGAGGAACCGTTACCACAACAGAGAATTTTGTTGCCGTTGAGCAGTGATTGCACAAGGGTCATAGCGGCTCGGGAGATAGCATCCGGAAGGGCTTCTGCCGCTGCAATTTGCGTTTGAATGCTTTCAGTGAAGCAAACTTTAATTCTTTCGAGCACGATTTCCCTTTAAATTCTTGATGTTGCTATTAACTAAATGCGTTTTTTAACCATTCGACGTTATTGCCAGTGAAGGCTACCACATCGAAACGGCAATCCACAGTATCAAAACTCCCATTGTGACGGGCGAGCCACAATTGGGCAGTGTGTAATAATTTATGTTGCTTACTCCGGGTTACGCTTGCGGCCGCGCCGCCATACGCACCGGAAGTACGATAACGGACTTCCACAAAAACCGTTACCGTACCGTCGCGCATAATCAGGTCGATTTCACCGCCGCGATCGCGAAAATTGGCGGCGATGAATGTCAGCCCCTGACCTTCCAGCCAGCGACGCGCACGAAGTTCCGCTGCGTCGCCAGTCTGTTTCGTGGTTAGTTTGCTGAGACGACCTGACCCTGTTGGTATTTGAGCCATGATAACTTCCTGTTAATCACGCAATCCTGAGTTGCCGTCAAATCACCGGTGTTGCCGTTCAGCTCAAAGCCTGGCACCTGGCGCATTTGCGAGAAATGATTCGCCAGCGACCAGGCATCTGCACCCATTGCATACAGACGCGCCAGGGAATAGTCGTTATTCACCGTACGCAACGCCTGCTGCATCAGCGACGGATTACTGCCCGCCAGCATCGGAATTTCACTGTACTGCAAGCCTTCCATCTCTAAACGGAAATCAGGCCCGGCGACGCCTTGCGCGCTGCGCGAGCTGGCATACAGCGTTGCGCCGCCCTGGCTGCCGTTACGCATGGCGATCATCGGCTTGATGAACGCAATTTCCTGCGCTGTCGCTACGATGTACGCGGCATCCACTTTACCACCGCTGCTGATTTGTGCATCGCTCGGCGGTGCCGGAATGGTTAAATCGCCAATGGTTACGCTCTGCGGTTGATTCTGGCTGGTGGTGACCGGGCTGCCGGTCAGCGCAATACCGGAACCGCCGTTCACGCCGCCGCGCAGTTCAGAGACAGAACCAAATTTCTGCTGCAGCACGGTACCGCCGCCCAGCGATTGCCACTCTTCTGCGAAGGCGCGCGTGACGCGATCGCCCAGTGCGCTACGCGGTACCAGCAGCAGCGGAGCCTGCTTGCCCTGCTCATGAATATGACGTGCGGCGTCGCGCGCTTCATCTTCCGGAGAGAGCGCGAAGTAGCAGACGTTCGCACGGTTGGTGACCGATTCCGGTTGATTAAGCGCCAGCACGTTCAGCGGCGTATTGCTTTTCAGCAGATCGTCCACATTGTTTTTCAGCAGCGGGCCGACTACCAGCGTGACGCCATCCTGCTGGGCCTGCGTCAGAATCTGGCTCATTGGCTGCGTGGTGGTGTCATAAATTTTCAGCTCGGCCGATGGGTTCGCAGCAACGGGCTGGGCTGCTGGCGTTGCTGGAGCGGCTGCGGCTGGCGCTTGTTCCTGTTCCTGTTGCTGTGGCGCAGCGGTGACGGATTGCACCGGTGCCTGTACTGGCGCTGGAGCCTGTACTGGCTGCGTCTGCGGTGTCGTCAGGTCAGTGACTTCAGCCTGAGACGGGCTGACCACGTCATTGGTCGATGCCGCCTGTGCAACCTGTTCCGGTACCGCGCTGCCGCTCACCGGGGAAATCCCGTTTTTCGCGGCTTCAAAACCTTGCTGAATGGCGCGACCAAAAACCGCCGCCTGGCCATTTAACGGCAGCAGCAGGGCAATCTTATTGGTTGAAGCCGGTTTAAAGCTCTGGACGTTCACCAACTGCGTCGGCAGCAGTTTTGCACCAGGATTCTGCGGATAGCGTGTCTGCCAGTCTTTGATCCCGGCTTTCATCATGTCGGCATCGTTGCGGTTATCGAACCAGACACGTTGCAGATCGAGCCAACCCTGTAACACATTTTCATCGGCATTAATCACCAACGCGTTGGCCTGTTCCTGCGTCATTGCCGAAAGCGCCTGCCAGGTGGCATCGATATTTTTTTGTTTTTCCGGTACGGCTTTCAGCAGAGGTTCCTGCGCGATTAACGCACGCAGCAGCGTAAGGGTCGGTTTCCCTTGCTGCGAGGCGATGCCGTCGGCCCAGAAACGGATCTGCTGATTATTGCTCAGACCATTCGGATCGATTTTCGCCAACAGCGCTTCCGCGCCTTTGAAATCCTGCTGTGCCAGTTTGATCTCAACGGCCAGCAGCGTCTGCTCCAGACGCTGCTCATCGTTAAGCTCTTTCGGTAACTGACCGAACAGTTCCATTGCCTGCTGGCTCTTACCTTCTTTCAGCAGTGCACGAATGGCGAGTAATTGCCAGTTGGTCTTGCTATCATTCGCACTCTGCTGCATCTGCTGCAGGTAATAACCAGAGTCCGCTTGTGCGGTTCCCTCTAAATGGGATGCACTCTGGTCCTGTGTTTGCTGGGTGCCACAGCCGGCGAAAAGTAATGCCGCCAGAACAACAGGCAGGCAGCGCGCGGCTTTAGAACGAAGAAATGTTGACGGTACCATATGTATCCAGTGATATTTTTTTGGCTCAATGCTCAATATTAAATCGGCAATACGGATGAAACAATGAAACAACACGAATCAGCTGAGAATTCTGAAGGTCAGCTCTATATTGTACCCACTCCTATCGGGAATCTAGCTGATATCACGCAACGTGCATTAAACGTATTACAAGCCGTTGATTTAATTGCCGCCGAGGACACGCGCCACACCGGTTTACTGCTGCAACATTTTGGGATTAACGCCCGGTTATTTGCACTGCATGACCATAACGAACAACAAAAAGCCGAAACGCTGGTGGCGAAGCTGAAAGAGGGGCAAAACATTGCCCTGGTTTCCGATGCCGGTACGCCGCTGATTAACGATCCTGGCTATCATTTGGTGCGTACCTGCCGTGAAGCGGGCATTCGCGTGGTGCCACTGCCGGGGCCGTGTGCCGCTATCGCCGCACTGAGCGCCGCCGGTCTGCCTTCGGACCGTTTCTGCTATGAAGGTTTTCTGCCCGCCAAATCAAAAGGCCGTCGCGACGCGCTGAAAGCCATTGAAGAAGAAACGCGCACGCTGATTTTTTATGAATCTACCCACCGTCTGTTAGACAGCCTGGAAGATATCGTCGCGGTATTGGGCGAATCCCGCTACGTGGTGCTGGCGCGCGAGCTGACCAAAACCTGGGAATCTATTCACGGCGCGCCGGTCGGCGAACTGCTGGCGTGGGTGAAGGAAGATGAAAACCGTCGCAAAGGCGAAATGGTGCTGATTGTCGAAGGCCATAAAGCGCAGGAAGATGACCTGCCTGCCGATGCGCTGCGCACGCTGGCGCTGTTGCAGGCAGAACTGCCGCTGAAAAAAGCGGCGGCGCTGGCTGCGGAAATTCACGGCGTGAAGAAAAATGCGCTGTATAAGTATGCGCTGGAGCAGCAGGGCGAGTGAGTGAATTCATTGGCCCCTTCGAAGAACCGGGGCCAATGACTATGCAAACAGTCTTTTAAGAGAGCTGAAGAGATCGATCCCGATGGCATTTGCATAGCTGAAGACGACATCCAGCGTCGGGGAACTGTACCCTTTTTCAAATTTGCTGATCGCCTGCCGGGTTACACCAAGCTGCTTCGCGACGGCGGATTGGCTCACATTGAGCGCTTTGCGCTTCTCAACGAGCTGACTGAGCAAAGCCTTTCGTTGTAGAACGATATCAAGCGATTTTGCAGTGGCTTCATCCCTCAATAGCTCTGTTTTAACCTCTTCCCAGTGATGCAATTCTTTATTTTTGTTCATTTTTTCTCTCTCGCATTTTTGGGCTCATCTGCTGCAAGGAAGGTTTGATAGCGCGCTAAACCCAGTTCAATATTGGCTTTCGGGGTTTTATTGGTCTTTTTAGCAAAGATATGTGTAATGACCCATAGACCTTTATGAAAATGAAAGTAGAACCCTCTTAACCAGTGGCTTTGACTGTGCGTTTTAATCTCATACATATCCCCTTGAATTTTCTCTGTATTGACCTGTGATGAATGGGGCCCAAACTCTTCAAAGTCATCAATAGCAGCAATGAATTCGGCGCGGTCGATAGCAGAGAGACCAAACAACTCCTCTCTGGCTGCATGCAAAAGCACAACAGGGAAATCTTTCTTACGTTTATTGTTAGTCTGATTTTTCACCATTATTTTGTCAACCTATTGGTTTACATTTTAAGGTGAGGATAGGAGCTTTGATGCATTTGGGTCGGAAGGAGCTTCACATAAGTGATAGGCACTTTTCTGAATTTCGTTGCCGCATTGGGGTAAAAAGAAGTTCTTGCAGTGCAGAAATTGACGGCGTGAAGAAGTATGCGCTGGAGCAGCAGGGCGAGTGAGGGCAAGCGTTGCAGCAAAACTGCAACGCTAAATTTTTCAGGTAGCGACGGATTTACACAATCTGCAATTCAACGCCTATTTTTTCCAGCGCTACTTTGTCCTGTTTGTTAATGCTGTCATCGGTGATCACGCAGTCGATCTTGTTCATGGGTAACACCTGATTAAAACCGCGTCGGTTGAATTTGGTGGCATCCAGTACGGCGATCACTTTATGCGCCACCGCTGCCATTGCACTGCTAATGGAGTAGCCTTCATTAAAGGTGGTGATACCGTTGGTAGCATCAATCCCATCTGCCCCCACAAACATCAGATCTGCGCTAATACCCTGAAGTGAACGCTCGGCGATTGTACCGTGCATCGAGTGAGTTTTATGACGCACGGTGCCACCGCACACCACCAGGGTAAGATCTTTGTTGTCCGATAAAATATATGCAGCGGGTAAGTTGTTAGTAATCACCGTGATATTGCTTTTACGCGTCAGCGCTTCGGCAATCAGTAAAGTGGTACTGCCACTGTCGAGGATGATGGTCATACCTTCTTCGATCATTGCTGCGGCAGCCTGGGCAATCCGTTTCTTCGGGTCGCTGGCCAACTGATACCGCTCTTCAAGTACCACTTCCTGATTGTCGCCTTCCGCCAGATGACTTCCAGGTTTTGCCGCGCCGCCATGAAAACGCGTGACAAGCCCTTTCTCTTCCAGCATACGCAGATCGGCGCGGATGGTAACTTCCGAAATACCAAACATATTTGAAAGATCCAACACCAGCACACTGCCTTGCGTATTAATCAGGTCGACAATTTTATTCCTTCGTTCAAATGAATTCATGTTGAGTTGCCTGATAATTAACTGGTGCTAGTTTAATCGAAGGATTGCGAAAGGTGAACGCTAATTTTCGAAAGTAAATGTGAGCCAGCGTGGATTGCTGGCTCAGGTTAGTCAGGCCAGGTTAAGCAGAATTTTTCCCTGCATTGGCGCACCGTTTAACGCTTTTACCGCGTGTGCAAAGTGCTCTGCATTACCGCTGCTGGCAATAAGAGGGGCCAGTTGCAGGCGCTTCTCGGTTAACAGGCGTGCGGCTGTTGCCCACTCCTCTCCAGGCCAGGGGCTGGAGTAGTTCATCCAACTGCCGATCAGGCTTAACTCTTTACGCAATATTTGCCCAAATACGTCTGCGCTGAGTGTCAGGTCGTGATGCAAAGTACCTACCAGTGCCAGTTGTGCTCGTGGCCCGGCAACTTCAATGGCTAAAGAAACCGTCTGTGGCGTACCTGCGGTCTCCAGCACCAGTTGATCAAACGTAGCATCTTCCATTGCGGCCTGAATTTCTGCGGCACTCATCTCCCGGCTATTAAATGTGTGTGTTGCGCCTAATTGCTGTGCCAGTGCCAGTTTCTGTGGGTTGATATCTATCGCGGTGACGCTTTTGGCCCCCAGTTCTCGTGCGCATTGCAGGGCGAGCAGGCCAATCGTTCCGGCCCCAACAATAATGACATTTTTACCTTCGCAGCCTTGTGCCAGATGAAACGCATGTAGCCCGACGGTAATCGGTTCGATAAATGCTCCATCTGCCACTGGCATATCTGACGGTAAACGGAACAAATTGGCGCGTTTTACCACAATGTATTCTGCATTTCCGCCTTCACTACGCGAACCCACAAACTGGTATTGCTTACATAAAGAGTAAAAACCTCTTTCACATTGCGGGCAGTGAAAACAGGGTAATAACGGCACGCAGGCCACGGCGTCACCGGGTTGTAAATCAGTGATGTTACTGCCGTAAGATTCAACATATCCGCTAAATTCATGGCCTAAAGTGATGGGGTAATAATGCGCGCCGTGGGCAAAGATACGGGGAATATCAGAACCGCAAAGGCCGGAACAAACCACTTTCACCAGCACGTCGTCTTCACTTTGCAGCTGTGGTATCGGGCGTTCTTCAACGCGCACGTCTCCC
>CAJYVI010000168.1 GCA_913778145.1 uncultured Pseudocitrobacter sp.
GCTCATAGTCATGCGCAGTCTCGGCTATGGCCGGGGGCAGTGCCTGCGATATCTGATCCTGCCCACTCTGCTGCCCGCCCTGAGCATCGCCCTTCTGGCAACCACTGCATGGACGCTGTCCGTCGTCGATGTGGCGATTATCCTTGGGCCCGGTAACCCGCCAACGCTTGCTGTACTGGCGTGGCAATGGCTCAATCAGGGGGATGACCATGCGCAAATCAAAGGCCAGCTGGCGTGTATGATACTGCTGGTTTTGCTGGCTGCCCTCGCGCTTAGCGCATCCGGGCTGTGGCGAGCCTGGCTGTATTTCTTCCCTGGCCTTCATGGCCGTCGTCATGTGCAAACGTTGCGGGTGAGCGGGAAATGGTTGAGTCAGTTTATCCCGCTGAGCGGTGTAATCTGTACGCTGACGCTTGTACTTCTCGCCCACGCGGCGCTGCCGGATGGGCTGATAGTTAGCAACAGTTTTTGGCTGGCGTTGTGGGCTTCATTACTGGGTGCTGCGTTCTGTCTGCTATGGCTGGAATGGGGACCAACCGCCCTGACACGCTGTCTATGGTTGCCACTTATTCTGCCCGCTCTGCCGCTAGCGGCGGGGCAGTATGAAATTGCATTATATGGCTGGCTCGATGGGGAATTTACTACCGTGCTATGGGGGCATCTGTTATGGGTGATCCCCTGGATACTTTTCATTCTCCGCCCGGCCTGGCAACGCATCGACCCGCGACTGGTCCTGATCGCCCGCACCCTTGGCTGGAATCAGACGCGCATTTTTGTGCAAATCAAATGCCCGCTGGTCGTCAAGCCGCTGCTCTCTGCGCTGGCAGTGGGCTTTTCAGTCAGCATTGCGCAATATTTACCTACCCAGTGGTTGGGTGCAGGCCGCGTTCCGACGCTCACCACCGAAGCGGTGGCGCTTTCCAGCGGCGGCGCATCGGCGCAACTTGCCGCCCAGGGGCTCTGGCAGCTCATACTGCCAGTGCTGTTTTTCACGCTCACGACGCTTATTGCGCGAGCTATCGGCCACTTTCGGCAAGGACTACGCTAATGTTGCAGATAAACAACGTCACGCTGATGAAAGGCCAACAGCCGCTGCTGCGCGATGTCTCCTTCACCGTTCAGTCGGGCGAGATAGTCACGCTGATGGGGCCTTCCGGCTGCGGAAAATCCACGCTATTTTCCTGGATGATTGGCGCGCTTGCCCCCGCGTTTCAGGCCAGTGGCGAACTGTGGTTGAACGGCTCGCGCATTGAACAGTTGCCTACAGAACGACGACGCATTGGCATTCTGTTTCAGGATGCGCTGTTGTTCGATCATCTGAGCGTGGGCCACAACCTGCAACTGGCGCTCCCGGCCTCGGTGCGCGGTCATCAGCGCAAGGTTGCCGCACAAGACGCACTGGCACGTGCCGGGCTAAGTGATTTTTATGTCCGCGATCCGGCAACACTCTCAGGCGGCCAACGCGCACGGGTAGCGCTATTGCGCGCGCTACTGGCCGAGCCCGACGCACTGCTGCTGGACGAGCCCTTCAGCCGGCTGGATAGCACCTTGCGAACCGCTTTCCGCCAGTGGGTATTCGACACCGTTCGCACGCAAAATATTCCTACTATTCTGGTGACGCACGATGTGGCGGATGCGCCTGAAAATGCGCTATGCCTGGATATGCTGCGCTGGCATCACACACTTTAGCGACGTGATACTTCACCGTGAAAACTGTTCAGGCGCGATAATACTGCGTTAACGCAAAGTATTTACTGAGGCAGGCGTTCAAAATGGCGTTCCATTTTTTACTTGTCGGGCAATTCGATGAAACGTGTTTCTCAATTCTCTTTGCTGGCCCTCGCGCTTGGTCTTTCCACCTCCGTTTTGGCTGCTGATATGGCGAAAACGCTAAGCTATTCCCACCTGTTGCAGCAAAACGGCGTCGCGATTGATACGCGTATGAGCGCGTTCTATAACGGCTGGCCGCAAAGCGCCAATGGCCCACAGGGGCATGAACCGATGGCGCTTAATCTGTCAGCCAGCTGGCTTTCGTCGATGAGCGACGAGCAGCTTGCCGCCTGGGCGCAGCAGCATAAGCTGAAAAAAGAGACCGCTCTCGCGCTGTACGGCAGCGATAAAGACAATCAGGCCGTTGCTGAGCGTTTAGAGAAAATCGGCTACACGCAGATCTCACGTTTAAGCGACGCCCTGCAACAGCAAAATCGCCTGCAAAAGCTCCCCTACTTCGAACAGTTGGTTTATCCGCAATGGCTGCACGATCTCCAGAAAAATAAACCCGTCATGGCCAAGCCGGCGGGCGATTGGAAGGTGCTGGAAGCCGGTTGGGGCGCGCCAAAATTTTACTTACTTAGCCACATTCCGGGGGCAGGTTACATTGATACCAACGAAGTCGAAAGCGAGCCGTTGTGGAATAAAGTCTCTGATGAACAGCTGAAAGCGATGTTGGCGAAGCACGGCATCCGCCACGACACCACGGTTATTCTCTACGGACGCGACGTTTACGCCGCCGCGCGTGTAGCGCAAATTATGCTCTACGCCGGGGTGAAAGATGTCCGTTTACTGGATGGCGGCTGGAAAACCTGGTCTGACGCGGGGCTGCCGGTGGAACGCGGTACCGCCGCGAAAGTAAAACCCGAGCCGGACTTTGGCGTCACAATTCCGGCACAGCCACAGCTGATGCTGAATATGGAACAGGCGCGCGGCCTGCTCCACCGTAAAGACGCTTCGCTGGTCAGTATTCGTTCCTGGCCGGAATTTATCGGCACCACCAGCGGTTATAGCTATATCAAGCCAAAAGGCGACATCGCTGGCGCACGCTGGGGCCACGCGGGCAGCGACTCCACGCATATGGAAGATTTCCACAACCCGGACGGCACCATGCGCAGCGCGGATGATATCGCGGAAATGTGGAAAAGCTGGAATATCCTGCCTGAACAGCATGTTGCGTTTTACTGCGGCACCGGCTGGCGCGCCTCTGAAACCTTTATGTACGCCCGCGCCATGGGCTGGCAAAACGTTGCAGTCTACGACGGCGGCTGGTACGAATGGAGCGCGAACCCGAAAAACCCCGTGGCGACGGGCGATCGTAAACCGGAATAGCTCGCTTTAAGGTTTCTCTCCGTGACGCTGACACTCTCTCAGCGTCACATACCCTCCCCACACCCGATTAAACGTTGTCAGCCAGCACAGCACGCCAAAAATCCACGCCAGCCAGGAAAAGTACGCCGGGAAGAGGCAGCAAAGCACAAATAACGCGATAGTTTCACTGCCTTCCGTCAGGCCGCCCAGGTAATAAAACGATTTGTGCGCATAGCCGGGGTTATCGATATTGTATTTTGAGGCCAGCGCGGCAAACGCCAGGAAACTGCTGCCGGTACCGATAAACGCAAACAGCAGCCACGCACCCGCTATTGCGTTGTTCACCGGGTTCGCAAGGACAAAACCAAATGGCACCAGCGCGTAGAAAAGAAAATCAAGCGCGATATCAAGGAAGCCGCCAGCATCTGATAACCCCCGCCGCCGCGCCAGCGCGCCGTCCAGCCCGTCACACAATCGGTTGAGGATTATGGCTGCCAGCGCCGCGCCGTACCACCCCAATGCCAGAAACGGCAGCGCCAGCACGCCAATCGCAAATCCGACCAGTGTGACGCCATCGGGCGTGACTGACGGGCGATCCAGCGCGCTCGCCGCACGATTAAGCCACGGCTTTAGTCGAGGATGAAGATGTCGGTCAAGCATGCGGTTTTCCTGTTGGGGTACATAATCCTTGAGAAGGGATCTCCAGCGCGGCATTGAATCGCGCCGAGAGATTCTGAAAAGCGATTAACGCAGTCATTTCAGTAATTTGTGCATCGTTAAAGTGACAGTGTAACGCCTCTTTTTCTGCCTCGGTGACCACCGGCGGCGTTGCGGTAACCGCTTCCGCATAGGCCAGCGCGACACGTTCCGCACGGCTAAACAGGGCTGAATCACGCCATTGCGCCACCGCCTGCACCTTCTCCATCGCGCCGCTTCGCTGCGCCAGCCGCAGACTATTGGCATCAATACAGAATGCGCATTCGCACAGCTGGGACACGCGCGTCATCAATAGCGCCCGCAGGCCAGGGTCGAGCCGCGCGTTTTTGCGCTCAAGGTAACCGACAAACAGCGCCACCAGCCAGAACAAACGCGGCATACGCCCCCACCAGCGAGTGGGGTTCAGCACGGCACCGTAGTGTTTTTGCTGCATGGCGGCAATGGGTTTGAGGCTCAGCGGCAATAACGCTAACGGTTGCACCCAGAATGGTTTGTTTTTCACCCGAAAACTCCGACAAGGCTTTGGCGAAAGGAAAGGCAAGGATATTATGGTAATACATTCACAGGATCTTTGACCGATATGCTAAAAACCATTGATGTTGTCGCCGCTATTATTGAACAAAATGGAAAAATCCTTCTCGCCCAGCGTCCGCCGCATGCCGATCAGGCGGGAATGTGGGAGTTTGCCGGAGGGAAAGTGGAGCAAGGCGAAAGCCAGCCACAAGCGCTGATCCGCGAGTTGCGCGAAGAGTTGGGAATTGACGCGCAACCTGCCCGCTATATCGCCAGCCACCAGCGTGAAGTCTCCGGGCGAATCATTCACCTTCACGCCTGGCATGTTCCGGTTTACGAGGGCGAAATCGTCGCCCACGAGCATAGCGCGCTGGCGTGGTGCCTCCCGGAAGAGGCTTTCAATTATTCTCTCGCGCCTGCCGACATTCCCCTTCTTGAGGCATTTATCACTTTACACGACGCCAGATAAACGGGTTGGTGCTGAGGGTTTTCTCGTCACGCAGACACTGCAACAGGCCGCCATCGGTATTAATCACCGCACCTTCAGAATAATATTCATTTTGATAAACGCAGCACTGGCTGCAATTCTGTACGTTTTTACCCTGATTGTTGAACACCTCGGGCGGTACATTCACCTCCACCTGTGGGCGCGCTAGCGTCGCCCCGGCGGCCATCAGCAGCAGGCCCGCCAGCCAATACGTCTTCATATTCACTCTCCTTTCGCATCATTCGCTTTATGTTGATATCGGCGCATTTGCCGGTTTCCTTAAGCGTAGCTACGTATCGTTTTTTATTATGACCCACCGCTGCGTATTAATTTTCCTTTCACGTTCAATTTTGCTTGTCAAAAGTTAGCAACGTAATGATATAGTCAAAAAACATCACGACGTGAAAACATAAACCACAACAAGCACATACATCATTAACTATAAGAGGAACTTATACTTATGGATCAGGTTGGCTCTCTGGAAAACTTCCTTGCCCACGTTCAGCAACGCGACCCGCACCAGACAGAATTCTCTCAGGCCGTACGCGAAGTCATGACCACTCTTTGGCCATTTCTGGAACAGAACCCGCAATATCGTCGCCTCTCGCTGCTCGAAAGGCTGGTTGAACCAGAGCGCGTGATCCAGTTCCGCGTGGTTTGGGTGGACGATCGCAACCAGGTACAGGTAAACCGCGCATGGCGCGTACAGTTCAGTTCGGCGATTGGGCCGTTCAAGGGAGGGATGCGTTTCCACCCTTCCGTTAACCTGTCTATTCTGAAATTCCTCGGCTTCGAGCAAACCTTCAAAAACGCGCTGACCACCCTGCCTATGGGTGGCGGCAAAGGCGGCAGCGATTTTGACCCGAAAGGGAAAAGCGAAGGCGAAGTCATGCGCTTCTGTCAGGCGCTAATGACCGAGTTGTATCGTCACCTCGGCGCAGACACAGACGTTCCGGCGGGCGATATCGGCGTGGGCGGGCGTGAAGTCGGCTTTATGGCCGGAATGATGAAAAAACTCTCCAACAATACCGCCTGCGTCTTTACCGGCAAAGGTCTTTCGTTCGGCGGCAGCCTGATTCGCCCGGAAGCTACCGGTTATGGCCTGGTTTACTTCACCGAAGCGATGCTCAAACGTCACGGCCTGAGCTTTGAAGGTATGCGCGTATCCGTATCCGGCTCCGGGAACGTGGCGCAATATGCGATTGAAAAAGCGATGGAATTCGGCGCGCGTGTAGTGACCGCATCCGACTCCAGCGGCACCGTGGTGGATGAAAGCGGCTTCACCAAAGAAAAACTGGCGCGTCTGATTGAAATCAAAGCCAGCCGCGACGGTCGCGTAGCCGATTACGCGCGGGAATTTGGCCTGGTTTATCTGGAAGGTCAGCAGCCGTGGTCCGTACCGGTTGATATCGCCCTGCCGTGCGCCACGCAGAACGAACTGGATACCGATGCGGCTCGCGTGCTGATTGCCAACGGCGTCAAAGCAGTTGCCGAAGGCGCGAATATGCCAACCACCATCGAAGCCACCGAACTGTTCCTCGAAGCGGGCGTGCTGTTTGCGCCGGGTAAAGCGGCGAACGCGGGCGGCGTGGCAACGTCCGGCCTGGAGATGGCGCAGAACGCCGCACGTCTGGGCTGGAAAGCCGAGAAAGTGGATGCGCGTTTGCATCACATCATGCTGGATATTCACCATGCCTGCGTCGAGCACGGCGGCGAAAACAAGCAAACCAACTATGTGCGCGGCGCTAACATCGCAGGCTTTGTGAAAGTTGCCGATGCGATGCTGTCGCAGGGTGTGATTTAAGTAGCCAATGCCTGATGGCGCTGCGCTTATCAGGCCTACGACTGGACGCAATTCATTGAAACTGCACTCTTTGTAGGCCGGGCAAGCGCAGCGCCCCCGGCAAGAATACGGCACAGGCCTGAAAGCGCTTCGCTTAGGCTATCGCCCCGCTTCCGACTTCATCCGCTGGCGGGCTTTTTTTTGCGCTACGTTTACGCGGCGCACTCTTTTTCTTCTCGCCACTACCACCGCCCGGCGCGACAATGCCGCGGAAACGCCTGACCGGCGTGCTGCGAGCCTGATCAATCAGTTGATACAGCGTGCCCACCAGCGGCTGCATAAAGTCCTGATAGCGGCACTGTTTCTCACTGATTTGCGTCAAAATGGACTCCCAGTGCGCCGTCATATCCGGCCGTGTCGCCATTTCCGGCAGCGAGTGGAACAGCGCTTTACCCGCGTCCGTCGAGTGAATATAGCGCCCTTTTTTAGTCAGGAAACCGCGCTTAAACAGCAGTTCGATAATTCCCGCGCGCGTCGCCTCTGTACCCAGGCCATCTGTCGCACGCAGGATTTTTTTCAGATCTTTGTCCTGCACAAAACGCGCAATCCCGGTCATCGCCGACAGCAGCGTGGCGTCGGTAAAGTGGCGTGGCGGCTGGGTTTGCCGTTCCACCACTTCGCCTTTTTCGCACAGCAGCTCATCACTTTTGGCAACCACCGGTAACGGCGTGCCGTCGTTCTCTTCATCGCGCTCTTTCCCGCCGAGCAGCGTGCGCCAGCCTGCTTCCGCAAGAAAACGCGCTTTGGCGATAAATTTACCGTTGGCAATATCAAGGTCTATCTGACACTTACGGAAAACCGCATCCGGGCAGAACTGCATCAGATACTGACGCGCCACCAGGGTGTAAATCTTCGATTCATTTTCCGTCAGATTGACGTTGCTGGCTCGCGCGGTTGGAATAATGGCATGGTGCGCGTCGACTTTTTTGTCATCCCAACAACGGTTGCGGGTGTCCGGGTTCACCACCGGTTGCGGCAGGAGATCCGGCGCGTGGACGGCAATCGCATTCAACACCGCGTGTCGCCCGGCGAAATGCTCTTCCGGCAAATAGCGGCTATCCGAACGTGGATAGGTAATCAGTTTGTGGGTTTCGTACAGCTTCTGGCAGATATCGAGCACATTCTGCGCGCTCAGGCCGAAACGTTTGGCGGCCTCAATCTGCAATGCGGAAAGCGAAAACGGCAGCGGGGCCGATTCTGATTCCCGTTTATCGTTATAGGCCGTGACAATCGCCGGCTGACCTTCGATGCGTTTGACCACATGATCGGCTAACGCGCGGTGTAGCAATCGCCCCTCTTCGTCCTGATACGGCTCGCAGGCTTCGCTCGGTTGCCAAACAGCGGTGAAACGTTCGTCTTTCGGCGTCACAATGTGCGCTTTCACTTCGAAGAAATCTTTGGCGACAAAGTTTTCAATTTCTTCATCGCGGCGCACCACCAGCCCCAGCACCGGCGTTTGTACGCGGCCGACGGAGAGCACGCCATTATACCCGGCGTTACGTCCTAAAATGGTGTAAGCGCGGGTCATATTGATGCCGTAAAGCCAGTCGGCACGGGCGCGAGCCAGCGCGGAAACGCACAGCGGAATGAAGTCGCTGTTGGCACGCAGACGCGTAATCGCCCGCTCCACCGCCTGCGGGTTCAGGTCGTTGATCAAACAGCGTTGCACTTGCTGGCGCTTTTCGGGTGCAAGCGAAAGGTAGTCCAGCACTTCATCCACCAGCAGTTGCCCTTCTCTGTCGGGGTCTCCTGCGTGAATAACTTCGCTGGCCTCGTGCAAAAAGCGCTTAATCACATTGAGCTGCTTTGTCACCGACGGGCGCGGCTGAAGCTGCCACTTCTCCGGCACAATCGGCAAATCCTGCAAATTCCAGCGCGCATAACGGCTGTCATACGCGTCTGGCTGCGCCTGTTCGAGTAGATGGCCAATACACCAGGTCACCACCTGACCGTTGCCACATTCGATATACCCGTCGCCCTTTCGATGAGGTTTCGGTAGTACATCAGCAATGGCACGCGCCAGGCTCGGTTTTTCCGCAATAAACAGGCGCATCTGCTTAGCGAATCTCAATCATCGGGCGACCCGCGCGGGCCTCAACCAGACAACCAATAGACGTTAAGGTAATGCCGTACTCCGCCGCCGCGGCCTGCACCTCTTGCTCAGCTTCCGGCGTGACTGCCAACAGCAGGCCGCCAGAGGTTTGCGGATCGCACAGCAGTGAACGCCATTCGTCCGGCATCTCGCCCATCAGGTGACCGTAGCTGGCAAAGTTGCGCCCGGTACCACCCGGCACCGCACCCTGCGCGATGTACTCTTCCACGCCCGGCAGTTTTGGCACGTCGGCAAAGTTCACCTGCGCCTGCACGCCTGCGCCCTGGCACATTTCGCTGAGATGGCCCAGCAGGCCAAAACCGGTGACGTCCGTCATCGCTTTTACGCCGTCAATATTGGCGAAGGCCGCGCCAGCAAGGTTCATCTGACACATCACTTCCGTCGCCAGCCCCTGATGTTCAGGTTTCAGCAGCGATTTTTTTTCAGCGGTGGTGAGTACGCCAATCCCCAGTGGTTTGGTGAGGAACAGTTTGCAGCCCGCCTGCGCGGTGCTGTTTTTCTTCACGCGCTCGGTCGGCACGACACCCGTGACCGCCAGCCCGAAAATAGGCTCCGGCGCATCAATAGAGTGGCCGCCCGCCAGGGCAATCCCGGCCTGTTGACAGGCGAAACGCCCGCCTTCAATCACGTCGCGCGCGATTTCTGGTGCCAGAGTATTAATAGGCCAGCCAAGAATCGCAATCGCCATAATCGGTTTGCCGCCCATCGCGAAGATATCGCTGATGGCGTTAGTGGCCGCGATACGGCCAAAATCAAACGGGTTATCCACGATCGGCATGAAGAAATCGGTGGTACTGATAATCGATGTGCCGTTGCCGAGGTCGTACACTGCCGCGTCATCACGGGTTTCATTGCCGACAAGCAGGTTCGGGTCGACAAACTTCGCCTGTTCGCTATGCAGGATGGTTTCCAGCACTTTCGGGGAAATTTTACAACCGCAACCGGCTCCGTGGCTGTACTGTGTTAAACGAATGGCTTGCTCGCTCATGGGCATCTCCTGATTTTGCCAATCCCACTATGGTAGCGCCCAAACGGCGGCGTGGTAAGTCCGACACTCCGAAATCGCTCACTACTGCTCACTTCGCAAGCAATTGTCCGTTTTGCGACACAGGGCAATTTTTCTTACCGCGTTTTTCCTTCTACTAATTAGTGGCATGAATATATTAGTGTCAAAACCTGCATATCAGGATAAAAATCAAAAGGAAATATCAATGAAAAAACGCATTATCGCCCTTTGCCTGGCAACACTCTTTACGTCCAGCGCTTTTGCTCTTGCTCCGGCCGGGAACGACGCCACCACCAAACCAGACCTCTACTACCTGAAAAATGCGCAAGCCATTGATAGCCTCGCTCTGCTGCCCCCTCCACCGGCCGTCGGGAGCATTGCATTCCTGAACGATCAGGCGATGTATGAACAAGGCCGCCTGCTGCGCAACACCGAACGCGGTAAGCTGGCGGTAGAAGATGCTAACCTGAGCGGCGGCGGCGTGGCGAATGCCTTCTCCGGTGCGTTTGGATCGCCTATCACCGAAAAAGATGCGCCGCAGTTACACAAGCTGCTGACCAACATGATTGAAGATGCGGGCGATCTGGCAACCCGTGGCGCGAAAGAAAAATATATGCGCATTCGTCCGTTCGCTTTCTACGGCGTGCCAACCTGTAACACCACCGAGCAGGATAAACTGTCGAAAAACGGTTCTTATCCATCGGGCCATACCTCTATCGGCTGGGCCACCGCGCTGGTGCTGGCAGAGATTAATCCGGATCGTCAGAACGAGATTTTAAAACGTGGGTATGAGCTGGGCGAAAGCCGCGTAATTTGCGGTTACCACTGGCAGAGCGACGTGGATGCCGCGCGCATCGTCGGTTCCGCCGTTGTTGCCACGCTGCACACCAACCCGGCATTCCAGCAGCAGCTGCAAAAAGCGAAAGACGAATTCGCCAAACAGCATAAATCTTAATGAAAAAAGCCCGGTGGATTCTGCCGCCGGGCTATCAGCTTTATCAGAAACGCACCACAAACGGGGCTGTATCCGGCACCGACACGGTGGTAGACGCCTTCAGCTGTGGCGTGCCTAAGTAGAGAAAACCGACGATTTTATCGTGTTCCCCGCACTTCAGCCCTTCACGCACCACCGGGCTATCGGTTAACGCACCGCTGCGCCAGATACCGTTAAAACCCTGCGCAGCCGCCGCCATCTGCATTGCCATCACCGCGCAACCTGCCGACATCTCCTGTTCCCATTTTGGCACCTTGTGATGTGGCTGACATTTCGCCACTACCGCGATAATCAGCGGTGCACGGAATGGCGCATTACGTGCTTTATCAATCGCTTTCTCATCGCTGCCCGCGTCAATTGCTCCTTTTTCCAGCAACTGACTGAAACGCTCGCGGCCTTCTCCCTCGATGATAAAAAACTGCCACGGCTGTAGCGTGCCGTGATCCGGGGCACGCATCCCGGCTCGCAGGATATTTTCCAGTTGCTCACCGGCTGGCGCAGGGTCAGCCAGGCGGGAAGCGCTACGGCGATTTACCAGTAATTCAAGTGCGTCCATTGATTCGCTCCTGTCATGTTATTTTTCACAAAATTAACATGCGCGAGGAATTTGTTACAGCGCCGAAGGCGATTCCTGCTGACAACGGGCGGCGCTCTATTTAGGATAGCCAGATGTTTCACCGCTTTCGGTGGACCGTTTACTGTCTTTATCAGGGAGAAAACATGCGAACCCTATGGCGTTTTATCGCCGGATTCTTTAAATGGACGTGGCGATTACTCAATTTTGTCCGCGAACTGGTGCTGAATCTGTTCTTTATTTTCCTCGTGCTGGTTGGCGTGGGGATCTGGATGCAGCTTAGCAGCACGCCTGAAAGCAACAGCACGCGCGGCGCGTTGTTGATGGACATCAGCGGCGTGATTGTCGATAAGCCTTCCGCCAGCAGTAAGCTGGGCGTGATTGGCCGCCAACTGTTTGGCGCAAGTTCCGATCGTTTACAGGAAAACTCGTTGTTTGACATCGTCCAGGCCATTCGCCAGGCGAAAGATGATCGTAATATCACGGGTATTGTGCTGGATCTGAAAAACTTCGCCGGGGGCGATCAGCCTTCGATGCAGTATATCGGCAAGGCGCTGCGCGAGTTCCGCGACAGCGGCAAGCCGGTTTACGCCGTGGGTGACAGCTACAGCCAGGGCCAGTACTACCTCGCGAGCTTTGCCAATAAAATCTGGCTCTCGCCGCAGGGCGTGGTTGACCTGCACGGTTTTGCCACCAACGGCCTCTATTACAAATCCCTGCTTGAAAAGCTGAAAGTTTCCACGCATGTGTTCCGCGTCGGTACCTATAAATCCGCCGTTGAACCGTTTATACGCGATGATATGTCGCCCGCCGCGCGTGAAGCCGACAGCCGCTGGATTGGCGAGCTGTGGCAAAACTATCTGAATACGGTGGCAGCAAACCGTAAAATCACCGCGCAACAGGTCTTCCCTGGCGCGCAGGCAATGCTTGATGGCCTGACCAAAGTGGACGGCGATACGGCAAAATATGCGCTTGATAACAAACTGGTCGATTCGCTGGGCAGCAGCGCAGAAATCGAAAAAGCGCTCAGCAAAGAGTTTGGCTGGAGCAAAGCGGATAAAAACTACCGTGCGGTCAGCATTTACGACTATGCGCTGAAAACCCCGGCAGATACGGGTTCCAGTATCGCTGTCGTCTTTGCGAACGGTGCGATTATGGACGGTGAAGAAACGCCGGGGAACGTCGGCGGTGATACCACTGCGGCGCAAATCCGCGATGCGCGTCTCGACCCGAAAGTGAAAGCGATTGTTCTGCGCGTCAACAGCCCTGGCGGCAGCGTCAGCGCCTCCGAAGTGATCCGTGCGGAACTGGCTGCGGCGAAAGATGCCGGTAAACCGGTTGTGGTGTCGATGGGCGGTATGGCGGCATCCGGCGGTTACTGGATCTCCACCCCGGCAAGTTACATCGTGGCAAACCCAAGCACGCTGACTGGCTCTATCGGCATCTTTGGCGTGATCAACACCGTTGAAAACTCGCTGGATTCCATCGGCGTGCACACGGATGGCGTTGCCACTTCTCCGCTGGCAGATGTGTCGATGACCAAAACGCTGCCGCCGGAAGTGCAGCAGATGATGCAGCTGACCATTGAGAACGGCTATAAACGCTTTATCACGCTGGTTGCGCAGTCGCGCCACAGCACGCCGGAGCAGATTGATAAAATCGCCCAGGGCCATGTCTGGACCGGGCAGGATGCGAAAGCCAATGGTCTGGTCGACAGCCTCGGCGATTTCGATGATGCGGTCGCCAAAGCCGCTGAGCTGGCGAAGCTGAAAGCGTGGCACATCGACTACTATCAGTCTGAACCGACGTTCTTCGATATGGTGATGGATAGCGTCTCCGGCTCGGTGCGCGCCTCGCTGCCGCAGGCGCTACAGGCGTATCTGCCTGCGCCGCTGGCCTCAGCCGCCAAAGAGGTGAAAGCCGAAACGGACAAGCTGGCCGCCTTCAATGACCCGCAAAATCGCTATGCGTTTTGCCTAACCTGCGCCAATATACGTTAATCGCAATCCCCTCTACGGAGGGGATTTTCTTTCGCTTACTCAAACGAAACCATGCAAAAAAAATCCATTTACGTCGCCTACACCGGCGGCACCATCGGGATGCAGCGTTCCGAACACGGCTATATTCCTGTCTCTGGTCATCTGCAACGCCAACTGGCGCTGATGCCGGAATTCCATCGTCAGGAGATGCCGGATTTCACTATCCATGAATATCAGCCGCTGATGGATTCTTCCGATATGACACCGGAAGACTGGCAGCATATTGCCGATGACATCAAAGCGCATTATGACGATTATGATGGTTTCGTGATCCTCCACGGCACGGATACCATGGCGTTCACCGCTTCGGCGCTGTCGTTCATGCTGGAAAACCTCAGTAAACCGGTGATTGTGACAGGGTCACAAATCCCGCTCGCTGAGCTGCGTTCGGATGGACAGATTAACCTGCTGAATGCCTTATACGTGGCAGCGAACTACCCGATCAATGAAGTCTCGCTGTTCTTCAATAACCGCCTCTATCGCGGCAACCGCACCACTAAAGCGCACGCCGACGGTTTTGATGCCTTCGCATCACCGAACCTGGCGCCGCTGCTGGAAGCGGGAATTCATATTCGCCGCCTGGGTACGCCACCCGCGCCGAGCACCTCGGGCGAACTGATTGTGCATCCGATTACCCCGCAGCCGATTGGCGTGGTGACCATTTACCCCGGCATTTCCGCCGACGTGGTGCGCAACTTCCTGCGCCAGCCGGTGAAAGCGCTGATTCTGCGCTCTTACGGTGTTGGCAACGCGCCGCAAAACGGCGAGTTTTTAAAAGAACTGACCGAAGCCAGCCAGCGCGGCATCGTGGTGATTAACCTGACGCAGTGCATGTCCGGCAAGGTCAACATGGGCGGCTACGCCACCGGTAACGCCCTCGCCCACGCTGGCGTGATTGGCGGCGCGGATATGACCGTCGAAGCCACGCTGACCAAACTGCACTATCTGTTAAGCCAGAACCTTGATGCCGACACCATCCGTAGCGCCATGCAGCAAAACCTGCGCGGTGAGCTGACGCCAGACGAGTAAGGAGCCTTCATGAAAGCACGAGCACTGTTACTGGTTGATCTGCAAAATGATTTCTGCGCAGGCGGCGCGCTTGCCGTTGCCGAAGGCGATAGCACGGTTGATATCGCCAATACGCTGATTACCTGGTGCAAAGCGCGCGGCGAAGCCGTTGTGGCGAGCCAGGACTGGCATCCGGCCAATCACGGCAGTTTTGCCAGCCAACACGGCGTAGAGCCCTACACCCAGGGTCAACTTGACGGCCTGCCGCAAACCTTCTGGCCCGATCACTGCGTGCAACACAGCGAAGGTGCCGAACTGCACCCGCTGCTGGCGCAGAAATCGATTGATGCGGTGTTTCACAAAGGCGAAAGCGTCAATATTGACAGCTACAGCGCATTCTTCGATAACGGTCACCGTCAGAAAACGGCGTTGGATGCGTGGCTGCGTCATCACGAAATCAGCGAGCTGATTGTGCTTGGCCTGGCAACCGACTACTGCGTGAAGTTCACCGTGATAGATGCGCTGGAACTGGGGTATCGCGTAAATGTGATAACCGACGGCTGTCGCGGCGTGAATATTCAGCCGCAGGACAGCAATCAGGCGTTTATGGAGATGGCGGCGGCGGGCGCAACGCTGTATACGCTGGCGGACTGGGAAGAGACGCAGGGGTAATCCTTTTTGACTGAATGCCCGGCACAGCTTGTTATCGGGCATTTAATGGAAAGATCTGATAACCGTCATTATTGGGCAGCGAATCCGTTGCCCACGCTTCATCCTTTCGGCTATCGTAGAGGATATATTTCCCCTGCCACTCTCCTTTTCCCTCGATGTTCCTGATGACCAATATCGTATGATTTTTGCCAAACCAGACAGCTTCTGGCGCATTCCTTTCCGCAAAACAATAACCTTGCGGTACGATTTTTTGAGCGTCAGTTTCTTTTATCCCGGTAATAACACAACCGCTGATATACGGAGGGCCATAACTCAGGGCAAAAATAAGCGTGTGATTAACGCATTTCGCCAGTACCAGTTCCCCGGTTCTGACGCTGCCATCCAAAAATGCAGAAGTAATGGTGTTGTCAAAAGCGAGATAAGGCGTATCGCCATCGATAGTTTGTAGTGACAACAGGATTATTTCTTTTTCTTCTGGGACGGCGCAGGTTTGGAGTTTTTTGATTGTTGCGGGCAGGCAATTAACGGGCATAAGCGCCAATAAAATGACTATTATTGATAGTCGCATAAAGAGCGCTCCTCTCATTATCTTTTAATAAGTAAAGACAGTAAGCTCGCAAAAGTAAAACGTAAATTAATCATGATAATCTCTCAGTTGTATAGCATCACAAAGATGTTCATTTTTTGCATCATAGACGTATTCAATCTCACTGCCATCATCACATTTTTTAGGCTGTGAAAACGCATGGATCGTTACCTTTTCACCCTGCGAGTCACATTCATTTCTGAACAAATCAATACCTTCCTGTGAATATACCTGCATAACATCATATGGTTTTTCTAATATCTCAGATAATGGAATAACATCCTCCTTCAATGAAATCACCTCCCCCAAAGCCAGTGATTTGTAATAATAATCCTTATCGACATATTCCAACGTCCATGCAAAAAATAACTGTCCCTCATCCCAAAACACTATCGTATTATGCTCTCCGCCTGCCCAATCAAGGCCGAGCATACAAAAGTTATTTTTTAGATAATTCTTTTTATATAATAACAACAAATAATTTAAAGATTCTTCGTACTGACTGCTGTATGGTTCCTTTGTGGTCACATGAAAGTATGATACAGGTTTATCTCTGAAAATTCCGAAACCAGAAGGTTCGGGTAATGGAGTCGATAATACTTCTCCTGCACATAAAAATAAAATGGAGAAAATAACACTTTTTAGTTTCATTTTTTCTCTGACTTAAAAAATAAATGACTGCACCCCTCATAGATATCTTGATCAGCCAGTCTATCCGGTAAATTACCCCCTGATTCTAAAGATAGTTTCAAAATGGAAACATTCCTGAAATCATCGTCCAACCATATAGCCGTCGACTTTAAAGCGTGATTAATTTGTTCAATCCATGCGACCACGCCATTCCAGTGAGCGTTCAGTATTAACGCCCCAGAAACCAAACAAATCTCTACTGCGGATCGGCCTCAATATTTGTGAGACAACGCGATAATCTTCTGGAATAGTTAACGCCTCACCACCCTCACATAATTGTGGATATTCTGATGCAGAGATTATCACCCCTCCGCTATATTTATAAATTTGTGCATTTGTCCCCTGGATATTTTTAAGAAGGTTTTCGTAACCACCTAATTTATCCACGTAGTTATTATCAAGCAAGTTAAGCCAGTTTGGTGAAAGAACCCCCATCCCAGCAGAAACTGACTGAAGACTATCGCATATTTCTATACCAGGGAAATACCTTGATAAAGCCTGAGTGATACCATATGCTTGCCCCCTTTTTTGCATGTCATAAGCTGGAAAAACACCTATCCCTGAAGAACCATGTCTGGCATTTAATATTTCTGCCCATCGCAAATACAGTGTTCTAGGATGTTGTCCTGAATGTTCAAAGAACCAGGTAACAGGGACGCATAAATATAGATGACTGGTATTATGCGTCACAGTTGAATTCCCCAAGCCATCTATGCAGTATTGTGGTGATTCATATTTAACCTGACCAGAATGAAAAATCATTTGCCAGGCGTAATCACCCTCAGGATAGGCAGAGAGCCAGTTTTGCAGATTATAGTCCGAAGAAATCTTTTTCCAGCGATGGCTGCGAGGGTGAGTCATCCATTTAAGTGATCCCCCACATAACTTCCAATATTCCTCACAGACCGAAACTACTTTTGTCCTATTTTCCCTTTTATATCCATTAGGAAAAAAGAAGCTAAAATAATACACCAACTGGGAGATATTATAGCCATCATTATCTTTCAGGATAAAGCGGTTAACATCGCAAAAATTAACATGAATTTTATTATTCATGACACCATACCTTAAATGTAACGAACATTAATGATTATTAAATCTTCCAGCCTGCCCCCCTTCGAAGATACCATAAGTCATGTGAATTTATAGTTTCGAACAACATTTTTATTGTCATTTATAATGACAGTAGTCTAATATCACTGTTCTCATTAAAGGGGCAGCGTGGACTTTTTTGATTATCATAGCTGAGAGTTTTCGGATTAATTTCAATAAGAACACTATCTTTGGGAAACGTAAAGAGCGCATCCTTATCGCATTACCAAATGAGTTTCCCGCCGCCACTTATATAGTCTCGTTTCATATATGGGATGATAAACATGTCATCACATGCTTCTTTCGCACAGCCAAAGTATCTTGTTTCTTTTCCACGGGTCCATTCCGAGGTTGCTGCTGCATTAATAGAAAAATGCCATTTCTTCTTATTGTGAATTAATTCACCTGATATAGTGCACGGAAACCAAAGCCAATAGCCCTCCATAATATCACTTTGATTTTCATAACGCTCACTTAATGAAAATATTTTTTTAACCTGTTCTGCACTTAACGACCACTGACTACAGAGATCAATATCAATTGGAGAATTTTGAACAACATGAATGTAATGTGATTTATTTATCTTGATGATTTGTATATCTGCCAAACAAAAGCTTGTAAAAAAGATAAGACTCAGACTCATTAACCATCGTATATTTTTATTCATTCTTACACCCTAATAAATTGAGCTTGCGTTTCATTTAGCCAACCCACGTGACTTATTTCATAATATTATCCACAATGAAGCTATTAAGCTTGTTAGATTTATAAAAATCAAGGCATAGTTATGTTTCGCATCTTATCCCTCAGCATTAATTAGCCCGCACAAAACACACGAGTCAATTTAAAAAACTCTTGCCCTTTTCTGGTAAAGGAGTATTCGCAGGATGTTTCAGAATCGACTACTGTTGATAACATATTTTCAGAAATAACAATATTATTTTGTTGATATTCATCCACTTTGAAGGTGTAGATTACATTATTTTTCTGATAAGTAATTTCCTTGCCTGTTTCAACTTTGTGGGGGCTCAGAATATTACTTCTCACAAAATCTAAAAATAGTTCTCTTGATTTAGCTCCTTTAAATAAAAGGTCAGCATTGTTAATAACAAAGTTTGGTTTACCATCTTTATCCAGATACGATTCAGGAGGTGAATAATCATAACTGGCACTCATACCTGGATCCATCTTTACACTGACAAGTGCATTATACTCATCTTCACCCACGCTGGCAGACGAGAACGCGGTAACGAAACGATTAAAATATGACGCTGACGGTTCATTGCCTGCAAATGCAGCAGTTGATACAAATAATAAAGCATATATAAGTTTCATTGCATTACTCACACGCTAGTATTGTGTTTCATTAGTAATTTTTACAGTCGTACCTGAAGGATGCACAGTAAATACATAGTTGAAAGATTCATTCTCGGAGTCTACCAAAATATTAAGCGTATTCTCCGTTCGATGGTAAGTGACCGTTTTTTCTTTGATGCTATACTTTACATCAGCAACAGGTAGTTCATCCTTGAAGTAATCCCGGCCAACATAAGAAAGCGATGCAATTTTTTTGTATGCCGGTTCCAGGTCCATACCTTCAAATTTACACATATACTCAGAAGAACCATCAAATTCCTTTCCGGGGTTGAGATCATGGCAATATGTTGAAAAAGTATCTGGATTCGCCTTCGCACTTTCCGTAGCAGAATCTGATGTCGTGGTGAAAAATAACATGTACCCTTTTTCTATCACTATTAACTCGTCTTTAATTTTAATAATTTCTTGATAGGGAGTTTGGCATTCTTCACCAGGTACACGGGAGGTTATTACAGAAATTTTTTCAGAGAAGGATCGATTTTCATGTTTTAATAATTGACTATACAATTCTACTGTATTCCTGGACATAAAATATGACAGAGGAGTCTTTTGGAGTTCGATATACTTAGCAGAGCACACTTGCCCTAAAGAACCATCGCTTATTGTTATATTGTTCTGGTTGATTGCTATTGTCACCTTACTGTATGTTTCATTGATCACTCCAATTATATCTGAATCATGTTTACCGAAAACATCAACATTAGAAACACTTTTAAAGTTCCACTCAATTTGTTTAGCAAGTGAGATCCCAGGCATAAACTGAAGCAGAAATAACATTAACAATATTAATCGTGTTTGCACTTTCACCCCTTAATGAAACCTATGTGACTCAAACGCGTATCCCTACTCTGCAAAAAACGCCAGTCACACTACCGTCATACCCTGAAGCATGATTCACGCGTTCTGCACCATCGCATTCTAGCGAGCCAGGCTGTCGCACTGTACGCTATCAAAGGCGGTAGCCGCATAATTCGGAATTTATAAAGGCGACACACCAAAAAGAAAATGCTCGCACGAGGCGAGCATTTGGCAACATCACCGCGCCATGAATAATTAGCTATTACGTCCCGCCATCACTCCGCCATCCACATCCCAAATAGCGCCAGTCACCCAGTCAGTTTTATCCGACAACAGGAAGGCCACTGTTTCAGCCACGTCACCCGGCGTGCCGACGCGGCCAATCGGATGGAAACTGTCAAAGCTGGACATCACGCCATCCACCTCTTCTTTCGCGATAAATCCTTCATAAATCGGCGTATGGACCACCGCCGGAGAGACGGCGTTGACGCGGATACCGTGACCACCCAGCTCAATCGCCAGGTTTTTCGTCAGCGCATGCAGCCCAGCCTTCGCCATCGAGTAAGCCGAAGACGGCGTGGCAACAATCGCCTGCTGTGCCCACATCGAACCGATATTGACGATAGCGCCTTTGATGCCTGCCGCAATCATGTTGCGAGCCACATCGCGGGTGATAAAGAACGTCGCGCGATTCAGGTTCATATACATGTCGTAATCAGATTCATCATGCTCGGTAAACGCTTTCGGAAAGAACACACCCGCCGCGTTGACCAGCAGGCTGATGTCTTTATGTTCTGCGTTGATGGCGTCCATCAACTGATTCATCCCCGCATCCGTCATCAGATTCGCGACGATAACCGACACCGGCCCCAACGCTGAAAGCGCCCGACGCGCCTGCTCGACTTTGTCCTGACGGTTTCCTACCAGCACCACGTTGCCACCCTGTTGCAGAATACGTTTTGCCGTTTCAAAGCCCATACCGCTGGTACCGCCGACCACTAACAGTTTTTTACCTGCAAAAGATGATTTCATGATTTACCTCTGAGAAAGATTTTTTTCGGTGACGAGATACTGTGTTCTCATCGAGTAAAGCCAGAATGCCACTCTATTCACGGCCTGACGAATCAGAAGAAATTTCATTACAAGAAAGAAAATCTATCTCGCGGTGTATACTGAGTTTCAATATGGGCTCTGGAGACAAAAATGCGTTCGCTCAACCGATTGAAATGGCTGCACGCCTTTGAAGCCACCGCGCGTCATGGCGGTTTCACCGGCGCGGCTCGCGAACTGGGCGTCACCCCAGCCGCCGTGGGACAACTGGTTCGTGCGCTTGAGGAGTGGGTTGGTCATCCCCTGCTGCATCGCACGCGCACGGGTAAAGAGCGACTGACGCTGGTTGATGAGGCCCGCGACGCGCTGGCTGACATTACCCTTGGGCTGGATAACCTGGAGTCGGGCCTCAATAAACTTCGTGGCCGACGCGCGCGTTCGGTTGTGGTGATCACCGCCTCGCAGGTGCTGGTTATGAACTGGCTTATGGAACGGTTGAATCGCTTTTCAGAACTGCATAGCACCATTGATCTGCGTCTGGACGTCACAGAGCGAGTCATGGATGTTGCGCATGGCGAGGCAGATGTCGGCATCCGCTGCGGGCTGGGCGACTGGAAAAGCGTCCATAAAACCTGGCTGATGGATGAAGAAGCCGTGCTGGTGTGCAACCCGCGCCTGGTACCACCGGAGAAGATCGCCTGTGAAAAGTGGCTCGCGTCACAAAGACTGATTCATGATGACACACCGCATTCTGGTGCCAACTTCCCCTCCTGGGACACCGTGATCTCGGCTGTGGGCGCGCCAGATGCCGTCGAAAATGGGCTGCATATCAATTCAACATCGGCGGTCATTCTAGCCGCACTGAGCGGACGCGGCGTGGCGATCGTGCGCCACGCGCTGGTCGAACAGTTAATTGCCACAGGCCAGTTGGTTCAGTTGCACCCGCACCGCCGCTGGCCCCTGGCGTGGGCTTATTATATTGTCACCCCGGAACAGGCCGAGATGCGCCGCGAGGTAAAGATATTTCATGATTGGTTGGTAGAGGATGTCAGCGCGCAGTAATGTCCGGTGGCGCTTCTGTATGACCGGATACATAGGTGACAGATCAGACCGGGAACATAGGTAACACTTT
>CAJYVI010000169.1 GCA_913778145.1 uncultured Pseudocitrobacter sp.
TATGAACAGGCGAAATGGCTGGTGTTACCGGGCAGAAGGGAACGAAGTTACCCGAGAGAACTGAAGATAAAAAACAGAAAATACCCGGAGAAAAAAACTGCTGGTCACCTTAAGTGACCAGCATTAGCCGAAAGGCGCCTTTTTTGTGTCTGTAAGAAATGAAAGTTACAACGTTGACTAAGGTGCGCTTCGTCGGGTGGCGCTGCGCTTACCCGGCCTACAGATTGCTGAATTTGTAGGCCTGATAAGCGCAGCGCCATCAGGCATTTTCTTCAGCGTGCACGGCCCGCAAAATCAGTACTCCCACGTCTCCGGGTCGATACCCAGTTCACGCATGATCACCTTCGCCGCTTCCGGGATTTCATCGCTGCGCTCTTTACGCAGGTCTTCATCGTTAGGCAGCGGTTGCCCGGTGAATGCGTGCAGGAACGCTTCACACAGCAGTTCGCTGTTGGTGGCGTGACGCAGGTTGTTCACCTGACGACGCGTGCGTTCATCGGTGAGGATCTTTAACACCTTCAGAGGAATGGAAACCGTAATTTTTTTTACTTGCTCACTCTTCTTACCGTGCTCAGCGTATGGGCTGATATATTCGCCGCTCCATTCAGCCATGAGATACCTTAATCCTCTTTATCATTAATAAAAGGTCGAGCTTCGGCCCAGACCATAATCGCGCATAGTTTACCGTAGTGACGCGGCCCTGACACGATATGAGCCGCCGCAGTTGTGCGCTAATGCATATAATTTTAACGGCTATTCGTGTTTTGCTCAATCTATACGCAAAGAAGTTTAGATGTCCAGATGTATTGACGTCTATTGTGACAATGTTTACTCTGGTGCCTGACATTTCACCGACTAAGTCAGGAACGAATCATCATGACCCGTAAACAGGCCACCATCGCAGTGCGCAGCGGTTTAAATGACGACGAACAGTATGGCTGCGTTGTCCCGCCGATTCATCTTTCCAGTACCTATAATTTCACCGGCTTTAATGAACCACGCGCGCATGACTATTCGCGTCGCGGCAACCCAACGCGTGATGTGGTCCAGCGGGCGCTGGCCGAGCTGGAAGGTGGCGCGGGCGCGGTGATGACCAACACGGGCATGTCGGCGATTCACCTGGTGACGACCGTGTTCCTGAAACCGGGCGACCTGCTTGTAGCCCCGCACGATTGCTATGGTGGCAGCTATCGTCTGTTCGACAGCCTGGCAAAACGCGGCTGTTATCGTGTGAAATTTGTTGATCAAGGCAACGAACAGGCGTTGCGCGCGGCGCTGGAAGAAAAACCGAAACTGGTACTGGTCGAAAGTCCGAGTAATCCGCTGTTACGCGTCGTGGATATTGCGAAAATATGTAAGCTGGCGCGGGAAGTCGGCGCGGTCAGCGTAGTGGATAACACCTTTCTAAGCCCGGCGCTGCAAAATCCGCTGGCATTGGGCGCGGATCTGGTGTTGCATTCATGTACTAAATATTTGAACGGCCACTCTGATGTGGTTGCCGGAGTGGTGATTGCCAAAGATCCGGAAACCGTCACCGAACTGGCCTGGTGGGCTAACAACATCGGCGTGACCGGTAGCGCCTTTGACAGCTATTTACTGCTGCGCGGTTTGCGCACGCTGTCGCCGCGCATGGAAGTGGCGCAACGCAATGCTTACGCGATTGTCGACTTCCTGAAAAACCAGCCGCTGGTGAAAAAACTGTATCATCCTTCTTTGCCGGAAAATCAGGGCCACGAGATTGCCGCCCGCCAGCAGAAAGGGTTTGGCGCGATGCTCAGCTTTGAACTGGACGGCGACGAGCAGACGCTGCGTCGCTTCCTGAGCGGGCTGTCGCTGTTCACGCTGGCGGAATCGCTGGGCGGGGTTGAGAGCTTAATCTCCCACGCCGCTACGATGACCCACGCGGGCATGGCGCCGGAAGCGCGCGCCGCCGCCGGGATTTCTGAGACGCTGCTGCGTATCTCAACCGGTATTGAAGATAGTGAAGACTTAATTGCCGATCTGGAAAATGGCTTCCGGGTTGCAGCCGAGGGATAAAAATGAGTGTGATTGCGCAGGCAGGGACGAACGAACGTCAACTGCATAAATTTGGTGGGAGTAGTCTGGCAGATGTGAAATGTTACCTGCGTGTTGCCGGGATTATGGCGGAGTATTCTCAGCCAGGCGATATGATGGTCGTTTCCGCAGCCGGTAGCACCACTAACCAGTTGATTAGTTGGCTGAAACTCAGCCAGAGCGATCGTCTTTCTGCGCATCAGGTTCAACAGACGCTGCGTCGTTATCAGTCAGAGCTGATTAGCGGCCTGCTGCCCGCTGACATTGCCGATGGCTTGATTAGCGCATTTATTCATGACCTCGAACGTTTAGCCGTATTGCTGGATGGCGGTGTCTCCGACGCCGTGTATGCGGAAGTGGTGGGCCACGGGGAAGTGTGGTCTGCGCGTCTGATGGCGGCTGTGCTGCAACAACAAGGACTGGATGCAGCGTGGCTCGACGCGCGTGAATTCCTGCGTGCCGAGCGTTCCGCCCAACCGCAGGTGGATGAAGGTTTATCTTACCCGCTGCTGCAACAGTTAATGGCGCAGCATCCGGGCAAACGTCTGGTCGTGACCGGCTTCATCAGCCGCAACAACGCGGGTGAAACCGTGCTGCTGGGGCGTAACGGTTCTGACTATTCCGCGACGCAAATCGGCGCGCTGGCGGGCGTTTCTCGCGTAACTATCTGGAGCGATGTCGCCGGGGTATACAGCGCCGACCCACGTAAAGTGAAGGATGCCTGCCTGCTGCCGCTGCTGCGTCTCGATGAAGCCAGCGAGCTGGCGCGTCTTGCCGCGCCGGTGCTGCACGCACGTACCTTACAGCCGGTTTCCGGCAGCGATATTGACCTGCAACTGCGCTGTAGCTATACGCCGGATCAGGGCTCCACGCGTATTGAACGCGTGCTGGCCTCCGGTACGGGCGCGCGTATCGTCACCAGCCATGATGACGTCTGCCTGATTGAATTCCGCGTCCCGGCAAGTCAGGACTTTAAGCTGGCGCATAAAGAGATTGACCAATTACTGAAGCGTGCGGGTATCCGTCCGCTGGCCGTTGGCGTGCATACGGATCGCCAGTTGCTGCAATTCTGCTACACCTCTGAAGTGGCGGATAGCGCCCTGAAAATTCTTGATGAAGCTGGTTTACCGGGCGAGCTGCGTCTACGTCAGGGCCTGGCGCTGGTAGCGATTGTCGGGGCGGGCGTCACCCGTAACCCACTGCACTGCCACCGTTTCTGGCAGCAACTGAAAGGCCAGCCGGTCGAGTTTACCTGGCAATCGGAAGAGGGCATCAGCCTGGTCGCCGTACTGCGTACCGGCCCAACCGAAAGCCTGATTCAGGGCCTGCATCAGTCCGTCTTCCGCGCAGAAAAACGCATCGGCCTGGTGCTGTTCGGCAAGGGCAATATCGGTTCTCGCTGGCTGGAACTGTTCGCGCGTGAGCAAAGTACGCTCTCGGCGCGTACCGGGTTTGAATTCACGCTGGCCGGCGTGGTAGACAGCCGCCGCAGTCTGCTGAGTTATGAAGGGCTGGACGCCAGCCGCGCGCTGGCATTCTTCGAGGATGAAGCGGTAGAACAGGATGAAGAGTCTCTGTTCCTGTGGATGCGCGCACATCCGTATGATGATTTAGTGGTGCTGGATGTGACCGCCAGCCCGCAGCTGGCGGACCAGTATCTCGATTTCGCCAGCCACGGTTTCCACGTCATCAGCGCCAACAAACTGGCCGGGGCGAGTAGCAGCAATAACTACCGCCAGATTCACGACGCGTTTGAAAAAACTGGCCGTCACTGGCTGTATAACGCCACCGTTGGTGCGGGCCTGCCGGTGAACCATACCGTGCGCGACCTGATCGACAGCGGCGACAGCATTCTCTCCATCAGCGGGATTTTCTCCGGCACGCTTTCGTGGCTGTTCTTGCAGTTCGACGGCACCGTGCCGTTCACCGAGCTGGTGGATCAAGCCTGGCAACAGGGCTTAACGGAACCCGACCCACGCGACGACCTTTCCGGGAAAGACGTGATGCGTAAGCTGGTGATTCTGGCGCGCGAAGCGGGCTACGATATCGAACCGGATCAGGTTCGCGTAGAGTCTCTGGTGCCGTCGCACTGTGAAGATGGCTCAATCGACCACTTCTTTGAAAACGGTGATGAGCTAAACGATCAGATGCTGCAACGCTTTGAAGCCGCGCAGGAGATGGGGCTGGTGCTGCGCTACGTCGCGCGTTTCGACGCCAACGGCAAAGCGCGTGTCGGCGTTGAAGCCGTGCGCCCGGAACATCCGCTGGCGGCACTGCTGCCGTGTGATAACGTCTTTGCCATCGAAAGCCGCTGGTATCGCGACAACCCGCTGGTGATCCGTGGGCCTGGCGCGGGGCGCGACGTCACCGCCGGAGCGATTCAGTCGGATATTAACCGGCTGGCGCAGTTGCTGTAATAATCCATTCTTTCGGACGGCGGCTACGTCTTATCCGACCTATACCAAACGTAGGCCGGATAAGATGCGTGGGCATCGCCATCCGGCGTTACTGCTGAGCGGCAAAGACCTCTTTTGCCGCGAACAAGCCATTCAGCGCGGCCGGAAAACCAGCGTAAACCGCCATCTGCATAATCACTTCAGTAATTTCCTCCTGCGTTAATCCAACATGAAGCGCCGCCGCAATGTGCACTTTCAACTGTGGTGATGCGTTTCCTAATGCGGTTAAAGCGGCGACGGTGGCGATCTCGCGGCTGCGTAAATCCAGACCTGGGCGGGAATAGATATCACCGAAGGGAAATTCAATCAGGTAACGGGCAAAGTCTGGCGCGATATCTTGCAGACTTTCGACGACAGCATCGCCTCCTTTACCATCCACTTTTTGCAGCATGTCCTGGCCGGTAATAAAACGTTCTGAATGCATGGGGAAATCCTCGTTTATCTTAGGTGTGACGCGAGAATAGGCCGCCGGACGCTGTTTGGATAATACCGTTTCCGTGATACCTTTTCGGTATGACAAACGCACAGATTCACTCTCTCGATATTCGCCTGCTACGCTACTTTGCCGTGGTGGCGGAAGAGAACAACATGAGCCGGGCGGCCCTGCGACTGTATATGTCGCAACCGCCGCTGAGCCGCCATATTCGCCAGCTTGAGGAACGTCTGGGGGTAACGCTGTTTGTCCGTCATACCCGCGGGCTAACGCTGACGGAGGAAGGGGCGCGCGTGCTGGAGATCGTTCGTCCACTGATGGCGTTGCAGGAGAAAACCTATGCTGCGCTCGATAAACTTGCGCGGGCAAATGGCCCGCTACTGCGTATTGGGTTGACCACGGCGTTTGAACAGGGCGTTTTTATGGCGTTAGAAACCCGGTTACGTGCGCAGGTCGATACGTTGCGTATCGCGCGCCACGGATCTCCTGAACTGGTACGTCAGGTACAGCGAGGAAAACTGGATGCAGCGCTGGTGGCGCTACCGCTTGAGAATGGTGGATTATCTGTTGTACCGCTTGGTTGGCAAGAACCGTTGATTGCTGCCTTACCCGCCATCTGGCCAGAGGCAGAATCTGCTTCGCTCTCTTTATCCTCTTTAAGCTCACGTCCCTTATTCTGGTTTAAACGCGAACGTAACCCAGCTTTTTTTGATTACACTCGGCAACGTTTCCAGCACGCCGGTTATGTGCCATCCTGCATCGAAGAACCTCTCGAACATGACGTTTTGCTCGCCAGAATCGCAAAGGGTGAAGGGGTTAGTCTTCTGCCGGCATCTTTTGCCGCCATTCAGCGGCAGGGTGTTGTTTTTCGTCCATTATCAGACAATAGTCTGCAAGTCAGCGCAGGCGTCGTGGTGTTGCCAGAAAAGCAGCCGAATTTTGAGTGGTTGATAACTCTTTTAAAGAGTCAGTTCACCGCAATGGAGTAAGATGAATCTTTTTCATCTTCACTGAATATTCCTCACCGTTTGCGTGGATCTTTCTATTGACCTTCCCCAAATTTTCCTTCATCTTTACATCTAGACGTCTAAACGTATAGCAGTTCACAACACAACAAATAATGACACGCGATTGATGAGGTAAGGTATGAGCTTTTTTCACGCCAACCAGCGGGAAGCCCTGAATCAGAGTCTGGCCGAAGTCCAGGGGCATATTAACGTATCGTTCGAATTTTTCCCGCCGCGCACCAGTGAAATGGAGCAAACCTTGTGGAACTCTATCGATCGCTTGAGCAGCCTGAAACCGAAATTTGTTTCCGTCACCTATGGCGCAAACTCCGGCGAACGTGATCGCACGCACAGCATCATTAAAGGCATTAAGGATCGTACCGGCCTTGAAGCCGCGCCGCATCTGACCTGCATTGATGCCAGCCGCGGTGAACTGCGCGCCATCGCCCAGGACTACTGGAACAACGGTATTCGCCATATTGTCGCCCTGCGCGGTGACCTGCCGCCGGGCAGCGGCAAGCCGGATATGTATGCGGCAGACCTGGTTGGCTTGCTGAAAGAAGTGGGCGATTTTGATATCTCCGTTGCTGCTTACCCGGAAGTGCATCCGGAGGCGAAAAGCGCGCAGGCGGATCTGCTCAACCTGAAACGTAAAGTTGATGCCGGGGCGAATCGCGCGATTACTCAATTCTTCTTCGACGTGGAAAGTTATCTGCGTTTTCGTGACCGCTGCGTCTCTGCGGGTATCGATGTTGAAATTATTCCGGGTATCCTGCCTGTCTCTAACTTTAAACAGGCCAAGAAATTTGCCGATATGACCAATGTGCGCATCCCGCACTGGATGTCGACAATGTTTGAAGGGCTGGATGACGACGCCGAGACGCGCAAACTGGTCGGGGCATCTATCGCCATGGACATGGTAAAGATTTTAAGTCGGGAAGGGGTAAAAGATTTTCATTTTTATACACTTAACCGCGCTGAGATGAGCTATGCCATCTGTCATACGCTGGGTGTCAGACCCTCCTTATAGTCGAAAAGACCCTCGTAAGAGGGCTTTTTTACATCTACATTGATCTACATCCCTGTAACCAAAAATATAAAAGTTTCCAACTATCGAATCTGTGGATTATTTCAATTATAACTTTACTCTGATGCTGTATATCGTAACGGTAACATTGTAGAGGGAGCATATTGATGAGTACGTCAGACGATATCGAGAACAAAACGTCCGCAGGTAAGTGCCCTTTCCATCAGGGCGGTCACGATCAGAGCGCTGGTGCAGGGACGACCAATAAAGACTGGTGGCCAAAACAGCTTCGTGTGGACCTTCTGAATCAACATTCCAACCGTTCTAACCCGCTTGGGGAAGACTTCGATTACCGCAAAGAATTCAGCAAACTGGATTACTCCGCTCTGAAAGGCGATCTGCGCGCGCTGCTAAGTGAATCGCAGCCGTGGTGGCCAGCCGACTGGGGTAGCTATGCCGGTTTGTTTATCCGTATGGCGTGGCACGGCGCGGGTACCTATCGTTCCGTTGACGGACGTGGCGGTGCGGGCCGTGGTCAGCAACGTTTTGCGCCGCTGAACTCCTGGCCGGATAACGTAAGCCTGGATAAAGCGCGTCGCCTGCTGTGGCCAATCAAACAGAAATATGGCCAGAAAATTTCCTGGGCTGACCTGTTTATTCTGGCCGGTAACGTGGCGCTGGAAAACTCCGGCTTCCGTACTTTCGGCTTTGGTGCCGGTCGTGAAGACGTCTGGGAACCGGATCTCGACGTAAACTGGGGTGATGAGAAAACCTGGCTGGCTCACCGTGACCCGGAAGAGCTGGCGAAACGTCCACTCGCGGCCACCGAAATGGGGCTAATCTACGTGAACCCGGAAGGCCCGAACGCCAGCGGTGAACCGCTCTCTGCGGCGGCGGCGATTCGTGCGACCTTTGGCAACATGGGGATGAACGACGAAGAGACCGTGGCGCTGATTGCCGGTGGTCACACCCTTGGTAAAACCCACGGCGCAGGCCCGGCAACCCACGTTGGCCCGGACCCGGAAGCCGCACCGATTGAAAACCAGGGCCTCGGCTGGAAGAGCGACTTCGGTACTGGCGTCGGTAAAGATGCGATCACGTCAGGTCTTGAAGTGGTGTGGACGCAGACGCCAACCCAGTGGAGCAACTACTTCTTCGAGAACCTGTTCAAATACGAGTGGGTTCAGACTCGCAGCCCGGCTGGTGCAATTCAGTTTGAAGCCGTTGATGCGCCTGAAATTATTCCTGATCCGTTCGACCCGTCGAAAAAACGTAAGCCGACCATGCTGGTCACCGACCTGACGCTGCGTTTTGATCCGGACTTCGAAAAAATCTGCCGTCGTTTCCTGAACGATCCGCAGGCGTTTAACGAAGCGTTCGCGCGTGCCTGGTACAAACTGACCCACCGTGATATGGGGCCGAAAGCGCGCTATATCGGGCCGGAAGTACCGAAAGAAGATCTGATCTGGCAGGACCCGCTGCCACAGCCGACTTACCATCCGACAGAAGAAGATATTCTGAGTCTGAAAGCGGAAATCGCAGATGCCGGTTTGACCGTGAGCGAGCTGGTTTCCGTGGCGTGGGCCTCAGCGTCTACCTTCCGCGGTGGCGATAAACGCGGCGGCGCCAACGGCGCACGTCTGGCGCTGAACCCGCAGCGTGGTTGGGCGGTGAACGCCACTGCCGCGCGTGTGCTGCCGGTGCTGGAAAAAATCCAGCAAGCCTCTGGCAAAGCCTCACTGGCGGATATCATCGTCCTGGCCGGTGTTGTGGGTGTTGAGAAAGCGGCGAGCGCTGCGGGCGTTAGCATTCATGTTCCGTTCACGCCGGGCCGCGTAGATGCGCGTCAGGATCAGACCGACATTGAGATGTTCGAGCTGCTCAAACCGATCGCCGATGGTTTCCGTAACTATCGCGGCGAGCCGGGTGAGGCAACCACCGAATCTCTGCTGATCGACAAAGCTCAACAACTGACGCTGACCGCGCCTGAGCTGACGGTGCTGGTCGGCGGTATGCGCGCGATGGGCGCAAACTTCGACGGTAGCAAGCATGGCGTCTTTACCGACCGTCCGGGCGTGCTCAGTAATGATTTCTTTGTGAATCTGCTGGATATGCGCACCGAATGGAAAGCCACCGACGACACCAGCGAGCTGTTCGAAGGCCGTGACCGTCTGAACGGCGAAGTAAAATACACCGCGACCCGCGCGGATCTGGTATTCGGCTCTCACGCGGTACTGCGCGCGCTGGCCGAAGTGTATGCCAGCAGCGATGCGCACGTGAAGTTTGTTAAAGACTTCGTGGCGGCATGGGTGAAAGTGATGGAACTGGACCGTTTCGACCTGCAATAATCTAAGTGCTTAATCCGTCAGCGATTGCTTTGCAGCAGTCGCTGACGTTTTTTTTGAGGCGTATAGTGCACGCAGAAATCGTCACTTTACGGGATTCATCATGTCTGCCTCAGGAAAGAGCAACCCGCTGGCCATCAGTGGCCTTATCGTTCTGACCCTCATCTGGAGCTACAGCTGGATTTTCATGAAGCAGGTCACGGGCTATGTTGGCGCGTTCGACTTCACTGCTTTGCGCTGTCTTTTCGGCACCCTCGTTCTGTTCCTTGTTCTGCTGGTACGCGGTCGCGGCCTGCGCCCGACGCCGTTTAAGTTTACTTTCGCTATCGCCTTACTGCAGACCTGCGGCATGATTGGCCTCGCCCAGTGGGCGCTGGTGAGCGGCGGCGCGGGGAAGGTCGCCATCCTCACCTATACCATGCCGTTCTGGGTGGTGATCCTCGCTGCGCTGTTGCTGGGCGAACGGTTGCGACGCCTGCAATATGCCGCCATCGGAATTGCCGCGATAGGCCTGGTGCTGGTGATGCAACCGTGGCAGCTTGATTTTAGCTCGCTGAAAAGCGCGCTGCTGGCGATTCTTTCCGGCATAAGCTGGGGAGCGAGCGCCATCGTTGCCAAGCGGATGTATACCCGTCATCCGGGTGTTGATCTGCTGTCGTTAACCGCCTGGCAAATGTTGTATGCCGCGCTGGTAATGAGCCTTGTGGCCCGGCTGGTTCCGCAGCCGGAAATTGACTGGCAGCCTATCGTGTTCTGGGCGCTGGGCTATAGCGCGATTCTGGCGACGGCGTTGGCCTGGAGCCTGTGGCTGTTTGTGCTGAAAAACTTGCCTGCCAGTATCGCCAGCCTGAGCACCCTCGCTGTGCCGGTCTGTGGCGTACTGTTTTCCTGGTGGCTGCTTGGCGAGAATCCAGGGCCAGTAGAAGGTGCGGGGATCGTGCTGATTGTGCTGGCGCTGGCGGTGGTGAGCAGGAAGAAGCGTGAAAGAGCGGTCGTGAAACAAGGGTAATTCATACCCATCGTTAGTGGGGAAAATACCGATAATGCCCCACAATCCGCCAGCTAAATAACACATCCTCTTCCTGCGCGCCCGCGCCGATGTTATGCACAACCAGCGGTGTGCCGTCGTATGCGTGTTTCAGAGAAACCACGCCAATATGCGCCAGGCCGTTATTCAATCGCCACGAAACAATATCACCCGGCTGATAGTTGCTGTATTTATCGGTAATGGGTAAGGCTTTGTCGTGGCGCTCAAACCAGGTTTCCAGATTGGGTACGCGGCGATGGTCGATGTTGCTGTCCGGGCGTTTTAGCTTCCATTTCTGTGGATACGCCGCGAAGTTCGCTTGCATGTCTTCATGCAATAATTTCTGTAAATCAATCTGTTGGGTGCGTAACGCGCGTATCACTACATCGGCACAGACCCCGCGTTCCAGCGATATATCGCCGTTGGGATAGGCCAGTCGAACATAGGCCGCGTCGTAATACAGCGTTTTGCCGATTTGTTGTGCTGCTCCCTGAGCGATAGCGGCGTTTGTTTGTGCCTGTACGGTGATGGGTTTGCTATCAAGAGGTGGCGAGTGGTGAATAAAAGTAGTGGCAAAAAGAGTAATAAGCGCCAGCAGGAGTTTCATTCGCGTCGTCCGTGAAGAAGTATCTGGCGATTTGACCTTAAGCAGGGGAAATGGTGCGCGACAGAAAGGTTCGTTTCAGGACATACGAAGTGAATTGCCCGGTGATACCGGGCAGAAAAATTTGCACCCACTGTAGGTCGGGTAAGCGTAGCGCCACCCGACGAACAACGGTCAATCAGGCGTTATTCCCACTCATGCAGAAAACGCTGGCCGTACTGGTCGGCAACCAGCAGCGCCGCGTAAACGCGGTCCGGGTCGGCGCCGCCAGGCATGTTGTGGATGGTTTCACCTTCCGCGCAGGAGGCTTCAGCCACTTTGCGCATTTTAGCCGGAATATCTTCTTTGATATCCAGCTGCGCAAGCGTAATTGGCAGACCGACGGAGTGACACAGGGCGGCAACGGTTTCAATCTCTTCCACCGAGGCGTTTTCCAGCACCAGTTGCGTCAGCGTACCAAATGCCACTTTTTCACCGTGGTAGTAGTGGTGCGCATCCGGAATGGCCGTCAGACCGTTGTGGATGGCGTGTGCCGCAGCCAGGCCGCCGCTTTCAAAACCGACGCCGCTCAGGTAGGTATTGGCTTCAATCACGCGTTCCAGCGCCGGGGTGACGACGTGTTGCTCCGCCGCCAGCATCGCTTTTTCGCCTTCTTCAATCAGTGTGTTGTAGCACAGCTCGGCCAGCGCCAGCGCGGCCTGCGTGCATTTGCCGCCCGCCATGGTGGTGGCGCCGCTGCGTGAACAGGCACGGGCTTCAAACCAGGTCGCCAGCGCATCGCCGATACCGGCGGCCAGCAGGCGAGCCGGTGCGCCCGCAACGATTTTGGTATCGACAATCACCACGTTCGGGTTGTGCGGCAGCATCAGGTAACGGTCGAATTCACCGTCGTCGGTGTAGATAACCGACAGCGCGCTGCATGGCGCATCGGTTGAGGCGATAGTCGGCGCAATGGCGACCGGCAGTGACATAAAGTGCGCCAGTGCTTTGGCAGTATCGAGCGTTTTACCGCCGCCGATACCCAGCACGGCGCTGCACTGCGCTTTTTCCGCTACGCCGCGCAGACGATCGATTTCGTTTTGTGAACATTCGCCGCCGAATGGGGCGATTTCCAGCGCCAGACCCGCGTCGCGGAAGCTTTTTTCCAGCGCGGCCTGGGCGAAGCCTAAGACAAATTTGTCACCGACAACCAGCCAGCGTTCCGCCATCGGTTTCAGGTAGTCGCCCAGACGGGTGATGACATCGGCACCCTGGATGTATTTACCAGGTGATTGAATAATGCGATCCATACTCTATTTCCCTCACAGGTTGATATGACCAAATGCGTTATTCCAGTCCTGCTCAAACTTCTCTATAGCCGACTCTACCGCAGGGGTGTTGATCATTTGTTGCGCTACATCTAAAGGAAGGGTGATTGCTTCACATCCTGCCAGTAAACAATCCAGCGCCTGACGCGGAGTTTTGAAGCTGGCCGCCAGCACTTTGCTGGTGGGCGCATGACGTTCAAGCAGTGCCTGAAGTTCCTGCACCATGCGAATGCCGTCGCCGCCCTGGGCATCGACGCGGTTGACATACGGCGCAACATACTTCGCCCCGGCAAGCGCAGCCAGTAATCCCTGCGAAGCGCTGTAAACCGCCGTGCCAAGGGTGGTAATGCCCTCTTTTTTCAGCAATTTAATGGCCGCGAGACCTTCAGCAGTGACCGGGATTTTTACCACAAGGCCGGGAACGGCCTGGCTCAGGCGTTTGGCTTCTTCAACCATGCCAGCCGCGTCACGGCTCATGGTCTGGGCGAACAGAATGCCGTCCGGGCCGACCGCTTTTTGCAGACGCGGCAGCACGTCCCAGATGGATTCCTTGCTGGTGGCGACGATGCTCGGGTTAGTGGTGACGCCCGCCAGCGGGAAAATACGCGCCAGACGTTCAACTTCCGCCACGTTGGCGGTATCCAGATACAGTTCCATGATGCGTCCTCTTACAGTTCCAGTTCGTGTTGCAGCAGGCTCGCGATGGCATCGGCGGATGCGGCATTGACCAGCGCGTTGCGAAAATCTTCGTGCATGATGCGGCGCGCCAGGCGGGAGAAAATCCGCATATGCTGGTCGCCCGCGGCGTGTTTGTTGAGCGTCAGCATAATGATGAACTGTGCGTCTTCATCGCCCCAGCGTACCGGCGCGTTCAGGCGCGCGACGCTAATGGTCGACTGCTCAATGTGTTCTGATTTACTGTGTGGAATGGCGAAGCTGAAGCCCAGCCCGGTCGAGAATACGGCTTCGCGCGCCCAGAGGTCAGCCTCCAGCTTGCGCGGGTAACGGCAGCGCCCGGCCAGCAGCAGGTTATCGGTCATGCCTTTGATCACTTCTTCTTTGCTCTGCCAGTCGTTTTCCAGCGAAATGCAGGTGGTAGCGATCAGCGGCGCGTCCTGCTGGCTCATGCGGAACTGCGCCAGCAGATGCTCCACTTCCAGCGAGGTGCGGCAGGCCATCGCCTGATTCAGCAACTGGCGGCAGGCGCGGCTATCAAGTTGGGCAAGGCGGGCTTTGGTCGCCGGAATGGACGGAGCGCTCATGCTTAACTCATCCAGCCCCAGGCCAACCAGCAGTGGCAGTACGGAACCTTTTGCGCCCAGTTCGCCGCACAGCCCAATCCACTTCCCCTGGCGGTGTACCGCCTGCACGGCGTAATCAAGGGCACGCAGGAACGCCGGATTGAGGCTGTTGTAATGGCGGGTGACTTTCGCGTTATCGCGGTCTACCGCCAGCAGATACTGGGTTAAATCGTTGCTGCCAATGCTGAAGAAGTCGATCTCTTCGCAGCATTGATCGATGATGAACATCACCGATGGCACTTCCAGCATGATGCCCAGCGGAATACGCTCATCGAACGGAATATGTTCATTACGCAGTTGTTGTTTGGCTTCCGCCAGCTTCTCTTTAACCCATAAGATCTCTTCCATCGAGGAGATCATCGGGATCATGATTTTCAGCTTGCCGTGGGCCGAAGCGCGCAGGATAGAACGCAACTGGGTGGTAAACAGTGCTGCATACTCTTCATAAATACGCACCGCGCGATAGCCCAGGAACGGGTTGTTCTCGGCGGGAATATTGAGGTAATCCACCGGCTTATCGCCGCCGATATCCATGGTACGCACGATAATGCTACGGCCATTGGCCCAACCCAGCGCCTGACAGAAAATGTTATACAGCTCATCTTCGCCCGGCGCGCTGGCACGGTCCATGTAGAGCATTTCGGTGCGGAACAAACCGACGCCTTCCGCGCCGTTGCCGAACGCGGCCTGTGCTTCCACCGAGTGGGCGATGTTGGCGGCGACTTCAATGCGTAAACCATCGGCGGTGCGCGCTTCCTGATTCAGCCAGACGCTCTGTTGCTGGCGCAGCTGTTCCTGTAGCCACGCTTCCTGCTGGTAATAGCGTGTCACGGCGGTATCTGGCGCAACGACTACCGCGCCCGCGTTGCCGTCGAGGTAAATCTGCTGCCCCTGCCAGGCGTTGAGGGCGTCGATATCCACACCAACCAGTGTCGGAATATTAAAAGAACGCGCCAGGATCACCGTATGTGAGGTCGTGCCGCCGCTTTGCAACAGCAGACCTTTGAGCAATGTTTTGTCCAGTTCGAGGAACTGGCTTGGGGTGAGTTCTTCCGCCATGCAGATGGTTGGCTGAGTCAGTTTTCCGGGGGCCGGGAAACGTTGTTCCCCATAAATTTGCTGTAACAGTTGATAGCCGACGTCGCGCACGTCCAGCGCGCGTTCCTGTAAATAGCTGCTGCTGGAACGGGCGAATTCTTCACAGAAATGGTTGGCGCTGCGAATAATCGCCTCGGCGCAGCTCAGGCCCTCGTTGACGCCCGCCAGCAGATGCTGGCGCAGGGAGGTGTCGGTGGCGAGAGAACGATGAGCTTCCAGAATTGCGCTGGCGGTGGTGTCGCTGTCCAGCAGATGCAGTTCCAGCATTTTGGTTAGCCGCGTCAGGCCGCTATCCAGCGCCTGCTGTTCTTCCTCTACGCTGCGCGAGGCAGGTAAATCGCCCAGACGATTTAAATCGAGCGAGGCAATCCGCGTGAGGATGCCGCCCGCGCTGCCGTTGCACACCGGCTGCGCGCGAAACAGCGTTGGGTTGAGGTGGGTCAGCGATTCCGGTAATGGCGCTTGTTCAATGGTTGCTGCCTGCGCCAGCGGCGCGTCGCACAGGGGAAATTCTTCGCGGAGCCAGCGGGAGAGATGCTGCCAGGCGGCCTGTTCATCTTCGCCGGAAATCAGCAACTGGCAGGCGTCGTTTAACAGCGTATCGGTGCCGATCAGCGCCAGGGCGCTTTTGGCGTTGCCTTTACGATCGCTGCGCAGGTTGTGCCATTCAATGGTGCTGGTGAAGGTATTGCACTGCGTTTCAACATGGCTGGCGGGGCGCGCATGAACGCCGTTCGGTAATTCACAGACAAACTCTATAACCTGAGCCATCACTTCATCTCCCAAATCATTCGATATGGAGAACAGGATGGAGCCTTGCACGCGGCCCGGCTATCTGACAAATCTGCCAAAAACTGGATAAATGTAATATCTCCTGAAAAGTGAGAGTTCCTTCACAAGTTCCCATCTGGTAGGCGATGGCGACGTATCGTGAACTTTAGAGACCGATCGCATTTTTCTGATGCGATCACAAATATCCAGTAAATGCCCCTTTTATCCACTGTCTGTCGCTTCGCCAATTGCCTATCGTTTCCACAACCTCGTTATGGATATGGGCGCGTGATGCCCGGGAGCAACTGATGAAAGAGTTGGTGCAGATTCTCAAAAACACCCGTCAGCATTTAATGACCGGTGTGTCGCACATGATCCCGTTTGTGGTGGCGGGTGGGATCCTGCTGGCGGTTTCCGTCATGTTATACGGCAAGGGCGCGGTGCCGGATGCCGCCACCGATCCAAACCTTAAAAAGCTGTTTGATATTGGCGTGGCGGGCCTGACATTGATGGTGCCGTTTCTGGCGGCGTACATCGGCTACTCGATTGCCGAACGCTCCGCGCTGGCGCCGTGTGCGATTGGCGCGTGGGTAGGGAACAGTTTTGGCGCAGGTTTCTTCGGGGCGCTGATCGCCGGGATTATCGGCGGGATCGTGGTCTATTACCTGAAAAAGATCCCCGTGCACAAAGTGCTGCGCTCGGTGATGCCGATCTTTGTGATCCCGATTCTCGGCACGCTGATCACCGCAGGCGTGATGATGTGGGGCCTGGGCGAGCCGGTTGGTGCGCTAACGGTAGGCCTGACGCAGTGGTTACAAGGTATGCAGCAGGGCAGCATCGTGGTGCTGGCGGTGATCATGGGCCTGATGCTGGCGTTTGATATGGGCGGCCCGGTGAACAAGGTGGCTTATGCGTTCATGCTCATCTGCGTGTCGCAAGGGGTGTATACCGTGGTGGCGATTGCCGCCGTCGGGATATGCGTGCCGCCGCTGGGGTTGGGCCTTGCAACGCTGATTAATCGTAAAAACTTCAGTAGCGAAGAACGTGAAGCGGGCAAAGCGGCGCTGGTGATGGGCTGCGTGGGTGTCACGGAAGGGGCGATTCCCTTTGCGGCGGCTGACCCACTGCGCGTGATCCCGTCCATTATGATCGGCTCCGTTTGCGGCGCGGTGACGGCCGCGCTGATGGGCGCACAGTGCTACGCCGGGTGGGGCGGGCTGATTGTTCTGCCGGTGGTGGAAGGCAAGCTTGGCTACATCATGGCGATTGCCGTCGGCGCGGTGGTGACGGCGGTGTGCGTGAATCTCCTGAAAAGCCTGGCGCGTAAGAATGCAAAACCGGTCGCGGAAAAAGAAGACGACCTGGATCTGGATTTCGAAATTAACTGATTGAAGAGGTGAAGATTATGACCATGATTATCGCGGTAACCGCTTGTCCGTCTGGCGTCGCACATACTTATATGGCGGCGGAAGCGCTGGAAAGCGCGGCGAAAGCCAAAGGCTGGGACGTGAAGGTTGAAACGCAGGGTTCCATTGGCCTCGAAAATGAGCTGACGGCAAGCGATATCGCCGCCGCGGATATCGTGATTCTGACCAAAGATATCGGTATCAAGTTTGAGGAGCGTTTTGCCGGGAAAACCATCGTGCGGGTTAATATCAGCGATGCCGTAAAACGTGCCGACGCGATTATGGGCAAAATTGAAGCGCATCTCGCACAAACGGCGTAAGCGCGAATACCGGGCTGGCGGGGAGACTCGCCAGCATGCATAAAACCAGAAGCAGGAGAAGACGATGACATCCTCCGGTAGACGATTAGTCGCAGTCACCGCCTGCGTGAGCGGCGTGGCGCATACCTATATGGCCGCTGAACGTCTGGAAAAGCTGTGCCAGCAGGAAAAGTGGAGCATCAAGATTGAAACCCAGGGCGCGCTGGGAATTGAAAATGCGCTCACTCCGGAAGACATTCAACGCGCCGATGCGGTGGTGTTGATCACCGATATCGAGCTGAGCGGGGCGGAACGTTTTACTCAATGTCGCTATGTGCAGTCCGGTATTTATGCGTTTCTGCGCGAGCCGCAAAAAGCGATGAGCGCGGTGCGTAAGCTTATCTCCGCGCCGCAGCACACGCACATTATTCTGACGTAGTTTTCTTTTCCGTGAGCTGACTGTGGTACTGGCGACGGTATTCTGACGGCGAGCGTTCGGTATTTTTGCGAAACAAGCGGCAGAAATAGTTGCTGTCGACAAAGCCGCAGGCGTGCGCAATCTCTTTCACCTTCAGGTCGTAACCCTTCAGCAGCATTCTGGCGTGTTCCAGCCGCGTATGATTCAGGTATTCGTTAAATCCCACCGCACCGGTTTTCTGAAACAGGTGTGAGAGATAGTTGGGCGAGATATAAAACGCCTGAGCGACCGATTCGCGGGTGAGCGGTGAGGCGTAATGTTCGTCGATATAGTCGCGAATGGCGTCGAAAAGAGCCTGGCTACGCGAAGCCGTTTGAATCTGACTGCCCAGCAGGTCGCAGCAGTGGCTTAACAGGCTGGCGACGATCAATCGCGCGGTGTGTTGTTCCTGCGGCTGCATCTGCATTTCATGCAGTGTTTGCAGCAGAAAGGAGCCGATACGTGGCCCGCGCCGGGCGACATGCTGGCGGTTAAGATTGTGCGAATGGCTGCCGTCCCAGTGCACCAGGCTAAACCCGAGCTGCTGTTTGCCAAACAGAATGCTGAGGGTGGTCGCCGGCGTTTGATAGTGCGGGAAGTTCCAGCCGCCAGCGGGAACAAACAGGACATCATGACGCTGCATGCGCGTGGCCGCGCCGGCATCGCTAAACTCGCCCTCCAGCACGATTTCCAGACGCGGAAAATCGACCTGATACGCCAGTTCAGGTGCCGGACTGGTGGTGCTGGCAAAGTGAATTGTTTGCAGTTCAGATGGCGTATTGATTAGCCGGGTGAGCAGTTGTGTGATGTCGTGATGCATAGCGATCCCTTCTCTGTTGCATTGCTCGCAACATTAACGGGACGCGAATAAAAAGGCCACTCCTGAATGGAGTGGCCTTAAAGATTGCAGACAACGTGCGCTTTGTTTTGCCGGATGCGGCGTAAACGCCTTATCCGGCCTACATTCAATAAATTGTAGAAAACTTGTAGGCCTGATAAGCGGAGCGCATCAGGCAATTCTCACTGATTGCCCTGGAGTTCTCCGTAAGGCAGTGAGTCGTAATCTTTTAAGCCGTTTTTCTTGTACGGGTTGCCAATCCAGCGCGTCATTGGAGTGAACTGCGGGCTGGTGATGGAACGCGTCGCATCATAACCGTTATAAGTCAGCCCTGCTAAGTCGGACCAGGTATGAATCAGCTCCGAGCTGCTGTATTTACGGTTAACGTCCTGCGAGAAATCACGCGGATGTGCCGCCTGCCATTTTTCCGACGTCCACAGCATAAACGGTACGGTATACATATGACGCGTCGGCGCCAGTTCGTTACGCCCCTGAATGTTATGCGGCGGCGTGTCGTAAACCTCTTCACCGTGATCGGAGAAGTAGAGCAGGAATCCGTTCGGGTCCGTTGCCTTGTACTCGTTGATCAGGCTGGCGACGACGTGGTCGTTGTACAGGTTCGCGTTATCGTAAGCGTTGTATTCATCCTGCTGTTCTTGCGATAAACCGGCAGGCATATTGTCGGTTTTGCCGTCAAACTTGCCCCATTTTTCCGGGTAGCGATACTCGTACTTGATGTGCGTGCCCAGCAGGTGAACGATGATGAATTTCTTCGGTGCCGGGTCTGCCATCACTTCTTTAAACGGATCCAGCACGTTGGTGTCGTATTCGCGTGCGCTCTGCGTACGCTGCTGGTTCATGTAGTACTGTTTGTCCGTTTGCTTTGAGAATACCGTCAGCATGGTGTTACGTTCAGTCATCGTCTGCTGGTTGGTAATCCAGAACGTTTTATACCCGGCCTGTTTCATCATGTTCATCAGTGACGGTTTGGTCAGGTAGAGGTCCGGGTTTTTCTCGTTCGCAAAGGTCAGCGCCTGTTGCAGAATTTCGATGGTATAAGGGCGAGACGTGACGACATCGTTGAAGACGGTCAGGTTTTTATCGTTCTTATGCAGCGCATCCAGTTCCGGCGTGGTTTCACGCGGGTAGCCATACAGGCTCATACGGCCACGTTGGGTCGATTCGCCAATCACCAGTACCAGCGTGCGCGGCGCATCGCCGGAACTGTCTTTTAAATTTTCCAGCGGCGGCAGCGCGTTATTCGCATTTAACAGTTTGTTCAGGCTGGTTAATTGCTGGCGATATTGATAATAGCCGGTAATAAACTGCCACGGTGCGGCGGGCTCCATACGAGAGGCCATACCGTTCAGCGTTTTTTCCAGCGGTTTATTACCGACAACGCTTCCTGCCACAATCGGGTTCAGAATTAACCCATAGAGCAGTGCAAAAGAGACCAGCCAGCGGCCTAAATGTGGAATATAGACAGGCTTCAGTCTCGACCACAGGAAAATCGCCACTGCGGTATACGCTACCGCTGTCAGAACAATCTTCAGGCTAAAGTACTGGCTCAGGTATTCGCTGGCTTCATTGGCGTTCGATTCGAACATAATGAACAGCACGCTTTGCGAGAATTCCTGCCCATAGATAACGAAGTAGCACAGCGTTGCCAGCGAGGCGGCCCACAGCACTATCCCGATAACGGCGGCAATAATGCGCGTTTTACTCGGAAAGAGAAAAATAGGGATCAGCCATAGTGAGCTGAATAAGAGAGAGTCACGAAATCCGTTCGTACCGCTATAGCCCGTTAAAAGAATAATGGCCTGTAGCAGGGTAGAGAAAAACCAAAAGTAGAGCAGCGCCCAACCAAGGGCCTTCCAGCTAAACTTAGTTTCAGCCGGGGTAGTAGTGGAGAGCATAAATTAAGCCTGTCAGAATTCGTGGTGCCAACCGTAACAATATTTTATTAAGTGAACCTTAAGGTGCACCCATGGGTTATTGTTGCGGCAGTAAAAAATCACGTCGAGCACATTGATAGACAGAGCGAATATGAAAAGGTTTTGTGGCGAAACCAAAAAAATAAGTGCGCTAAACTCGATGTGAGCCAGCGCACTTATTTCATTGAGACTTAACTTAAATTTCTTAGCCGGTGTTACGCATACCTGCCGCAACGCCCGCGATGGTGACCATCAGCGCCTGCTCAACGTTAGGATCCGGCTCTTTACCTTGCTCCTCCGCCAGACGAGAGCGGTGCAGCAGCTCGGCCTGAAGCACGTTTAGCGGGTCGGTATAGATGTTACGCAGCTGAATGGACTCGGCAATCCACGGCAGGTCTGCCATCAGGTGTGCGTCGTTGGCAATCGCCAGCACCACTTTGATATCGGCTTCCAGCAGGTTTCGCAGCTCTTCACCCAGGCCCCACAGCTCTTTTTTCACCAGGCGCTGATCGTAATATTCCGCCAGCCACAGGTCCGCTTTGGCGAACACCATTTCCAGCATCCCCAAACGCGTGGAGAAGAACGGCCAGTCGCGGCACATGGCTTCAAGCTGGCTCTGTTTGCCATCTTCCACCACTTTTTGCAGCGCCGCACCCGCGCCCAGCCAGGCTGGCAGCATCAGACGGTTCTGCGTCCAGGCGAAGATCCACGGAATGGCGCGCAGGGATTCCACACCGCCGGTTGGGCGACGTTTTGCCGGGCGCGAACCAAGCGGCAGTTTGCCCAGTTCCTGTTCCGGCGTCGCAGAGCGGAAGTAAGGCACGAAATCTTTGTTTTCACGCACGTAACCGCGGTACATCTCGCAGGAGATATCGGACAGCTCGTCCATAATGCCGCGCCACTCTTCTTTCGGCTCCGGCGGCGGTAACAGGTTCGCTTCCAGAATCGCACTGGTATACAGCGACAGGCTGCTGACGGTGACTTCCGGCAGGCCGTATTTGAAGCGAATCATCTCGCCCTGTTCGGTCACGCGCAGGCCGCCTTTCAGGCTGCCCGGCGGTTGCGAGAGCAGTGCCGCATGGGCTGGCGCGCCGCCACGGCCAATGGAGCCGCCACGACCGTGGAACAGCGTCAGTTCGATACCGGCTTTTTCGCAGGTTTTGATCAGCGCGTCCTGTGCCTGGTACTGCGCCCAGGAGGCGGCCATCACGCCCGCGTCTTTCGCGGAGTCGGAATAGCCAATCATCACCATCTGTTTGCCCTGAATAAAGCCGCGATACCAGTCGATATTCAGCAACTGAGTCATGACATCGTTTGAGTTGTTCAGGTCATCAAGTGTTTCAAACAGCGGCGCGACCGGTAGCGCAAACGTAATGCCCGCTTCTTTCAGCAGAAGGTGCACGGCCAGCACGTCGGACGGCGTTTTCGCCATCGAGATGACGTAGGCGGCGACCGAGCCAATCGGCGCATCGACAATCGCTTTACAGGTGTTAAGCACTTCGCGCGTTTCGTTGCTTGGTTCCCAGCTGCGCGGCAGCAGCGGGCGCTTGGAGTTCAGTTCACGGATCAGGAACGCCTGTTTATCGGCTTCGGACCAGCTTTCGTAGTCGCCAATGCCCAGGTAACGGGTCAGCTCGCCGAGCGCTTCGGTGTGGCGAGTGCTCTCCTGACGGACGTCAATACGTACCAGCGGCACGCCAAAACACTTCACGCGGCGCAGGGTGTCGAGCAGTTCGCCGTTGGCGATAATGCCCATTCCGCAGGCTTGCAGGGATTTATAGCAGGCGTAAAGCGGGTCCCACAGTTGTTCGTTCTGGCTGATTAACCCCGCCGGTTTTGGCAGGCGCTGGCCTTTCAGGCGCGCTTCCAGCCAGGCTTGGGTTGCCATTAACTGGCTGCGAATGTTTTTCAGCAGATAGCGGTACGGTTCCTGTGCCCCTTCTTCGCCCACCAGGGCGCGCAGCTCGTCGGTACACTCGACCATCGACAGCTCGGAGATCAGCAGCTGAATATCTTTCAGGAACAGATCGGTCGCTTTCCAGCGGCTCAGCAGCAGGACGTGACGCGTGATCTCCGCGGTGACATTCGGGTTGCCGTCACGGTCGCCGCCCATCCAGGAGGTGAAGCGAACGGGCACGAAATCGACCGGCAGGCGGTAGTTCAGGTTCTCTTCCAGCTGTTCGTTAAGCTCGCGGAGATAATTTGGCACGCCTTCCCACAGGCTGTTTTCCACCACGGCGAAGCCCCATTTGGCTTCATCCACCGGGCTTGGGCGGTGCTTACGAATTTCGTCCGTATGCCACGACTGCGCAATTAGTTGGCGCAGGCGGCGCATAAGCTGGTTACGCTCGTAGTCAGCGATGTCTTTGTTATCCAGTTGCTTCAGGCAGCCGTTGATTTCGCCCATTTTGTGGATAAGCGTGCGGCGCGTGATTTCGGTCGGGTGGGCGGTTAAAACCAGCTCCAGCGACAGCGATTCAACGGCTTTTTTGATGGTGGCTTCGGTGAGATTGGGTTGGTCTTTGAGTTTACGCAGCGTACGCGCAATCACTTCCGGGTTGCTCGCGGCTTCGCCTTTCGGCGAAATGCTGTGGTACTGCTCGGCGGTATTCGCCAGGTTCAGAAACTGGCTGAAGGCACGCGCCACCGGCAGCAGTTCATCGTTGGAGAGATTTTGCAGCGTTGTCAGCAGTTCCTGACGGTTGGCTTCATTGCCAGCGCGGGAGGATTTCGACAACTTACGGATAGTTTCTACACGGTCAAGAATGTTCTCACCAAGCGCATCCTTGATGGTATCGCCTAGCACTTTACCGAGCATACTGACATTACTACGCAACGCGGAATATTGTTCGTTCATGTTAACCCAGACACCCCATCTCATTTTATTTTGTTATACCCCAGGCTTCGGAACGCAAAGCCAGGATAAGCAACCTCCTTTATAAAGCCACGTAAAAACCCCCACGTCAATTGCTGCGAAATCGCTTCAGCAATCGAGTAAATCGCGGCAATTTACGAAATTTAATTCGTATCGTGTCAGATAAGTAATGCTTATGAAAATGTACGCGCGGATGCCCTCACCCCGGCCCTCTCCCACAGGGAGAGGGAGAAAATCGGGTCCCCTCTCCCTTGAGGGAGAGGATTAGGGTGAAGGGGCATATCAATGCCAGCAGAAGTGATGCACAACCTGGGTGATCAATTCGCGGGTCGGCTTAATAAAGCGCGTTTCCAGATATTCATCCGGCTGGTGGGCCTGGTTGATAGAGCCCGGTCCGAGTACCAGCGTCGGGCACAGGGTCTGGATAAACGGCGCTTCGGTGCAGTAGTTCACTACTTCGGTTTGTGCGCCGAGCAGTTTTTCCACCACCTGAACCAGCTGGTGGTCCGGCGGGCATTCGTAGCCCGGAATCGGCGGGTGCAGTTCGGAGACAGTCAACCGGCCAGGCCACTGAGCGCTCACCGGTTCCAGCGCTTCATCCAGCAAACCATTGAGATCGTTCAGCGTCATCCCCGGCAGCGGGCGAATGTCCATATGCAGCTCGCAGCAGGCGCAAATGCGGTTCGAGGCATCGCCGCCGTGAATGGCGCCGAGGTTGAGCGTCGGGTAGGGCACGGTGAACGCTTCGTAGTGATAGCGCTCTTTCAGTGAGTCACGCAGTTGCATCACGCGGCCAATCGCGTCGTGCATAATTTCAATCGCGTTGACGCCGCGCGCCGGGTCGCTGGAGTGGCCCGATTGCCCCATCACGCGAATGGCGCTGGAGATGTGGCCTTTGTGCGCGCGAACAGGCTGCAATGACGTCGGCTCACCGATGATGGCGCAGTCCGGGCGCAGAGTTGTGGTTTCGGCAAAGTAGCGCGCGCCTGCCATGCTGGTCTCTTCGTCGGCGGTCGCCAGAATGTAGAGCGGTTTTTTCAGCGTTGATACGTCCACATCGCGCAGGGCATCGAGAATAAACGCGAAGAAACCTTTCATGTCGGCGGTGCCCAGGCCGTAGAGCTTATTTTCATGCTCGGTCAGGGTGAAGGGATCGCGCGTCCAGCGGCCATCGTCAAACGGTACGGTATCGGTGTGACCGGCAAGCAGCAGACCACCTGCGCCGTTTCCGGTGCTGGCCAGCATATTGAATTTATTGCGCGTGCCTGGAACCGGTTGGATCTCAACGTTAAAGCCTAACGCGGCAAACCAATCGCCGAGCAGAGTGATTAAAGACGCATTACTTTGATCAAGCGCTTCTTCGGTTGCGCTGATGGAAGGTGTGGCGATCAATGCACGGTAAATCTCGATAAATGGCGGTAAATTGTTTTTCATTGTTGACACACCTCAGGTCGTGATAGTATCAATATTCATGCAATATTTATGAATAAAAATACAATATCGTTGAGCGTAAGAAAACCCTTAAACCATAGGGTAAAAGGCAAAAGACGCTCAACAGGGTGAGGAAGATAAGCATTCTTCCCAGGCATATGACGTAAGAAGGTGAACAGCCCCGATGTTGAATACGCTGATTGTAGGTGCCAGTGGGTATGCTGGCGCAGAGCTTGTGACCTATGTAAATCGCCATCCGCATATGAACATAACCGCTTTGACGGTCTCAGCGCAAAGCAATGATGCAGGAAAGTTAATCTCTGACCTGCATCCGCAGCTGAAGGGCATTGTGGATTTGCCGTTGCAGCCGATGTCGGATATCAGTGAATTCAGCGCCGGTGTGGATGTGGTTTTCCTCGCCACCGCTCACGAAGTCAGCCATGACCTGGCGCCGCAGTTTCTGGCCGCCGGTTGCGTGGTGTTTGACCTTTCCGGGGCGTTTCGCGTGAATAACGCGCCTTTCTACGAAAAATATTACGGCTTCACCCATCAGCATCCCGAATTACTTGAGCAGGCGGTCTATGGCCTCGCCGAGTGGTGCGGCGACGCGCTGAAAGAGACCAACCTGATTGCCGTGCCGGGTTGCTACCCGACGGCAGCACAGCTCTCGCTTAAACCGCTGATTGATGCCGATCTGCTGGATCTCACCCAGTGGCCGGTGATCGACGCCACCAGTGGTGTGAGCGGCGCCGGGCGTAAAGCGGCGCTCTCTAACAGTTTCTGCGAAGTGAGCCTGCAACCGTATGGCGTGTTTAACCATCGCCATCACCCGGAAATTTCAACCCACCTGGGGGCGCAGGTGATTTTTACCCCTCACCTGGGTAACTTTAAACGCGGCATCCTTGAAACCATCACCTGCCGCCTGAAACCGGGCGTGAATGCAGACCAGGTGGCGGCGACTTTCCAGCAGGCGTATGCCCACAAACCGCTGGTGCGTCTCTATGACAAAGGCGTTCCGGCGCTGAAAAACGTGGTCGGTTTACCGTTCTGCGATATCGGTTTCGCCGTGCAGGACCAGCACCTGATTGTGGTGGCCGCGGAAGATAACCTGTTAAAAGGTGCAGCGGCGCAGGCGATACAGTGCGCTAATATTCGTTTCGGCTTCGCCGAGACGCAGTCTCTTCTTTAAGGTGTGATGACGATGAATCCATTAATTATCAAATTAGGCGGCGTGTTGCTGGATAGCGAAGAGGCGCTGGAGCGTCTGTTTACCGCACTGGTGAATTATCGTGAGTCGCATCAGCGCCCGTTAGTGATAGTACACGGCGGCGGCTGCGTGGTGGATGAGCTGATGAAACAGCTCAATCTGCCGGTGAAAAAGAAGAATGGCCTGCGCGTGACGCCTGCCGACCAGATTGACATTATCACCGGTGCGCTGGCGGGTACGGCCAATAAAACGCTGCTGGCGTGGGCGAAGAAACATGACATCTCGTCTGTGGGCCTGTTCCTGGGGGACGGCGATAGCGTCAACGTGACGAAACTCGATGAAGAACTGGGCCATGTCGGCCTGGCGATGCCGGGTTCGCCAAAACTCATTAACCTGCTGCTGGACGGCGGCTTCCTGCCTGTCGTCAGTTCAATTGGCGTGACGTCCGAAGGCGAACTGATGAACGTCAATGCGGATCAGGCTGCGACGGCGCTGGCGGCGACGCTGGGCGCGGATCTTATTCTGCTTTCTGATGTGAGCGGCATTCTTGATGGCAAAGGCCAGCGTATCGCCGAGATGACGGCGGAAAAAGCAGAGCAACTGATCGAGCAGGGCATTATTACCGATGGCATGATTGTGAAAGTGAATGCGGCGCTGGATGCGGCGCGTACGCTGGGTCGCCCGGTGGATATCGCATCATGGCGTCATGCGGAGCAACTGCCGGCGCTGTTTAACGGCACGCCGATTGGCACGCGGATTCTGGCTTAATATTTTCCCTCACCCTAACCCTCTCCCACAGGGAGAGGGGACCGATCGTTGCGTGAGGGTAGCTTTCAGGCAACATTAAACGAATTTTAAGGAAACGAGTTATGGCACTTTGGGGCGGGCGTTTTACTCAGGCAGCGGATCAACGGTTCAAACAGTTTAACGACTCTTTGCGCTTCGACTATCGCCTGGCGGAACAGGATATTACTGGCTCTGTTGCCTGGTCTAAAGCGCTGGTCACGGTCGGCGTGCTGACGGCTGAAGAGCAATTGCAGCTGGAAGAGGCGCTGAACGTGCTGCTGGAAGAGGTTCGTGCGAACCCGCAGCAAATTCTGCAAAGCGATGCCGAAGACATCCATAGCTGGGTGGAAGGCAAGCTTATCGATAAAGTCGGTCAGTTGGGCAAAAAACTGCATACCGGGCGCAGCCGTAACGACCAGGTGGCGACCGACCTGAAACTGTGGTGCAAAGATACCGTCGCGGAACTGCTGTCGGCTAACCGTCAGTTGCAGAGCGCGCTGGTGGAAACCGCCCAGCAGAATCAGGACGCGGTGATGCCGGGTTACACCCACCTGCAACGCGCGCAGCCGGTGACTTTTGCTCACTGGTGTCTGGCCTATGTTGAGATGCTGGCGCGTGATGAAAGCCGCCTGCAGGATGCGGTAAAACGCCTCGACGTTAGCCCGCTGGGTAGCGGTGCGCTGGCCGGTACGGCTTACGAAATCGATCGTGAACAACTGGCTGGCTGGTTAGGTTTTGCCTCTGCCACCCGCAACAGCCTGGACAGCGTTTCTGACCGCGACCACGTGCTGGAACTGCTGTCTAACGCTTCAATCGGCATGGTGCACTTGTCGCGCTTTGCAGAAGACCTGATCTTCTTTAACTCCGGTGAAGCGAATTTTGTCGAACTGTCTGACCGCGTGACTTCAGGTTCTTCCCTGATGCCGCAGAAGAAAAACCCGGATGCGCTGGAGCTGATCCGCGGTAAATGTGGCCGCGTGCAGGGCGCGCTGACCGGTATGATGATGACGCTGAAAGGTCTGCCGCTGGCGTATAACAAAGATATGCAGGAAGACAAAGAGGGCCTGTTTGACGCGCTCGACACCTGGCTGGATTGTCTGCATATGGCGGCGCTGGTGCTGGACGGCATTCAGGTGAAACGTCCGCGTTGCCAGGAAGCGGCGCAGCAGGGTTACGCCAACGCCACCGAGCTGGCGGATTACCTGGTCGCCAAAGGCGTGCCGTTCCGTGAAGCGCACCACATCGTGGGCGAAGCGGTGGTCGAAGCCATTAAACAGGGCAAACCGCTGGAAGCGCTGGCGCTGGCCGATCTGCAAAAATTCAGCAGCGTGATTGGCGATGACGTGTATCCGATTCTGTCTTTGCAGTCTTGTCTGGATAAACGTGCGGCGAAAGGCGGCGTGTCACCGAAGCAGGTGGCGCAGGCGATTAGCGATGCGAAACAGCGTTTGATTTAACGATTTTCCCCCTCATCCCTCACCCCAACCCCTCTCCCACCGGGAGAGGGGCTAGTCCGTGTAACGTTTCGCTCGATCGGTTCCCTCTCCCTCCGGGAGAGGGCTAGGGTGAGGGGTATTCGTCCAAAAAAAATGCGGACCTGAGGGTCCGCAAAAGTTCACGTTGGCTTTAGTTATTTCGAGTTTGAGAGAAACTCTGCGAAACATCACGGTGACTTCAAGGGTTAAGGAGGTACCGCTCCGTTTCTGTGTTGCATTATTGAACAGAAAGCTTGATAGGGATAATCGTTCATTGCTATTCTATCTATCGCCGCGAACTATCGTGGCAATGGAGGATGAATAATGAATATTCGTGATCTTGAATACCTGGTCGCGTTAGCCGAACACCGACATTTCCGTCGGGCGGCAGACTCGTGCCACGTCAGTCAGCCAACGCTGAGTGGGCAAATCCGCAAGCTGGAAGATGAGCTGGGCGTGATGTTGCTGGAGCGCACCAGCCGTAAAGTGCTTTTCACCCAGGCAGGTTTGCTGCTGGTGGATCAGGCGCGCACGGTGCTGCGTGAGGTCAAAGTGCTCAAGGAAATGGCAAGCCAGCAGGGAGAGACCATGTCTGGTCCGCTGCATATCGGTTTGATTCCGACGGTCGGCCCGTATCTGTTACCGCACATTATCCCAATGCTTCACCAGACTTTCCCGAAACTCGAAATGTACCTGCATGAAGCGCAAACGCATCAGCTGCTGGCACAGCTCGACAGCGGTAAACTGGATTGCGCCATTCTGGCGCTGGTGAAAGAGAGCGAGGCGTTTATCGAAGTGCCTCTGTTTGATGAGCCAATGATGCTGGCGATCTATGAAGATCATCCGTGGGCCGAGCGCGATCGCGTGCCGATGTCCGATCTGGCGGGTGAGAAGCTGCTGATGCTGGAAGATGGTCACTGTCTGCGTGACCAGGCGCTGGGCTTCTGTTTTGAAGCGGGCGCGGATGAAGATACGCATTTCCGGGCAACCAGCCTCGAAACGCTGCGTAATATGGTGGCGGCAGGCAGCGGCATTACGCTGTTACCGGCGCTGGCGGTGCCGAAGGAGCGTCGTCGCGATGGCGTTGTCTACCTGCCGTGCATTAAGCCAGAACCTCGCCGCACCGTGGGCCTTGTTTATCGTCCGGGATCACCCCTGCGCAGTCGCTATGAGCAACTGGCAGAGGCTATTCGTGGCACGATGGAAGGTCACTTCGACGAGAAAGCGTTACCAAAGGCGGTTTAAGCCATTAAGCGCCGCTACCCGATAGGCTTCGGCCATGGTCGGGTAGTTAAAGGTGGTGTTAACAAAGTACTCGATGGTGTTACCGCCGCCTTTTTGCTCCATGATTGCCTGGCCGATGTGAATAATCTCCGCCGCGCGTTCGCCAAAGCAGTGGATCCCCAGAATCTCTTTCGTCTCCCGGTGGAACAGAATTTTCAGCGTTCCCACGTTCATACCGACAATCTGCGCGCGCGCCAGGTGTTTAAACTGCGCCCGACCCACTTCATACGGCACTTTCATCGCCGTCAGCTGCTGTTCGGTTTTACCCACAGAACTGATTTCCGGAATGGTGTATATCCCGGTTGGAATGTCTTCCACCAGGTGCGCCGTCGCTTCGCCTTTTACCATCGCATGCGCGGCAATGCGGCCCTGATCGTAGGCAGCAGACGCCAGGCTTGGATAACCAATGACGTCGCCCACCGCATAAATATGCGGCAGCGCGGTCTGGTACATGCTGTTCACTTTTAACTGACCACGGCTGTCACATTGCAGGCCGATATTCTCCAGCGCCAGTGAATCGGTATTACCGGTGCGACCGTTGGCATACAGCAGGCAGTCGGCTTTCAGTTTTTTGCCAGATTTCAGGTGCATGATGACGCCGTCGTCCAGGCCTTCAATTTTCTCGTACTCTTCGTTGTGGCGAATCACCACACCGCTGTTCCAGAAATGATAAGAGAGCGAGTCCGACATCTCCTGGTCGAGGAACGCCAGCAGACGGTCGCGGGTGTTGATCAAATCAACTTTGACGTCCATTCCACGGAAAATGGAGGCGTACTCACAGCCAATCACCCCTGCGCCGTAGATAATGACGTGGCGAGGTTCATGATGCAGGCTGAGGATCGAGTCGCTGTCGTAAATGCGCGGGTGGCTGAAATCGACGTCGGCAGGGCGGTAGGGGCGCGAGCCGCAGGCGATGACGAATTTTTCCGCCGTCAGCGTTTCGACCGAGCCGTCCGGGCACTCCAGCGCCAGCGTATGTTCGTCAACGAAATGCGCGTTGCCCTGCAAAATTTCGCAGTGATTACGCTCATAAAAGCCCTGACGCATGCGAGTCTGCTGATTAATCACGCTGTCGGCATGGTTCAGAATGTCGGCGAAAGAGGAACGGAGAAGTCGGGTGTGGTCGCTGTAAAGAGGGTTCTGGTTGAATTCAATGATACGGCTAACGGCATGACGAAGTGCTTTTGAGGGGATGGTGCCCCAGTGGGTACATCCGCCGCCGACATTATGATAACGCTCAATAACGGCGACACGCGATCCCTGTTTCACCAGACCCATCGCAGCGCCTTCGCCGCCGGGGCCGGAACCAATTACTATTGCATCATAATCGTAGGAATTTGGCATGGTAAGGCTTACCTGTTCTTATACATAAAAGCAACAGAATCATAACATCTTCACCGGGATAACCCAATTATCATTGTGCTTTTTTCATGCAAAAGAGCATAAATCGCCCGTAAACAATCATTCACAAAGCTATGTATACTCAAAATCATTCGAGTTTCGTCAAGGCGGCAAGGGAGAGAATCCCCAGAAGCTTACTGAAGTAAGCGACTGGGGTGAGCGAGCGCAGCCAACGCAGGAGAAACTTGAAGGATGAAGAGTATAAGTCGATTAGTTTTAATCTCTGGTATAGTGCCAACAAGGCATTTGGAAGGATTCAATCATCGTGATGGGCGTAAGAGCGCAACAAAAAGAAAAAACCAGGCGTTCGCTGGTGGAAGCGGCATTTAGTCAACTGAGTGCTGAGCGAAGCTTCGCCAGCCTGAGTCTGCGTGAAGTGGCTCGCGAAGCGGGCATTGCGCCAACCTCCTTTTACCGACATTTCCGTGATGTCGATGAATTAGGGCTGACGATGGTGGACGAAAGCGGCCTGATGCTGCGTCAGTTGATGCGCCAGGCGCGCCAGCGTATCGCCAAAGGCGGCAGTGTGATCCGCACCTCCGTGTCGACATTTATGGAGTTCATTGGGAATAACCCTAACGCTTTTCGCCTGCTTTTGCGCGAACGTTCCGGTACGTCTGCGGCATTTCGTGCTGCGGTCGCGCGCGAAATTCAGCACTTCATCGCGGAACTTGCCGACTATCTGGAAATCGAAAACCATATGCCGCGCGCCTTTACCGAAGCGCAGGCCGAAGCGATGGTGACGATTGTCTTTAGCGCAGGCGCGGAAGCGCTGGATGTCACGCCGGAACAACGCCGCCAGCTTGAAGAGCGGCTGGTGCTGCAATTGCGCATGATCTCGAAAGGCGCTTATTACTGGTATCGTCGCGAGCAGGAAAAAACGACACATCATTCCGAATAAGGTGAAAGACGAGTAATGAAACAGTCAGGACAAGATAAAGGAACGCTGTTGCTGGCGCTGATCGCTGGCTTATCCATTAACGGTTCATTTGCGGCGCTGTTTAGCTCCATCGTACCGTTCTCTGTATTCCCAATTATTGCGCTGGTGCTGACGGTGTATTGCCTGCATCAGCGGTATCAGAATCGTACGATGCCGGTGGGTTTGCCAGGCCTGGCGGCGGCCTGCTTTATTTTGGGTGTGCTGCTGTACAGCACCGTGGTGCGCGCGGAATATCCGGATATCGGCTCTAACTTCCTGCCAGCGGTGCTATCGGTGATTCTGGTGTTCTGGATTGGCGTGAAAATGCGTAATCGCAAACACGAGATTTCTCAGTAACATGCTTCTCCAGGCCGGATACGGCGGTAACGCCACATCCGGCAAGGCAAGGGCTTATTTCTTCGTCAGCAGTACGCCGCACTCCATATGGTGCGTATACGGGAACTGATCAAACAGTGCCAGGCGCTCCACATTATGCGTCTGGCCTAAGGTTTGCAGATTCTGACACAGCGTTTCCGGGTTGCAGGAGATATACAGAATACGCGGATACGCCTGTACCATTTTCTCGGTTTCACTATCCAGGCCGCTGCGCGGCGGATCGACAAAAATCGTTTCACACTGATAGCTTTTTAAATCAATGCCCTGCAAGCGGTTAAATTCCCGCACGCCGTTCATCGCTTGGGTAAACTCTTCCGCCGACATACGAATAATCTGCACGTTATCAATGTGGTTCGCCGCAATGTTGTATTGCGCGGCGGCGACGGACGGCTTGGCGATTTCAGTCGCCAGCACGCGGTCAAAGTTACGTGCCAGCGCCAGCGAGAAGTTGCCGTTCCCGCAGTAGAGTTCCAGCAAATCGCCCGTTGAATTTTCCGTGGCGTTGAGCGCCCACTCCAGCATCTGCACGTTCATTGCCGCGTTTGGCTGGGTGAAGCTGTTTTCCACCTGGCGGTAGATCATCTCTTTCCCGGCAACTGGCAGACGCTCGTCGATATAGTCCTGATCCAGCGCGATTTTCGTTTTCGTCGCGCGACCGATGATATGCACATTCAGGTTCTGTGCGCGTAATGCATCGCGCAGCGCCTCCGCTTCAACACGCCACGCATCGTCGAGTTTTTTATGGTACAGCAGAGAGACGATCGCCTGATTGCTTTGCGTAGACAGATAATCAATCTGGAACAGTTTGTGGCGCAGCGTGTGGTTATTACGCACGCCGTCCAGCATGGCGGTCATCAGCGTATTGATGAGCTCGCTGGCTGCCGGGAAGGAATCAACGCGAATACGGCTTTTGGTCTGCTGATCAAAAATGATGTGGTACAGGTCGTCCCCATCATGCCAGATGCGAAATTCTGCACGCATGCGGTAATGATTGACTGGCGAGCGAAACACCTCCGGAACCGGCGCGTTGAACGGGGCCATCATCGTTTGCAGACGGACCACTTTCTCGGCCAGCTGCGCGTCGTATTGCTCGGTAGGAAGGTGTTCGGGGGTCATGATGCATCCTGAATAATAAAAGTACGCGGGGATTGTAGGGCCTGCTCAGGGGATGTCCAGCGATTGATGTTTTCCGAAATCATGATGGCAGTCTGGACTTCTATATGTAACTAAATGTAGCATCCGTGTTCCGGTCCTGTGAGTTAAAAGGGAATCCAGTGAAAATCTGGGGCTGACGCGCAGCGGTAAGGAGTGGTGGGATGAACGCATTTGCAGACACTGCCTGAAAAGGTGGGAAGTCCTCATCCGGTAAACGCCCCCGAGCCCGAAGACCTGCCGGGTGACGTCGCACTGGGTTTTCATCATCGCGGGCTATCGATGAAACCGGCGGCATCCTTATTCTATTGTGGATGCTTTAACAATGATTAAAAAAACTTCGCTGATGACGGTGTTATCCGTCTCGGCTTTTTCCGTTTGGGCGCAGGACAGCACTTCAGACACCCTCGTCGTAACCGCCAGTCGTTTCCAGCAACCGGTTAATACCGTCCTCGCACCGATGGATGTCGTCACCCGAGATGACATTGACCGCTGGCAGGCCAAAAATCTTAATGACGTCATGCGTCGCCTTCCGGGCGTGGATATCGCGCAATATGGTGGGATGGGGCAGAGTTCTTCGCTCTTTATCCGCGGTACCGAAACCAAACAGGTTTTGGTGCTGGTCGATGGCATTCCGATGACCCGCCCTGGCATCTCGAATAACCCGGACCTGAACCAGATCCCGCTTTCGTTAGTTCAGCGTGTGGAGTACATCCGTGGGCCGCGCTCAGCGATTTATGGTTCCGGCGCGATGGGCGGGGTGATCAACATCATTACCCACTCTGACGAGGAACAATCGAAAATTTCCGCCAGCATGGGTTCTAAAGGCTACCAACAATACGATGGCACGTTGCGTCAGCGTTTTGGCGACACAGTGGCGACGGTGGCGGGTTCTTATGAAACCACCAAAGGGTTTGATGTGCAGCCGGGTTCAACCTGGAGCCACGATAACGATCGCGACGGCTTTCGCAATAAAACCTTCTGGGGAAGCCTGGAGCATAAATTCAACGATAGCTTCGATGGTTTCTTCCGGGGCCGCAGCTATACCAATAATGTCGATTACGACCTGGGAAGCCCGCCGTACTCCCCGGCCTATAGCGCCGATGAAGAGCAACTGTATAACCAGACCTGGGATACCGGCCTGCGATTCCATTCCGGAATTTACTCTTCGGAGCTTATCGCCAGCTATCAGAAGGTGAAGGACTATAACTACAGCAGCATTTATGGGCGTTATAAAGACGGCACGACGCTTGACCGCATGACCCAGCGTAATCTCCAGTGGGGGAACAACCTGATTGTTGGGCATGGCTCGGTAAGCGCCGGGGTAGACTGGCAGCAGCAGCGTTTGACCTCGTCGGATACGGTGATGTCCGATACCTATAAACGTGACAATACCGGGCTTTATCTTACCGGCCAGCAGCAGTTTGGCGACGTGACGCTGGAAGCCTCTGGTCGTGAAGATCACGATGAGCAGTTTGGCTGGCACGGTACCTGGCAAACGGCGGCGGGCTGGCAGTTCGTCGAGAACTATAAAGTGACGTTATCGTATGGCACTGGCTTCCTGGCGCCATCGTTAGGTCAGCAGTTTGGTTCAACACGCTTTGGCATCAGTTCGAATCCGGACCTGAAGCCGGAAGAGTCAAAACAGTGGGAAGCGGGGCTGGAAGGCCTGACGGGGCCGCTGGACTGGCGTCTGTCGGCGTATCACTACAAGATCTCTAATTTGATTACCTACTATTCCGACCCGGTTACCTACGATGGCGAGTACGCCAACATCAACTCGGCAACCATTAAAGGTGTGGAGTGGACCGGCAGTTTTGATACGGGGATCTTCAATCACCGCGTGACGCTGCAATATATGGACCCGCGTAACGATGAGAATGATGAAGTGCTGGCGCGTCGCTCTAAGCGCCAGGCGAAATATCAGCTCGACTGGACAATGTTTGATGTGGACATGGATGTGTCGTGGCAGTACTACGGTCGCCGCTACGATAACAATACGTCGCAATACAACCCGAAACAGCAGGTTTTACCGAGCTACAGCACGGTTGATATCTCTGCGTCATATCCAGTCACCTCACAGCTCACAGTTCGTGGTAAAATAGCCAACCTGTTCGATAAAGATTACGAGACAGTTTATGGCTACCAAACTGCAGGACGGGAATACACCTTGTCTGGCAGCTACACCTTCTGAACCACGGCCTACCGTACTGGTGTTTGACTCCGGTGTCGGTGGGCTGTCGGTCTATGATGAGGTCCGTCAACTTCTGCCGGACCTTCATTACATCTACACCTTTGATAACGTTGCCTTCCCTTATGGGGAAAAAAGCGAAGAGTTTATTGTTGAGCGCGTGGTTGAGATTGTGACCGCCGTTCAGCAACGCTACCCGCTCTCCCTGGCGATTATCGCCTGCAATACCGCAAGCACCGTTTCATTACCGGCCCTGCGCGAGAAGTTCGGCTTCCCGGTTGTCGGCGTAGTGCCGGCCATTAAACCGGCGGCGCGTTTATCGGCCAACCGTATTGTTGGCTTGCTGGCAACGCGTGGCACGGTGAAGCGTCCTTATACGCATGAGCTCATCGCCCGTTTTGCGAATGAATGCAAAATTGAAATGCTGGGTTCGGCAGAGCTGGTGGAGCTGGCGGAAGCGAAACTGCATGGCGATCCTGTTTCGCTGGATGAACTGCGTCGTATTCTGCGCCCGTGGCTGCGGATGCAGGAGCCGCCGGATACGGTTGTGCTCGGCTGCACGCATTTCCCGCTTCTGCGCGATGAACTGCTGCAGGTGCTTCCGGAAGGGACGCGGATGATCGACTCCGGCGCGGCGATTGCGCGACGAACGGCCTGGCTGCTGGAACATGAAGCGCCAGATGCGAAATCGACGGAAGAGAATAAAGCATTTTGCATGGCGCTTACGGCGGAAACTGTACGACTTTTACCCGTTTTACAGCGCTACGGCTTCGAAACGCTTGAAAAACTGCCAGTTTAACGCGGTTTTGCTCAAAAAAGAGACGGTTGAAAAGATTTTTTAAAACAGGGGTTGTCAACGTCTCAGAACTCCCTATAATGCGCCTCCACTGACACGGAACAACGGTACGCAAGCCGCCGGGTCAGCGAGGTTCTTAAGGGAACTTCAGCAGAGAAAAGTGAAATAAAAACTTGACTCTGTAGCGGGATGGCTTAATATGCGCACCCCGCGCCGCTGAGAAAAAGCGAAGCGGCACTGCTCTTTAACAATTTATCAGACAATCTGTGTGGGCACTCAATGATACGGATTCTTAACGTCGCAAGACGAAAAATGAATACCAAGTCTCTGA
>CAJYVI010000170.1 GCA_913778145.1 uncultured Pseudocitrobacter sp.
ATCTGAAAGGCGCGGGCTTAACCCCGTATTCGCGGATGGGGGATGGTCGTGCTGTTTTACGCTCAACGATACGGGAGAGCCTGGCCTCGGAAGCTATGCATTACCTCGGTATTCCCACCACGCGCGCGCTTTCCATTGTTACCAGCGATACGCCCATCCAGCGCGAAACCGTTGAACAGGGCGCGATGCTTATGCGCATTGCGCAAAGCCACGTCCGTTTCGGCCACTTCGAACACTTCTACTATCGTCGTGAAATGGACAAGGTCCAGCAGCTGGCTGATTTTGTTATCTGCCACCACTGGCCGCATCTTCAGCAGGAAGCGGATCGCTACGCTCTCTGGTTCCGTGATGTGGTTAAACGCACCGGGCAGATGATTGCGCGCTGGCAAACGGTAGGTTTCGCACATGGCGTAATGAATACCGATAACATGTCGATTCTGGGGCTGACGATGGATTACGGCCCGTTTGGCTTCCTGGACGATTATCAGCCTGACTTTATTTGTAATCATTCGGATTATCAGGGGCGCTACAGCTTTGAGAATCAGCCGGCGGTGGGGTTATGGAATCTGCAACGTCTGGCCCAGTCGCTTTCTGCTTTTATCGATGTCGACACGCTGAACTATGCGCTCGATGGCTATCAGCTTGCGTTGTTTACCGAGTATGGCGCGCGTATGCGTCAGAAACTTGGGCTGTTTACAGAAGAGGTGGACGATAACGATCTGCTTAACACATTGTTTGCCCTTATGGCGCGCGAGGGCAGTGATTATACGCGCACCTTACGTCTGTTGAGCGAAACGGAACAGTTAAGCGCCGCCTCGCCGATACGCGACGAATTTATTGACCGTGCCGCCTTTGATAGCTGGTTTGCGCGGTACCGGGCGCGCATACAGCCGGAAGGCATCGACGATGCGAAACGCCAGCAGGCGATGAAGCAGGTGAACCCGGCAATGGTGTTACGCAACTGGCTGGCGCAGCGGGCCATTGAAATGGCGGAGAAGGGCGATTATCAGGAACTTAAGCGGCTGCACGAAGCACTGAGAAACCCGTGGGTTGATCGTGATGATGATTATTCTCAACGTCCGCCAGATTGGGGTAAACGGCTGGAAGTGAGTTGTTCCAGCTGAACAATAACATGCCGGGGGCGCTGCGCTTGCCCGGCCTGGAAAGGCACAAGGCGAAAATTACCCGTTAAATGCCCCGGTTTTCCAGGCCTGATAAGCGAAGCGAGCGCCATCAGGCAAAAACATACCCGCTATTTCGTCAATATCAGCTTACCCGCCTGCGTCTGGCGCAGCAGATACTGCTGACCTTCATGTTCTATCACCACACGACCTTCCTCGCCTAACAACACCTCGCTGTTAACCCGGCGATCGTGATTTTGCGGACGGGGGGTATTGTCCTTAACGGGAACGTGTTGTGCGTTATCATCCATAAGCGTCTTAACAAATTAAAATAGTAATAAAAACAACAATGATAAGTATTATCAATAATGAGTGAGCGGGTGCAACATTTTTTTGTTAAAAAAGGGCGTGGGAGGGGACAAGAAACTCCCCATCGCGGGTGCGACAGGGAGAACAGGACTAGAGGCGAGTGGCGACCGCGGCAGCCAGTTTTTCCAGCAGCACTTCGGTATCTTCCCAGCTCAGGCACGGATCGGTAATAGACTGCCCGTAGGTAAGCGGCTGGTCGGCAACAATCTTCTGGGCGCCTTCACGCAGGAAGCTTTCAGCCATAATTCCGGCGATAGCGGTCGAACCGTTGCGAATTTGCTGGCAGATGTCATCGCACACGTCCAACTGACGGCGATGTTGTTTCTGACAGTTGCCGTGGCTGAAATCGACCACCAGATGTTCCGGCAAATCAAACTGATGCAGCGTATCGCAGGCCGCAGCAATATCATCGGCGTGATAATTCGGTTTTTTACCGCCGCGCATGATGATATGCCCATAAGGGTTACCGCTGGTCTGGTAAATAGTCATCTGACCATTTTTATCCGGCGACAGGAACATATGGCTGGCGCGCGCCGCGCGGATCGCATCGACCGCGATGCGCGTATTACCGTCAGTGCCGTTTTTAAAGCCAACCGGGCAGGAGAGCGCGGAAGCCATTTCGCGGTGGATTTGGCTCTCGGTGGTTCGTGCGCCAATGGCTCCCCAGCTAATCAGATCGGCGATAAACTGACCGGTCACCATATCCAGAAATTCTGTCGCCGTCGGCACGCCGAGCGTGTTCACCTGCAAAAGCAGTTTTCGCGCCAATTCAATACCATGATTAACCCGGTAGCTGCCGTTCAGGTCGGGGTCAGAAATTAAGCCTTTCCAGCCGACCACGGTACGCGGTTTTTCGAAGTAGGTGCGCATCACGATTTCCAGCTGGCCCTGATGCTTTTCGCGCAGGGTTTGAAGACGACGCGCATAATCCATCGCCGCATCAAGATCGTGAATAGAGCAAGGCCCGACAATCACCAGAAGGCGACGATCTTCACCGTTAAGGATCTTTTCAATCCGCTGGCGAGAAGCAGTGACGCTGGCGGCAACATCCGGGGAGACGGGGTAACGCTGAGCAAGTTCAGCAGGCGTAACGAGGCTCTCAATACGAGCGGTACGCAATTCATCGGTCTTATTCATGAGTTTCTCAGAAATTTGTTTCTTCGCCAGACAAAACGCCGGGAAGTGATGCACATCACGATAAACCAATCCCGGCTGATTTCAAGAGCGGGGCGTGATGTGCATTCATTCACGGTGTTATGATAAACAAATTTCACTCATTGTACTAGTGTGTTAGTACATTCTGCGACTTAATCCCATGATGTCCATGATTTTGGTAGCAATTTCCTCAACGGAGTAATTGGTACTGTTGATCCAGGGGATTTGATTCTTGCGATACAGCGCTTCTACTTCCGCCACTTCCATACGGCACTGGCGCATTGAGGCGTAGCGGCTATTCTCCCTGCGTTCTTCACGGATCGCCGCCAGGCGTTCAGGATTAATCGTCAGCCCAAACAGTTTATGCTGCAACGGTTTGAGCGATGCAGGAAGGATCAGATTATCCATATCATCAGCGATGAACGGATAGTTGGCAGCGCGAATGCCGAACTGCATCGCCAGATAGAGGCTGGTAGGGGTTTTTCCACAGCGAGAAACACCGAGCAAAATAACCTGCGCCTGATCGAGGTTGCGCAGAGAGATACCGTCATCGTGCGCCAGGGTGTAATCAATTGCCGCAATACGTGCATCATATTTCAACAGATTTCCGGGGTTTAGCCCGTGGGTACGATGCGCAACCGGCGTCGGATCGAGCTTAAGCTCTTCCTGAAGCGGGGCAACC
>CAJYVI010000171.1 GCA_913778145.1 uncultured Pseudocitrobacter sp.
TATGAACAGGCGAAATGGCTGGTGTTACCGGGCAGAAGGGAACGAAGTTACCCGAGAGAACTGAAGATAAAAAACAGAAAATACCCGGAGAAAAAAACTGCTGGTCACCTTAAGTGACCAGCATTACGCCGCAGCGGGTTTTTTAACCAGGTTCGATTAATGTTCGAACATGGCTGAAATGGATTCTTCGTTGCTGATACGACGAATCGCTTCGGCCAACATCCCGGACAGCGTCAGTGTACGAACGTTAGGCAGCGCTTTGATTTCATCCGACAGCGGGATGGTATCGCAGACGACGACTTCGTCAATAACTGAGTTGCGCAGGTTGTTTACCGCATTGCCAGAGAAGATCGGGTGAGTTGCGTAAGCAAATACGCGTTTTGCACCACGTTCTTTCAGGGCTTCAGCTGCTTTGCACAGTGTGCCGCCGGTATCGATCATGTCGTCAACCAGAACGCAGTCACGGCCAGCAACGTCACCGATGATGTGCATCACCTGAGAAACGTTCGCACGCGGGCGACGTTTGTCGATGATAGCCATGTCGGTATCGTTAAGCAGTTTTGCGATGGCGCGAGCACGAACAACGCCGCCGATATCCGGGGAAACCACAATCGGGTTGTCCAGATTCAGTTGCAGCATATCTTCGAGCAGGATTGGGCTACCGAATACGTTATCTACCGGTACGTCGAAGAAGCCCTGAATCTGTTCAGCATGCAGGTCAACGGTCAGTACGCGGTCAACGCCGACGCTGGACAGGAAGTCAGCGACAACTTTTGCCGTAATTGGCACACGCGCAGAACGCACACGGCGGTCCTGACGGGCATAGCCAAAGTAAGGGATAACGGCTGTGATACGGCCTGCGGAAGCACGACGCAGAGCATCAACCATAACAACCAATTCCATCAGGTTGTCGTTGGTGGGAGCACAAGTGGACTGGATGATGAAAATATCACCACCGCGTACATTTTCGTTAATTTGTACGCTGACTTCACCATCGCTAAAACGACCGACAGCGGCGTCGCCAAGAGAAGTGTACAGGCGGTTGGCAATACGTTGTGCTAGTTCCGGGGTGGCGTTACCAGCAAAAAGCTTCATATCAGGCACGAGAAGAACCTCAGGCATGCGTCCATTGGTGGAAAGAATCAGCCAAAAACTGTGCGGGCCAGGCTGTATTCTTACCAGGCGGTGTATTAAAGAGCGCGATGCAACGTCTGGAACAGGGTGACGTTGTCACCGAAACTCAGCTTGCCCGGCTAAAGCATGGATTGATGGAGTGGAGAAAGGTTGACACCCTTAGCCACAAAGCCATTAAACCATTCCGGGGCTTGCTCCAGCACCTGACGAGCAGCGAGTTCTGTGTCGAATTCAGCAAAAACACAGGCCCCTGTGCCAGTCAGGCGCGACGGCGCGTATTCTAACAGCCAGGAAAGCACCTCATCAACCTCGCGAAAACGTTTTCTTGCGATAACCTCGCAATCATTGCCAAATTCACATTTTAATAACGTGTCTATTGACCTTTTTGGCGTATTTCGGGGGAGTTCAGGGTCTTTGAAAATGACCGGGGTAGGAATGCTAACGCCTGGGTGAACAACGAGGTACCATTTTTCAGCCACATCAATCGGTGTGAGTTGCTCGCCAACGCCTTCGGCAAAGGCGGCGTGACCGCGAACGAAGACCGGCACATCGGCCCCCAGCGTTAAGCCAATCTCGGCCAGCTCATCTTCCGATAAACCACACTGCCAGAGGTGATTCAACGCCACCAGCACCGTGGCGGCGTTAGAAGAGCCTCCGCCCAGACCTCCGCCCATCGGTAGCCGCTTTTCGATACTGATATCGGCGCCGCTGCCTTCTGCCAGACGGTGCGTTTGCGCCGCCGTTTTCATCAGCAGACGTGCGGCGCGGATGATGAGATTCTCTTCATCCGGCACGCCCTCAAGCGGCGTTAGCAGGCGTAGTTGCCCATTCTGACGCGGTTCGATGGTTAAGGTATCGCCGTAGTCGAGAAACTGAAATAGCGTCTGCAACTCGTGATAACCGTCGGCACGTTGCCCGGTGATATATAAAAACAGGTTCAGCTTTGCAGGAGAGGGCCAACGGGTCATCATTTCACGATCCAGTTATCCATTTTCAGCTTGATGCGCTGCGAACCTTCGGTGAGTTCCATATTCGCAGGCAGCGCCGGTTTCTGGTCGTTATAACCGCCGTACACCACTTTCCAGGTTTTGCCGTTTTGCGTGTAATTCACTTCACGCAAACGGTACTGATCGTCGAGTTTGTAATCGGTCGCGTCGCCCGGCAGGCCTAAAATCCACTGCCGCAGGCTGTTAAGCGGAATCGGCATGCCGGTGAGCTTGCCAATCATCTCTTCGCCGTCTGCGTCGGTGTAGGTTTTACCCTGGTTATCGACTAACTGCGCCGAGCCAGGCTGTGCGGTAAGGGACAACTCGGTGCTGCCCAGCGGGTTAGTCAGCAGCAAACGGTAACGATCCTGACCGGTCTGCTGCCAGAAGAAGCGCGCGTAAACTTTTTGTTCATCAGAGAGATACGCGAATGCGCCGCGAGTTTGATATTGATTCAGCTTGCGGATTTCCTGCTGATGCTCACGCCACTGTGGCGAGTCCGGGCTTTTCCCCGGCCCTTGGGGTGTTGTGGTCACACAAGCGGTTAGTACGAGGCTTGCCAACGGCAGCAGACGAATCAGGCGAAAGTCAGACAGGGTCATGGTAATGACAATCCTTGCGATAGGTAGCAGTTATAGCTCTTAATGCTAGCGTTGCGGCGAAGCAGCGTCTACGCTCAAGTTGTCTTAAATCATTAAATTATCTTGGCTATCCGTTTGTACACAAGGTGAG
>CAJYVI010000172.1 GCA_913778145.1 uncultured Pseudocitrobacter sp.
GAAAACCAGACCGAAAGTGGAGATGACGGTGATCAGCGGCACAACGTGGAAACTGCCGAACAGAATCATGAATTCACCGACGAAGTTACCGGTGCCCGGCATACCCAGCGTCGCCACGGCGAAGAACAGGGAACAGGCCGGCAGCCACTTAATTTTGCTCCACAAACCGCCCATCATACGCATGTCGCGGGTATGCAGACGCTCGTAAAGCTGGCCGCACAGGATGAAGAGACCCGCCGCCGACAGACCGTGAGCAATCATCTGAATCACCGCGCCCTGGTAGGCCAGTTGGCTGCCGGTGTAGATAGCAATCAGCACAAAGCCCATGTGGGAAACGGAAGTATACGCAATCAGACGTTTGATATCGTACTGGGTGAAAGCCATCCACGCGCCGTAGAAGATACCAATTACGCCCAGCCACATAGCGATTGGCGCGAACTCGGCAGAGGCGTTCGGGAACAGCGGCAGAGAGAAACGCAGCAGACCGTAGGCCGCGGTTTTCAACAAGATGCCCGCCAGGTCAACGGAACCTGCGGTCGGTGCCTGGGAGTGCGCATCCGGCAGCCAGCCGTGCAGCGGAACCACCGGCATTTTCACCGCGAAGGCGATGAAGAAGCCCAGCATCAGCAGGTATTCTACGCCGTGGGACATCGGGGTTTTCAGCAGGTCTTCATAGCTGAACGTCCAGACGCCGGTTGCGTTGTGATGCACAAACACCAGGGCCAGAATCGCAATCAACATCACCAGACCACTCGCCTGGGTATAGATGAAGAACTTGGTGGCCGCCGTGATACGCGTTTTACCGTCGGACGCCTTATGGCCCCACAGCGCGATCAGGAAGTACATCGGCACCAGCATCATCTCCCAGAAGAAGAAGAACAGGAACATGTCGATGGCGAGGAACACGCCGATAACGCCGCCCAGGATCCACATCAGGTTGAGGTGGAAAAAGCCCTGATATTTCTGGATTTCATTCCACGAGCAGAGTACCGCCAGCACGCCCAGCAGGCCGGTTAACACCACCATCAGCAGCGACAATCCGTCGATAGCCAAATGGATAGAGATACCGAAGCGAGGGATCCACGGCAGGATAAACTCAGACTGCCACTGCGGCAGGCCGGTGGATTGCGTCAGTGAGTAACCGCCTTGCAGCCACAGTTGCAGGCCAAGCGCGAGCGTCAATCCCATGGTAATCAGCGCAATCCAGCGCGGCATCTTCACGCCAAAGCGTTCAGTCTGCCAGCACAGGAAGCCGCCGATAAAGGGAATCAGTATTAGCCAGGGTAATAACATGGCGATCTTTATTCCTTGTTAAAGTCCTCTACAGGACCTGATTTTCAACGAATTCGACAAATTTCACGGTTGAGTGCGGTTTTTGTTGTCGGGTGGCGCTCACGCTTACCCGACCTACGGAACTCTGTAGGCCCGGTAAGCGCAGCGCCACCGGGCAAAACCGCATTCGTCAAACTCAACGCAATACCATCAGCAGCGCCAATACAACCACTGCACCAATGCTCATGGAAGCCACATACCAACGCAGATAACCGTTCTCACTCAACACCAGCCCTTTGCCCGCAACGCGAGAAAGAATGGCCGGGATGTTCATCAGCGCGTTCAGCGGGTCGCGCTTAAGCAGCCACGCAATACCCAGGAACGGTTTAACGAACACTTTGTCGTAGAGCCAGTCGAAGCCCCAGGCGTTATACCACCAGGTGCCCAGCAGACGGCCAGGGCCGCTGTTGGCAATCGACGTCACCAGAGTCCGTTTGCCCAGCCACAGCCATGCGGCAATCAGGATGCCCGCAATCGCCACCACACCGGAGGTAATTTCCAGCGTCAGTACGCGGCCATGCTCAAGCTCGGTGGTATCCGGCAGTACACCCTGCAGCGGCGGAACAATCAGCGCGCCAACAAAGGTGGAGAGGATCATCAGCACAATCAGCGGCAGGTGGTGGGTAATCCCCTTCCCTGCATGAGCGTGAATTTGTTCTTTTCCGTGGAACACGATGAAAATCATACGGAAGGTGTAGAGCGAGGTCATAAACGCGCCGACCAGGCCCGCCACCATCAGGTTGATATGACCGTTTGCCATCGCACCTGCCAGAATCTCATCCTTACTGAAGAAGCCTGCGGTAATCAGCGGCAGCGCGGAGAGCGCAGCACCACCAATCAGGAAGCAGGCATACACCAGCGGAATGGATTTACGCAGGCCGCCCATCTTAAAGATGTTTTGTTCGTGATGGCAGGCCAGGATAACCGAGCCGGACGCCAGGAACAGCAGCGCTTTAAAGAAGGCGTGCGTCATCAGGTGGAAAATTGCCGCATCCCAAGCCTGAACGCCCAGCGCCAGGAACATGTAGCCAATCTGGCTCATGGTGGAATAGGCGAGCACGCGTTTGATGTCGGTTTGCACCAACGCGGCAAAGCCTGCCAGCACCAGCGTGACCGCACCGACGATACCGACCAGATGCAGAATTTCCGGAGTCATCAGGAACAGACCGTGCGTACGCGCAATCAGGTAGACACCGGCGGTGACCATCGTTGCGGCATGGATCAGCGCGGAGACAGGCGTCGGGCCCGCCATCGCATCGGCAAGCCATGTCTGCAACGGCAGCTGCGCCGATTTACCGACCGCACCACCCAGCAGCATCAGCGTCGCCCAGGTGAGCATGTTATTGCCCGCCTCGAAGTGTGCCGGTGCCAGTTCCACCATTTCGCGGAAGTTCAGGGTGCCCAGTTCGTTGTAGAGAATAAACAGCGCGAAGGCGAGGAAGACGTCACCCACGCGGGTCACGACAAACGCTTTCATTGCCGCCGCGCCATTCTTCGGATCGGTGTAGTAGAAACCGATCAGCAGATAGGAGCAGAGGCCCACGCCTTCCCAGCCGAGGTACATCAACAGCAGGTTATCGGCCAGCACCAGAACTACCATGCTGGCGATAAACAGGTTGGTGTAGGCGAAGAAGCGGGAGTAGCCCTCTTCCCCGCGCATATACCAGGAGGCGAACATGTGGATCAGGAAGCCAACGCCGGTCACCACCGAGAGCATGGTCAGCGACAGGCCGTCCAGCACGAGGTTGAAACCGATATTGAAATCGCCCACCGACATCCAGGTCCACAGCGGAACGCTGAGCACCTGTTTGCCGTTGTTAAAGAAATCAACGCCGACAATCGCAGTCGCCAGCGCCGCCAGGCCAATTGAGCCCACGCCCACGGTGGCGGAAAGATTTTCCGACCAACGGCCGCGGGAGAAGGCCAGCAGAACAAAGCCAATCAATGGCAGAATAATGGTTAAGGCAAGCATATTCATCCGCGCAACTCACTTACTGAATCGATGTTCAGGTTCTGGCGGCGACGATGGAGCTGCAGCAGCAGCGCCAGGCCAATACTCGCTTCCGCAGCCGCAAGGCTGATAGCGAGGATATACATCACCTGACCATCGGTCTGGCCCCAGTAGCTTCCGGCGACCACAAAGGCCAGCGCAGAGGCGTTAATCATGATTTCCAGCCCAATCAGCATAAACAGCAGGTTGCGGCGGATAACCAGACCGGTCAGCCCGAGAACGAAGAGGATCGCGGCGAGGATCAGTCCATGTGTTAAGGGGATCATGCGTGCTCCTCCGGTTTTCTTTTCGCGCTGTCGTTCGGACGGTTGCTAATAAGCTCACCCGGACGGTCTTCACGGCCAATGTGGAAGGCGACAACCAGGCCCGCCAGCAGCAGCATGGACGCCAGTTCAACCGCCAGAACGTACGGGCCAAACAGGGCGATACCCACTTCTTTCGCGCTGATTGGGTTGCCGTCGATACCCTGGTCGTTGAGGCCCAGAATGGCGTACACCATCACCGCCAGCAGAACGGCGGAGAGAATCGCTGGGCCAATCCAGATTTGCGGCTTCAGCCACTCGCGTTCCTGGGCAATTTCGGCCCCACCGAGGTTCAGCATCATCACCACAAACACGAACAGCACCATAATGGCCCCGGCGTATACGATGATTTCAAGCGCCCCGGCAAAGTACGCGCCCAGCGAGAAGAAGACGCCTGCGATAGCCAGCAGCGAAATAATCAGGTACAGCAAGGCGTGTACCGGATTCGTGTGCGTAATGACCCTCAGCGTCGCGAGGATGGCGATAAGGCCACAGATATAAAAAGCGAATTCCATTGCCCCTCTCCTTAAGGTAACAGGCTCTTGACGTCGATAGGCTTGGCTTCGTTTTCTGCTTCGCCTTTATCTTTGCCGTCGATTGCCATACCCGCCATCCGGTAGAAGTTATATTCCGGGTATTTGCCCGGACCGGAAATCAGCAGATCCTCTTTCTCGTACACCAGATCCTGACGCTTGTATTCGCCCAGTTCGAAGTCCGGGGTTAACTGAATCGCCGTGGTCGGGCACGCTTCTTCGCACAGGCCGCAGAAAATGCAGCGTGAGAAGTTGATGCGGAAAAACTCCGGATACCAGCGGCCATCTTTGGTTTCTGCTTTCTGCAGCGAGATGCAGCCCACCGGGCAGGCTACCGCACACAGGTTACAGGCCACGCAGCGCTCTTCACCGTCCGGGTCGCGCGTCAGCACGATACGGCCACGATAGCGCGGCGGCAGATAAACCGGCTCTTCCGGGTACATTTGCGTTTCGCGTTTGGCGAACGCATGCAGGCCGATCATCCAGATACTGCGTACCTGGGTGCCGAAACCTACCAATAATTCTTTTAAGGTCATGGTCTATTCGCCCCTTATGGCTGCTGCCAGAGAATGACAGCCGCCGTTACCAGCAAGTTGATTAGCGTCAGCGGCAGGCAAATTTTCCAGCCGAAGGACATTACCTGGTCATAACGCGGACGCGGTAATGAGGCGCGAATCAAAATGAACATCATCATGAAGAACGCGGTTTTGATCGCGAACCAGATGAACGGCGGTAAGAACGGGCCTTGCCAGCCACCGAAGAACAGGGTCACCATCATGGCCGAAATAGTCACGATACCGATGTATTCCCCCACGAAGAACAGACCGAATTTCATACCGGAATATTCAATGTGGTAACCATCGGCCAGTTCCTGCTCGGCTTCGGGTTGGTCAAACGGGTGACGGTGACACACCGCCACGCCCGCGATAGCGAAGGTCACAAAACCAAAGAACTGCGGGATCACGTTCCAAATGTCGGCCTGGTTGTTGACAATGTCGGTCATGTTGAATGAACCGGCCTGCGCCACCACGCCCATCAGGGAGAGCCCGAGGAACACTTCATAGCTCAGCGTCTGGGCAGAAGCACGCATCGCGCCCAGCAGCGAGTATTTGTTGTTGCTCGACCAGCCTGCGAACAGCACGGCGTAAACTGCCAGCCCTGCCATCATCAGGAAGAACAGAATACCGATGTTCAGGTCAGCCACCACCCACGTCGGGCTCACTGGCACAATTGCAAACGCCAGCAGCAGCGAGGTGAAGGCGATCATTGGCGCCAGGGTAAAGATGACGCGGTCCGAGAATTTCGGGATCCAGTCTTCTTTAAAGAACATCTTGATCATGTCCGCCACCAGCTGGAGCGAGCCGCCCCAGCCTACGCGGTTCGGCCCGTAACGGTTCTGGAACAGACCGAGCAGACGACGTTCGCCGAAGCTCATAAACGCGCCGCAGGTGACAACCACCAGCAGGATGACCACCGCCTTGAGAATAGTGAGCAGGATCTCAATCAGATCCGGTGTTAACCAACTCATTGCTGTGCCTCCTGCAGATTTTCAAGACGTCCACCTGCCAGCACCGGAGCGATGCCAGGCATACCCATCGGTAAACCGACCTGCCCTGCCGTCAGACCTTCGGAAATCACCAGCGGCAGCGTGACGGTTTGGCCGTCATAGCTGAAGGCGATTTTCGCACCGGCGTTAACGCCAAGCTTCGCGGCATCTGCCGGGTTCAGGGCGATATACGGTTGCGGCATACGCGCCTGGAAGACTGGAGAACGTTGCGACATCTCGTCACTACCGAACAGATGGTAGTACGGCGCGATACGCCATTTACCTTCTTCCGCCTGGAAGCTTGCCGGAACGGTGGTGAAATAATCGAGACCGTTTTCAGACGCTTCAATCAAACGCACGCCCGGATCGCCGTGACGCAGATGACCACCTACCTCAGCCTGGAACTTGTTCCATGCCTGCGGGGAGTTCCAGCCCGGTGCCCATGCAAACGGAATTTGCGAGCGCGGCGCGCCTGGCTGGTTGTTCCCTTCCATTGAGAAGGCGAACATGGTGTCTTTATCCTGCGGCTGACGCGGTTCGTGAACGCTGATGTTCGCGCGCATCGCGGTACGGCCACTGTAACGGTGCGGTTCACGCGCCAGTTTCTGACCGCGAATACGGAAGGTCGCGTCCGGCGCAGCATCTTTGATGCCTGCCAATTGCGGCAGTTTTTCGACAACGGCGTCGATGACGTGGTCAAGCTGCGTCCAGTCCACTTCACGGCTCTGCACCGTGCTGTGCAGGGAGTGCAGCCAGCGCCAGCTTTCCAGCATCACGGTGTTGCTGTCGTAATACGCCGGGTCATAAACCTGGAAGAAGCGCTGTGCGCGGCCTTCGTTGTTGATGACCGTACCGTCGCTTTCAGCAAAACTTGCCGCAGGCAGTACCAGGTGCGCTTTTTCCATAATCGCCGTACGCTGATGGTCAATTACCATCACCAGCGGCGCTTTGGAGAGTGCAGCATCCACACGGCTCGCAGAAGCATGACGATGCAGGTCGTTTTCCAGCACGATAACCGCATCTGCCGCGCCGCTTTCCAGCTCGTTCAGTGCGTCATCAAGAGAGCCGCCGCCAATCATGCCGAGGCCCATGCTGTTCACCGCGCGGGCAACCATGGTGATGCCCACGTCAGAACCACGGGTCTTCAGTGCTTTTGCGACGTTTGCTGCCGCCTGAATGACATCCGCGCTTCCGGCGTTGGTACCGGAAATGATCAGCGGTTTCTTCGCGCCAGCCAGTGCCTGAACCACAACATCAATTTTGTTTTGCAGGTCACGGTCGATGCCGTCTACTGCCGGAGCGCTGTTATCCAGGGCGTGGGCAATAGCGAAACCGAAGCGCGCCTGATCTTCAACCGGTGCGCGATAGGTCCACGCGGCAATGTCATCCAGACGAGTGTTATCGACGTTGGTGACAAACAGCGGGTGCTTCGCACGCTGACCGATATTAAGGATTGCCGCAATCTGCCAGTCGGCCACTTTCTGCGCCGCCGCCATTTCGCGTGCTTTACCTTTCACTGCCTGACGAACAGAGAGCGCCACGCGCGCGCCGGTCTGGGTAATATCTTCGCCCAGAATCAGCACCGCATCGTAAGACTCAATTTCACGCAGTGCAGGCGTGTTAACGCCGCCGTCACGCAGCACGGTCAATGCCAGTTGCAGGCGTTCCTGCTCGGCTTTCGCGATGCCGGTATAGAAGTTTTCCGCGCCGACCAGTTCACGCAGTGCGAAGTTGCTTTCCACGCTGGCGCGCGGGGAGCCGATACCAATCACTTTCTTCGACTGACGCAGAATATCCGCCGCGCCCTGCATCGCCTGCTCGGCGTTGAGGGTGATGACGTCGTTACCGCGAAGTTGTTCTGGCTGGCGAGGACGATCTTTCAGGTTCACGTAGCCATAGCCGAAACGACCACGGTCACAGAGGAAGTAGTGGTTAACAGTCCCGTTGTAACGGTTTTCGATACGACGCAATTCACCGTAGCGCTCGCCCGGGCTGGTGTTACAGCCAATAGAACACTGCTGGCAGATGCTTGGCGCAAACTGCATGTCCCATTTACGGTTGTAACGCTCGGAGTGCGTTTTGTCAGTGAATACGCCGGTCGGGCAAATTTCGACCAGGTTGCCGGAGAATTCGCTCTCCAGCGTGCCGTCTTCCGGGCGACCGAAGTAGACGTTATCGTGTGCGCCATACACGCCCAGATCGGTACCGTCTGCATAATCTTTGTAGTAACGCACGCAACGGTAGCAGGCGATGCAGCGGTTCATTTCGTGAGAGATGAACGGCCCCAGGTCCTGATTGCGGTGGGTACGCTTGGTGAAACGGTAGCGACGGAAGCTGTGGCCGGTCATCACGGTCATATCCTGAAGGTGGCAGTTACCGCCCTCTTCACAGACCGGACAGTCGTGCGGGTGGTTGGTCATCAACCACTCGACCACGCTTTCGCGGAACTGCTTCGCTTCGTCGTCATCAATAGAAATAAAGGTGCCATCGGTGGCCGGTGTCATACAGGACATCACCAGGCGGCCACGCGTGTCTTCCGCGTTTTGGTATTGCTTCACCGCACACTGGCGGCAAGCGCCGACGCTGCCCAGCGCCGGATGCCAGCAAAAGTACGGAATATCAAGGCCGAGGGAGAGACACGCCTGTAGCAGGTTGTCCGCCCCGTTGACCTCATATTCTTTGCCGTCTACATGAATTGTAGCCATTAGCATGCTTCCAGTTGGCCCAGTCAGAGACTGAGCGTTAATCGAAATCTTACCCCTCACCCTAACCCTCTCCCTAAGGGAGAGGGGACGGATTGTGCTTATCATTAACCCCTGCACAGCTTTTCTCCCTCTCCCTTAGGGAGAGGAGCGGGGTGAGGGTAAAAATTACCAGCGCGTCTTTAACAGGTTCGGCTGAATCCCATGGATCGCATGGGTATTGCTGAACTGCTGTTTGATGCCCGCTTCAAATTCTTCGCGGAAGTATTTAATCGCGCTCTGTAACGGTTCTACCGCGCCAGGTGCGTGCGCACAGAATGTTTTACCAGGGCCCAGGAATCGACACAGTTGCTCAAGTGTCTCGATATCGCCCGGCTGACCTTCGCCTTTTTCCAGCGCGCGCAGAATTTTCACGCTCCACGGCAGGCCGTCACGGCATGGCGTACACCAGCCGCATGACTCACGGGCGAAGAACTCTTCCAGGTTACGCACCAGGCCAACCATGCCAATTTCATGGTCGACGGCCATCGCCAGCGCCGTACCCAGACGGCTGCCTGCTTTACCGATGCTTTCGAATTCCATCGGCAGGTCGAGGTGTGCTTCGGTGAGGAAGTCAGTTCCCGCGCCGCCTGGCTGCCAGGCTTTGAATTTCAGGCCATCTCGCATGCCGCCTGCGTAATCTTCAAGGATTTCACGCGCGGTGGTGCCGAACGGCAGTTCCCACAGGCCCGGATTTTTCACCCGACCGGAGAAGCCCATCAGCTTGGTGCCTGCATCTTTACTTTTCGAGATGTTCTGGTACCACTCCACGCCGTTGGCGAGGATGGCCGGAACGTTACACAGGGTTTCGACGTTGTTAACACAGGTCGGTTTGCCCCATGCGCCAGAGGTCGCCGGGAACGGCGGCTTGGAACGCGGGTTGGCACGACGCCCTTCCAGCGAGTTGATCAGTGCGGTTTCTTCACCGCAGATGTAGCGCCCTGCCCCGGTGTGCACGAACAGTTCAAAATCGAACCCGGTGCCCATGATGTTTTTGCCAAGCAGACCGGCTTCGGTTGCTTCGGCAATCGCGCGGCGCAGATGCACCGCCGCTTCAACATATTCACCGCGCAGGAAGATGTAGCCGCGATACGCTTTCAGCGCAAACGCGGAAATGAGCATGCCTTCCACCAGCAGGTGCGGCAGTTGCTCCATCAGCAGACGGTCTTTATAGGTGCCCGGTTCCATTTCATCGGCGTTACACAGCAGGTAACGGATGTTCATGGATTCGTCTTTCGGCATCAGGCTCCACTTCAGGCCGGTAGAAAAGCCCGCGCCGCCGCGCCCTTTCAGGCCAGCGTCTTTCACCTGGTTGACGATTTCGTCAGGAGAAAGTCCGGTCAGCGCTTTACGCGCGCCTTCATAGCCGTTTTTGCTACGGTATTCGTCCAGCCAGACCGGCTGTTTGTCATCACGCAGACGCCAGGTCAGCGGATGCGTTTCGGGAGTACGGATAATGTTTTTCATTTATACCGCTCCAGTAGTTCAGGAATGGCTTCCGGCGTCAGATGGCTGTGAGTATCCTCATCAATCATCATGTTCGGCCCTTTGTCGCAGTTCCCCAGGCAGCAGGTCGGCAGCAGCGTAAAGCGACCGTCAAAGGTCGTCTGCCCTGGTTTGATGTTGAGCTTTTGCTCCAGCGCCGCCTGGATCCCCTGATAACCGGTGATGTGGCACACTACGCTGTCGCAGTAGCGGATCACGTGACGGCCCACCGGCTGACGGAAGATCTGGCTGTAGAACGTTGCCACGCCTTCGACGTCGCTTGCCGGAATACCCAGCACATCGGCGATGGCGTGGATCGCGCCATCCGGCACCCAGCCACGCTGTTTCTGTACAATTTTCAGCGCTTCGATGGACGCCGCACGCGGGTCTTCGTAGTGATGCTTCTCGTGCTCAATCGCTTCACGCTCTGCCGCACTCAGCTCAAAAGCCTCGGTTTGTGGTTGTTGATTCTCGTGCATAATTAGCGGTCCACGTCTGACATAACAAAATCGATACTACCCAGATAGACGATAAGGTCTGATACCAGGCTGCCACGGATAGCCGACGGGATCTGCTGCAGGTGCGCATAGCTCGGCGTACGGATACGGGTGCGGTAGCTCATGGTGCTGCCGTCGCTGGTCAGGTAGTAACTGTTAATACCCTTGGTCGCTTCCACCATCTGGAACGATTCCTGCGCCGGCATGACCGGGCCCCAGGAAACCTGCAGGAAGTGGGTGATCAGGGTTTCGATATGTTGCAGCGTGCGCTCTTTCGGCGGCGGCGTGGTCAGCGGGTGATCCGCTTTGAACGGGCCTTCCGGCATGTTGTCGAGGCACTGCTGAAGAATACGCAGGCTCTGGCGCAGCTCTTCCACTTTCAGCATCACGCGGGTGTAACAGTCAGAAACGCCACCGCCGGTCGGGATTTCAAAGTCGAAGTTTTCATAGCCAGAATACGGACGCCATTTACGCACGTCGAAGCCGATACCCGTCGCGCGCAGGCCAGCACCGGTGGTGCCCCACTCCAGCGCTTCTTTTGCGGTATAGGCGGCAACGCCTTTAGAGCGGCCAATCAGGATGGTGTTACGCAGCGCGGCTTTCTCGTAAGAGTCGAGACGCTTCGGCATCCACTCCAGGAATTCACGCAGCAGGCGATCCCAGCCTTTCGGCAGATCATGCGCTACGCCGCCGATGCGGAACCACGCCGGGTGCATACGGAAACCGGTAATTGCTTCCACCAGATCGTAGATTTTCTGACGATCGGTAAAGGCGAAGAACACCGGCGTCATCGCGCCAACGTCCTGGATAAACGTAGAGATATACAGCAGGTGGCTGTTGATGCGGAAAAGCTCGGAGAGCATCACGCGAATAACGTTCACGCGATCCGGCACGGTGATCCCGGCCAGTTTTTCCACCGCCAGCACGTACGGCATTTCATTGACGCAGCCGCCGAGATATTCGATACGGTCGGTATAGGGAATGTAGCTGTGCCAGGACTGGCGCTCGCCCATTTTCTCTGCGCCACGGTGGTGATAACCCACGTCAGGCACACAGTCGACAATCTCTTCGCCATCAAGCTGCAGAATAATA
>CAJYVI010000173.1 GCA_913778145.1 uncultured Pseudocitrobacter sp.
GTATCCGGGAAATCACGCAGCATGTTTTCAACGCGGTTCACCACGGCAACCCACGCGCCACGGTCGGTGTAGTAATCAACGACCGACAGCTCGTACTTGGCCAGGCGATCTTTCAGGAACACCAGACGTTTGTTCGCATCCGTGACGTACTGGCTGTTCGGGTAGCCGCGAACCAGCTTAGAGAAGTCATTGAAGGCGTCACGCGCGTGCTGCGGATCGCGGTCAGAGCGGTCAACCCCGAAGAAGCCCTGAAGCGCACTGTCATCCAGCGCCATATTGGTCAGGCCACGCATATACATGACATAATCAATGTTCGGGTGCGTCGGGTTAAGACGGATAAAACGATCAATGGCGGCCTGAGCCAACGGCAGATCGGCATTTTTGTAGTACGCGTAGATCAGATCCAGCTGCACCTGCTGAGAGTACGGGCCAAACGGATAACGGTTATCCAACGCTTCCAGTTGCGTTATCGCTTGTTTCCAGTTACCGTCCTGCAGCTTTTGCTGAGCAGTTGCGTAGATTTCGTTAGGCGGATTATCAGGCACCTCTTCCTTTGAACCAGAGCACCCCGCCAAAGCCAGGCTCAACGTGGCCGCTGCCACCAGATATTTCATGCGCGTCATGACGTTTTGACTTTCCTCAAAATGTTTGTACGGGATATTCGCAGTTCCTGTTCCCGATTAAGACCAGCTACAATAGCACACTATATTAAACGGCGAAGCCGTAAAAACCCAACGTTAACGAAGAAGCTGTATATGGCACAACGAGTAGAACTCACCGCAACGGTCTCCGAAAACCAACTTGGTCAACGCTTAGATCAAGCTTTGGCCGAATTGTTCCCTGATTATTCGCGATCTCGCATAAAAGAATGGATTCTTGACCAGCGCGTGCAGGTAAATGGTCAAATTTGCGACAAACCGAAAGAAAAAGTGTTGGGTGGCGAGGCCGTCGCGATCAACGCTGAAATCGATGAAGATATCCGCTTCGAAGCTCAGGATATCCCGCTGAACATCGTTTATGAAGATGATGACATCATCGTCATCAACAAACCGCGCGACCTGGTGGTTCACCCTGGCGCCGGTAACCCGGACGGCACGGTGCTGAACGCGCTGCTACATTATTATCCGCCGATTGCCGATGTACCGCGTGCGGGGATTGTCCATCGTCTGGATAAAGACACCACCGGCCTGATGGTTGTGGCGAAAACCGTTCCGGCGCAAACGCGTCTGGTGGAGTCGCTGCAGCTGCGCGAAATCACCCGTGAATATGAGGCGGTGGCGATTGGTCATATGACGGCGGGCGGTACGGTTGAAGAACCGATTAGCCGTCACCCAACCAAACGTACGCATATGGCGGTGCACCCGATGGGGAAACCGGCAGTCACGCACTATCGCATCATGGAACACTTCCGTGTGCACACGCGTCTGCGGCTGCGTCTTGAAACAGGACGTACGCACCAGATCCGCGTGCACATGGCCCATATCACGCATCCGCTGGTGGGCGATCAGGTTTATGGCGGCCGTCCGCGTCCACCGAAAGGTGCATCGGATGAGTTCATCTCTGCGCTGCGTAAATTTGACCGTCAGGCGCTGCATGCAACAATGCTGCGTCTTTATCATCCGATCACCGGTATTGAGATGGAATGGCATGCGCCGATTCCGCAGGATATGGTCGATCTTATCGACGCGATGCGCGCCGATTTCGAAGAACATAAGGACGATGTGGACTGGTTATGACGTCATTGATTATCCCGCAGTGGCCGCAGCCGAAGGGCGTGGCATCCTGTAGTTCCACCCGTAAAGGCGGTGTGAGTCAAGCGCCTTACGATTCTCTGAATCTGGGCGCGCATTGCGGTGATAATCCAGACGATGTAGAAGAGAATCGCCGCCGCTTGTTTGCGGCGGGTGGCTTACCTTCTAAACCGGTCTGGCTTGAACAGGTTCATGGTAAAGATGTGCTGCGCTTAAGCGGCGGGCCGTATGATTCGAAACGTGCCGATGCCTCGTACAGCAATACGCCGGGTACCGTTTGTGCGGTGATGACCGCTGATTGCCTGCCGGTACTGTTCTGTAATCTCGACGGAACCGAAGTGGCTGCGGCGCATGCGGGCTGGCGTGGGCTGTGTGAAGGCGTGCTGGAAGAGACGGTTGCCTGCTTTAACGATCGCCCTGAAAATATCCTGGCGTGGCTTGGCCCGGCGATTGGCCCAACGGCGTTTGAAGTGGGGCCGGAAGTGCGCGACGCCTTTATGGCGAAAGACCATCAGGCTGACGCCGCGTTCCGCGCAGCGGGCGAAAAGTACTATGCTGATATTTATCTACTGGCGCGTCAGCGTCTGGTAAATGTCGGTGTGCAGCGCATCTACGGCGGTGACCGCTGTACCTTCAGCCAAAACGATGATTTTTTCTCATATCGTCGCGACCGTACTACAGGTCGTATGGCAAGTTTCATTTGGCTGATATAACCTAAAGAATCAAGACGATCCAGAAGGCTGACTTATTTTTCACATTAAACAGGTCATTAACCTTGAATAATTGAGGGATGACCTCATTTAATCTCCAGTAGCAAAATTGACCTGTTATGGGAGGAATTATGCGTCTGGATCGTCTTACTAACAAATTCCAGCTTGCTCTCGCCGATGCCCAGTCTCTCGCACTGGGGCACGACAACCAATTTATCGAACCACTCCATTTAATGAGCGCCTTACTGAATCAGGAAGGGGGTTCGATTCGTCCTTTGTTAACCACTGCCGGCATTAATGCGGGCCAGCTTCGCACGGCTATCGATCAGGCTTTAAGCCGTTTACCGCAGGTGGAAGGCACCGGCGGCGACGTCCAGCCTTCACAGGATCTGGTGCGTGTGCTGAATCTTTGCGACAAGCTGGCGCAAAAACAGGGCGATAACTTTATTTCGTCAGAACTGTTTGTTCTGGCCGCGCTTGAGTCTCGCGGTTCACTGGCCGACCTGCTGAAATCCGCAGGGGCGACGACTGCCAACATTACTCAGGCGATTCAACAGATGCGCGGAGGGGAGAGCGTGAACGATCAAAATGCCGAAGACCAACGTCAGGCATTGAAAAAATATACCGTCGACCTGACCGAGCGTGCCGAGCAGGGCAAGCTTGATCCGGTCATCGGGCGTGATGAAGAAATTCGCCGCACCATTCAGGTGCTGCAACGTCGTACTAAAAACAACCCGGTGCTGATTGGTGAGCCTGGCGTCGGTAAAACTGCCATCGTCGAAGGGCTGGCGCAGCGTATCGTGAACGGCGAAGTGCCGGAAGGGCTGAAGGGCCGCCGCGTACTGGCGCTGGATATGGGCGCGCTGGTGGCCGGGGCGAAATATCGCGGCGAGTTTGAAGAACGTCTGAAAGGCGTACTGAACGATCTGTCGAAACAGGAAGGCAACGTCATTCTGTTTATCGATGAGCTGCACACTATGGTGGGCGCAGGTAAAGCCGATGGCGCAATGGACGCCGGGAACATGCTGAAACCGGCGCTGGCCCGTGGTGAACTGCACTGCGTGGGTGCCACGACGCTGGATGAATACCGTCAGTACATTGAAAAAGATGCGGCGCTGGAACGTCGTTTCCAGAAAGTGTTTGTGGCAGAACCGTCCGTTGAAGATACCATCGCGATCCTGCGTGGCCTGAAAGAACGTTATGAACTGCACCACCACGTGCAGATTACCGATCCGGCTATCGTCGCGGCGGCAACGTTATCGCATCGTTATATTGCCGACCGTCAGTTGCCGGATAAAGCGATTGACCTGATTGATGAAGCAGCATCCAGCATTCGTATGCAGATTGACTCGAAGCCGGAAGAACTCGACCGCCTCGATCGCCGTATCATCCAGTTGAAACTGGAACAGCAGGCGCTGAAAAAAGAGTCTGATGAAGCGAGCCTGAAACGTCTCGATATGCTGAATGAAGAGCTGGAAGATAAAGAACGCCAGTATTCGGTATTAGAAGAAGAGTGGAAAGCGGAGAAAGCCTCGCTTTCTGGTACGCAGACGATTAAAGCGGAGCTTGAGCAGGCGAAAATCGCCATCGAGCAGGCGCGCCGCGTGGGCGACCTGGGGCGGATGTCTGAACTGCAGTACGGTAAAATTCCGGAACTGGAAAAACAGCTGGCGGCGGCGACTCAGTCCGAAGGTAAAACCATGCGTTTGCTGCGTAACCGTGTAACGGATGCGGAAATCGCCGAAGTGCTGGCTCGCTGGACCGGGATCCCGGTTGCGCGCATGCTGGAAGGCGAGCGCGAAAAACTGCTGCGGATGGAGCAAGACCTGCACAGCCGGGTGATTGGTCAGAACGAAGCGGTGGAAGCGGTATCGAATGCGATTCGTCGTAGTCGTGCCGGGCTGTCCGATCCTAACCGCCCAATCGGTTCGTTCCTGTTCCTGGGGCCGACCGGTGTCGGTAAAACGGAGCTGTGTAAAGCGCTGGCGAACTTTATGTTCGATAGCGACGACGCGATGGTGCGTATCGATATGTCCGAGTTTATGGAGAAACACTCCGTGTCTCGCCTGGTCGGTGCGCCTCCGGGATATGTCGGTTATGAAGAAGGCGGCTATCTGACCGAAGCCGTACGTCGTCGTCCTTACTCGGTCATCCTGCTGGATGAAGTCGAGAAAGCGCACCCGGATGTGTTCAACATTCTGCTGCAGGTGCTGGACGATGGTCGTCTGACCGACGGGCAGGGGAGAACGGTCGACTTCCGTAATACGGTAGTCATTATGACCTCTAACCTGGGTTCGGATCTGATTCAGGAACGCTTTGGCGAGCTGGATTACGGCCACATGAAAGATCTGGTGCTGGGCGTGGTCAGTCAGAGCTTCCGCCCGGAATTCATCAACCGTATCGATGAAGTGGTTGTGTTCCACCCGCTGGGTGAAGCTCACATTGCTTCCATTGCGCAGATTCAGCTGCAACGTCTGTACAAACGTTTGGAAGAGCGTGGTTATGAAACGCAGATGTCCGATGAGGCGCTGCATCTGCTGAGTAAAAACGGTTATGACCCGGTATACGGGGCGCGTCCGTTGAAACGTGCTATTCAGCAGCAAATTGAAAACCCGCTGGCGCAGCAAATCCTTTCCGGTGAGCTGGTTCCGGGGAAAACGATACGTCTGGAAGTTAAAGACGATCATATTGTGGCAGTGCAGTAAGTCACAAAAATGCAAAAACGGGCCCTCAGGGGCTCGTTTTTGTTTATAAACCAGGCAAAAATAAATTGGTTGAATGAAAAGTGAGCGAGTGAAAAGTTTTTTGTATTTTATACTTGCGAGATCTGAATTACCCCCTATAATGCGCCCCCGCTGACACGGAACAACGGCAAACACGCCGCCGGGTCAACAGAGTGAAAATAAAACTTGACTCTGTAGCGGGATGGCGTATTATGCACACCCCGCGCCGCTGAGAAAAAGCGAAGCGGCACTGCTCTTTAACAATTTATCAGACAATCTGTGTGGGCACTCAATGATACGGATTCTTAACGTCGCAAGACGAAAAATGAATACCAAGTCTCTGA
>CAJYVI010000174.1 GCA_913778145.1 uncultured Pseudocitrobacter sp.
CGCACTGAAAGGCCTGGCGGCGCGTGCGGTTGTGGTTATCGATGAGAACGACAACGTGGTTTACAGCCAACTGGTTGACGAAATCACCAACGAGCTCGTGAACTTACGCTTTCAGCGCGGCCAGCGCTGCATCGTAGTCAGGCTCGTTGGTGATTTCGTCAACCAGTTGGCTGTAAACCACGTTGTCGTTCTCATCGATAACCACAACCGCACGCGCCGCCAGGCCTTTCAGTGCGCCGTCAGCGATACCAACGCCGTAGGTTTGCAGGAATTCTGGCGCACGCAGGGTGGACAGAGTGACCACGTTGCTCAGGCCTTCTGCACCGCAGAAGCGAGACTGGGCGAACGGCAGGTCAGCGGAAACGCACAGCACAACGGTGTTGTTCAGCTCGGAAGCCAGCTGGTTGAATTTGCGAACGGATGCTGCGCAAACGCCGGTATCGATGCTCGGGAAAATATTCAGCACTTTGCGTTTACCCGCATACTGGCTGAGAGCGACGTCAGAGAGGTCTTTCGCGGTCAGCGTGAAAGGCTGAGCTTTGTCGCCTGCCTGCGGAATAGCACCTTGAACGGAAACGGGATTGCCCTGGAAATGTACAGTTTGTGACATGATAATCTTCCTGTTTACATATAATTAACGTCGAAACTAGTGTATGTCATCAGGTGTTAACACGGCAAATCCTATTTATAGGCTTGTAAGGAGCTGGGATGAGAAATGTAAGAGTTTTTGAAGAGGCGTGGCCGTTACATACACCGTTCGTTATCGCCCGCGGTAGTCGCAGCGAAGCAAAAGTGGTGGTCGTGGAGCTGGAGCAGGACGGCGTGAAAGGCATTGGGGAATGTACACCGTATCCGCGTTACGGAGAAAGTATCGCCTCGGTGATGGCGCAGATCGTTGCCATTGGCGAACAGCTGGAGAAGGGGCTTACCCGAGAAGCGCTTGCTGAATTACTCCCGGCGGGGGCCGCGCGTAATGCGGTGGATTGCGCGCTGTGGGAGCTTGAAGCGGGTCTCGCGAAAGCGACGGTGCCCGCCATGCTGCATCAGACGCTGGCTAAAACGGTCACTACAGCGCAAACCGTAGTGATCGGTACGCCGGAGCAAATGGCAGCCAGCGCCAAAGCGCTTTTCGAAGGCGGCGCACGCCTATTGAAAGTGAAACTCGACGATCGCCTGATTGCTGAACGCATGGTCGCTATCCGCGCCGCCGCGCCGGATGCCACGCTGATTGTGGATGCGAATGAATCCTGGCATGGTGAAGGTCTGGCGGCGCGCTGCCAGCTATTGGCCGATCTCAATGTCGCGATGCTTGAACAACCGCTGCCGGCAACGGATGACAGCGCGCTGGAAAACTTTATTCATCCGCTGCCTATCTGTGCCGATGAAAGCTGCCATACGCGCGAAAGTCTGCCTGCGCTGCGTGGGCGTTATGACATGGTTAATATCAAGCTGGATAAAACCGGTGGGTTAACCGAAGCGCTGGCTCTTGCCAAAGAGGCGCAGGCGCAAGGATTTGCGCTGATGCTGGGATGTATGCTCTGCACTTCGCGCGCGATTTCCGCCGCGCTGCCTTTGACGCCGCAGGTCACTTTCGCCGATCTCGACGGCCCGACCTGGCTGGCGGTGGATGCAGAGCCTGCATTACATTTTACGACCGGTCAGCTTCATTTGTGAGCCGCTGCGCGCCAGCGTAACAGCGCAGTCATCGCGCCGAGGTATTTCTCGCTTGCTTCATCCGAGGAGATGGGCGGGAACTCGGCAGTGATGCAGTGCAGGCCAATATCGTTACACCAGCTGCCAAATGAGCCAGGGGTTTCATAGCCAACGCTGCCGACCAGCGGTAATGCAAAGGCCTCAGCCAGCCAGCGTCCCAGTTCGCTGTGACGTGGGTCTTCAATACAGGCCAACGGATCGTGAAAAGAGACCACCCAGGCCGGGTGGATCTGATGAATCAGTTGGCAAAGCGCCTCGCTTTCCGGTTCTGAACCTGGATTTTCGCCGGTAAGCAGCACCACGTCGCGACTTTCTGCCGAACTGTTCCAGCGATACACCGTTTCACCAGCTTTCCAGTTTGCCGACGGGAAATTGCGATTTAAATCCACGCCGTTGGCATTGGCGCGTAACCCCAACTGACAGCCATCCGGATTGACCGTTAACACCACATGATGCCGTCTCAGCTCGGGCGACAGCGTTCGCAGGGCGCAGGAGAGGGTCACGATGGAGGCATTTTCGTCGCCATGCGTCCCGGCAATAATTAACCCGCTGGTATGATCGGCGAGCGGTGCGGGAAACCAGATAAGCGGCGCGCCCAAAAGCGAACGACCATAATGCTGCGTACCGGGCGGAAATGCGCCCCGCTGGGCGCGAGGACGAGTGGCGGACATAGAGAATCCTGAGTATGAGTACTGATATAAGCAGTGTTGTGCAAAATTCACTGCGAATCAAATGGTTTCCGTGTCAGAAAAACATTCGTTATATCAATTTTATGTGATAAGCCGTTTGCATTTGCGACGCCTGAAACAAATAATATTTTCATCAAGTTGGCTTATTAAGGGGATGTCATGAAGTATCCTTTCACGTTGTCGTGCTGTGCGTTATGGCTCAGTAGTTTGAGTTCTGTTGCCCTGGCGGCAGAAGTACCCGCCGGGACGGCGCTGGCAGCGAAGCAGGAGCTGGTTCGTCATATTAAAGATGAACCCGCTTCTCTGGACCCGGCAAAAGCCGTAGGGCTGCCGGAAATCCAGGTGATCCGTGACCTCTTCGAAGGGCTGGTTAACCAGGATGAAAAAGGGAATATTGTTCCCGGCGTCGCGACGCGTTGGCAAAGTAACGACAATAAAATCTGGACCTTCACACTGCGTAACGATGCCAAATGGTCCGACGGTACGCCGGTCACAGCCCAAGACTTTGTCTATAGCTGGCAGCGTCTGGTTGATCCTAAAACCACTTCACCGTTTGCCTGGTTCGCTGCGCTTGCCGGGATTAATAACGCTCAGGCGATTATTGACGGTAAAGCAAAGCCGGAAACACTGGGCGTTACGGCAGTCGATGCGCATACCTTGCGTATCCAGCTGGATAAACCGCTGCCGTGGTTTGTGAATCTAACGGCCAATTTCTCACTATATCCGGTGCAAAAAGCCAACGTTGAAAGCGATAAAAACTGGACGCGCCCTGGCAAGCTGATAGGCAATGGCGCATACGTGCTTGCCGATCGGGTAGTGAATGAGAAGCTGGTGGCGACTCCCAACGTCCATTACTGGGATAACGCGAAAACGGTCATCAAGAAAGTCACTTTTTTACCGATTAACCAGGAATCGTCAGCGACGAAACGTTATCTGGCCGGTGATATCGATATCACCGAATCCTTCCCGAAAAATCTATATAAGAAACTGCTGAAGGACATTCCGGGGCAGGTGTATACCCCGGCACAGCTCGGCACCTATTATTACGCCTTCAACACCCAGAAAGGGCCGACGGCGGATGCGCGCGTCCGTTTAGCGCTGAGTATGACCATCGACCGGCGTATTATTGCGGAGAAGGTGCTGGGCACGGGCGAGAAACCGGCATGGCACTTTACGCCGGATGTCACTGCAGGATTTAAAGCCGAACCGACGCAAATGGAGCATAGCAGTCAGGAAGAGCTGAATGCTCAGGCAAAAATGCTGTTACAGGCAGCAGGCTATGGCCCGAATCGCCCGTTGAATTTGACGCTGCTGTACAACACTTCGGAAAACCACCAGAAGATTGCGATTGCGGTGGCATCCATGTGGAAGAAAAATCTGGGTGTGGATGTGAAGCTGCAAAATCAGGAGTGGAAAACCCATATTGACAGCCGTAACACCGGCAATTTCGATGTGATCCGCGCGTCCTGGGTGGGTGACTATAATGAGCCGTCAACTTTCCTGTCGCTGTTGACGTCAAACAATACCGGGAATATCTCGCGCTTTAACGATCCGGCGTATGACAAAGTGGTAAATCAGGCAACGCTTGAGAATACCGAAAAAGCGCGTAATGCCGATTACAATCAGGCCGAGAAAATTCTTGCTGAAAAAGCGCCGATTGCGCCAATCTATCAGTATACCAACGGGCGCTTAATTAAACCGTGGCTGAAGGGCTATCCGATTGAAAACCCGGAAGACGTGGCGTATACCCGGACGATGTATATTGTGAAGCACTAGCTTCCGCAGTTA
>CAJYVI010000175.1 GCA_913778145.1 uncultured Pseudocitrobacter sp.
AAGCGCATCACCGTCCAGGATTTGGCGCTTAAATCCGCCGGGTTATCGTACACACCCACACAGTGGCCCACGTCATCGCGGATATCGTTCCACTCTGAGCACGCCACCTGGCAGGCTTTACAGCCCACGCAGGAGGAGACATCAATCAGCTTCGCCACTTCCTCTTTATAATCCCGCGCACGCGGCGCGGGAGTAATCGGGTTCGTCGCAGAGCGTTTGATAATATCCTGAGATTGCATATCCATCGTTCGCTCCTTAAGCCTTCTCGATGTTCACCAGAAACGCCTTGTATTCAGGCGTTTGCGAGTTCGAATCGCCGACGTTAGGCGTCAGGGTGTTAGCGATATAGCCTTTACGGGCCACACCTTCATAACCCCAGTGCAGCGGGATGCCTACCGTTTCCACCTGTTGCCCATGAACGTTCAGAGTTTGCAGACGACGCGTCACCACCGCCACGGCGCGGATAAAGCCACGTTTGCTGCTGACGGTCACGCGATCGCCGTTGGCAATCCCTTTGGCTTTGGCCAGGTTTTCGCTGATTTCGACGAACTGTTCCGGCTGCGCAATAGCGTTCAGACGCGCATGTTTGGTCCAGGTATGGAAATGCTCGGTCAGGCGATAGGTCGTCCCCACATACGGGAACCGATCTTTTTTACCCATCCGCAGCGCATCATCTTCGTACAGTCGAACCACCGGGCTCGAAATGACGTTCGGGTGCAGCGGGTTGGTGCCCAGCGGCGTTTCCATTGGCTCGTAGTGTTCCGGGAACGGACCTTCAGCCAGCTTATCGATGGCAAACAGGCGGCCCAGCCCTTCCGGCTGCATGATAAACGGCCCGGTATCGCTACCTGGTGCGGCGGTGTTGAAGTCCGGAATATCATTCCCGACCCATTTCGCGCCGTTCCATTTAATCAGCATCCGTTTCGGATCCCACGGTTTACCCTGCGGATCGGCAGAGGCACGGTTATACAGCACACGGCGGTTCAGCGGCCACGCCCATGCCCAGCCGAGAGTGTTACCCAGGCCTGACGGATCGGCGTTGTCGCGATTCGCCATCTGGTTACCCTGCTCCGTCCAGCTACCGGTGTAAATCCAGCAGGAGGAGGCCGTCGTACCGTCGTCACGCAGCAGCGCAAAGCTGTTAAGCAACTGTCCCTTTTTCGCCACCAGTTGACCGTTGGCGTCATAGAGATCTTCCAGCGCATAGCCGTTGTTCTCTTTGGCTACTTCTTCCGATTCCGGGCGATCCGGCTGCTTGTAGTTCCAGCTCATTTTCAGCAGCGGTTCAGCGCCTTTCCCGCCTTCGGTGCTGTACATCTCACGCAGGCGGTGATAAATACCGGCCAGAATTTCGCCGTCGTTCAGCGCTTCTCCCGGTGGCTCTGCGCCTTTCCAGTGCCATTGCAGCCAGCGGCCCGAGTTGGCAATAGAGCCATCCTCTTCCGCAAAGCAGGTTGACGGCAGACGGAAGACTTCAGTCTGAATCGTTGACGGATCAACATCGTTCGATTCACCGTGGTTCTGCCAGAACGTCGAGGTTTCGGTGACTAACGGGTCAATAACCACCATGTATTTCAACTTGCTCAGCGCGCGGACGGTTTTGTTTTTGTCCGGGAAGCTGGCGACCGGGTTAAAGCCCTGGCAGATATAGCCATTCACTTTGCCGTGGTCCATCATGTTGAAATACTTAATCACGTCATAGGCCTGGTCCCACTTCGGCAACCAGTCGAAGCCCCAGCCGTTTTCTTTCTGCGCCGCATCGCCGTAGAACGCTTTCATCAGGCTGACGTAGAACTTCGGATAGTTACCCCAGTAGTTCACCTGATCTGCGCGCGTGGCTTTCGGCGTGTTGGCCGTCAGGTACGTCTGCAGGTCAGTCTGTTTATCCGACGGCAGCGTCAGATAACCCGGCAGGCTGGTGGAGAGCAGCCCAAGGTCCGTTAAGCCCTGAATATTGGAGTGACCGCGCAGGGCGTTCACGCCGCCGCCTGCCATCCCCATATTACCGAGCAGTAACTGAATCATCGCCATGGTACGAATGTTCTGCGCACCGACGGTGTGCTGCGTCCAGCCCAGCGCATACAGGAACGTGGTCGTCCGGTCAGCCGCGCTGGTAGAGGCCAGTACTTCACACACTTTCAGGAAGTCCGCTTTCGGCGTACCGCAGATGTTTTCCACCACGTCCGGCGTATAGCGAGAAACGTGATGCTTCAGCAGATTCCAGACACAGCGAGGATGCGTCAACGTATCGTCGCGTTTGGCATAGCCGTTTTCATCGAACTGATAGTTCCAGGACGTTTTATCGTACTGACGTTTGCTTTCGTCGTAGCCGCTGAACAGGCCGTCTTCGAAGCCAAAATCATCCCGCACCAGCAGGCTGGCGTTGGTGTAGCTCTTAACGTATTCGGCGTTAATTTTGTTATTTTCGATCAGATACAGCAGTACGCCAGACAGGAACGTAATGTCCGTACCGGAGCGAATTGGCGCGTAAATATCCGCCACCGAGGCGGTACGCGTAAAGCGTGGATCGACGACGATAAGCGTCGCATCGTTATTGTTTTTGGCTTCCATCGCCCAGCGGAAACCCACCGGATGCGCTTCAGCGGCGTTGCCGCCCATTACCATTACAACGTTGGCGTTTTTGATATCAACCCAGTGGTTGGTCATCGCACCGCGACCAAATGTTGGAGCAAGACTTGCTACCGTTGGTCCGTGTCAGACGCGCGCCTGGTTGTCTACCGCCAGCATGCCGAGAGAGCGCACAAATTTTTGCGTCAGCATGCCGGTTTCATTACTTGCCGCCGATGCGCAGAGCATCCCGGTCGACAGCCAACGGTTTACAGCCACGCCCTGATCGTTCTTCTCGATAAAGTTGGCGTCGCGGTCCGCTTTCATCAGCTTCGCGATGCGTTCAAACGCTTCATTCCAGCTGATGCGCTGCCATTTGTTGGAGCCTGGCGCACGGTATTCCGGGTAACGCAGGCGGTTCTCACTGTGGATGTAATCCAGCAGGCCCGCACCTTTCGGGCATAACGCCCCGCGGCTGACCGGATGATCCGGGTCGCCTTCAATATGATAAATGGCTTCGCGGGTATTTTTCGCCCCATCGCCCAGGCTATACATTAATAGCCCACAACCCACAGAGCAGTAAGTACAGGTATTACGGACTTCTTTGGCTTTCAGCAGTTTGAAATTACGTGCCTGAGCCAGCGCCAGTTTAGGCATAAAGCCCAGCGCCGCTGCCGTTGTACCCGCCATACCGCCCGCGCAGATTTTAAAAAATTTCCTGCGGCTGACGTCCATTGCTTTCCTCGTTATTGGAATGTAACGTAGGCAGGCAAATTAACAGCTATACCCCTGCGTTTTTTGCGTCAAATCAAACTCAACCAGATCAGCCCCCTTAATAGTCAGGGTCATTGATTTTCATTAACTCTTTGGTAGTACATTCCCCGGAAATTATTCTCCACCCACTGGCAAAAAGTGCTATAAACGAAGTTTGCTCAATTTAAGCACCTCAATTTGTGATGAATAAAAAGAAAGCAACGCTCATCGGCCTGGTGGCCATTCTGTTATGGAGCACCATGGTCGGGCTGATTCGCGGCGTCAGTGAGGGGCTGGGCCCGGTTGGCGGCGCGGCGATGATCTACACGCTGAGCGGTTTGCTGTTGCTGTTTACCGTCGGCTTCCCCGATCTTCGCCAGTTTTCACGCCGTTATCTGCTGGCGGGCTGCGTGCTGTTCGTTAGCTATGAAATATGTCTGGCGCTGTCGCTCGGGTTTGCTGGTACACGTCAGCAGGCCATAGAAGTGGGGATGGTTAATTATTTGTGGCCAAGCCTGACGATTCTGTTCGCCATTATTTTCAACGGTCAGAAAAGTAACTTTTTGATT
>CAJYVI010000176.1 GCA_913778145.1 uncultured Pseudocitrobacter sp.
AGTTTAAAGTTTTGCAACGCATCGCCGTAAGACGGTACCTGCATAAAGATAGTGACACCCGGCGTTGCCATCTCGGCCATATTTTCAGGATCGAAAGTGCCTGGTTTCAGCATATTTGCCAGGCTAAAGAGTGCCGGGCCGCTGCCGTCCGGGCTCAAGTGGCGGTGGAAAATATTCATATCGCCAAATTTAAACCCGGCCTGCTGAATACTGTTCAGCAGCAGTTCGCCGTTGATTTGCGTCCCCTGATGAGCAGAGACGTTCATCACGATGACGGTCTCTTTACGCTCAGGCTTCGCCGGCGCTTCTTCAACCGGCTTAGGCTCGGGCTGCTGTACAGCGGCTGGCGCAGGTTGCGGCTGAGCGACCTGCGGTTCTGGCGCGGCAGGCTGTGGCGGTGCAACCGGTTGAGGCTGCGGCGCGGCAGGCTGCACCGGCTTAGGTGCGGCAACAGGCTGCGGCTGTAAATGCGGTTGAGGCTGATGAACCGGCTGTGGCTGCGCATGCGGCTGCTGGACAGGCGGTTGCTGCACGCGCGGCTGTTGAGGCTGCGGTGCGGATTGCCGTGCGGGCTCCTCGTGACGCACAGGCTGTTGAACCTGACGCTCATAAGGGGGCTGGTACTGGTGCGAAGGCGCCTGATGAGGTGCGTCATGCTCCCCTGCTACGCCCGGGGCGTGATTGACCTTGTGGACACGAACTTCGCCCACGCCTTCATCACTGTCATCGAAGCCATCATCAGACTCGTTGTCTTCACGAGACTTCATGCGTTTTAGTGGGCGATCGCGGAACATTGACGAGCGCTCTTTACGACTGGTCCAGAAACCATGAACCAGAAGAGCGAGTATGGCGATCGCGCCAACAATGATTAATATCAGACGCAAATCCTGCATCATTATATTCTCTGTTGTTCTAACACCTTGCCACCACGGCAAACATTTACTTCCTAAGAGTATTTGCCCAACACGTCAAGTGCAAGTGCGCACATGACATTCCTGGCAGAAAGATATCCTAAATCGTGCTTTTTGCTGTTTTTTCGAACATTTCCTAACTGGTCATTCCGTGACAACCCGATAATATACGCAGGTAATTTCGTAGCTGTCAGACAACAGGAGCATTTGCTGACCATGGTTTCATCATCCACCCCTACCCCGCGCAGCGGTCTCTATTATTTCTCGCAGGGCTGGAAACTGATCGGGTTACCCGGTATCCGCCGGTTCGTTATTTTACCGTTGCTGGTCAACATAGTCCTGATGGGCGGCGCATTCTGGTGGCTGTTCAGCAAGCTGGGCGAGTGGATCCCTTCAATAATGGGACGCATTCCTGACTGGCTGCAATGGTTAAGCTATCTGCTGTGGCCGGTGGCGGTCATTTCGATTTTGCTGGTATTCGGCTATTTCTTTTCGACCCTCGCCAACTGGATTGCCGCACCGTTTAACGGGCTGCTGGCTGAACAGCTGGAAGCGCGCCTGACGGGCGCAACGCCGCCGGATACCGGCGTATTGGGTGTGGTAAAAGACGTGCCGCGCATCATGAAGCGCGAATGGCAGAAGTTTGCCTGGTATCTGCCGCGCGCGCTGGTGCTGCTTATTCTCTATTTCATTCCCGGTATCGGGCAGACGGTCGCGCCCGTTTTATGGTTCCTGTTCAGCGCATGGATGCTGGCGATCCAGTACTGCGATTATCCGTTCGACAACCATAAAGTGCCATTTAAAACCATGCGCACGGCGCTGCGCGAGCGCAAGATGATCAACATGCAGTTCGGTGCGCTGGCCAGTCTGTTCACCCTGATCCCGGTGTTAAACCTGGTGATCATTCCGGTGGCAATCTGCGGCGCAACGGCGATGTGGGTTGATTGTTATCGCGATAAACACGCGATGTGGAAGTAACCTTTTCAGGCGCTCACGCTCGTGAGCGCCGTTATGCTTTCCTTATTCCATCCTGACAGCCATTATTTCCCTTCTGAATATAGATATGCTAATTACTTACTTCCGCAGATTCTTTAAGCAGGTATGCTGGGGCAGTACCCCAAATTTCATACAGTTAAGGACAGGCCATGAGTAAGATTTTTGAAGATAACTCGCTGACTATCGGTCACACGCCGCTGGTTCGACTGAACCGCATCGGTAACGGACGCATTCTGGCGAAGGTAGAATCACGCAACCCAAGCTTCAGCGTTAAGTGCCGTATCGGTGCCAACATGATTTGGGATGCAGAAAAACGTGGCGTGCTGAAACCGGGCGTAGAACTGGTTGAACCAACCAGCGGCAACACCGGTATCGCGCTGGCCTACGTCGCCGCCGCACGCGGCTACAAACTGACGCTGACCATGCCGGAAACCATGAGTATTGAACGCCGTAAGCTGCTGAAAGCGCTGGGCGCAAATCTGGTGCTGACCGAAGGCGCGAAAGGCATGAAAGGCGCGATTCAAAAAGCTGAAGAGATTGTTGCCAGCGACCCGGAAAAATTCCTGTTGCTGCAGCAGTTCAGCAACCCGGCAAACCCGGAAATTCACGAAAAGACCACCGGCCCGGAAATCTGGGAAGATACCGATGGTCAGGTTGACGTATTTATCGCCGGTGTCGGTACCGGTGGTACGCTGACCGGCGTGTCTCGTTATATTAAAGGCACCAAAGGCAAAACCGACCTGATCTCCGTCGCGGTTGAACCGACAGACTCCCCGGTCATTGCTCAGGCGTTGGCTGGCGAAGAGATCAAGCCTGGCCCACACAAAATCCAGGGCATCGGCGCAGGTTTCATTCCTGGTAACCTCGACCTTAAGCTGGTTGATAAAGTTGTCGCTATCACTAATGAAGAAGCCATTTCTACCGCGCGTCGCCTGATGGAAGAAGAAGGTATTCTGGCAGGTATCTCTTCTGGCGCAGCCGTAGCGGCAGCGTTGAAACTTCAGGAAGATGAAACCTTTACCAATAAGAATATTGTGGTTATCCTACCGTCGTCGGGTGAGCGTTATCTGAGCACCGCACTGTTTGCCGATCTCTTCACAGAGAAAGAACTGCAACAGTAGTGCCAGCATGTTAAAAGCGCGTAAAAAAGCACCCTTTTGGGTGCTTTTTTGTGGCGCGCGTCAAACTTTTACCCCCCCTGCCATTGCTTCACCGCATCAGGTCTGGTATTTAACATTCAGATTTATTTTGATGCGCGAAATTATTCATTTCCGGATTTGCACAAGCTGAATCGATTTTATGATTTGGTTCAAATCTCGCTTTCGCGGCATAATGTTTAATGATAAGCGAAGCGCCGAAGGCCAGAAGCGCACGAAACGGAAAAGGTTGTACCGATTCCGGCGCTCAGAATCGTGACATCGCTGATTACTACAGGCTAAAGTCAGGCCGCCAGGCTAGACTTTAGTTCCACAACACTAAACCTATAAGTTGGGGAAATATAATGTTCCAGCAAGAAGTTACCATTACCGCTCCGAACGGTCTGCATACCCGCCCTGCTGCTCAGTTTGTTAAAGAAGCGAAAGGCTTCACTTCTGAGATCACTGTGACCTCCAACGGCAAAAGCGCTAGCGCAAAAAGCCTGTTCAAACTGCAGACTCTGGGCCTGACTCAGGGCACCGTTGTCACCCTGTCCGCTGAAGGTGAAGACGAACAAAAAGCAGTTGAGCATCTCGTTAAGCTGATGGCTGAACTCGAGTAAGTTCCAGAGTTCTTTTTCATATCAGTCACAAGTAAGGTAGGGTTATGATTTCAGGCATTTTAGCATCCCCGGGTATCGCTTTCGGTAAAGCACTGCTGCTGAAAGAAGATGAGATTGTCATCGACCGGAAAAAAATTTCTGCCGACAAGGTTGATCAGGAAGTTGAGCGTTTTCTGGCTGGTCGCGCCAAAGCGTCGGCACAGTTAGAAGCCATCAAGACTAAAGCTGGCGAAACTTTCGGTGAAGAAAAAGAAGCTATCTTCGAAGGGCACATCATGCTGCTCGAAGATGAAGAGCTGGAGCAGGAAATCATAGCCCTGATTAAAGATAAGCACATGACGGCTGATGCAGCGGCTCATGAGGTTATCGAAGGTCAGGCGACTGCCCTGGAAGAACTGGATGATGAATACCTGAAAGAACGTGCGGCTGACGTACGTGACATCGGTAAGCGCCTGCTGCGCAACATCCTGGGTCTGGCTATTATTGACCTGAGCGCCATTCAGGAAGAAGTTATCCTGGTTGCTGCTGACCTGACCCCGTCCGAAACCGCACAGCTGAACCTGAATAAGGTGCTGGGCTTTATCACTGACGTCGGTGGCCGTACTTCTCACACCTCTATCATGGCGCGTTCTCTGGAACTGCCTGCGATTGTGGGTACCGGCAACGTCACCACTCAGGTGAAAAACGACGATTATCTGATTCTGGATGCCGTAAACAACCAGGTTTACGTCAACCCGACCAACGAAGAGATCGAAAAACTGCGCGCCGTTCAGGAGCAGGTTGCTTCTGAAAAAGCTGAACTGGCAAAACTGAAAGATCTGCCGGCTATCACCCTTGATGGTCATCAGGTTGAAGTTTGTGCCAACATCGGTACCGTGCGCGACGTAGAAGGCGCTGAGCGCAATGGCGCAGAAGGTGTTGGTCTCTATCGTACTGAATTCCTGTTCATGGACCGTGACGCGCTGCCAACTGAAGAAGAACAGTTCGCTGCGTATAAAGCCGTTGCTGAAGCGTGTGGCTCTCAGGCGGTTATCGTCCGTACCATGGACATCGGTGGCGACAAAGAGCTGCCGTACATGAACTTCCCGAAAGAAGAGAACCCGTTCCTGGGCTGGCGTGCCGTGCGTATCGCAATGGATCGAAAAGAGATCCTGCGTGACCAGGTTCGCGCCATCCTGCGTGCGTCCGCTTTCGGTAAACTGCGCATCATGTTCCCGATGATCATCTCTGTTGAAGAAGTACGCGCCCTGCGCAAAGAGATCGAAATCTACAAACAGGAACTGCGCGACGAAGGTAAAGCATTTGATGAGTCTATCGAGATTGGCGTAATGGTGGAAACACCGGCTGCGGCAACAATTGCTCGTCATTTAGCCAAAGAAGTTGATTTCTTTAGTATCGGTACCAATGATTTAACGCAGTACACTCTGGCAGTTGACCGTGGTAATGATATGATTTCACATCTTTACCAACCTATGTCACCGTCCGTCCTTACGCTTATCAAGCAGGTTATTGATGCTTCTCATGCGGAAGGTAAATGGACTGGCATGTGTGGTGAGCTTGCAGGCGACGAACGTGCTACACTTCTGTTGCTGGGTATGGGTCTGGACGAATTCTCAATGAGCGCCATTTCTATCCCACGCATTAAGAAGATCATTCGTAACACGAACTTCGAAGATGCGAAGGTATTAGCAGAGCAAGCTCTTGCTCAACCGACAACGGACGAGTTAATGGCGCTGGTTAACAAGTTCATTGAAGAAAAAACAATCTGCTAATCCACGAGTTCGGCCCAATTACTGCTTAGGAGAAGATCATGGGTTTGTTCGACAAATTGAAATCTCTGGTTTCTGACGACAAAAAAGACACCGGTACTATTGAGATTATTGCACCGCTCTCTGGCGAGATCGTTAACATTGAAGACGTGCCGGATGTAGTTTTTGCTGAAAAAATCGTTGGCGACGGTATTGCCATCAAACCAACTGGCAACAAAATGGTTGCGCCGGTTGATGGGACTATCGGCAAGATTTTTGAAACCAACCATGCCTTCTCTATCGAATCCGATAGCGGCATCGAGCTGTTCGTTCACTTCGGTATCGACACCGTTGAACTGAAAGGCGAAGGTTTCAAACGTATCGCTGAAGAAGGCCAACGCGTGAAAGTCGGCGACCCGGTTATCGAATTCGATCTGCCGCTGCTGGAAGAGAAAGCCAAGTCTACCCTGACTCCGGTTGTTATCTCCAACATGGACGAGATCAAAGAGCTGATCAAACTGTCCGGTAGCGTAACTGTGGGTGAAACCCCGGTTATCCGCATCAAGAAGTAATTCTTGCTGAACAGAAAAAGGCGCCGAAAGGCGCCTTTTTTGTTGCCGTTATCCCTTTGAGCGCCCGCTGACGTATACTTCCAGTTCATCAGACAAAAATGGATGGACGATGAAAGCGGCCGGAACAAAACTAAGAACTCTCACCACCCTTTTCTGCGTGCTGACCATCCTCGTGGGCGGTGCGGTTTTAACCTGGTTTCAGGTGCTCGCTGAGGAGCTCGAGCAAACGTCTGCAGTAGCCCAAAAGACCATACAGAAAATTGATACGCTGCTGGATTCATCCCGCCAGGTCGCAAATAATGCCCATCTTCTTCTTTCACAACCCTGCACCGCACAAACTCGCACTGAACTGGAACGGTTGGTGGTGTCAGTTCCACATATTCGTATGATAAATCTCTATAAGAACAACGTCCTGTTTTGCTCTTCTTTTGATGATACCAGCGCGATAAATCGAAATTATGCCGCCCATACAAAGCAGGAACTGACGCTTATTGAGGATAAGAATATTTCGCCCGGCGATACCGTAATTGTGCTACAAACGGCATTTCCGGAAGGGATGATCACCGCAAGTTTCAGCAGCCAGTGGCTAATTGAAGTACTGGAACTGTTGAGTGATCAGAGACCATTAACGTTACATATTGGCGATAAATTAATACAGCAAAAAGCGAAAAGCACTGCGCAGGATAAGGCCCGACATATTGTTGAACCGTCGCAAAAATATCCCTACTCTGTCGACTATCCTGAGTCAAAAGCAGTGCCCCTATCGCGCTATTTGCAACAGGGCTGGCTGTCGTTACTGCTGACACTATGCCTTGCGCTGATGGTCGGTGTGGTATTGTGGCGGCATATTTTTCATCGCCCTTCCTTGTATGAGAATCTCGAACGCGCCATCAACGAAGGGGAAATCGTACCGTGGTATCAGCCGGTGATTCGCAGCGACACGGGAAAATTCTATGGCGTGGAAGTGCTTGCGCGCTGGATAACGCCTTCGGGTGAAATCATCTCGCCAGATAGCTTTATTCCACTTGCTGAAGAGAGCGGGCTTATCGTGCCGCTGACGCGCAAACTTATGGCGCTGGCAGGCGATGAACTCCCCGCCTTGTTTACAACGCGGCCCCAGCCTTTCCACGTGAGTTTTAATTTCACCGCTTCACATATCCAGACACCGAACTTTATCGAGGAGTGCCGTGCATTTCTGAAACGCTTCCCGGAGAACAGTATTCGCCTTACTGCAGAAATCACCGAGCGAGAGCCATTCGAAAAAGTGAATGAGTTAAAAGAAACGCTGATCTTTCTTGAATGTCACGGCGTCACCCTGGCGCTGGATGATTTTGGTACCGGTTATTCCAATCTGAATTTACTCACCGGGTTACCAGTCGGGCTGATAAAAATCGATAAGCTGTTTGTGAACGGTATTTCCAGCGTTAAAGAATCCACCAAACTGATTGATTGTGTTATTGATATGGCGAAATCGCTGGGAATGAAAATTATCGTTGAAGGCGTGGAAACGGAATATCAGGTTGCATATCTGACGCATAAGCAGGTCGATTACTTTCAGGGCTACTACTTCTCAAAACCGCTGCCCGTTAGCGAGTTGGCTGCCATGGTGAAATATACGTACCGCATCCCGCAGCTTGAAGAGATTTCCCACGCCTGACGACGCGGGAAACGTTTTACAGCGGGGGTAACATCAATTCATGACACTCGTGCTCATGCGTCCAGGTCATAACCTGCAACACGCGGTTGGCCGCGCGTTCCGCCGCGTCGCCAAGCGATGCGCCTTCCAGCAGGCGACTCACTAGCTCAGCACAGAAAAGATCGCCGGTGCCTTTAAGGTCGGTGACAATTCTTGGATGCTCAATCACGCGGATATCATCCGCCGTCACCGCCACCACCGAGATAGCCTCAGGATTTTTCGACGGCGCGCTGGTGATAATCACCCATTTTAAGGTGTCGGAAAGCAGACTGCGCGCGGCGAGAATCGCCTCTTCCAGAGTATGACACGGCATATCGCTCAGCATCTGCAACTCGAACAGATTCGGCGTAATGCCCTGCGCCTGCGGCAATAAATGCTGGCGATAGGCGAGGGGAATTTCCGCCTTCACATACATCCCACTGTCGATGTCGCCGATAACCGGGTCGACCAGCACAAAAATATCAGGATGCTTTTGACGAATCGTCGCCAGCCAGTCAGCCAGCAGGGCAATCTGTTCTGCACTGCCCATATAGCCGGTGGTCACCGCTTTGAGCGTTTGCAGCGCGTTGCGCTCTTCCAGCGCCTGCAAATATCCCCGGAACCACTCAGCCGGGATCACCCCGCCATAGAACGTGTCGTAATGCGGCGTATTGCTGAACAGCACCGTCGGCACCGCCATGACCTGCCAGCCATGCTGCTTGATGGCCGGAACCGCTATACTGTTGCCCACGCTGCCATAAATAACCTGAGACTGCACGGCAACGATATCCGCCTGCAAAGCCTGGCGCGTGTCGCTAAACAGCACCGATTGTATGTCGTCTTGCTGGTCCATTCTTTCTCCTCCCGCTGGACGGCGGGTCATGCGCTATCCACTCTTGCTGCTATGTTATGCCAGCCAGCGGCAAAGGTCGATTCCCCCACGGGGTAATCATGCAGATAACTGCAATAACAAAAATGAAGAAACCATCACAAATTCAAAGAGAAACCAGCGGATTTATCCACGGTTTCTCATAGCCTACTTATACTGAATATCACTACGATGACTACGGTGAAGTACGCCCAACCCACGAGGCCCATCGCGATGACCCAGGTTCAGACCCAAATCAAGGCCGTTATCGAAGCCTGTGACCAGGCCATTTCGCAGGAAGATTACGACACGCTAATGAACTACTACGCCGAGGACGCTACGCTTGTGGTGAAGCCGGAGATGATTGTGAAAGGCAAAATAAACATTCATAAAGCGTTTATCGCCATTGCCGATTTTTTCCAGCATCGCCTGGTCGTCACACAGGGGAAAATGGAGATTATCGAAGGCGGCGACACGGCGCTGGTGATTATGGAAACCCGGCTGGATATTCCAACGGACGACGGCGGCAGCACGCAGGTGACAAGGCGGGCAACTTACGTATTTGCCCGGCGTAATGAACGCTGGCTTTGTACGATTGATAATTCTTACGGTACGGATTTACTGCTCAGCAATCCCGCCTGAATCTCATTTTCGGAATGTATTGCCCCGCCAATCGCTCGCAAAGCTAAATTGTGTCGCGCTTTCGCGAGCACACTAGCGCCAGATTTATCACTCACATGGAACGTTATATTGATGAAAAGAATCCTCTGCGCGCTGGTCGCCCTGCTGCTTACGCTTCCCGCGTGGGCTAAACTCAATGCTCACGAAGAAGCCCGCATTAATGCCATGCTCGACGCGCTGTCGCAGCAAAAAGAGTTGGTCTTTGTGCGCAATGGCGATGAGCACACCTGCGACGAAGCAGTTTCTCATCTGAAATTGAAGCTCGGCAATACGCGCAACCGCATTGATACCGCCGAGCAGTTTATTGATAAGGTGGCTTCGTCATCATCGATTACCGGGAAGCCGTATATCGTGAAAATCCCCGGTAAAAGCGATGAAAACGCGCAACCGTTTTTACATGCGCTGATTGCGCAGACGGATAAAACGGTGCCTGCGGAAGGGAATTAATCCGCTCTGGCAAGTGAGTTACAGGAGGTAACATGAAAAAATGCTTTATTTATAACGATGAAAAATCGAATAAATTTTGGTGGATAGATTGCGAAGGGGATAGTTTAGCTGTCAACTATGGCAGGGTAGGTAGTATTGGTAAATTCCAGACAAAAGAGTTCGATAATGAAGAACAGTGTCTGAAAGAAGCCAGTAAATTGATTGCCGCAAAAATGAAGAAAGGCTATCAAGAAGATCCAAACTTTAACTTCATGGATCGCTACTATTTTGATGATGAAGAAATTGGGTTGCATGTTAAAACGTCACACCCAAACTTCCAGTGCCATTTTACCGATTCACTTTATATGTGTTGCTGGGATGAAGAATCCCCTTTTGGCAGCGATGAAGGTGCTGATGCTCTAAACGAGCTTGAAAATAGCCTCCGTAAAGAGCCGGATCTGGACTGTGCTGGTTTCCCTCAAATGTTAATTGAAACTATTTGGGGTATGAAATACATCGCTATAGAAAGTACTCTTGAAGAGGATGTTCGTGCGCAATTATTAGCCGATGAAATGAGCACTATCCAGAGCAATATGATTACCTACGCGACTGCATTCGGTCAGATTAAAGTCATGGGTAAAATCTCCCATAAACTCAAAAAGATGGGACTCAATGCGCTAGCGCGTCATCAGCTTACCGCAAAAATTCTTCAATGGGGTGACGGTCAGGACTCACCCATACTTCAGAAAATGATTGACGATCTGACCGCTTTTCCACACAAAAATTAAATACTGTATTTGCCGGCAGCAACAACTGTTGGCAAAGTGCGATCTGTTTATGCCGGATGCGGCGTAAACGCCTTATCCGGCCTCCAAAATCGTGCAAATTCAATATGTTGCATAAATCTCGTAGGCCTGATAAGCGTAGCGCATCAGGCAGTTTTTCTCAAATGCGATTAATCCTTAAATCCCTGCCCCCTGGCTAAAATGCTCTTCTCCAAATACCCCGGTGGAGAGGTAGCGATCGCCGCGATCGCAGATGATCGCCACTACCACCGCACCGGGATTGGCTTTTGCCACGCGTATCGCGCCCGCGACTGCGCCGCCGGAGCTTACACCGCAGAAAATCCCTTCGCGCACCGCCAGCTCGCGCATGGTGTTTTCCGCATCGCGCTGGTGAATATCCACCACTTCATCCACTAATGAGGCGTTGAAAATCCCCGGCATATACTCCGCAGGCCAGCGGCGAATGCCGGGAATGCTGCTGCCCTCTTCCGGCTGTAGGCCGACAATCGTTACCGGCCTGGATTGCTCGCGCATAAAGCGTGATACACCGGTAATGGTGCCGGTCGTCCCCATACTGGAGACAAAATGCGTAATGCGCCCGCCGGTTTGCTGCCAGATTTCCGGCCCGGTGGTGGTGTAATGGGCGTAAGGGTTATCGGGGTTGTTAAACTGATCGAGCAGCTTGCCTTCACCGCGATTCGCCATTTCAAGCGCCAAATCGCGTGCGCCTTCCATACCCTGTTCTTTGGTGACCAGAATCAGTTCCGCACCATAGGCACGCATTGCCGCACGGCGTTCCTGGCTCATGTTGTCGGGCATCAGCAATTTCATGCGATAGCCTTTTAGCGCGGCAATCATTGCCAGCGCAATGCCAGTGTTACCACTGGTGGCTTCAATCAGGACATCGCCTGGTTTAATTTCCCCGCGCTTTTCCGCCTCGACAATCATCGATAGTGCCGCGCGATCTTTCACCGAACCTGCCGGGTTGTTGCCTTCCAGCTTCACCCACACTTCACTGCCGTTATCCGGCCCCAGACGTTGTAATTTGACCAGCGGCGTATTGCCGATGGTTTGTTCTAATGTGTTCACGGCAGCAATCCAATAAAAAGCCCGGTGGCGCTTCGCTTACCGGGCCTACAGCCAGGCATAATTTTGTAGGCCGGGTAAGCGAAGCGCCACCCGGCAAAACCACGTGTAATTAAGCTATCAGGCCGTTTCCGCCAGAGCAAGCGTCTCATGAGACTCGATACGCTCGTCGCCGTTATACAGCCGCGCATGTTGCAGCCCGACGAACAAACGATCGCCGCGCACCGGCGCATCATCGCCACGCATCACCACGGTGAGTGGATCTTCATACCACCCCAGCGGCTGCACAACTAATTGGGTGTAGTGACCTTTCGGGCTGGCTTCCAGCACCTGGACCGGCAGCGGCGAATCGAGGCTGGTACGGCGGCTGATATCCACTTCCCACGGGCGCAGGAAAAGATCCACTGGCCCCTGATACGCAGGCGTGTAGCCCAGCGGCCAGCGATGCGCGCCAACGTGGAACTGCCCGCCGCGAATCGTTCCCTGCAGGCGGTTTACTTCGCCCATAAACTCGAGCACAAAACGGGTCGCCGGTTCGCGCCATACCTGATCCGGTTCATCGGCCTGTTCGATATTGCCCTGGCTCATCACCACCACGCGGTTGGCGACTTCCATCGCCTCTTCCTGGTCGTGGGTGACGAACACGCTGGTGAATTTCAGCTCTTCATGCAGTTGACGCAGCCAGCGACGCAGCTCTTTACGCACCTGCGCATCCAGCGCGCCAAACGGTTCATCAAGCAGCAGAATTTGCGGTTCCACAGCCAGCGCGCGCGCCAGTGCCACACGCTGTTTCTGGCCGCCGGAAAGCTGCGCCGGATAACGATCCGCCAGATGAGCAAGCTGCACCATTTCCAGCAATTTTGTCACTTTCGCTTTGATCGCCGCGGCATTCGGGCGCTCGCGACGCGGCAGCACCGTCAGGCCAAAAGCGATATTGTCGAATACCGTCATATGGCGGAACAGCGCGTAATGCTGGAACACGAAACCGACTTTACGATCGCGGGCGTGCAGGCGGCTAACGTCGGTACCGTGAAAGCGAATATGCCCGCTGGTTTGATGCTCCAGCCCGGCAATAATGCGCAGCAGCGTGGTTTTCCCGGAACCGGACGGCCCCAGCAACGCGACCATCTGACCAGAAGGAATATCCAGTGAGATATCGTTCAGCACCTGGGTGCGACCAAACGACTTCTTAATATTGGCAATCTCAATGCTCATGATGTTCCTCCTGCTGCGCGCGTTTTTCCTGATTTTCCAGGCGCCACTGCAACATACTCTTTAAAAACAGGGTGATAATCGCCATCAGCGTCAACAGCGCGGCGGCGGTAAAGGAGCCGACGGTGTTATAGTCCTGCTCCAGCAATTCAATCTGTAACGGCAGCGAAAGTGTTTCGCCACGAATCGAGCCGGAAACCACCGACACCGCGCCAAACTCGCCAATCGCGCGGGCGTTGGTCAACACCACGCCATACAGCAGCGCCCAGCGGATGTTCGGCAATGTGACGCGGCGGAACATCTGCCAGCCAGACGCGCCAAGCAAAATCGCCGCTTCGTCTTCCTGGCTGCCCTGGCTTAACATCACCGGCACCAGTTCGCGCACCACAAACGGACACGTCACGAAGATGGTGACCAGCACCATCCCCGGCCAGGAGAACATAATTTGCAGATTATGTTCATCCAGCCAGCCGCCCAGCGGGCCATTAGAGCCGTAGAACAGCAGATACACCAGACCGGCAACCACCGGCGATACGGCAAACGGAATATCCAGCAGCGTCAGCAGTAACTGGCGTCCAGGGAAGTTAAAGCGCGTCACCAGCCAGGCCAGCAGAATGCCGAACACCAGGTTTACCGGTACGGCAATCAGCGCAATCATCACCGTCAGCCAGATCGCGTGCAGCATGTCCGGATCGGCCAGATTTTGTAAAACCGGCATCAGACCTTTACTGAATGCCTGCACAAAGATGTAAATCATCGGCACCAGCAGGATGAACGCCGAAACCAGCATCCCGATGCCAATCAGAAACCATTTGCCCCAGTTAATCGGGCGCGCATCATAACGCTTCAACTGTGTCACTTCCGCCATTAATGACCTACCACACGCCGACCAAAGCGACTTTGCAGAGTGTTAATTGAGAACAGCAGCAGCAGGGATGCCGCGAGGATCACCGAAGCAATCGCGCTCGCCGCCGGGTAATCAAACTCCTGCAAGCGCACAAAGATCATCAGCGACGTCACCTCTGTCTTCCAGGCGATATTCCCGGCGATAAAAATCACCGCGCCAAATTCACCGAGGCTACGGGTAAACGACAGCGCCACGCCCGCCACCAGCGCCGGAGAAAGCTCCGGCAGCACCACTTTGCAGAAACTCTGCCAGCGCGTTGCGCCAAGCGTTTCCGCCGCTTCTTCATATTCCGGGCCTAACTCTTCCAGCACCGGCTGCACGGTACGCACCACAAACGGAATGCTGGTAAAGGCCATCGCCACCGCAATCCCAAGCCAGGTGTAGGTGACTTTGATATCAAACTTCGCCAGCCATTCACCGTAAAAACCGTTCACGGAAAAGAGTGAGGCCAGCGTCAAACCTGCAACCGCCGTTGGCAGCGCAAAGGGTAAATCCATCAGCGCATCAAGCAGCGTGCGGCCCGGAAAGCGATAGCGGGTTAAGATCCACGCCATCAGCAGACCGAAAACGCCGTTAAAAATCGATGCCACAAACGCCGACAGCAGCGTCACTTTGTAGGCCGCGACAAACTGCGGGTTGGTAATTACCTCCCAGTACTGCGCCCAGCTCATCTCAGAGAGCTGCATCACCAGCGCGGAGAGCGGCAGCAGCAAAATCAGGCACACAAACAGCAGACTGGTGCCGAGGCTTAAGGTAAAGCCCGGCAGCACGCGTCTTGAAGAAACTGCAAACATTACTTACGCCCCGCCGCTAACAGCTTGTCCAACTCGCCGCCGCTGGTGAAGTGGGTTTTCATCACTTCCGGCCAGGAGCCAAATTTGTCTTCCACGCGGAACAGTTCGGTCTGCGGGAATTTATCTTTTAGTTTGTCCATGACTTCCGGGTTATTCACGCGGTAGTAATAGTCGGTGATGATGGTTTGCGCCTGCGGGCTGTAAAGCCAATTCAGATAGGCTTTTGCTGCTTTTTCGGTACCGTTGGCTTGCACGTTCTTATCGACCCACGCCACCGGGAATTCCGCCAGAATGTTGGTTTTCGGAATCACCACTTCAAAGCCCTGCGCTTCGTACTGTTTGCGGATGTTGTTCACTTCCGATTCAAAGCTAATCAGTACATCGCCCAGGCCGCGCTCGGCAAAGGTGGTGGTCGCGCCACGACCGCCGGTATCAAACACTTCAACGTTTTTCAGGAACTGAGTCATAAACTGTTCGGTTTTGGCTTTGTCGCCACCGTCAGCTTTATCCGCTGCGCCCCATGCCGCCAGGTAGGTATAACGCGCGTTACCGGACGTTTTCGGGTTCGGGAAAATCAGTTTCACGTCGGAGCGCACCAGGTCGTTCCAGTCGTGGATATTCTTCGGGTTGCCCTTACGGACCAGGAAGCCCATGGTGGAGTAGAACGGCGAGCTGTTATTCGGCAGGCGCGACTGCCAGTCGGCCGGGATCAGCTTGCCTTTGTCATGCAGGATTTGTACGTCGGTCACCTGGTTATAAGTTACAACGTCTGCTTTTAAGCCCTGCAAAATTGCCAGCGCCTGTTTTGATGACCCGGCATGAGATTGTTTTATCGTCAGTTTGTCGCCGCCGTTATCTTTGGCCCATTGTTGCTCAAACGGCGGGTTCAGGGCGGCAAACAGCTCGCGGGAGACGTCATAAGAACTGTTCAGCAACTCAGTTGCCTGCGCCTGCGCAACCAGCAGCATGGAGGCTGCCAACGTCAGGTATCCTTTTTTCAGTAAGTTAACGGCCATTGCGCACCCTTGTCGTGTGATGATTCTCTAAGCATCAGTGTATTTATAACGGGTGTGAAAGGAGTAACGGTTTTATATACCGTTTGGTGATTTGGAAGTTTAAAAGGGAATAAGGCTTTAAGCCTCTTCGTAGAACACGAAGAGGCAGGTCGTCAGACTCAGAT
>CAJYVI010000177.1 GCA_913778145.1 uncultured Pseudocitrobacter sp.
TTAATCGCCTACTTGCCTTTTTTTGGTGCTATCAGGCTGATGAAACCGGGTAAAGATGTGGTGTGGCTGCAGGTACCGTTCTCTTCCCTGCCAGGCGTGCAGAAAAACATCGATACCAAACTGCCGAACGGCGCGAACTATGGCTTCCCGGTTAGCACCATGCACATTGTTGCCAACAAAGTCTGGGCCGAGAAAAACCCGGCGGCGGCGAAGCTGTTCTCAATCATGAAACTGCCTGTCGCAGACATTAACGCCCAGAACTCGATGATGCATGAAGGTAAAGCATCGGAAGGGGATATTCAGGGCCACGTTGATGGCTGGATCAAAGCGCACCAGGCGCAGTTTGATGGCTGGGTGAAAGAAGCGCTGGCAGCGCAGAAATAACACCCTCACCCCTGCCCTCTCCCACAGGGAGAGGGAGAAAACCAGTGCAGGACGTGCAAATATGCACACTCAGTCCCCTCTCCCTGTGGGAGAGGGTTAGGGTGAGGGGCCCCCACCCCACAGAAACCGCACATCTCGCCACTATTCATTTCACTTAACTCCCCCTCCTTCCGTTATTATTGGTAACATCAATAATAATCACTACGAAAATAATTTACTCCAATGACCAAAACCTCACACGGGTTAAGCCCCGCGCTGATTGTCCTGATGTCCGTCGCCACCGGGCTTGCCGTTGCCAGTAACTATTATGCGCAGCCGCTGCTCGAAGCCATTGCGCGCGCGTTTTCCCTGAGCGCGAGCCAGGCGGGCTTTATCGTCACCGCCGCACAGCTTGGCTATGCTGCCGGGCTGCTGTTCCTTGTGCCGCTCGGCGATATGTTTGAGCGTCGACGGTTAATCGTGGTGATGACGCTGCTTGCGGCTGGCGGCATGCTTATCACCGCCAGCAGTACATCGTTGGGGATGATGATTCTGGGTACCGCCCTCACCGGCCTTTTTTCGGTAGTGGCACAGTTATTAGTGCCCATGGCGGCCACCCTCACCGCGCCGGAAAAGCGCGGCAAAGTGGTCGGCACGGTAATGAGCGGTTTGCTGCTTGGGATTTTGCTGGCGCGTACCGTTGCCGGTCTACTGGCAAGCCTTGGCGGCTGGCGTACAGTGTTCTGGGTTGCCAGCCTATTAATGGCGATGTTGGCCCTGGCGCTGTGGCGCGGTTTACCGAAGCTTAAACAGGAAAATCACCTGAGCTACCCGCGCATTCTTGGCTCAATTTACCATCTGTTTGCCCATAACAAACTTCTGCGCACCCGCGCGCTGCTGGGCTGCCTGACCTTCGCCAGCTTCAGCATTCTCTGGACATCCATGGCATTCCTGCTTGCAGGTGCGCCTTATCACTTCTCTGAAGGCACCATTGGTCTGTTCGGCCTGGTGGGTGCAGCGGGCGCGTTAGGTGCGCGTCCGGTGGGGACGCTGGCCGATAAAGGCAAAGCGCATCTCACCACCACGGTAAGTCTGCTGGCGCTGCTGCTCTCCTGGCTTGCTATCTGGTATGGGCAGGTCTCCGTGGCGGCGCTGATCGTCGGTATTCTGGTGCTCGATCTGATGGTTCAGGGTGTCCATATCACGAATCAGACGGTGATTTATCGCGTACATCCCGATGCGCGTAACCGTCTGACAGCAGGTTACATGACCTGCTATTTCATCGGCGGCGCAGCCGGGTCGCTGATTTCCGCTTCAGCCTGGCAGCATGCCGGCTGGGACGGGGTTTGTCTGGTTGGCACGTGCGTTACGTTGCTCAATCTGCTGGTGTGGTGGCGCGGCTATCGGCATCAGCCGCAGGACTAAATGCCTGCACTGCTTGCGTCGGGCCGAGGAATGGTCCGGCATTCACTTTGATAGATTCGTCATATAAATTCGAATCAATAATTCATTTACTTTATTTGTCACCGTCGTTACTATATCGGCTGAAATTAATGAGGTCATGCCCAAATGGATAGTTCGTTTACGCCCATTGAACAAATGCTAAAATTTCGCGCCAGCCGCCATGAAGATTTCCCGTTCCAGGAAATTCTTCTGACTCGTCTTTGCATGCACATGCAAGGCAAGCTGCTGGACAACCGCAATAAGATGCTGAAAGCTCAGGGCATTAACGAGACATTGTTTATGGCGTTAATCACGCTGGAGTCTCAGGAAAACCACAGCATTCAGCCCTCTCAGCTGAGCTGTGCGCTGGGCTCGTCTCGTACCAATGCCACCCGTATCGCCGATGAGCTGGAAAAACGCGGCTGGATCGAGCGTCGTGAAAGCGACAACGATCGTCGTTGCCTGCATCTGCAGCTTACCGATAAAGGTCATCAATTCCTGCGTGAGGTTTTGCCTCCGCAACATCATTGCTTACATCAACTCTGGTCTTCTTTAAGCGCGGCTGAAAAAGATCAGCTTGAGCATATCACCCGGAAGCTTCTCACCCGTCTGGATCAGATGGATGAAGACGGCGTTGTCCTTGAGGCACTGCGCTAAATCCGGATATCGCTCAATTATCCTGATTGATAACAGAAAACTGACAGGCCAGCAGATTAATCCCTGCTGGCCTTTCTGATAAACAGGTCGGCTCAGCCGATGTGAAATAATAAGATCGTGGAGAATAACATGAGCGCAAATGCGGAGACTCAAACCCCGCAGCAACCGGCCAACAAGAAAGGCACGCGCAAGCGCGCCCTGATGCTGTTGACCTTGCTCTTTGTCATTATTGCTGTGGCATATGGGATTTACTGGTTTTTAGTACTGCGTCATTTTGAAGAAACCGATGATGCATACGTGGCAGGGAACCAGGTACAAATAATGGCGCAGGTGTCCGGCAGCGTGACGAAAGTCTGGGCCGATAACACCGATTTCGTACAAAAAGGCGATGTGCTGGTTACGCTCGATCAGACCGATGCGCAGCAGGCCTTTGAGAAAGCGCAAACTGCGCTAGCCTCTACCGTGCGCCAGATGCGTCAAACGATGATCAACAGTAAGCAGTTGCAGGCGAGCATCGACGTGAAAAAAACCGCGCTGGCTCAGGCGCAAACGGATTTAAATCGCCGTATTCCGCTGGGCAGCGCGAACCTGATTGGCCGCGAAGAGCTGCAACACGCGCGTGATGCCGTTGCCAGTGCACAGGCGGAACTCGACGTCGCTATCCAGCAATATAACGCCAACCAGGCCATTATTCTTGGCAGCAAACTGGAAGATCAACCGTCCGTCAAACAGGCCGCAACCGAAGTGCGTAACGCATGGCTTGCCCTGCAACGTACCAAAATTGTCAGCCCGATGACCGGTTATGTCTCTCGTCGTCAGGTACAGCCTGGCGCACAGATTAGCCCAACGACCGCGCTGATGGCCGTCGTTCCGGCGAATAATCTTTGGGTCGATGCAAACTTCAAAGAAACTCAGCTGGCGCACATGCGTATCGGCCAGCCGGTCACCGTTATCTCTGATATTTACGGCGACGACGTAGAATATCACGGCAAAGTGGTCGGCCTGGATATGGGTACCGGTAGCGCCTTCTCGCTGCTGCCTGCGCAGAACGCCACCGGCAACTGGATCAAAGTGGTTCAGCGTCTGCCGGTTCGCGTTGAGCTGGACGAAAAACAGCTGGCGGAACATCCGCTGCGTATTGGCCTTTCTACGCTGGTAAAAGTAGATACCTCCAACCGCGACGGTCAGATTCTGGCAAGCCAGGTACGTACCAGCCCGGCTTACGAGAGTAACGCGCGCGAAATCAGTCTGGATCCGGTCAACAAGCTGATCAACGACATCGTGCAGGCCAACGCCAACTGATCCCGGGGTGAGTGTAATGCAACAGCAAAAACCGCTGGAAGGCGCGCAACTGGTCATTATGACCATTGCGTTGTCGCTTGCGACTTTCATGCAGGTGCTGGACTCCACCATCGCAAACGTGGCGATCCCGACGATCGCCGGTAACCTTGGCTCATCGTTGAGTCAGGGCACCTGGGTCATTACCTCGTTCGGCGTAGCGAACGCGATTTCCATTCCGATTACCGGATGGTTGGCGAAGCGCGTCGGCGAAGTGAAGCTGTTCCTCTGGTCCACCGTGGCGTTTGCTATCGCCTCGTGGGCCTGCGGCGTCTCCAACAGTCTGGGCATGCTTATCTTCTTCCGCGTGATTCAGGGGATTGTTGCCGGGCCGCTGATTCCGCTGTCGCAAAGCTTGTTGCTCAGCAACTATCCGCCCGCGAAACGCTCTATTGCGCTGGCGCTGTGGTCGATGACCGTTATCGTTGCGCCGATTTGTGGGCCTATCCTTGGCGGCTATATCAGCGATAACTATCACTGGGGCTGGATCTTCTTCATCAACGTACCGATTGGTATCGTGGTGGTGCTGATGAGCCTTCAGGCGCTGCGCGGGCGTGAAACGCGCACCGAACAGCGTCGTATCGACGGTATCGGTCTGGCGCTTCTGGTGCTGGGTATCGGTAGCCTGCAGGTGATGCTCGACCAGGGCAAAGAACTCGACTGGTTCAACTCTACCGAGATCATCGTCCTGACCATTGTGGCGGTGGTGTCGTTGAGTTTCCTGATTGTCTGGGAACTAACTGACGATAACCCGATAGTCGACCTTTCGCTCTTTAAGTCGCGAAACTTCACCATCGGTTGTTTGTGTATCAGCCTGGCGTATATGCTCTACTTCGGCGCGATCGTTCTGCTACCGCAGCTATTGCAGGAAGTATACGGCTATACCGCGACGTGGGCAGGGCTGGCTTCTGCGCCGGTGGGCGTGATACCGGTGATTCTGTCGCCGATTATCGGTCGTTTTGCCCATAAGCTCGACATGCGTCGTCTGGTCACTTTCAGCTTTATTATGTATGCGGTCTGCTTCTACTGGCGTGCGTACACCTTCGAGCCGGGAATGGATTTCGGTGCGTCGGCCTGGCCGCAGTTTATCCAGGGCTTCGCGGTGGCGTGCTTCTTTATGCCGCTGACGACCATTACGCTCTCCGGTTTGCCGCCTGAGCGTTTGGCCGCTGCATCGAGTCTGTCGAACTTTACGCGTACGCTGGCAGGCTCTATCGGGACGTCTATCACCACAACGTTGTGGACCAACCGTGAGTCGCTGCACCACGCGCAGTTAACGGAGTACGTGACGCCGTATAACCCTGACTCACAGGCGATGTACGATCAGCTTCAGGGAATGGGCATGTCGCAGCAGCAGGCTTCCGGCTGGCTGGCGCAGCAGATAACCAATCAGGGGCTGATTATCTCGGCTAACGAAATCTTCTGGATTTCGGCGGGGATATTCCTCGTGCTGCTGGGCCTGGTGTGGTTTGCCAGACCGCCATTCGGCGCCGGCGGTGGTGGCGGTGGCGCGCACTAAGTTGTTGATATGAAAAAAGGGCCGATGGCCCTTTTTTGTTGCCCGGTGGCGCTTCGCTTACCGGGCCTACGTTGTGCACCATCCGGCACAATCAGACTAAATGTGCAATTCCTGTAACTTCTCTTTCGGCAGCGCCAGCTCATCGTTGCTGTTTACGCGCACGTCGCGCTCGAGAATATGACGCGCAATATCCTGCGCTTCCGCCAGGGAGTGCATCTGATACGTACCGCACTGGTAAACGTTCAGTTCCGGGATCTGGTTCTGATCCTGAACTTTCAGCACGTCTGCCATCGCCGCTTTCCACGCATCCGCCACGCGCTGCTCATCCGGCGTACCAATCAGGCTCATATAGAAACCAGTGCGACAGCCCATCGGTGAGATATCGATGATTTCAACGCCGTTACCGTTCAGATGATTACGCATGAACCCTGCAAACAGGTGTTCCAGCGTGTGAATGCCCTTTTCCGGCATCACTTCTTTGTTTGGCACGCAGAAGCGCAGGTCAAAAACGGTAATCGCGTCACCATGCGGCGTGTTCATCGTTTTGGCTACACGGACGGCAGGGGCTTCCATACGGGTGTGATCGACAGTGAAGCTATCTAACAACGGCATTTCGTAACCTCCGGTGTATCCCTCATCCTCGGCATTTTAATTTTTCATCATAACTCATTGAAAAATAAAATCTTTAAGCCATTCCAGTCAGGAGTTTTTGGGATAAAGTGATTTTTTTTAAAAAAAACTGAACTCTTCATTCCAGTGCGAGTCTGAGTATATGAAAGACGCGCATTTGTTATCATCATCCCTGAATTCAGAGATGTATATTTGGCCACAGTGATGTGGCCTTTTTCTTTTCTGTCAGGCGTGTCTTGCCAGCAACGCTTCAAATGACTCCGTATCCGACGCTTCCAGCTTACGCTGACGTTCAACGGATGCATCACGTTCCGCAGCAAACTCCTCCTCGGTGAGGATCTCCAGCGGCTCTTCACGCAGCATATTACGATACTGCTCCGCCAGCGCCTTACCGGTTCCGCCAATCCCTTCATCAAGCATAGAACGCAGAATGCGAGCTGAGAAAGTTAATTCCGGATTATCAAAGCAGGCGACCAGTTCATCGCACACGTTTTGGTAAGCATGACCACCTTCAATGCCGTCCATAGTCTGCGCGACGCGTTTCAGATCGCTGAACAGATCTTTACCCACTTTCTGCAGCGGGAACTGTGCGGTTTCACAACCAATGCCCAGCGTCAGGCCCGGTTTACGCCCTTCCAGAATCACGCGATTCCAGTTGGTGCGCGTACATTGCAGCTCCTGGCTACTCATTTCAGGGGCATCAGCCAGTACGCACCAAACCATAAACAGGTCGAGGAAGCGAATCTGCTGCTCATCTACGCCGATTGGCGAGAACGGGTTGATATCCAGCGAGCGGACTTCGATATACTCGATGCCGCCGCGCAGCAGCGCATCGGAAGGATCCTCGCCGCTGCGGGTCACGCGTTTCGGGCGAATCGGCGCATAAAGCTCGTTTTCAATCTGCAAAATATTGCTGTTGATCTGCAAACGCTTACCGTCTTTTTCCACGCCAATACGCGCGTATTCTTCCGATGGCGTTTTGATTGCCCGCTTTAATCCTGCCACGTATTCGTGCAATTCGTTAAACGTAATTCCGAGATTGCTTTGCGATTTATTGGTATAACCCAGGTCGCTCAAACGCAGAGACGTGGCATAAGGCAGGTAATACATGCCGCCGTCGGTTTTTTCAAACGGCAGCGCGCTCTCTTTCCCTTGCAGGAAGGAAGAACAAATCGCCGGAGACGCACCAAACAGATACGGAATCACCCAGCCAAAACGATAATAGTTGCGGATGGCACGGAAATAACCGGCAGAGATCGCCTCTTTACCGCTCTCAGCATCCGTCACGCCGCATTTCGCCTGCCAGAACGCCATCGGCAAAGAGAAGTTGTAATGCACGCCAGAGATGGTTTGCATCAGCGCGCCATAGCGGTTCTTCAGCCCTTCACGATACAGCGTTTTCAGACGGCCGACGTTTGAGGTACCGTACTGCGCCAGTTCGATATCCTGGCCCGGCGCGATATAGCACGGCATACTCAGCGGCCACATCCGTTCGTCGCCGAGATGACGCGCCGTATAGCGGTGAACGTCACGCAGGAAAGTGAGCATATGGTTGACGTCGCCATCAACCGGAGTGATAAATTCCAGCAGCGCTTCGGCGAAATCGGTGGTGATCCATTTATGGGTCAGGGTCGAACCCAGCGAAGTTGGGTGCCCGGTCGTTGCCAGTGAGCCATCGGCATTAACGCGCAGCGTCTCACGTTCAAGTCCACGATTTATCCCTTTCAAAGCTTCAGGGTGTTTTTCCAGCCAGGTCAGCGCCTGTGATACATCCGGGATCAAATTGACCTCCCGCCTGTCGATATCATTTTATTAAGCATAATTGTAATGGTTGACGATTAAAGGTCACAAGCAATCCAATTAGTGCCACCACGTCATACCCTGGAGCGTCGCCGCCGCTACAGCGATGTAGCGTAACGCTTTTCCAAGACATAAAAAAAAGAGCACCGGTCCCCAGGAGATGCGCATCCACCCCGCCAGAAGACACAGTAAATCACCGATAACGGGCATCCAGCTCAGTAACAGTGTGGCTGCGCCGTAACGTTTTAACCAGAATGTCGCTTTTTCCTGCCAGCGCGATTGCTTACGCACGGGAAACAACCGTCCAAGGATAACGTTTGTTGCCCCGCCAAGGCTATTACCCATTGTTGCTATTAATACTAAAAGCCAGGGATGGCTGAGACCAGAGATTAGCAGCGCCACAAGCACCGCTTCCGAGTTGCCCGGCAGCAGCGTTGCGCTCAGAAAGCTGCTGGCGAATAACGACGCCAGCGCCAACCCGTCGCTCACAGCAGACGAACGTCAACAGCGTCCATACCGGCGCTTCTTGCCGCCTGCAGGCCGAAATCCGCATCTTCAAACACAACGCATTTTTCCGGCGCGACGCCTAAGCGTTGTGCGCAAAGCAAGAAGGTATCGGGCGCGGGTTTGTGATTCTTGACGTGATCGGCGGCGACCACCGTTGAAAAATAGTGTCGCAGGCCCAGATGCGCCAGCAATGCTTCAGCAATAGCGCTCTCGCTGCCTGTACCGACTGCCATAGGGCGACGTCCGTGCCAGGCTTTCACCACATCAATAAGCGGTAACGGCGTCACAGAGTCCAGCAGCATCGCTTTAACGGCGGCTGTTTTTTCCTGTGCCAGAAGATGAGGGTCGAGATCGGCCTGATGAAGTTCAATGATGGCCTGCGCGATACGCCAGGTAGGAGAACCGTTAAGGGCGACCATCGCCTGCTCGTCGAAACGCATACCATAACGCCCCAGCACCTCGTGCCACGCTTTACGGTGCGTAGGTTCGGTGTCCAGGATGGTGCCATCCATATCAAAGATTAATCCCGCGTAGCGTTCGTACATCACGTTCTCACAGACAAGATAAAGTGAGATGTTACTTTAACGTAAAAGGCGGTTTTTGTCGCTGACAGACATACTGGAAATATGCAGAGAAGAAGGGCTTAGAGAAAAATAGGATTTTGTAAGTACATCGAGGGGAAATAAGAGATGGTGCATCCGGGAGGATTACTCGGCTACGCCTCGCCCGATGGGTCGTTGCTAAAGCAACGCTATCCTCCCTGGTGCCTGCGGTGACTTCGCAGAACCTGAAACAACAGACTCGCTGTTATCCTGGAGAATATGGTGCATCCGGGAGGATTCGAACCTCCGACCGCTCGGTTCGTAGCCGAGTACTCTATCCAGCTGAGCTACGGATGCATCGGGAAATGCTATTCGTTGAAAACAAGAGATGGTGCATCCGGGAGGATTACTCGGCTGCGCCTCGCCCTACGGGTCGTTGCTAAAGCAACGCTATCCTCCCTGGTGCTCGCGATAAATTCGCAGTACCTGAAACAACAGACTCGCTGTTATCATGGAGAATATGGTGCATCCGGGAGGATTCGAACCTCCGACCGCTCGGTTCGTAGCCGAGTACTCTATCCAGCTGAGCTACGGATGCATCGGGAAATACTATTCGTTAAAACAAGAGATGGTGCATCCGGGAGGATTCGAACCTCCGACCGCTCGGTTCGTAGCCGAGTACTCTATCCAGCTGAGCTACGGATGCATCGGGAAACTTGCTTTACTACGCTGATTTAACATCACTAATGCAATGCTAAGTAAGATGGTGCATCCGGGAGGATTCGAACCTCCGACCGCTCGGTTCGTAGCCGAGTACTCTATCCAGCTGAGCTACGGATGCAAAATGGCGGTGAGGCGGGGATTCGAACCCCGGATGCAGCTTTTGACCGCATACTCCCTTAGCAGGGGAGCGCCTTCAGCCTCTCGGCCACCTCACCACACGCCTCTTACGAGTGCTTCGGAGAACTCGTTAAAAGCTCTTCGTCGCTGCGTGGCGCACATATTACTTTCTGGGCTTTATAAGTCAAACAATTTTTCGAGACCTTTTATCGTTTGCACACTTCGCGCACAATTAGGCGGTAAAAACGGCAAAAAGCCTGTTTTCTCAACAGTAAAATCGCTAACTCACGGTAAAACAAAACAGAAAGAATACGGCGCGACAAACGCGAAAGAATCACGGCAGGATGAAAAAGAGAAGAAAGCGAGAAGAAAACGAAGAGGTAAAACGGAAAACCTGGGAGGGATGCGTCTCACCATGAAGGTGAGACGCCAGAACTTAGTAACTGGACTGCTGGGATTTTTCAGCCTGGATACGCTGGTAGATCTCTTCACGGTGAACGGATACTTCTTTCGGAGCGTTAACGCCGATACGCACCTGGTTACCCTTCACCCCTAAAACTGTCACAGTGACCTCATCTCCAATCATGAGGGTCTCACCAACTCGACGAGTCAGAATCAGCATTCTTTGCTCCTTGAAAGATTAAAAGAGTCGGGTCTCTCTGTATCCCGGCATATCCATCATATACACACTCATCATCAGGCTTCCTTGATTTGACCTGAACGTTTCGTGCATAACGCCAAACGTACGCTGTGACAAACACCTTGGTGCGAGCAGTCACGGCATCACATTCTGTTAAACGTAAGTTTAGCCGATATACATGACTTCAACCTGACTTTATCGTTATCAGTACTCCATATGCAAGGCGTCTTAACAATTAACGTTAAGACGCCCACACAGGATTTATTTTTATTACAGCTTAGCGCTTACCCAATCTTTCACACTGGCCAACGCGGCTGGAAGCGCCGTCGCATCGGTACCTCCGGCTTGCGCCATATCCGGGCGACCACCGCCTTTACCACCAACCTGTTGAGCCACCATGCCGATAAGTTCCCCTGCTTTGACACGGTCAGTGACATCCTTAGACACGCCCGCAATCAGAGAAACCTTATCGTCAGCCACGGTCGCCAGCACAATAATGGCGGAACCCAGCTGGTTTTTCAGATCGTCAACCATCGTACGCAACATTTTCGGCTCAACGCCGGAAAGCTCGCTCACCAACAGCTTAACGCCGTTGATGTTATCTGCTTTGCTGGAAAGGTTTGCACTCTCCTGCGCTGCGGCCTGCTCTTTCAGCTGCTGCAGCTCTTTTTCTAACTGACGAGTACGTTCCAGTACGGTACGCACTTTTTCCGTCAGGTTGTGGCTATCGCCTTTCAGCAACTGGGCGATATCACTTAAACGATCGCTTTCTGCATGCAGGCTGTTAATCGCACCTTCACCGGTTACTGCTTCAATACGACGGACGCCTGCCGCAGTTCCGGATTCGGACACAATACGGAACAGGCCGATGTCACCCGTGCGTGAGGCGTGAGTACCGCCGCACAGCTCTGTGGAGAAATCGCCCATGCTCAGCACGCGCACGCGGTCATCATATTTTTCACCAAACAGCGCCATGGCGCCCTTTGCCTTAGCAGCGTCGAGATCCATCACGTTGGTCTCAATCGGCAGATTGCGACGAATCTGGGCATTGACCAAATCTTCGACCGCGCGAATCTCTTCTGGTTTCATCGCTTCGAAATGTGAGAAGTCGAAGCGCAGAACTTTGTCATTGACCAGAGAACCTTTCTGCGCCACATGCGTGCCCAGAATCTGGCGCAGCGCCGCGTGCATCAAGTGCGTGGCGGAGTGGTTCAGACGAATACGCGCACGACGCGCTTCATCAACGTCAGCCTGTACCGCATCGCCTACTTTCAGCGAGCCAGCCGTCAGTTTGCCGAGATGACCAATCGCCTGACCATATTTCTGCGTGTCGTTCACGCTGAAGCTAAAGCCCGCGCCTTTCAGCTCGCCTTTATCGCCAACCTGACCACCAGATTCCGCATAGAACGGCGTCTGGTCCAGAATGACAACGGCTTCCTGACCGGCCGCAACGCTCTCAACAGCTTTACCGTCGATAAACAGCGCAGTCACTTTACCGTTCAGTTCAAGATGGTCGTAGCCTTTGAATTCTGACGCCCCGTCTACGCGAATCATCGCGTTATAGTCCGCTCCGAAACCGCTGGACTCACGCGCACGGCGGCGCTGTTCTTCCATCGCGGCTTCAAAACCGGCTTCATCCACTTTCAGGCCACGCTCACGGCAAACGTCCGCCGTCAGGTCAACCGGGAAGCCGTAGGTGTCGTACAGACGGAAAGCGGTTTCGCCATCCAGCGTGTCGCCAGTCAGCTTAGACAGCTCTTCGTCCAGCAGCGCGAGGCCGCGTTCCAGCGTACGGGCAAACTGCTCTTCTTCGGTTTTCAGAACCTGTTCAACCTGCGCCTGCTGGCGTTTCAGTTCTTCACCGGCAGAACCCATCACATCAATCAGCGGGCCAACCAGTTTATAGAAGAAGGTGTCTTTCGCGCCCAGCATGTTGCCGTGACGAATGGCGCGACGAATGATACGGCGCAGCACGTAGCCACGGTTTTCATTCGACGGGGTGACGCCATCAGCAATCAGGAACGCGCAGGAACGAATGTGGTCGGCAATCACGCGCAGTGACTTGTTAGACAGGTCAGTCGCGCCGGTGACTTTAGCCACGGAATCAATCAGCTTACGGAACAGGTCAATTTCATAGTTAGAGTTGACGTGTTGCAGTACCGCAGTGATACGTTCCAGGCCCATACCGGTGTCAACGGACGGTTTTGGCAGCGGCTCCATGGTGCCGTCAGCCTGACGGTTGAACTGCATGAAGACGATGTTCCAGATCTCAATGTAGCGGTCGCCATCTTCTTCAGGCGTTCCCGGAGGGCCACCCCAGATGTGGTCGCCGTGATCGTAGAAGATCTCGGTGCACGGGCCGCATGGGCCGGTATCGCCCATCTGCCAGAAGTTATCGGAAGCATACGGCGCACCTTTGTTGTCGCCGATGCGGATGATGCGCTCACGCGGGATACCGACTTCTTTTTCCCAGATTTCGTAAGCTTCATCATCGGTTTCGTAAACGGTCACCCACAGGCGCTCTTTCGGCAGGGCGAACCAGTTCTCACCGGTCAGCAATTCCCACGCGTACTGAATAGCGTCGTGTTTGAAGTAGTCGCCGAAGCTGAAGTTACCCAGCATTTCGAAGAAAGTGTGGTGACGCGCGGTGTAACCGACGTTTTCCAGATCGTTATGTTTACCACCCGCACGAACGCAACGCTGCGCAGTAGTTGCGCGAGAATAATTACGTTTGTCGAGACCAAGGAAAACATCCTTGAACTGGTTCATCCCGGCGTTGGTAAACAGCAGGGTCGGGTCGTTATTCGGCACCAGGGAGCTGCTGGCAACTACCTGATGTCCCTTGCTATGGAAAAAGTCGAGAAACGCCTGACGGATCTCAGCGGTGCTCTTGCTCATAATTATCCTGAAATCAAGCTACACGTCATCCTTCAAGCTACCTCTGCATTGGGTACGTAAACGCAGTTCATAGCGATACGTAATGTGCGACGCAACCTGAAGAAGTTGTGTATAAGGAATAATCGCCATTGGCGCTGTTCACTTTTTAAACGACCAGCCGCCGAACGGAATAAAGTGGGAATAAGATAAGTTTTCTTTAAAGGGAAGTAAAATCCCCCGTGCGGTCAATCGGTAAAATTTCGCCATATTTCCTGGATATCCTCCATCAGATATCCACGATAAAGCAAAAAGCGCTGGATTTTCACTTTTTCGGCAAACGTGGTCGGTAGCGGTTCACCGTATTTCCGTTCGGCCTGGTCACGCGCCAGCATGGACCAGTCGATATCACATTCGCGCATCGCCTGTTCGATGTCGTTACGCGCAATGCCTTTCTGCCCGAGTTCCTGACGAATACGCGCCGGGCCGTACCCTTTGCGGCTACGGCTGGCGATAAACTGCTGCACAAATCGCAGGTCGTCGAGATAGCGATTTTCATGACACCAGGCAATGACTTTTTCTACGTCTTCTTCCGGCGCATCGATGGGCTCCGGGCCGTTTTTAGTCATCACCGGAGCGGTCAGTTTGCGACGCAGCTCCTGCTCGCTGTGGTCACGCATCGCCAGAATACGAATGGCACGATCCAACAAACGCGCGTAGGCGGATCGGCGTGGTGCGTTCTCGTTCATAACCCTCCCGGTCGTTTAAATGCAAAAAAGGGCTGCATCGGCAGCCCTTCTGTTTCTGATGAGAGGTTATCAGAAATCTTCGTTAGTTTCTTTCGCGTGCGTGTCATTATCATCGACCACGAAATCCGGCGTAGAATCCTGATTGCTGAGCAGCAGCTCACGCACTTTCTTCTCGATTTCTTTCGCCGCAGCCGGGTTTTCTTTCAGCCAGGAGATAGCATTCGCTTTACCCTGACCAATTTTGTCGCCGTTGTAGCTGTACCAGGCGCCCGCTTTTTCGATCAGCTTCTCTTTCACGCCGAGGTCTACCAGCTCGCCCAGGAAGTTGATACCTTCGCCGTAGAGGATCTGGAATTCAGCCTGTTTGAACGGTGCCGCGATTTTGTTTTTCACCACTTTAACGCGGGTTTCGCTACCGATAACGTTATCGCCCTCTTTCACCGCGCCGATACGACGGATATCCAGACGAACGGACGCATAGAATTTCAGCGCGTTACCACCGGTGGTGGTTTCCGGGTTACCGAACATCACGCCAATTTTCATACGGATCTGGTTGATGAAGATAAGCAGGGTGTTGGACTGTTTCAGGTTACCGGCAAGCTTACGCATCGCCTGGCTCATCATACGTGCCGCAAGGCCCATGTGAGAGTCACCGATTTCGCCTTCGATTTCCGCTTTCGGCGTCAGTGCCGCAACGGAGTCGACAACCAGCACGTCAACCGCGCCAGAGCGCGCCAGCGCGTCACAGATTTCGAGCGCCTGTTCACCGGTGTCTGGCTGGGAACACAGCAGGTTATCGATATCTACGCCTAACTTACGAGCATAAACAGGGTCCAGCGCGTGCTCTGCATCGATAAAGGCACAGGTTTTACCTTCGCGCTGTGCCGCAGCAATAACCTGCAGGGTCAGCGTCGTTTTACCGGAAGACTCAGGCCCGTAGATTTCGACGATACGCCCCATCGGCAGACCGCCTGCACCCAGTGCGATATCCAGTGAAAGCGAACCCGTAGAGATGGTTTCTACATCCATGGTACGGTCTTCACCCAGGCGCATGATGGAGCCTTTGCCGAATTGCTTCTCAATTTGGCCCAGTGCTGCCGCCAACGCTTTCTGTTTGTTTTCGTCGATAGCCATTTTTACT
>CAJYVI010000178.1 GCA_913778145.1 uncultured Pseudocitrobacter sp.
TCGCTGAAGTCGTCGTTGATTTCATCCATTTCCAGCACGATGTCATACGGCACTTTAGCTTCAGCCAACAGCACGTTCATGTGACCCGGCAAACGGCCCGCAACCGGGTGAATACCGAAACGTACCTTAATCCCGCGCGCACGCAGTTTTTCGGTGATTTCCGCTACCGGATACTGCGCCTGCGCCACCGCCATACCGTAGCCTGGGGTGATGATGACTGAATGCGAATTCTTCAGCATATCAGCGGTATCTTCCGCATTGATTTCACGGTATTCGCCCATTTCTTCATCGCCGCCGGAAGAAGAGCCGTCTGAGCCGAAGCCGCCGGCAATCACGCTAAAGAATGAACGGTTCATCGCTTTACACATGATGTACGACAGAATTGCACCGGAAGAGCCAACCAGCGCGCCGGTGACGATAAGCAGGTCGTTACTGAGCATGAAGCCTGCCGCCGCTGCCGCCCACCCGGAATAGGAGTTCAGCATCGACACCACAACCGGCATATCCGCCCCACCGATTGACGCCACCAAATGCCAACCAAACGCCAGCGCGATAGCGGTCATGATAACCAGTACCAGCCCTTGCAGACCGACGCTATCCGTACGAACGAAGACCACCAGCAGCAGGAATGACACCACCAGCGCCGCCAGATTCAGCTTATGGCGATTCGGCAGCATCAACGGTTTAGACGAGATTTTGCCGCAAAGTTTACCGTAGGCCACCACGGAACCAGTGAAGGTCACCGCACCGATAAAGATGCCGAGGAACACTTCTGTCAGGTGAATATTCACCAGAATCTGTTCCATCCCCGTGTCGTGATGCAGGTAGCTGTTAAAGCCCACCAGCACCGCCGCCAGACCCACGAAGCTGTGCAGAATCGCCACCAGTTCCGGCATTTCAGTCATTTCGACTTTCTTCGCCAGACGGATACCAATCGCGCCGCCGATCGCCATCGCGATGATAATCCACACCACGTTATGCGTATCCGGCCCGAAGATTGTCGCGATCAGCGCGATCGCCATCCCCGTGATACCAAACGTATTCCCCTGTTTGGATGTCTCGTGCTTTGAAAGCCCGGCAAGACTGCAAATAAACAGGATTGCGGCAACAATGTATGCAGCAGTAACTAATCCTCCAGACATGTGTTACCCCTTAGTTCTTCCGGAACATTTTCAGCATGCGCTGAGTGACGGTGAATCCACCAAAAATATTAATGCTGGCGATCAGCACCGCGATAAAGCTCAGGAAGCTTACCCAACCACCGTCGCCAATTTGCAGCAACGCGCCGACGACGATAATCCCCGAGATGGCGTTAGTTACCGACATCAATGGCGTATGCAGCGCATGCGAGACGTTCCACACAACGTAGTAACCTACTACGCAGGAGAGCGCAAAGACGGTAAAGTGGCCGAGGAACTCCTTCGGCGCGACGTTGGCCAGCCAGCCAAATAGAATAATCGCCAGCGCAATCAAGGCGTATTTACGCCACGGGGAAACCGGTTTTTCCGGCTCTTTTGGGGCTTCCACGGTTTTCGCAGCGGCCTGAGGCTGAGCGGAAACGGTAATCGGCGGCGCAGGCCAGGTAACTTCACCTTCGCGGACTACCGTGACGCCACGCACCACAACGTCTTCGAAATCGATGGTAATGGAACCATCTTTCTCTTTGCACAGCAGTTTCAACAAGTTGAGCAGGTTAGTACCGTAAAGCTGAGAAGATTGCGTCGGCAAGCGGCCCGGTAGATCCGTATAACCAATCACTTTTACACCACCGGCAGTGGTAACGACTTGATTAGCCACGGTGTATTCACAGTTACCGCCGTTTTGCGCCGCCAGGTCAACAATCACGCTGCCCGGCGTCATGGAATCGACCATTTCGCGGGTAATGAGTTTCGGTGCCGGTTTACCTGGAATCAGTGCGGTGGTGACAATAATGTCGACCTCTTTTGCCTGAGCGGCAAAGAGCGCCATTTCCGCTTTAATAAAGGCGTCAGACATCACTTTGGCGTAGCCGTCCCCACTGCCCGCTTCTTCTTTGAAGTCGAGCTCCAGGAACTCCGCGCCCATACTCTGCACCTGTTCTTTCACTTCAGGGCGAGTATCGAAGGCGCGCACAATCGCACCGAGGCTGTTTGCCGCACCAATCGCCGCAAGACCAGCGACACCGGCACCAATGACCATCACTTTCGCAGGCGGCACTTTACCGGCGGCAGTAATCTGCCCGGTAAAGAAACGACCAAATTCATGGGCGGCTTCAACAATGGCGCGATAACCCGCGATATTGGCCATCGAGCTTAAGGCATCAAGGGACTGCGCACGCGAAATACGCGGCACGGAATCCATCGCCATCACGTTAATACTGCGCGCGGCCAGTTTTTCCATTAATTCCGGATTCTGTGCCGGCCAGATAAAGCTGATAAGCGTTGTGCCAGGGTTGAGCAGCGCAATTTCTTCTTCCAGCGGCGCGTTGACTTTCAGAATAACGTCGGCATGCCAGACGTTATCACCGTCGACAATTTCCGCGCCCGCCTGAGTAAATGCCTCGTCTTCAAAACTCGCCAGTTTGCCCGCGCCGCTTTCCACCGCCACGCTGAAGCCAAGTTTTAGCAGTTGTTCCACCGTTTTCGGTGTTGCCGCCACTCGCGTCTCCTGGGGCCACCTCTCTTTTGGTACACCAATACGCATAGTTTTCCCTTCCATCGGTTTTTAATGATGGTTTGCCGTCATACCAGGCGGGAACGTCCCGCGTAATAAACGCACAGCCGTTCACCAACCCAAAAATAAAACAGTAACAAACTTTCTATAACCTACTGAAAATAGCCGTTGTGATCTACAACCTGAAAACACTATTTTTGATTTTATGCAGGAAAAATTACTTTGCATAAGCAGGTCAGGCATATTTACCTGAAAATGATAGCCAGGCCTGATAATTCGCTTAAGCGAAGCGGCAAAACATGATTTTTCGCCAGGGTGATGAAGCGATTTAACAATATATTAACTTGAAAAAGTGATATCGTTGACCCGCTTTTCCGGTCAACCGCCTGTTTTTTCAACATATCGCAAAAAGTTATGCCAAACCGTTATCCGCTTCGCATCTGATGTGAAAAATCACGCAGACAGTGAGTCGAATTAAATGCAATAATCATCGGGTTTTCAGTCAACAACAACACCAGTACCTGGTTTGCGCAAGGCGAAGGATTATTTTTATGAAGCTTAAGAACACCCTCCTCGTGTCCGCTCTGTTGTCTGCCGCGGCTGTGTCCGCTCACGCAGCGACAGAATTGACGCCGGAGCAAGCAGCCGCACTGAAACCTTACGACCGTGTCGTGGTTACCGGCCGCTTTAATGCCATTGGCGATGCCGTTCAGGCTGTTTCCCGTAAAGCAGATAAAGAAGGCGCTGCTTCTTTCTATGTGGTCGATACTTCAGATTATGGCAATGGCGGTAACTGGCGCGTAACGGCCGATCTCTATAAAGACGATGCGGCCAAAGCTGATGCCCCAAAAAACCGCATCATTAACGGTGTGATGGAACTGCCGAAAGATCAGGCCGTTGCCCTTGAAC
>CAJYVI010000179.1 GCA_913778145.1 uncultured Pseudocitrobacter sp.
GGCCGAGCATGGTGAAGTAGCTGTCCCAGTAGTACACCTCGCGAAAACGCCCGCCGGGCACGACATATGGTTTTGGCAGCGGCAGCAGGGAACTCCATTTTTCCGCGGTTTCACTGGTGCGGGTCAGTACCGGCCACAGGCCATCAATATGCTGACGCAGAGTTTGCCCTTTGGGTGGCACATAGGTTTCACCCGCCTGCGGCAGCGCGAAGTTCATCTCAACAAAGTGGCGCAGGTCAAAGCTGGTCTGGCTCTTTTGCATGCGGTAATCCGCGAGGATCATTAACGGGTCGCTTTTAGGCACCGCGTCGGCAAAGGTTTTTTGATCGGGAAAGAGCTTCGCGCTTTGCACATCATTAAACAGCGGCCCAAGCAGAATATCAGGGGAGGCCGGGTACTCCTCCTGCGCCTGCGCGGCAAAGGCCAGCAGCAGGGCGCTTAACGTCAGGGTGTGGCGCGCAACAGGATGCGCAGCAATGTTCTTCATCGGTTTTCTCCATTTCGGCAAACAGCAGGAGCGCTGCAATCAACCTGATGAAAACCTTAGTTGAAATTCCTCTTTGCCGTGGCGATTTGCGTGATTAATTGCTGTTTTTTCAGCGCGGATCGCATTGCGATGCGTTAAAAATGAAAGTCCGTTATTCATTGGAATAACTTTTCGCTGCCTGTATTGGGCATTATTTTTACTGATGAATATTTGCACAGTTATCGCTCATGCATGTTCTGAAAGGGTGCAGTTAATTCTTATAAATAATAAGGAGAAAAAATTAATTTATTTTAAAACAACAAGTTAATTATTTGGCATGCCCGTTGCTATATGAATTCCATCTTGTATACCAACAGGAATTCCAACATGGCAGTGATGACCGGAAAAACAGTTAGTGAATGGCAACAGGCCATTGCGCGTAATAGTGACAACGTATTTGCCTTATTAAATGACCACCTTCAGTCGCTGAATGTGCAGGATAATGCGTGGATCGTGCTTGCCAGCGAAACGCAGCTTCGCGAGCAGATTAACGCCCTGTTACCCCATTACCAGCAGCAGCCAGAACGGTTTCCGCTGTTTGGTATTCCCTTTGCGATTAAAGACAACGTCGATGCGGCTGGCTGGCCCACCACCGCAGCCTGCCCGGCGATTGCCAACGTCGCGGAACGCGACGCCACCGCCGTAGCGAAACTGAAAGCGGCGGGCGCGATCCTTATCGGTAAAACTAACCTGGACCAGTTCGCCACTGGGCTGGTAGGCACGCGCTCTCCCTACGGGGCGGTCGCGAATGCCTTTAACCCCGATTATGTGAGCGGCGGTTCCAGCTCCGGCTCAGCGTCGGTGGTGGCGCGTGGGCTGGTGCCGTTTGCATTAGGCACTGATACCGCAGGTTCAGGCCGTGTACCCGCCGGGTTCAACAATATTGTCGGGCTGAAGCCGACCAAAGGCTGGCTCTCCGCGACCGGGGTTTTCCCGGCCTGTCGTCTGAACGACACGCTTTCGGTGTTTGCCCTGACGGTGGATGACGCCTGGCAGGTTGCCACGCTCGCCGGAGGGTTTGACGCTGAAGACGCCTATTCCCGAAGCAACCCGGCTACTACGCCCGCGACTTTTTCGCCAAACCCGGTACTCGCCATTCCCGACGCGCTGGTGTTCTTTGATGATAGCGCGGCAGAGCAGGCGTGGCAGGCGGCGCTCGGTGCGCTGCGCGAAAGCGGCGTGACCTTAAAGCCCATCGATTTCACGGCGTTTTATCAACTGGCGGAACAGCTTTACCAGGGCCCGTGGGTGGCCGAGCGCACCGTGGCGGTGGGTGACACGCTGAATCATCCTGAGCAGATGGACCCCACCGTTCATACCATCATCGCCGCAGGCCTGAACTACAGCGCCGTTGAAGCTTTTAAAGCCGAATATTTGCGGGCAGAACTGGCGCGCAAGATTCAGACCGCGCTCGCCGAGGTTGATGCGTTGGTGGTACCGACGTCACCGACCATACATACCCTGGCGGATATGGCGCGCGAACCCATTCGCTTTAATTCCCAGTTTGGCACCTACACCAATTTCACCAACCTTGCCGATCTCAGCGCGCTCGCGCTGCCGGCCCCGTTCCGTGGGGATGGCTTACCCGCTGGCATCACGCTGCTCGCCCCTGCCTGGCATGACCGCGCGCTGGCCGATTTTGGCCGCCGCTGGCAGCAACAGCTGGCTCTGCCGCTCGGCGCAACCGGGCACGCTTTCCCGGTCATCTCTTCATCGCTGCCGCCGTCTGCGCATCACGTTCGCGTCGCCGTTGTCGGTGCACATCTGCGCGGTATGCCGCTCAACTTCCAGCTGATTCAGCGCGATGCGGTGTTTGTAGAAGCGACGGAAACCGCTGCCTGCTACCGGCTTTTTGCCCTGGCGAACACGCAGCCGCCGAAGCCAGGCATTGCGCGCGATGCCGATGGCGCGGCGATTCAGGTGGAGCTATGGGATATCCCACTGGCGCGCTTTGGCGAGTTTGTCGCTGAAATTCCCGCGCCGCTGGGTATTGGCTCACTGGAGCTGGCCGACGGGCGCTGGGTGAAAGGCTTTATCTGCGAACCGGCGGCGCTGAATGACGCCACCGATATCACTGAATTCAAAGGCTGGCGCCACTGGGTTGGCCGTAAGGAGACGCATCATGTTTAATACCGTCCTGATTGCCAACCGAGGGGAAATTGCCTGCCGCGCGATTCGCACGTTAAAGCGGCTGGGCGTGACCAGCGTCGCGGTCCATTCCGACGCGGATAAAAACGCGGAACACGTCAAGCAGGCGGATATCGCGCTGGCGCTGGGCGGAGATAAAGCCAGCGACAGCTATCTGCGCATCGACAAAATCATC
>CAJYVI010000180.1 GCA_913778145.1 uncultured Pseudocitrobacter sp.
GTCCACTATCGAACAGGCGGATGAAATTGTGGTGGTGGAAGATGGTCGTATCGTTGAGCGCGGTAGCCATGCGGATCTGCTGGCCCATCGCGGCGTCTATGCGCAACTTCATAAGATGCAATTTGGCGAATGATAGCGCGTATCTGGTCGGGCGAATCACCGCTCTGGTTGTTGCTGCTACCGCTCTCCTGGCTTTACGGCCTGGTGAGCGGGCTTATCCGCCTGAGCTATAAACTGGGCCTTAAAAAGGCCTGGCGTGCACCGGTGCCGGTTGTCGTCGTGGGTAACCTGACGGCGGGCGGTAACGGGAAAACGCCGGTGGTGATTTGGCTGGTCGAGCAGCTTCAAAAGCAGGGCATTCGCGTCGGGGTGGTGTCTCGTGGTTATGGCGGTAAAGCGGAAACGTATCCGCTGCTACTGAACCCGGATACCTCCACCGCCCAGGCCGGTGATGAACCGGTGCTTATTTTCCAGCGCACGGGCGCGCCGGTGGCGGTGTCGCCCGTGCGTGCTGATGCGGTCAAAGCGCTGCTTGCTGCGCATCCTCTACAACTCATCATCACCGACGATGGCCTGCAACACTATCGCCTGGCGCGGGATAAAGAAATTGTTGTTGTCGATGGCGTACGTCGTTTTGGCAACGGCTGGTGGCTGCCTGCCGGGCCGATGCGTGAACGCGCGTCGCGTCTTCAATCGGTCGATGCGATCATTACCAACGGCGGTACGGCGTTGGCGGGGGAAATCCCGATGCGCTTACAGCCCGGTCAGGCAGTAAACCTGTTGACCGGCGAACGTCGGGCGCTCACCGAATTGTACGATGTAGTGGCGATGGCCGGAATCGGTCATCCTCCACGCTTCTTTGCCACGCTTGAAAGCAGCGGCCTGCAACCGGTCAAAACCGTTGCACTGGCCGATCATCAGGCGCTGACGCTTGCGGATGTCGAGGCGCTAACTACGCCCGGGCAAACGCTCATCATGACCGAAAAAGATGCGGTGAAATGCCGCGCGTTTGCTAAGCCCAACTGGTGGTATCTGCCGGTCGATGCCGAACTGAGCGGCGAGCGGGCGCAACAATTACTTCAGGAACTGCTCGCTCTGGCGCAACAATAGCCCAAACGTTAAGGCGCGGGAGCGGAACATGGGGATGTGACATGTCAGAGTTGCACTTGACCCTCAGCGCCGCGCGCCATCTGCATCTTGCTGCGCAGGGGTTACTCAAACGCCCGCGGCGTCAGGCGAAGCCTGCAGATATTCTTGCCACTATTCAACGCATGTCGCTGCTGCAAATCGACACCATTAACGTTGTCGCCCGCAGCCCCTATCTTGTTCTCTTTAGTCGCCTTGGTGCTTATCCACAAAACTGGCTGGATGAAGCGCTGCTTCGTGGCGAACTGATGGAGTACTGGGCGCACGAAGCCTGTTTTCTGCCCCGCACGGATTTCCCACTGGTTCGCCACAAAATGCTCTCGCCGCATAATATGGGCTGGAAATATCATCCGGAATGGATGGCTGAGCATGCCAGGGAGATTGACGCGCTCATCGCGCATATTGCCGAAAATGGCCCGGTGCGTTCTGCGGATTTTGTCCATCCGCGTAAAGGGGCCAGTGGCTGGTGGGAATGGAAGCCGCACAAACGCCATCTGGAAGGGCTGTTTACCGCAGGCAAGGTGATGGTGGTGGAGCGCCGCAACTTTCAGCGCGTCTACGACCTCACGCATCGCGTGATGCCGGGCTGGCAGGATGAACTGCATGCGCTATCGCAGGAAGATGCAGAAGCGCTAATGCTGGAAAACAGCGCACGCAGCCTGGGAATATTTCGCCCGCAGTGGCTGGCGGATTACTATCGCCTGCGTCAACCGAATTTGCCTGCGCTGCTTAAACGCTGGCACGATGCGCAGCAGGTAATGCCCGTACAGGTTGAGCAACTGGGCGAGATGTGGGTACACACCGACCTGCTTCCCCAACTGGCGTTGGCAGCAGAGGGCAAACTGAACGCCACGCATAGCGCCGTGCTTTCTCCCTTTGACCCTGTGGTCTGGGATCGCAAACGCGCAGAGCAATTTTTTGATTTTACCTATCGGCTGGAATGCTACACCCCGGCGCCAAAACGCCAGTACGGCTATTTCGTGTTGCCGCTGTTGCATCAGGGCAAGCTGGTGGGGCGCATCGACAGTAAAATGCACAGAAAAGAGGGCGTGCTGGAAATTTTTGCGCTTTATCTGGAGGAGAGCACACGCGTAAGTGCTTCGCTGGAGAAAGGCCTGAAACAGGCGCTGGATGATTTTGCCCGTTGGCAAGGCGCTAACCGGATCCGCCTGAAACGGCTGCCGGAAAAGCTCTTTTTGCATCAGCGGGATGGCTGGGAAATTGACGTTGCCTGAGATGGCACTATGATATGCTGCATCGAGGCCTACCCGGTGCATCAGGAGGAACCATGGATCACCGTTTATTAGAAATTATCGCCTGCCCGGTTTGTAACGGCAAACTCTACTACAGCCAGGATAAGCAGGAACTGATTTGCAAAATTGATAACCTGGCGTTCCCGTTCCGTGATGGGATCCCGGTTCTGTTAGAACATGAAGCGCGCCCGCTGGCGGCAGAAGAGAGCAGACCATGAGTTTTGTTGTCATTATTCCGGCGCGATTCGCTTCCACGCGCCTGCCGGGTAAACCGCTACAGGATATCAACGGCAAGCCGATGATTGTTCATGTGCTGGAACGCGCACGCGAATCGGGCGCGGATCGTATCATCGTAGCGACCGATCATGCTGACGTGGCGAAAGCCGTGGAAGCGGCGGGTGGCGAAGTCTGCATGACCCGTGCCGATCATCAATCCGGTACCGAGCGTCTGGCGGAAGTCGTTGAGAAATGCGGCTTCAGCGATGATACCATCGTGGTGAACGTGCAGGGCGATGAGCCAATGATCCCGGCGGTCATCATTCGTCAGGTGGCGGAAAACCTCGCGGCCAGCAAAGCCGGAATGGCCACGCTTGCGGTGCCTATCGACAATGCGGAAGAAGCGTTTAACCCGAATGCGGTGAAGGTGGTGATGGATAAAGAGGGCTATGCGCTCTATTTCTCCCGCGCCACTATTCCGTGGGATCGCGATCGTTTTGCCAAAAGCCGTGAAACGGTAGGCGATTCCCTGCTGCGTCACATCGGTATCTACGGCTATCGCGCCGGATTTATTCGCCGCTACGTTGGCTGGGCGCCGAGCCCGCTTGAGCAGATTGAAATGCTCGAACAGCTGCGCGTGCTGTGGTACGGCGAAAAAATTCACGTTGCCGTTGCCGAAGAAGTACCGGGTACGGGCGTCGATACACCGGAAGATCTGGAACGCGTGCGCGCCGAAATGAAGTAAACCTCTCGCCCCTGCATCTGCGGGGGCTATTTACCGCTACGTATTCTTCTGTTTTCTGTAACAGTTTTGATCTTATCCGGTGACATCTGCCTTGCATATGCTCATTATAAAAGCAGTAGCTTTTATGGGGGCAACCTGAAATGGAACAACTGCGCGCCGAACTAAGCCATCTGCTTGGGGAAAAACTCAGTCGGGTGGAATGTATCAATGAAAAGGCTGATACCGCGCTGTGGTCACTGTACGACGCCCACGGCAATCCGCTACCTTTACTCGCCAGAAGCTTCACCACGCCCGATCTTGCGCGTCAGCTGGCGTGGAAAATTTCTATGCTTGCCCGCAGCGGCACGGTTCGTATGCCGGTGGTTTACGGTGTTATGACTCACGAGGAGCATCCCGGCCCGGATGTACTGCTGCTGGAGCGCCTGCGTGGTGTACCGGTTGAAGCGCCGGCCCGCACGCCGGAACGTTGGGAGCAGCTCAAAGACCAAATCGTCGAAGGGCTGTTGGCGTGGCATCGGCAGGACAGCGGCGGATTAGTCGGGTTTGTCGACAGCACCCAGGAAAATTTGTGGCCATTCTGGTATCGCCAGCGCGTTGAAGTGCTATGGGGCACGCTCAATCTCTATCCTAATACTGGCTTAACGATGCAGGACAAACGTATTCTGTTTCGCACCCGCGAGTGTTTACCCGCGTTGTTTGAGGGTTTTAACGACAACTGTGTGTTGATTCACGGAAACTTTACGCTGCGCAGTATGTTAAAAGATGCGCGGAGCGACCAATTGCTGGCAATGGTTGGTCCTGGGACGATGCTATGGGCGCCGCGTGAATTTGAACTGTTCCGCCTGATCGAAGGCGGCCATGCGGAAGGGTTGCTGTGGCGCTATCTTCAGCGTGCGCCGGTGGCGGAATCGTTCCTCTGGCGGCGCTGGCTGTACCTGCTGTGGGATGAAGTCGCCCAGTTGGTAAACACCGGGCGTTTTAACCGCGAGAATTTCGACCTGGCAGCGAAATCACTCCTGCCCTGGATCTCCTGAAATGCCTTTCAGCCACTGCCAGACTCGACCGAGCGTCTCATAGCCAACGCGATCGCTGTGCATCAGCCAGACCGGGGACGGAATCGCTTTCTCCCACGGGTTCAGCGGCGATGTGATTGCCAGCTGGTTCGCCGGGGCGGGTAGCGGATGTAACCCCGCATGCTGGAAGAAGATCATCGCGCGCGGCAGATGCGACGCGGAGGTCACCAGCAGGAACGGCGCATCGCCGATCGCCGCTTTCACTGCGGCGGCTTCTTCTTCGGTGTCCTTTGGCGTATCGAGAACAATAATCTCGCTTCGTGGCACGCCGAGGCTTTCCGCCACACGCGCGCCGGCCTCTCCGGTGCTGATCGGGTTGGTCAACGCGCGTGCGCCGGTGAAGATCATTTTAGATCCCGGATTCGCCTGCCACAGTCGAATCCCCTCATTCAGGCGCGGCAGGCTGTTATTGATGAGGTTTGAGCTGGGGGCCCACTCCGGATTCCAGGTGTATCCGCCGCCTAACACCACGATATATTCAGCGTGTTGCTCGCCGCGCCATGTGGGATATTTATCCTCAATAGGTTTCAGTAACCCATCGGCAACAGGCTGTAGGCTTAACAGCAGTATCAGGAGCCAGCCTGCGGTGATCGCCGTTTTGCCCGTCTTCTGAAAACGCGTAAACCAAACCAGGAATAATCCTAGCCCCGTCAGTAAAAGCAGCAGCGGCAGCGGCAACATCATCCCGCCAATATACTTTTTCAGCATAAAAAGCATCTGAATGGGTCCTTTTTTAACCATCTAAGTGGATCAACGCAGGGATATTACACCAGATAGCTTCATTATCGCCGTGGGTGTGACAAAATAGCCGCCTTGTTGTTGGCGAGTGAGGTCGTCCTGTGCAGGATCGCAATTTTGATGACATCGCGGAAAAATTTTCGCGCAATATCTATGGCACAACGAAAGGGCAGTTGCGTCAGGCCATTTTGTGGCAGGATCTTGACCGACTGCTGGAAACCTTTGGTTCTCGCCCGCTGCGCGTGCTGGATGCCGGTGGCGGCGAAGGGCAGACGGCGATTAAAATGGCCGAGCGCGGCCACAAAGTCATTCTGTGCGATCTTTCCGCCGAAATGATCGCCCGCGCAAAACAGGCTGCCAGCGATAAAGGTGTGAGCGACAACATGCATTTTATACAATGCGCGGTCCAGGATGTGGCTCACCATTTGGAAACCCCGGTTGATCTGATATTGTTTCATGCTGTGCTGGAGTGGGTGGCGGAACCGAAAGACGCGCTGAATGCGTTATGGTCCGTCCTGCGTCCGGGCGGCGCATTATCGTTAATGTTCTACAATGCAAACGGCTTGTTGATGCATAACATGGTGGCCGGTAATTTTGACTATGTCATGATCGGTATGCCGAAAAAGAAAAAGCGGACGTTATCGCCGAATTACCCGCGCGATCCGCAACAGGTCTATGGCTGGCTGGAAGAGGCTGGCTGGCAGGTCACCGGGAAAACCGGCGTGCGAGTGTTTCATGACTATCTGCGCGAAAAACATCAGCAGCATGACTGCTATGAGATGTTACTGGAATTAGAGACGCGCTATTGCCGTCAGGAGCCTTACATTAGCCTGGGGCGCTATATTCATGTCACCGCGCTGAAGCCGCAGAAGCAAGGATAAACTATGAGTGAATTTTCCCAGACAGTCCCCGAACTGGTTGCCTGGGCCAGAAAAAATGATTTTGCCATCTCGCTTCCGGTCGACAGGCTCTCATTTTTGCTGGCTGTTGCAACGCTGAACGGCGAGCGACTGGAGGGTGAAATGACGGAAGGCGAGCTGGTGGACGCGTTTCGTCATGTGAGTGATGCGTTTGAGCAAACCAGTGAAACCATCAGTACGCGTGCCAACAACGCGATCAACGATTTGGTTCGCCAACGTCTGCTGAACCGCTTTACCAGCGAAGTGACGGAAGGTAATTCTATTTATCGCCTGACGCCGCTTGGGATCGGTATTACCGATTACTATATCCGCCAGCGCGAATTCTCGACCCTGCGCCTCTCAATGCAGCTGTCGATTGTGGCCGGTGAACTGAAACGCGCCGCCGATGCGGCAGCGGAAGGCGGCGATGAGTTCCACTGGCACCGTAATGTCTATGCGCCGCTGAAATACTCGGTGGCCGAGATTTTCGACAGCATCGACCTGACGCAGCGCATTATGGATGAGCAGCAGCAGTCGGTAAAAGATGATATCGCCCAGTTGCTGAACAAAGACTGGCGCGCGGCAATCTCCAGTTGCGAAATGCTGCTGTCTGAAACCTCCGGCACGCTGCGTGAACTGCAGGATACCCTGGACGCGGCGGGCGATAAGCTACAGGCTAACCTGCTGCGTATTCAGGATGCGACGTTAAGCCACGATCATCTGCACTTTGTCGATCACCTGGTGTTCGATTTGCAGAATAAACTCGACCGCATCGTGAGCTGGGGCCAGCAGGCGATTGACCTGTGGATTGGCTACGATCGCCACGTGCATAAATTTATTCGTACCGCTATCGATATGGATAAAAATCGCGTCTTTGCCCAGCGTTTGCGCCAGTCGGTACAGAATTACTTCGATGCGCCGTGGGCGCTCACCTACGCCAGTGCCGATCGTCTGCTGGATATGCGTGACGAAGAGATGACGTTGCGCGATGAAGAGGTGATGGGTGAACTTCCGCCTGATTTAGAGTACGAAGAGTTTAACGAAATCCGCGAACAGCTGGCGGCGTTGATTGAAGAGCAGCTCGCTATCTATAAAACCAAAGCGATCCCGCTGGACTTGGGGCTGGTGGTCAAAGAGTATCTGCTCCAGTACCCGCGCGCGCGACACTTCGACGTGGCGCGTATTGTGGTCGATCAGGCGGTTCGTTTAGGTTTTGCACAAGCAGATTTCACCGGGTTGCCAGCTAAATGGCAGCCAATTAATGATTACGGAGCCAAGGTACAGGCGCATGTCATCGACAAATATTGAACAAGTGATGCCAGTTAAACTGGCGCAGGCCCTGGCCAATCCTATTTTTCCGGCGCTGGATAGCGCGTTGCGTGCGGGTCGGCATATCGGTCTGGATGAGCTGGATAATCACGCCTTTTTGATGGATTTCCAGGAATATCTGGAAGAGTTTTACGCCCGTTATAACGTTGAGTTGATTCGTGCGCCGGAAGGTTTTTTCTACCTGCGCCCGCGTTCCACCACGCTGATTCCGCGCTCGGTATTGTCCGAGCTGGATATGATGGTCGGCAAAATTCTCTGCTACCTCTATCTGAGCCCGGAACGCCTGGCAAACGAAGGAATCTTTACCCAGCAGGAGCTCTACGACGAACTGCTGGCGCTGGCGGACGAAGCCAAACTGCTGAAGCTGGTGAACAACCGCTCCACCGGTTCTGACCTTGACCGTCAGAAGTTACAGGAAAAAGTCCGTTCGTCCCTCAACCGTCTGCGCCGTCTGGGTATGGTGTGGTTCATGGGCCATGACAGCAGTAAATTCCGCATCACCGAATCCGTGTTCCGCTTCGGGGCTGACGTGCGTTCCGGCGACGATGCGCGTGAAGCGCAACTGCGTATGATCCGCGACGGCGAAGCGATGGCGATTGAAAACCATCTGCAACTCAATGATGAGAATGAAGACAATCAGCCGGATAGCGGGGAGGAAGAGTAATGATCGATCGCGGTAAATTTCGTTCGCTAACCCTGATTAACTGGAACGGGTTCTTTGCCCGTACCTTTGACCTTGATGAATTGGTTACCACACTGTCGGGCGGTAACGGGGCCGGGAAATCCACCACCATGGCGGCATTCGTCACGGCGCTGATCCCCGATTTAACCCTGCTGCACTTCCGTAACACCACCGAAGCGGGCGCGACCAGCGGTTCACGCGATAAAGGCCTGCACGGTAAGCTGAAAGCGGGCGTCTGTTATTCGGTACTCGACGTCATGAACTCGCGCCATCAGCGCGTGGTCGTGGGTGTACGTCTGCAACAGGTCGCCGGGCGCGACCGTAAAGTTGATATCAAACCGTTCGCCATTCAGGGGCTGCCAACGTCTATGCAGCCGACGTCGTTGCTCACCGAAACGCTCAACGAGCGTCAGGCGCGCGTACTGACCCTGCAAGAGCTGAAAGACAAGCTCGAAGCCATTGAAGGCGTGCAGTTCAAGCAGTTTAACTCAATCACCGATTACCACTCGCTGATGTTCGATCTGGGCATCGTGGCGCGTCGTCTGCGTTCTGCGTCTGACCGTAGCAAGTTCTATCGCCTGATTGAAGCCTCGCTGTACGGCGGGATCTCTAGCGCCATCACCCGTTCTCTGCGCGACTACCTGCTGCCAGAAAACAGCGGCGTGCGCAAAGCGTTCCAGGACATGGAAGCCGCGCTGCGTGAAAACCGCATGACGCTGGAAGCGATCCGCGTCACCCAGTCTGACCGCGACCTGTTCAAGCATCTGATTTCCGAAGCGACAGATTACGTGGCGGCGGACTACATGCGCCACGCCAACGAACGACGTATCCACCTGGATAAAGCGCTGGAGTATCGTCGCGAACTGTTTACCTCTCGTCAGCAGCTGGCGGCGGAGCAGTACAAGCACGTCGATATGGCCCGTGAGCTGCAAGAGCATAACGGTGCGGAAGGCGATCTTGAAGCGGATCACCAGGCAGCAAGCGATCACCTGAATCTGGTGCAGACCGCGTTGCGCCAGCAGGAAAAAATTGAGCGCTACGAAGCGGATTTAGAAGAGTTACAGGTCCGCCTCGAAGAGCAAAACGAAGTGGTTGCCGAAGCGGCAGAACAGCAGGAAGAGAACGAAGCCCGCGCCGAAGCCGCGGAACTGGAAGTGGATGAGCTGAAAAGCCAGCTTGCCGACTACCAGCAGGCGCTGGACGTTCAGCAAACCCGCGCCATTCAATACAACCAGGCGCAACAGGCGCTGGCCCGCGCGAAAGAACTGTGCCATCTGCCGGATCTCACGCCTGACAGCGCCGATGAATGGCTGGAAACGTTCCAGGCCAAAGAGCAGGAAGCCACAGAAAAACTGCTCTCTCTCGAACAGAAAATGAGCGTCGCGCAGACTGCGCACAGCCAGTTCGAGCAGGCCTACCAAATTGTGGTGGATATTAACGGCCCGGTTTCCCGCGATGAAGCGTGGAACGTGGCGCGTGAACTGCTGCGCGACGGCGTCAACCAGCGTCACCTTGCCGAACAGGCGCAGGCGCTGCGTGGTCGTCTGAACGAGCTGGAACAGCGTCTGCGTGAGCAGCAGGAAGCCGAACGTCTGCTGGCGGAATTCTGCAAACGGCAGGGCAAACATTACGAAATTGAAGATCTGGAAACGCTGCATCAGGAACTGGAAGCGCGCATCGCCACGCTTTCCGACAGCGTCTCCAGCGCCAGCGAACAGCGTATGGCGCTGCGTCAGGAACTGGAAACGCTGCAATCGCGCATCTCTGCGCTGATGCACCGTGCGCCAGTGTGGCTGGCGGCGCAAAACAGCCTGAATCAGCTGTGCGAACAGAGTGGCGAACAGTTTGAGTCCAGCTCGGATGTCACCGAATATCTGCAACAGTTGCTGGAACGCGAGCGTGAAGCGATTGTTGAGCGTGACGAAGTCGGCGCGCGCAAACGTGAAATCGATGAAGAGATTGAACGTTTAAGCCAGCCGGGCGGCTCTGAAGATCAGCGCCTTAATGCGCTGGCCGAGCGTTTTGGCGGCGTGCTGCTGTCTGAAATTTACGACGATGTTAGCCTGGATGATGCGCCGTACTTCTCTGCGTTGTATGGCCCGTCACGTCACGCGATCGTCGTGCCGGATCTCTCTCAGATCGCCGAACAGTTGGAAGGGCTGGAAGATTGCCCGGAAGATCTCTACCTGATCGAGGGTGACCCGCAGTCGTTTGATGATAGCGTCTTCAGCGTCGATGAGCTGGAAAAAGCGGTGGTGGTGAAAATCGCCGATCGTCAGTGGCGTTATTCTCGCTTCCCAAGCCTGCCGTTGTTTGGTCGCGCGGCGCGTGAAAACCGCATCGAGACCCTGCATGCCGAGCGCGAAGTGCTTTCTGAACGTTTTGCCACGCTCTCCTTTGACGTGCAGAAAACCCAGCGTCTGCATCAGGCATTCAGCCGCTTTATCGGCAGCCATCTGTCGGTGGCGTTTGACGATGACCCGGAAGCAGAAATTCGCAAACTGAATACCCGCCGCGGTGAGCTTGAACGCGCGCTGAGTACGCACGAAAGCGACAACCAGCAGCAGCGTACCCAGTTTGAACAGGCGAAAGAGGGCGTCGCCCAACTCAACCGCCTCCTGCCGCGTCTGAGCCTGCTGGCCGATGAAACGCTGGCAGACCGCGTCGATGAAATTCAGGAACGTCTGGATGAAGCGCAGGAAGCCGCGCGCTTTATTCAGCAGCACGGTAACCAACTGGCGAAACTGGAACCGGTGGTGTCGGTTCTGCAAAGTGACCCGGAACAGTTTGAGCAGCTGAAAGAAGATTATGCCTGGTCGCAGCAGGTGCAGCGCGAAGCACGTCAGCAGGCGTTTGCCCTGACGGAAGTGGTGCAGCGCCGTGCGCACTTTAGCTACTCCGATTCGGCTGAAATGCTCAGCGGCAACAGCGATCTTAACGAGAAACTGCGCCAGCGCCTGGAGCAGGCGGAAAGCGAACGTACCCGCGCCCGTGAAGCGATGCGTACTCACGCCGCGCAGCTGAGCCAGTACAGCCAGGTGCTGGCATCGCTAAAAAGTTCTTACGACACCAAGAAAGAGCTGCTTAACGATCTCTACAAAGAGTTGCAGGATATTGGCGTTCGCGCCGACAGCGGGGCAGAAGAGCGTGCGCGTATTCGCCGCGATGAACTGCACGCGCAGTTAAGCAACAACCGCGCGCGGCGTAATCAGCTGGAAAAAGCGCTGACCTTCTGCGAAGCGGAAATGGACAACCTGACCCGTAAGCTGCGTAAGCTGGAACGTGATTACCTGGAAATGCGCGAGCAGGTGGTGAGCGCGAAAGCCGGCTGGTGCGCGGTGATGCGTCTGGTGAAAGACAACGGCGTAGAACGTCGTCTGCACCGCCGCGAGCTGGCGTATCTTTCTGCCGATGACCTGCGTTCGATGTCGGATAAAGCATTGGGTGCGTTGCGTCTGGCGGTGGCTGACAACGAACATCTGCGCGATGTGCTGCGCATGTCGGAAGATCCAAAACGGCCTGAACGCAAAATTCAGTTCTTCGTGGCGGTGTACCAGCATCTTCGCGAACGTATCCGTCAGGATATTATTCGTACCGATGACCCGGTCGAAGCCATCGAACAGATGGAAATTGAACTGAGCCGTCTGACCGAAGAGTTGACCGGGCGTGAACAGAAACTGGCTATCAGCTCGCGCAGCGTGGCGAACATCATTCGCAAAACCATTCAGCGCGAACAGAACCGTATTCGTCAGTTGAACCAGGGGCTGCAAAGCGTGTCGTTTGGGCAGGTCAACAGCGTGCGTCTGAACGTGAACGTGCGTGAAACGCACTCCACATTGCTGAATGTGCTTTCCGAGCAGCACGAACAGCATCAGGATCTGTTTAACAGCAATCGTCTGACCTTCTCGGAAGCGCTGGCGAAACTCTATTCGCGCCTTAATCCGCAAATCGATATGGGGCAGCGCACACCGCAAACCATCGGTGAAGAACTGCTGGATTACCGTAGCTATCTGGAAATGGAAGTTGAAGTTAACCGTGGTTCCGATGGCTGGCTGCGTGCGGAATCCGGCGCGCTCTCGACCGGTGAAGCGATCGGTACCGGGATGTCGATTCTGGTGATGGTGGTACAGAGCTGGGAAGATGAAGCGCGTCGTCTGCGCGGTAAAGATCTCTCGCCGTGCCGCCTGCTGTTCCTCGATGAAGCCGCCCGTCTGGATGCCCGTTCCATCGCCACGCTGTTCGAGCTATGTGAACGTCTGGAGATGCAGCTGATTATCGCGGCCCCGGAAAATATCAGCCCGGAAAAAGGCACCACGTATAAACTGGTGCGTAAAGTGGTCGGTAATCACGAGCACGTTCACGTGGTCGGCCTGCGCGGTTTTGCCGCACAGTTGCCAGAAACGCTGCCGGGAACGGCTGACGCCTCCTGATGTAAAAGGTCGTAAATAAAACCCGGCGCGAAAGTGACCGGGTTTTTTTCTTATTAAGGGATAAGCGCCGTTTTAGCTCTCTGCTTTTGATGCGGGAAGCGCTATTATCTTTAGACTTCTTTACATTTGGTCAGGCAGAAATTTTTTGTCTTTATATACTGAGAGTAAGCCCGTATTCCGAGCAATAAAGCAATAACAGGGGGCAAGGGATGTTGCTTAATAAAAAGAATGGTCGTCGATTGTCGGTCGTGAGTATGTGTCTGGCAATGACGTTTGCTCCACTGTTTAACGCGCTGGCCGATGAGCCAGAAGTCGTGCCTTCAGACAGTTCCGCCACGGTGGCAGAAACCGCGCCTGCGCTGGCGGTACCGGGAAGCCAGGCCTCGGCGATGGCGAACCTGTTGGGAACGCAACCGCTCCCCGATGGCGCTGCGGCGAAAAGCCGTGCGGATATTGAGTCATGGTTGCCGGCGGGCTATACGCCAGTCTATATGAACCCGCTGGTTACGCTTTATGCCGCCCGAGATATGAAACCGATGTGGGAAAATCGCGATGCCGTGCGCGCGTTTCAGCAGCAATTGGCTGAAGTCGCCATCGCCGGTTTCCAGCCGCAGTTTACCAAATGGGTTGAGCTGTTAACTGACCCGAACGTCAGCGGGATGGCGCGGGATGTCGTGCTCTCTGATGCGTTGATGGGCTATCTGCACTTTATCAGCGGTATCCCCGTTCAGGGTAATCGCTGGCTTTACAGTGCGAAGCCGTACACCATGGCGACGCCGCCGCTTTCCGTCCTTAACCAGTGGCAACTGGCGCTCTCTGAAGGCACGTTACCGCAGTTTATCGACGGGCTGGCCCCACAGCATCCACAGTATGAAACCATGCACCAGACGCTGCTGTCGCTGCTCTCCGATACCAAACCCTGGCCAACGCTGAAAGCCGGTGCTTCGTTGCGTCCGGGGCAGTGGAGTAGCGATGTGCCTGCGCTGCGTGAAATCTTACAGCGTCATGGCATGCTCGACGGCGGGCCGAATATTGCGCTGCCGGGGGATGAGCCTGCCGTTAGCCCATCGGCGCAAACCAGAAAAACGGCGAAGTCTGGCCCGCAACTCTACGACCGTACTCTCACGGATGCCGTAAAACGTTTCCAGACCTCACAGGGGCTGGGCAGCGACGGTGTTATTGGCGGCGCGACGCGCGACGCGCTCAATCTTTCCAATGCCGAACGTGCGGGCGTGGTGGCGCTGAATATTCAGCGTCTGCGCCTGCTGCCAGGAAAACTCTCCACGGGCATCATGGTGAATATTCCGGCCTATTCGCTGGTCTATTATCAGGACGGCAATCAGGTGCTGGCGTCCCGCGTTATCGTTGGTCGCCCGGATCGTAAAACGCCGATGATGAGCAGCGCGCTCAACAACGTCGTGGTTAACCCGCCATGGAACGTGCCGCCAACGCTGGCGCGCAACGACATTCTGCCGAAACTGCGTAACGACCCTGGCTATCTTGAGCGTCATAACTATACGGTGATGCGCGGCTGGAGCAGCAGCGAAACCATCGATCCCTGGCGCGTAGACTGGTCAACAATTACGCCGTCGAATCTGCCGTTCCGCTTCCAGCAGGCGCCAGGTCCGCATAACTCTCTGGGGCGTTATAAATTTAATATGCCGAGTTCGGATGCCATCTATTTACACGATACGCCGAACCATAATCTGTTCCAGAAAGACGCCCGCGCGTTAAGTTCAGGCTGCGTGCGCGTGAATAAAGCCTCTGAACTGGCAAGCATGCTATTGGGCGATGCCGGATGGAATGATGCGCGAATTTCTGATGCGCTGAAGCAGGGGAATACGCGATACGTCAATATCCGCCAGAATATCCCGGTGAATTTGTATTACCTCACCGCCTTTGTCGACGCTGATGGAAAGACACAATATCGCACAGATATTTACAATTATGATGTAACAGCGCGATCTGGCGCACAAATTCTGCCAAAAGCGGAACAATTAATCAGATAAATGAAGTAGTTCAGGTAATTTAGTGGTCCTATCTATGTCGCAACCTTCGCCCCGGAAAGCCCTGGTGGCGCGGGTTGCGCTGGGATGGTCACCTTGACGCTGGCAGCAATGCCCGGTAAGGTGCCCTACGTGCGCCAGAAGTGCATAAATTTCGATCACATTTACTTGTAGACCTGATTATCATGGACAAATTTGACGCTAATCGCCGCAAACTGCTGGCGCTGGGTGGGGCTGCGCTGGGCGCTGCCGCTATCTTGCCGACGCCTGCACTTGCTACCCTCTCGACCCCACGTCCGCGGATCCTGACGCTGAACAATCTTCATACGGGTGAGTTGATAAAAGCCGAGTTTTTTGACGGCAGAGGCTATATTCAGGATGAATTAGCAAAACTCAATCATTTCTTCCGTGATTATCGTGCGAATAAAATAACCACGATCGACCCCTCATTATTCGACCAGCTTTATCGTTTGCAGGGCTTATTAGGCTCTAATCGTCCGGTACAGCTAATCTCAGGCTATCGCGCCATTGACACGAATAATGAATTACGTGCCCATAGCCGTGGCGTAGCAAAAAACAGCTACCACACGAAAGGACGGGCGATGGATTTCCATATTGAAGGTGTTTCGTTAAGCAATATTCGCAAAGCCGCGTTATCTATGCGCGCAGGTGGTGTAGGATACTACCCACGTAGCAACTTTGTGCATATTGATACCGGGCCGGTGCGGCACTGGTAACGAAACAGGAGCCTTATGAACTATCGTATTATTCCGGTTACCGCGTTCGCGCAGAACTGTTCATTGATTTGGTGTGAGCAAACGAAACTTGCTGCACTGGTCGATCCTGGCGGCGATGCAGAAAAAATCAAAGAGCAGGTTGAGGCCGCTGGCGTTACCCTGGTTCAGATTTTACTCACTCACGGGCATCTCGATCACGTAGGCGCGGCGGCAGAGCTGGCAGCGCATTACGGTATTCCCGTGATTGGGCCGGAAAAAGAAGATGAGTTCTGGTTGCAGGGGTTACCGCAACAGAGCCGGATGTTTGGCCTCGAAGAGTGTCAGCCTCTGACCCCCGACCGCTGGCTGAATGAAGGCGAAACGGTAAGCGTGGGTAACGTGAAGTTGCAGGTACTGCATTGTCCGGGCCATACGCCGGGCCATATCGTCTTTTTCGATGATGCGGCACGTCTGTTGATTTCCGGCGATGTTATCTTTAAGGGCGGGGTGGGGCGCAGCGATTTTCCGCGCGGTGACCACGGCCAACTGATCGACGCGATTAAACGCAAGCTGTTGCCGCTGGGCGATGACGTGACGTTTATTCCGGGTCACGGCCCACTATCGACGCTCGGTTATGAGCGACTGCACAACCCGTTCCTGCAGGATGAAATGCCTGTCTGGTAAAAGCAAAAAAGGCCGCGAAAGCGGCCTTTTCTATTGCTGCTGATCCGTCTTATAACACGGCGACAATCGCTTCGCACAGCGGCGCCATGTTGTCCGGCGTCATACCGGCGACGTTGATACGGCCAGAAGCCACCGCATACACGCCAAACTCTTCACGCAGACGCAGTACCTGTTCTTTGGTCAGGCCGCTGAACGAGAACATGCCATTCTGTTTGGTGATAAAGCTGAAGTCGCGGTTTGCACCTTTCTCCTGCAGCGTGTTCACAAACAGCAGACGCATGCGCTGAATACGTTGACGCATGTCGGTCAATTCCTGTTCCCAGATAGCGCGCAGAGCGTCATTGCTGAGAATCGTCGCGACAACGGATGCACCGTGTGCTGGCGGGTTGGAATAGTTAGCACGAATCACCGATTTCATCTGGCTGAAGGCGCGATCGGCGTTGTCCGCATCGCGGGTCACCAGCGTACAGGCACCCACACGCTCGTTATACAGACCGAAGTTTTTAGAGTAAGAACTGGCAACAATCAGCTCATCGTGCAGCGCGGCGAATGCGCGCAGGCCTTCCGCATCTTCTTCCAGACCACGAGCGAAGCCCTGATAAGCAAAGTCGAACAGCGGCAGCCAGCCTTTTTCAGCGGAAATCTTCGCCAACTGTTGCCACTGTTCCAGCGTCGGATCGATACCGGTCGGGTTATGGCAGCAGCCGTGGAACAGTACCACATCGCCGGCCTGAGCATTGTTCAGGCTGGCAACCAGACCATCAAAATTGAGTGCGTGGTTCTGGGCGTCATAGTAGTCATATTCGCAAACTTCCAGACCTGCGGCGTTGAATACGCCTTTATGATTCGGCCAGCTTGGATTGCTTACCCAAACACGTTTCGCGCTGGTGTTTTTCGCAAGGAAATCCGCTGCGACGCGCAGTGCACCGGTACCGCCAGGCGTTTGCGCCGTGCGGGCGCGTTTAGCGTTGACGATTTCACTTCCTTTACCGAACAGCAGCTCCTGCGTGCAACGACCAAACTCCGGAATACCATCAATACCGAGGTAATTTTTAGTCGTTTCATTTTCCAGCAGATAAAGCTCCGCTTTTTTAACGCTGGTCAGAACCGGGGTTTTACCGGTCTCATCTTTGTAAACGCCAATCCCGAGGTTGATTTTGCTCGGGCGGTCGTCGGCACGAAACAGATCGGCCAGGCCCAGAATGGGGTCGGCAGGGGCGGCTGTAATGTTCTCAAACATGACGGGGTTCCATTTATGAGTGACTTGGAGAAATCCGCTATCAGGTTAACGGCAGATTTACAAAATGCCAACCGTTTGCAATGAAAAGCGCGAGCCTTTTCAAAAGTCGCGATTTTTCTCTGGCTGAAATAGGGAAAACAGGGCCGAAGCCCTGTTTCCTGTGCATATAACAAAGTGGCGTACTGGTTAGAACTGGTACACGATACCCACGGCTGCCTGGTCGTCGGTAGACAGGCCAGTGGCTTCGGTGTAGTCGTTTTCGTCCAGCAGGTTAAATTTATAGGCTGCATAGACGTTCATGTTTTTGTTGAAGTAGTACCAGGTGCCCACTTCTACGTATTTTTGCAGGTCAGCGGTACCGCCGTCGAAGCCAGGACGAGCGGCCAGGTTTTTACCTTTAGTCTGTACATAGCCAACGGAGGGACGCAGGCCGAAGTCGAACTGGTACTGAACTACAGCTTCAATGTTCTGGGTTTTGTTAGCAAAGCCCGCGTCTTCCGGGGTCATGTTGTAAGTCTGAGAGTACATGACTGCGGCATAGACGTTGTTGGCATCGTACTTCGCAGAGGTTGCCCATGCTTCCGCTTTATTGCCGCCAGCGCTGAAGGCCTGGTTTTTCTGCTCAGTAGTACGGTTAGAGTTCGCATAGCCTGCAGAGAGGGCAAAGCCTTCACCAAAGGCCCAGGTTGCAGAGGTGCTGATGCCGTCGCCGTTCTGCTTCTGAACGTTACGATCTTCGTTTTTACCCTGATACTGAACGGCGAAGCTCAGACCATCAACCAGGCCGAAGAAATCAGAGTTACGGTAGGTGGCTACGCCGTTGGTACGCGCAGTCATAAAGTTATCGGTATAGTTCCAGCCGTCGCCGCCCCACTCAACCAGCATATCGGTTGCGGATTCAACGTCGTAGATAGCACCGTAGTTACGACCGTAATCGAAAGAACCGTATTCCCCGGCTTTCAGGCCCGCGAAGGCCAGACGGGTTTTGGTGGTTTGAGAACCTTCAACATTGGACGCATCCATGTTGTATTCCCACTGACCGTAACCGGTCAGCTGTTCGTTAATTTGCGTTTCCCCTTTCACACCAATACGGGCATAGGTGGTATCAGAGTTGCCAGTATCACCATTGGTGGTCCAGACATGCTCACCGACCATTTTGCCGTAAAAGTCCAGTTTGTTGCCGTTTTTATTGTAGATTTCCGCAGCATTAGCTGCACCGGCTACCAGCAGGGCAGGGATCACCACTGCCAGGATATTGCGCTTCATCATTATTTATTACCCTCATTAGGTTTTTTTTATATCGACACTCGCCACTGCCGCCAATAACTTTTGTCAATTAATATTTACAGAAGTATTGATGATAGTTTGGTGTCTTTTTGTGTCTGAGAGGCATATTTCCATTCAAACCACCGTTTCGCTAGCCTGAAAGTGCTACAAATATCGTAATTGGGTAACAAAAAGAAATTATGTGTAACAATTTATTAAAATAAAGGAACTTTGTGAAGCAACTCAAAGTTCTGTCAGGCTTCAGCCATGTTTAGTGAATTGTTGGATATCTATATGAATTTCTTATCTTTAATGGCTTGTTAGGATGATTGTTGCTCATATTGGTGTAAAAATAATCTGCCGACATTGTTGAAATTAAGTTTCTTATTGCTCGCGATTTCACTTAAAAATACGGCTAATGACTCAGGGAATTCTAAAATCCACGCGAATTTGCACATTTTTTGTGCATAAAAGTTAACAGAAATGGGATGTAACAAACTGCAGGGCGTAGGGGGTTGATCCTTAAGGTAATTGACGGAGGTTTACGTTAAGGCATAAAAAAAGGCCAGCGTTTGCTGGCCTTGATGAAAGTGCGGAAATTTAGAAGCTGGCGTTACGCGGCGTTCTTGGGAAGGCAATCACGTCACGGACGTTTTGTACGCCAGTCACGTAGGCAATCAAACGTTCAAAGCCCAGACCGAAACCGGAGTGCGGTACGGTGCCGTAACGACGCAGATCGCGATACCACCAGTAATCTTCCTTGTTCAGGCCCATCTCTGCCATGCGGGCATCCAGCACGTCCAGACGCTCTTCACGCTGGGAACCCCCGATGATTTCACCGATACCTGGGGCCAGCACGTCCATCGCCGCAACGGTTTTACCATCGTCGTTTAAACGCATGTAGAACGCTTTGATCTCTTTCGGATAGTTTTTGACTACCACCGGCGCTTTGAAGTGTTTCTCAGCGAGATAACGTTCGTGTTCGGAAGAGAGGTCAACGCCCCAGTAAACCGGGTTTTCGAAGGTCTGGCCGCAGTTTTCGAGGATGGTGACCGCATCGGTGTAATCCACCTGCGCGAAATCCGCCTCGATAAAGCGTTGCAGACGTTCAATCGCTTCTTTGTCTACGCGTTCTGCGAAGAATTTCATGTCATCCATACGTTCTTCAAGGACTGCTTTGAAGACGTATTTCAGCATGGCTTCTGCCAGCGCGGCGTTATCTTCCAGATCGGCAAAAGCAACTTCTGGCTCCAGCATCCAGAACTCGGCCAGGTGGCGGCTGGTGTTGGAGTTTTCAGCGCGGAAGGTCGGGCCGAAGGTGTAGATTTTTGACAGCGCGCAGGCGTAGGTTTCGCCGTTAAGCTGGCCGGAAACGGTCAGGAAAGACTCTTTACCGAAGAAGTCTTTGTCGAAATCGACTTTGCCCTGGTCGTTACGCGGCAGGTTTTCCAGGTCCAGCGTGGAGACGCGGAACATCTCACCAGCGCCTTCGGTATCGGAGGCGGTAATCAGCGGGGTAGATACCCAGAAGAAATCCTGCTCGTCGAAGAAACGGTGCAGCGCCTGCGCCAGCGTGTGGCGAACGCGTGCAACCGCGCCAATCAGGTTGGTGCGCGGACGCAGGTGCGCCACTTCACGCAGGTATTCGATGCTGTGACGTTTGGCCGCCATCGGGTAGGTGTCAGGATCTTCCACCCAGCCGGTTACTTCCACGCTGGTCGCCTGGATTTCGAAGCTCTGGCCCTGGCCCTGAGATGCCACAACTTTACCGGTGACAATAACGGAGCAACCGGTGGTCAGGCGCAGGACTTCCTGATTGTAATTGGGCAGAGAATTATTAATAACGGCCTGTACAGGATCAAAGCAGGAACCGTCATAGACGGCGAGGAAGGAAAAGCCAGCTTTTGAATCTCGGCGAGTACGTACCCATCCGCGCACGGTGACTTCGCTGTCAACGGCGGCACGGCCCTGGAGTACGTCGGCTACAGGCACAACGCTCATAATAGTCTCTCTGTTAAGTTGTCCAATAAAGAATAAGTTGCTCCCTAAAAAAGGGAGGTATCTATGTTACCTGTCATCCGCCATCAGACAAGCAGATTTCGCACTGTGAAGGGGAGAATTCAGAAATTATTAAAGAAGAAGGGAGCCGAATGGCTCCCTTTGATGATTAACTCGCCTTTTTGACCTGGGGCAGGTCGAAGGCTTTGCGCAATGCACGAACGAATGCCTTGTCGTGACAGATGGTTTTCCCGGGACTGTCAGAAAGTTTCGCCACCGGCTTCCCGTTACATTCCACCAGTTTAATGACGATATTCAGTGGTTTTACCTGAGGGATGTCGCAGGTAAGACGTGTACCAATGCCGAAGCTCAGATTCACGCGCGAAGAGAAGTGACGATAGAGGTCGACCGCTTTGGGCAAATCGAGATTATCGGAGAACACCAGCACTTTGCTGTGCGGGTCGATACCCAGTTTCTCATAGTGGGCGATCGCTTTTTCACCCCATTCAACCGGGTCGCCCGAATCGTGGCGCAGCCCCTGATAACGGGTCGCGAATTCCGGCCCGAAATCGCGCAGGAAGGCGTCCATGGTGATGCAGTCGGTCAGGGCAATACCCAACTGATCAGGGTATTCAGCAAGCCAGGCCGCCAGCGCCGCACGCTGGCTGGTCGCCAGGTCAGGGCTGATTTGCTGATGTGCCTGGAACCACTCGTGGGCCTGCGTACCCATTGGAGTAAGGTCGAGACGGCGGGCGAGATCGTAGTTGCTGGTGCCAGTGAACCACGGCTCCTGCTGGAGACGTTTGACGATCGCTTCCTGCACTTCGCGGGAGAAACGACGACGGGTACCGAAATCCATCAGGCGGAACGCGGACATATCAAGGTCTGCGGTCATGCGCGTGAAATCCGTGAGTTTATGCTCCAGCATTTCCAGCGCCTGCGGCACGCCTTCTTCCGGCGAACGGTAGCGATGAACCAGCTCGCTAATCACCGCCAGCAGCGGCACTTCCCACATAATAACTTCACGCCACGGGCCATCGAGCCGAATGTTCAGCTTGCCGTTGTCGTTGGTGACGGTCACCTGTTGCGGGTCATAGCGAAAATCGCGCAGCCAGGTCAGGTAATCTTCTTTAAAGAAGGGCAGCCCGGAAAGCCAGTGATATTCCTCATCACTGAGCGTCAGCGAGCGCATAGCGTCTACCTGTTCCCGAATGGCATCAGCATAAATGCCCAGCAGATCGTCACCACGGCAGCGGAATTCCGCCGCGACGTTTACGTCGTAGTAGTGGTGAAACACAGCCTGCTGCATGTGCAGTTTGTAGGCATCCGTATCAAGCAACGAATGCAGAACAGGAGTCACGAATTGAGTCATGGTGCGCAATAGCATCCTCTCACAGGAGCGTTTAGTAAAATAAACAACAGGGAGATTAGCAGGAGTATACCTTGTTTATTCATTTATTGAACCCCGATCACATCATAAGGCCTGCTAAGGGGCTAGGGCATTTCGTGCCAATGTGTTATCCAAATGTAGCAGTTTTTGGTATTTGTCTGGAAAAGATGAAGATTCTGCATAGCGCGATTTAGACAACAGGAATAGACTGGATACGACATTTTACAAACGACGCTAAAGGTTTTTTATGACACAACAGCCCCAAGCCAAGTACCGCCACGACTACCGTGCGCCGGACTACCTGATCAGTGATATCGACCTGGCCTTTGACCTGGATGCCGCAAAAACCGTCGTGACGGCCCAAAGCCAGGTTTCCCGTCATGCAGCGTCCGATGTGCCGCTACGTCTGGATGGCGAAGATTTAACGCTTATTTCCGTACACGTGAACGGCGAGCTGTGGACGAATTATAAAGAAGAAGAGAAGCAGCTGGTTATCAGCGGCTTGCCAGAACGTTTTACCCTGCAAATTGTGAACGAAATCAGCCCTGCGTCGAACACCGCGCTGGAAGGGCTTTATCAGTCTGGCGAAGCGCTGTGTACCCAATGTGAGGCGGAAGGTTTCCGTCACATCACTTATTATCTCGATCGCCCGGACGTTCTGGCACGCTTCACCACCAAAATCACCGCCGATAAAGCGAAGTATCCGTTCCTGCTGTCTAACGGCAACCGCGTAGCGCAAGGTGAGCTGGAGAATGGCCGTCACTGGGTGCAGTGGCAGGATCCGTTCCCGAAACCGTGTTACCTGTTTGCGCTGGTGGCGGGCGATTTCGACGTTCTGCGCGATACCTTCACTACCCGTTCCGGGCGCCAGGTGGCGCTGGAGCTGTTTGTCGATCGCGGCAACCTCGACCGCGCGCCGTGGGCGATGACCTCGCTGCAAAATTCCATGAAGTGGGATGAAGAGCGTTTCGGCCTCGAATACGACCTCGACATCTATATGATTGTCGCCGTCGACTTCTTTAATATGGGCGCGATGGAGAATAAAGGTCTCAACATCTTTAACTCTAAATACGTGCTGGCACGTACCGATACCGCAACCGACAAAGATTATCTCGATATCGAGCGCGTCATCGGCCACGAATATTTCCATAACTGGACCGGGAACCGCGTCACCTGCCGCGACTGGTTCCAGCTCAGCCTGAAAGAAGGTTTAACCGTCTTCCGCGATCAGGAGTTCAGCTCTGATCTCGGTTCCCGCGCGGTAAATCGCATCAATAATGTGCGTACCATGCGCGGGTTACAGTTTGCCGAAGATGCCAGCCCGATGGCGCACCCGATTCGCCCGGACATGGTTATCGAGATGAATAACTTCTACACCCTGACCGTGTATGAGAAGGGCGCTGAAGTCATCCGCATGCTGCATACATTGCTTGGCGAAGCGAATTTCCAGAAAGGGATGCAGCTTTACTTCGAACGCCACGATGGCAGTGCCGCGACCTGTGACGATTTCGTACAAGCTATGGAAGACGCCTCTAACGTTGACCTTTCTCATTTCCGCCGCTGGTATAGCCAGTCCGGTACGCCGATTGTCAGCGTACATGATGATTACAACCCGGAAACCGAGCAGTACACGCTGACCATTAGCCAGCGTACACCGGCCACGGCAGAGCAGCAGGACAAACAGCCGCTGCATATTCCGTTTGACATTGAGCTGTACGACAACGAAGGGAAAGTGATCCCGTTGCAGAAGGATGGGCATCCGGTCCATAACGTGCTGAACGTCACCCAGGCAGAACAGACCTTTATCTTCGATAACGTCTACTTCCAGCCGGTGCCGTCGCTGCTGCGTGAGTTCTCCGCGCCCGTTAAGCTGGAATACAAATGGAGCGATCAGCAGTTAACGTTCCTGATGCGTCACGCCCGTAACGACTTCTCCCGTTGGGATGCGGCGCAAAGCCTGCTGGCCAACTACATCAAGATTAACGTTAACCGTCACCAGCAGAATCAACCGCTGTCGCTGCCGGTTCACGTGGCTGATGCGTTCCGCGCTATCCTGCTGGATGAGAAAATCGACCCGGCGCTGGCGGCTGAAATTCTGACACTGCCGTCGGCCAATGAAATCGCGGAGCTGTTCGATGTTATCGACCCGGTCGCTATCGCTGCCGTTCGCGAAGCATTGACCCGCACGCTGGCCAATGAACTGGCGGATGAGTTCCTGGTTATCTATAACGCCAACAAATTACCGAGCTATCGCGTTGAGCATGAAGACATCGGCAAGCGTTCGCTACGCAATACGTGCCTGCGCTACCTGGCGTTTGGCGAGCGTGAGCTGGCGGATAAACTGGTGCGTCAACAATATCATCAGGCCGACAACATGACCGATGCGCTGGCCGCGTTAGCGGCGTCCGTAGCGGCAGAACTGCCGTGCCGCGATGCGCTGATGCAGGAGTACGACGACAAATGGCATCAGGATGGCCTGGTGATGGACAAATGGTTCATCCTGCAGGCCACCAGCCCGGCGGATAATGTGCTGGAAACGGTACGTAAGCTGTTGAATCACCGCTCGTTCACCATGAACAACCCGAACCGACTGCGCTCGTTGATTGGCGCGTTTGCCAGCAGCAACCCGGCCGCGTTCCACGCGTTGGACGGCAGCGGTTATCAGTTCCTGGTTGAGATGCTGACCGAACTCAACAGCCGTAACCCACAGGTGGCATCGCGTCTGATTGAGCCGCTGATCCGCCTGAAACGCTATGATGCAAAACGTCAGGCGTTGATGCGTGCGGCGCTGGAACAGCTGAAAGGGCTGGAGAATCTTTCCGGGGATCTGTACGAGAAAATTACCAAAGCGTTAGCGTAACGATATTGCCGGGTGAGGCGTCGCCGCCACCCGGCATTTTTTACGCATGCTCAACCTGCTGATGAAACGCCGGAACGCGAATATCGCGACGGTGCAGCGCCTGCCAGAATGTCTCCAGCGCACTGTCCAGACGGCCCTGCAAATTCGGGCTAAAGTGAGGTTTATGCTGGTAATCCGTGACCTGACTATCATCGGCAAACACGCCATGCAGGATCTCCTGGGCTTTCAACGCGCTCAGCACCGGTTTCAGCGCATAATCCACCGCCAGCATATGGGCAACCGTCCCGCCTGTCGCTAAAGGCAGCACCACTTTTCCTTCCAGCGCACGCTCGGGCAGCAGGTCCAGCAGCGTTTTTAGCGCACCGGAAAATGACGCTTTATAAATTGGCGTGGCGACAATCAACCCATCGGCCTGCGCCAGCTGTTCAGTCAGCGTTTTCAGCGCCGGGCTATCGAAACGCGCATACAGCAGATCTTCTGGCTCGAAATTTTGCAGATGCCAGTGGCAAACCTCAACGTCCACCGCGGCCAGTTTTTCACGGGCGTACTCCAGCAGCGCGCTGGAGCGTGAAGGAAAACGCGGGCTTCCCGCTAAGGTGATGACGCGCATACAACCTCCTTGCAACTTTAATGTGTGTTTTGTTTAACATTGTCGAAGGCAGTTTCGCAGACGAAAGCAGGTTCTCTAAATGCTTTTTCAGCTAATGGAATTCTGATAAATAGATATATGCTGCTGTACTATTTATAACGATTATAAAAAACGTTCTCATTTCTTTGAAATGGCGGCGAGAAAGAACGCTCACCGGCAGGATGAAAAAAAACTGTAACACCATGAATGTTATTGTCTTTCAATGGATGTGTAAAAAAGAAATACCTTTTGTTTCATATGAAACATTAATTATTTAGGTTTAAATATATGTATAGCTAATATATTGGCTAGATATAGTGCAAAAAAATTATCAATTAATTATTTCTAAAAATTCAATTCAGTTGCATACAGATAACTGTATCTGTTTATATGCATCGATATTTAATATTAATCAATTAAGTCATGTGTTTTATTTATTAAATGGAGATATGCATGCGGAAAAATATATTAATTCTGTCAATGAGTGCGATTCTGGGATGTGGTAGCGCTCTGGCGGCTGATGATAGCGCTGTGACTGACGGTACCCTGACGATTACCGGCGAAGTGGTGGCGCCAGCCTGCACTATCGCAACAGATAGCCGGTCCAGTTCTGTTGCTATGGATAAGGTGAGCGCCACCAAATTGCAAACGCTGGGGCAGGAATCCGGGGTGAAAAAGGATATTCCGATTAACCTGACGGATTGTGATACCACGGCGACCAGCAACGCGGCGTTTACGTTCACCGCAGAGGCTGACCCGGCGGTGGCCACCGCGTTTAAGAACCAGAATACCGGTGGCGGTGCAGCGACAAACGTCGCGGTACAAATGTATATGCCGGATGGCACAACGAAAATTGTACCTAATACCGAAACGGCACAAGACGGTATCACGCTCGCCGGGACCGCCGACCAGACCATTACCTTCAAAGCAGATTACGTTGCAACGGGTCGTGCCACGGCGGGTACGGTGCAGGTGATGACCACATTCCATATTAACTATTACTGATTTTCACCCCTTCATCTTTGTCCTGAAGGGGGGAGAGCCGCTAAAGGTACCTTCAAGTGAATACCCGTAGAGCAAAAAGCTGGTTTGCCGTGAGTTTTATCGGCGCGTTAACACTCAGTGCTTCCGCCATGGCTGCCGATAGCGGCGGCGTGGGGTTGGGCGCGACGCGGGTTATTTATAATGAAGGAGACGCGCAGATATCACTAAGCGTCAGAAATACCAGTAAAACCGTGCCGTATTTAATTCAGGCATGGGTAATGACGCCCGATAATAAAAAAACGCAGGATTTTATTACCACCCCTCCGTTGTTTGTACTTAACACGGCCAGTGAAAATTTACTGCGTATTATGTACGTCGGTCCTGCATTGCCTAAAGATCGTGAATCTTTATTTTACGCAAGCGTACGCGCAGTGCCTTCGACAACGAAGAAAGAAGAGGGCAGCGTACTAAAAATCGCCACCCAGAGCGTTATTAAGCTGTTCTGGCGGCCTAAAGGGCTGTCGATTTCCGTTAATCAGGCGGCAGAGAAACTGCGCTGTGATTGGGCAGGGCAGAGCGTGACTGTCCATAATCCCACGCCTTATTACATTACGCTTACCGGGCTGACGCTTGGCGGTAAGCGCGTCAAAAACCAGATGATATCGCCGCTTGATAGCTTCCGGTTTGACGTGCCAGCAGGCGCGGCTAACCAGAAAGTGAGCTACCGCACCATCAATGATTATGGCGCTGAAACGCCGGCCATGACGTGCAAATCCTGACGGATTAACGTTTGCGGACGCGAAATGTCGAGTTCCCCACGCCAGCACCGTCACTTTCTTGCCAGTACGGTTCCCTCCTTTTTAGGTGGGCTGGCGGTCTTCGCCTCAGCGTCGCTGAGCGCGCTGGCCGACACCTGGTTTGATCCCGCGTTCTTTAAAGACGATCCGTCGCTGGTCGCCGACCTTTCTCGTTTTGAAAAAGGGCAGCAAATCGCGCCCGGCAGGTATCGGGTTGATGTCATTTTCAACCAAAGTTTCGTTGCCACCCGCGATATCGAATTTGTCGCCAATGAAGACAATCATCAGGTTGAACCCTGCCTGAACAAGGTCTATCTCAGCCAGATTGGCGTCAATACCGCTGCGTTTCCTGCATTTAACGCGCTGGATGACGATGCGTGCGTGCCGCTTGCGAACGTTATTCCTGACGCCAGCGTCAAATTTGATGCCCGACAGCTTCGGCTGGCGATTTCTGTGCCGCAAATTGCCGTTAAAAATGATGCCCGGGGCTACGTTCCACCCGAACGATGGGATCGCGGAATCAATGCCTTGCTGCTGGGATATTCCTTCAGTGGGGCAAATGGCGTGCAGAGCAGCAACGAAAACGGCGGCAATAACAATTATTTCCTGAATTTGAATAGCGGGTTGAATCTTGCGGGCTGGCGATTGCGCAATAACTCAACCTGGAGCTATGGTCAGGATGAACCGGGCCAGTGGCAGAATATCAGCAGCTATGCGCAGTACGCGATTATTCCCGTCAAAGGCGAATTAACCGTCGGAGACAGCTACACCGGGGGCGATTTTTTTGATAGCGTCGGTTTTCGCGGTGTGCAGCTGGCCTCGGACGACAACATGCTGCCCGATAGCCTGCGCGGTTTTGCGCCTACTGTTCGCGGGATCGCCAAAAGCAATGCGCAGGTGACCATTAAACAAAATGGCTACACGGTGTATCAAACGTACGTGCCGCCCGGCGCGTTTGAAATTAACGACCTGTTTTCCAGCGCCTCCAGCGGCGATCTGCAGGTTGAAATTAAAGAGTCCGACGGCACCCTCAATCGATACACCATTCCTTATTCCAGCGTACCGCTTCTCCAGCGTCAGGGCCGATTAAAATATGCTCTGACCGCGGCGAATTATCGCAGTAATAGCAACGATCAGGATGAAAAAGCGTTTGCACAGGCGACGCTGCAATGGGGTGGGCCCTGGGGCGTAACCTGGTACGGCGGCGGGCAGTTCTCTGACGATTACCGTGCCGGCATGCTGGGATTAGGGTTTAACCTTGGCGAATTTGGCGCGGTTTCGGTCGATGGCACGTGGGCGAACAGTACTCTTGCCAATAATCAGGATTATCAGGGGCAATCCTGGCGGTTTTTGTATGCCAAAACGCTCAATCCTTACGGCACTAATTTCCAGTTGATGGGCTATCGCTATTCAACGTCTGGTTTTTATACCCTGGCCGATACCATGTATCACCGCATGGAAGGGTATACGCAGAGCAAGGACGATGAAACGCCGCTGTGGGCGCGCTATTACAACCTTTACTACAGCAAGCGCGGGAAGCTGCAAATTAATATTTCCCAGCAGCTTGGCGACTATGGCTCATTCTACCTGAGCGGTAGCGAGCAAACTTACTGGAACACCGATGATCAGGATCGGTTATTGCAATTCGGCTACAACACGCAGATCAAGGATGTCACGCTGGGATTATCGTGGAACTACAGCCAGTCTCGCGGGCAACCGTCCGCCGATCAGGTTTTCGCGCTTAACGTCTCACTGCCGCTGGGTCAGTGGCTCTCGTCGTCCAATGGCGATGCAAACAGTCGAGGTCACGCAGCCTGGATGACCTCGAACACCAGCGCCGACAACGACGGCAACGTGACGCAAAACGTCGGTATTTCCGGCTCGTTACTGGACGACGACAATCTCAGCTATAGCGTACAACAGGGCTATGTCAGCCAGGGGGAAAGCGCCAGCGGAAACGCAAGCCTGGATTACAAAGGATCGTGGGGCGAATCAAAAGTCGGCTACAACTACAGCGACAACGGCAATCAGCAGCAGGTGAACTATGGGGTATCCGGCAGCGTGATTGTGCACTCCGAAGGCGTCACGC
>CAJYVI010000181.1 GCA_913778145.1 uncultured Pseudocitrobacter sp.
AATGGGGGCCGAACCTGCTGATGTATAACACCAAAATATTCCCGACGCCGCCGGACTCCTGGAATGTTGTTTTTGTGAAACAAAACCTCTCGGATGGCAAATCCAACCAGGGCCGCGTTCAGGCGTACGATGGCCCGATTTATATCGCCGATGCGGCGTTGTTCGTGAAAGCCACGCAACCGGCGCTGGGCATTGATGATCCTTATCAACTAACCGAAGAACAGTATCAGGCGGTGCTGAAAGTACTGCGCGATCAGCATGGGTTAATCCACCGCTACTGGCACGATACAACCGTCCAGATGAGCGACTTTAAAAACGAAGGCGTGGTGGCGTCCAGCGCGTGGCCGTATCAGGCTAACGGCCTGAAGGGCGAAGGTCAGCCGATTGCCACGGTCTTCCCGAAAGAAGGCGTCACCGGCTGGGCGGATACCACCATGCTGCACGCCGAGGCGAAACATCCGGTGTGTGCGTACAAGTGGATGAACTGGTCGCTGACGCCAAAAGTGCAGGGTGATGTCGCGGCCTGGTTCGGCTCGCTGCCGGTGGTGGCGGAAGGCTGTAAAGCCAGCCCGCTGCTGGGCGAAAAAGGCTGCGAAACCAATGGCTACAACTTCTTCGACAAAATCGCATTCTGGAAAACGCCGGTAGCGGAAGGCGGGAAATATGTGCCTTACAGCCGCTGGACGCAGGATTACATCGCCATTATGGGTGGCCGCTGATCGCCCGGGAGTGAAACATGACGTATGCCGTAGAGTTTCATGATGTCTCCCGTCTGTATGGTGATGTTCGTGCGGTGGATGGCGTCAGTATCGCCATTCATGACGGGGAGTTCTTTTCAATGCTGGGGCCTTCGGGCTCTGGCAAAACGACCTGCCTGCGGCTGATTGCCGGGTTTGAACAGCTTTCAGGCGGCGCGATTTCTATTTTTGGCCGTCAGGCCAGCGAACTCCCGCCGTGGGAGCGCGATGTGAACACCGTGTTCCAGGATTACGCGCTATTCCCGCATATGTCGATTCTCGACAACGTGGCCTATGGGCTGATGGTGAAAGGCGTGGCGAAGAAAGCGCGGCATGCGCGAGCGCGAGAGGTGCTGGACCAGGTGGCGCTGGGGTTTGCCTGGGATCGTAAACCCTCACAGCTTTCCGGCGGTCAGCGTCAACGTGTAGCGATTGCGCGTGCGCTGGTCAATCAGCCGCGCGTTCTGCTGCTGGATGAACCGCTGGGCGCGCTGGATCTCAAACTGCGTGAACAGATGCAGGTTGAACTGAAAAAGCTGCAACAGGAGCTTGGGATCACCTTTATTTTTGTCACCCACGATCAGGGCGAAGCGCTGTCGATGTCTGACCGCGTCGCGGTGTTCAATAACGGTCGCATCGAACAGGTGGACACGCCACGCGAACTCTATCTGCGCCCGCGCACGCCGTTTGTCGCCGGGTTTGTCGGCACGTCGAACGTCTTTGATTCCGCGCAGGCGACAATCCTTTGCGGAATGGAGGGTGACTGGGCGCTGCGCCCGGAACATATTCGCCTGAATACACCTGGGGAAATTCAGGCTCGCGGCGTGGTGCAGACAGTTCAGTATCAGGGTGCCGCCACGCGTTTTGAACTGCTGCTGGAAGGCGGCGGAAAACTGCTGGTTAGCGAAGCCAACTTCTCCACGGATCTTACCCCCGGCGGGCCGCAAATCGGTCAGACGGTGCTGGCCTCGTGGGCGCGCGACGCGATGGTGCCGCTGGATGGAGGGAGGTAAATGGAGATGAGTATCAGTAAATCCAGTGCTTCCGCCAGTTCCGCACGGCTTTCAGGCTTGTTCTGGCGCAAGCCCGCGCTGGGTCTCTTTTTACTGCTGCTGGGCCCGTTGATGTGGTTCGGCGTCGTTTACTTTGGCTCACTGCTGACGCTGTTGTGGCAGGGGTTCTATACCTTCGACGATTTCACCATGTCGGTGACGCCCGATCTCACTCTGGCGAACCTTTGGGCGCTGTTTAACCCTGCCAATTACGACATCATTTTGCGGACGCTCACCATGGCCATCGCGGTGACGATTGCCAGCGCCATTCTGGCGTTTCCGATGGCGTGGTACATGGCGCGCTACACCTCAGGGAAAATGAAGGCGTTTTTCTACATTGCCGTGATGTTGCCGATGTGGGCCAGTTATATCGTTAAAGCGTACGCCTGGACGCTGCTGCTGGCGAAAGATGGCGTGGCGCAGTGGTTTCTCAACCATATGGGGCTCGGCGGCGTGTTAAGCGCGATGTTGACCGTGCCGGGTGTCGGCGGAAATACGCTCTCCACCTCCGGGTTGGGGCGTTTTCTGGTGTTCGTCTATATCTGGCTGCCGTTTATGATTCTGCCGATTCAGGCGGCGCTGGAAAGACTGCCGCCGTCACTGATGCAGGCCTCCGCCGATTTGGGCGCACACCCGCGCCAGACGTTTCGCTATGTGGTATTGCCGCTGGCGATCCCCGGCGTGGCGGCAGGCTCCATCTTTACCTTTTCACTGACGCTTGGCGATTTTATCGTGCCGCAGCTGGTGGGGCCGCCGGGCTATTTTATCGGTAACATGGTCTATTCCCAGCAGGGGGCGATTGGCAATATGCCGATGGCGGCGGCGTTTACGCTGGTACCCATCGTGCTGATTGCGCTTTATCTGGCGTTTGTGAAACGCCTGGGAGCCTTCGATGCACTCTAATCGCGCACCGTTATTCGTTCGTATCGCGGCTTGGGGCGGTGTGGTATTTCTTCACTTCCCGCTGTTGATTATCGCTATCTACGCCTTCAACACCGAGGACGCCGCGTTTAGCTTCCCGCCGCAAGGGCTGACGCTACGCTGGTTTAGCGAAGCTGCCGGGCGTAGCGACATCCTTGGGGCGGTGACACTGTCACTTAAAATTGCCTCGTTATCGACGGCTATTGCGCTGGTTCTGGGTACGTTGGCCGCTGCCGCGCTCTGGCGCAGTGAGTTTTTTGGCAAAAACGCCATCTCGTTGCTGCTGCTGTTACCGATTGCGTTGCCGGGCATCGTCACGGGTCTGGCACTGCTTAGCGCCTTTAAAACGGTGGGGCTTGAACCTGGTCTGCTGACGATTGTGATAGGGCACGCCACTTTTTGCGTGGTGGTGGTCTTCAACAACGTGATAGCGCGCTTTCGCCGGACCTCCTGGAGCCTGGTCGAGGCGTCGATGGATCTCGGGGCCAGCGGTTGGCAAACCTTCCGCTATGTCGTGCTGCCCAATCTGGGATCCGCATTGCTGGCGGGTGGAATGCTGGCCTTCGCGCTGTCGTTTGATGAAATCATCGTGACCACCTTTACGGCGGGCCATGAGCGCACGTTGCCGCTGTGGCTGTTAAATCAGCTTGGCAGGCCGCGTGATGTACCGGTCACCAATGTCGTAGCGCTTCTGGTGATGATGATTACAGCAGTACCGATTTTAGGGGCATGGTGGCTGACTCGTGATGATGAGACAGCGGCCAGCGGTGGTAAATAACTCAATCAGACAGGATACAGCGATGCAACATAACTTATTGATTAATGGCGAGCTGGTTGCGGGCGAAGGCGAGACGCAGCCCGTGTACAACCCGGCAACGGGCGCAGTATTGCTGGAGATTGCCGAGGCGTCTCCTCAGCAGGTGAACGCGGCCGTGGAAGCGGCTGACCGTGCCTTCGTTGAGTGGGGGCAAACCACGCCGAAGCACCGTGCGGAATGCCTGTTAAAGCTGGCGGATACCATTGAAGCGCATGCTCAGACGCTGGCAAAACTGGAGTCATTAAATTGCGGTAAACCATTACACTGCGTGCTAAATGATGAAATTCCGGCCATTGTCGATGTCTTCCGCTTCTTTGCTGGGGCGGCGCGCTGTCTCAACGGCCTGGCGGCGGGAGAATATCTGGAAGGACACACGTCAATGATCCGTCGCGACCCGGTCGGCGTGGTTGCCTCTATCGCCCCGTGGAACTATCCGTTGATGATGGCGGCCTGGAAGCTGGCCCCGGCGCTGGCGGCGGGCAACTGCGTGGTGATCAAACCGTCCGAAATCACGCCACTCACCGCGCTGGCGCTGGCTGAACTGGCGAAAGATATCTTCCCGGCAGGCGTGCTGAACGTGCTATTTGGGCGCGGAAAAACCGTCGGCGACCCGCTGACCGGGCACCCTAAAGTTCGCATGGTGTCGCTGACCGGTTCGATCGCCACCGGGGAGCACATCATTGCGCATACTGCATCCTCGGTAAAACGTACGCATATGGAACTGGGCGGGAAAGCGCCAGTGATTGTTTTTGATGACGCGGATATTGATGCGGTGGTAGAGGGCGTGCGCACCTTCGGTTTCTATAATGCCGGGCAGGATTGTACCGCCGCCTGCCGCATCTACGCGCAGAAAGGCGTTTATGAGCGCTTGGTTGAAAAACTCGGCGCCGCGGTGGCCAGCCTGAAAATTGGCGATCCGAATGATGAGAGTACCGAACTGGGGCCACTGAGTTCGATTGCCCATCTTGAGCGTGTTAGCGCGGCGGTAGATAAAGCGAAAGCGCTGCCGCACGTTAAGGTGATCACGGGCGGTCATAAGGCTGAGAGTAAAGGTTATTACTTCCTGCCGACGCTGCTGGCGGGCGCGCAGCAGCAGGACGACATTGTACAGCGTGAAGTCTTCGGTCCGGTGGTGAGTGTGACCGCGTTTAATGACGAAGCGCAGGTGCTGGCGTGGGCGAACGACTCACAGTATGGGCTGGCGTCCTCCGTGTGGACGCAGGATGTCGGTCGCGCACATCGCGTCAGCGCGCGGTTGCAATATGGCTGCACATGGGTCAATACCCACTTTATGCTGGTGAGCGAAATGCCGCATGGCGGGCAGAAGCTGTCGGGATACGGTAAGGATATGTCACTGTACGGGCTGGAAGATTATACGGTCGTGCGACACGTCATGGTGAAGCATTAAGGAGAGGGCAAGTGGCTGATTTCGTTCAGCCACTATGGCTACAGGCAATCTGCGTTATGCCGTTTTGGCAATCAGCGCCAACACTTTTTCTGTAAGCTTTTCCTCATAGCCTTCCTGCTCCGGATGGTTAAACTTAACCAAAGGTGCCGAGCTATTTTCTTCTTCATACGAATTGGCTACATATCCTGGGGTACCACTCATCTTATTAATAACGTTCGTTAATACGGTGATAGCAATCCTGGACGCCTGAAGATCAAGGCTTAGGTCGGCAATGGTTTTTTCTAGCGTTTCAACGCGTTCGTTTAAATCAGACATTTTATCTCCTGGTCATCAGGAAGGAAGATGATATTTTTTTGTTACCTTAAAATTATAGTTTAGATTAATGTGAGGGGATGGGAGGCGCGTTTTCAACAGAAAAGTCTGATTATCTCATGGTGTAAGATTTACTATTCCGGAAATAGTCTTTGTTATGAAATTTAATGAATAAAAGCGTCATCCTTGACAGATATTCCAGCCGGAAAACGCTTGCGCGTAACCGTTGAGGTTGTCTTCGCCGTTTTCCGGTGGAAACCGGACTACGTCCATGAATATCTCTTCTACTCGAGATAAAGACAGTTCATATTAGCTGTTAAGATAGGGCAGGCATGCCGCGGCTTCCTGAGGATACTCAAAGCTCATCAGCCAGTTTCTGGCTTTGACAATCGACTGTATCCGCTCATCCGTTACACAACCTGCTTCCATCCGGGATAGCTGCATAATGAGTGCATTTACGCTAATCTCTTTCTCGCTAAGTGCAAGGGCGAGTGCAGCCTCTCCAATAACAACCTGGCCTTTTTCGTCGTGTTGAATAGACAATTATTAATCCTCCATTTCACGTTGATGAAAACCTCAGAATTAATTCTAGATTGTTTTTTTAATGCTGAAATTATTATGAGAATTTTCTTTATAGCCAACTTTATTGGGGGTAATAATTTGAATATGTGATTTTAGCTATTAAATAAAATAAAGGCCCTGTGCAGGGCCTGGCTTTCATTCTGGGCAGCGATAAACATTGCCAGATAAAGTAACATTAGTTTGTTCAGATGAACCCGTACCGCCGTAAGCACTACCGGTTTGACCCGCTCTTTGGGTAATG
>CAJYVI010000182.1 GCA_913778145.1 uncultured Pseudocitrobacter sp.
TTTTTGCAAGAAATCCAGCTGGCGAGAAAGTGGTGGGTGATGACGGGATCGAACCGCCGACCCCCTCCTTGTAAGGGAGGTGCTCTCCCAGCTGAGCTAATCACCCACTTCTCAATTTCTTGCTACACGGCGGAGACTACATAAAGTAGTTGGTGGGTGATGACGGGATCGAACCGCCGACCCCCTCCTTGTAAGGGAGGTGCTCTCCCAGCTGAGCTAATCACCCCCGCTGTGTGGAGTCGCATTATAGGGAGAGTTGAAAATGAGTCAACGCATTTTCTAAAGAATTTGTTCATTCGTCGTAAAATTAAACAATGCGATGGGGTTTTATGCGCTCGTGCATGATTTCTATACAAAAACGGCTAACTTTGTCCATGATGAGGGATGAAGATTGAGGAATCAGCCAGGAGTGATAGAATATTGCCCTTCTAAGTTCCAGGTTTTGCCGGTTGTCGGCATCTTTAATAAACGTAAGGCCATTTAATGAAAATCAAAACTCGCTTCGCGCCCAGCCCGACAGGCTATCTGCACGTCGGCGGTGCTCGTACTGCTCTTTACTCCTGGCTTTTTGCACGTAATCACGACGGTGAGTTTGTGCTGCGTATTGAAGACACCGATCTCGAGCGCTCCACACCGGAAGCTATTGAAGCCATTATGGATGGCATGAACTGGCTGAATCTGGAATGGGACGAAGGCCCGTACTATCAAACTAAGCGTTTCGATCGCTACAACACGGTTATCGACGAAATGCTGGAAGCAGGCACGGCGTATAAATGTTACTGCTCCAAAGAGCGTCTGGAAGCGCTGCGTGAAGAGCAGATGGCGAACGGTGAAAAACCGCGTTATGACGGACGCTGCCGCCACAACCACGAGCATCATGCTGACGATGAGCCGTGCGTAGTACGTTTCGCTAACCCGCAGGAAGGTTCTGTTATCTTTGATGACCAGATCCGCGGTCCGATCGAGTTCAGCAACCAGGAGCTGGACGATCTGATTATCCGCCGTACCGATGGTTCCCCAACCTACAACTTCTGCGTTGTAGTGGATGACTGGGATATGGAAATCACCCACGTGATCCGTGGTGAAGACCATATCAACAACACCCCGCGTCAAATCAACATTCTGAAAGCGCTGAACGCGCCGGTGCCGGTTTACGCGCACGTGTCGATGATCAACGGCGACGACGGTAAAAAGTTGTCTAAACGTCATGGTGCAGTGAGCGTGATGCAGTATCGCGACGACGGCTACCTGCCGGAAGCGCTGCTGAACTACCTGGTGCGTTTAGGCTGGTCTCATGGCGATCAGGAAATCTTCACCCGTGAAGAGATGATTAAGTTCTTCACCCTGAATGCGGTGAGCAAATCTGCCAGCGCCTTCAACACCGAAAAACTGCAGTGGCTTAACCACCACTACATCAATAATCTGCCAGCTGAATATGTTGCAACGCATCTGCAGTGGCATATTGAGCAGGAAAATATCGACACCCGCGTGGGGCCGCAGCTCTCTGAGCTGGTGAAATTGCTGGGCGAGCGTTGCAAAACGCTGAAAGAAATGGCGCAGAGCTGCCGTTACTTCTACGAAGATTTCGCCGAGTTCGACGCAGATGCAGCGAAAAAACACCTGCGTCCGGTTGCGCGTCAGCCGCTGGAAGTGGTGCGCGATAAGCTCTCTGCCATCACTGACTGGACGGCGGAAAATGTTCACCACGCGATTCAGGCGACCGCCGATGAGCTGGAAGTGGGCATGGGGAAAGTAGGGATGCCGCTGCGCGTCGCCGTAACCGGTGCAGGTCAATCACCTGCGCTGGACGTCACCGTTCACGCGATCGGTAAAAACCGCAGCATTGAGCGCATTAACAAAGCGCTGGGCTTTATTGCAGAACGCGAAAGCCAGCAGTAATAAAAAACGGGCGAAAGCCCGTTTTTTTACGCCTGCGTTTCGTTCAACCCAAGCCGTGACATAAACCCACAAATGCCTTCGCGCCGCAGCAATTTATTAAGCCGCTCCATTTCGCCGGGCGTCATCACCTGCAATGTATCACTGATTTGCTGCCAGACCACGTCTGCAGCATTGGGGGAGTAGCTTTTCGCCGGTTCATTAATGTGCGAGTCTGGATCGTTTACGTGCAGCAGGGCAGGGGTATTGGCCAGAAAATCTTTCACCTGTTGAGTTATGTGTATCAACCTTGCCCGGCCACCTTTCACTCCAGGCATTGGCTCGGTTTGCCATTTCTGTTCGCGGATCCAACGATTGATCGTCTGACGCGTCATTCCCAGGCAGATCGCCAACTCTTCGGTCGACATTTTATCTTTAAGTCTTTTCATTACGATTATGCGCCACGGATACCTAAACGTTGCAGCAGGCCGCTGATCCCTTCACGCAGCAGCAGCGACGTTAGCTGCCGCTGTTCTTCCAGCGTCATTTCCTGCGCCAGATTCAGTAGCAGGCTGTGAAACGCATTGTCATTCGCACTCTGCGTCGTATAAGTTGCGCTGGTGTCGGATGCGCGCTGGGCGCTATAGATAAATTCTCTGACCTGATCGTTGATATGGACCAGGCGGGCTTTTCCACCCTGAACGCCAGGACGTGGCGAGGTTTGCCAGCCTTCCTTGCGTACCCATTTATTAATGGTTTGTCGACTGTAGCCAGTCAGGTGGGCGATTTCTTCCGGTGTCATTCGTTCCTTGAGCATACTATTTCCTGAATCGCAGTGTGGGAATTACGAGTTCATGTTATAGCATCATTTTAAAAGAAAGCGTGACAGGTTTAACTTCTCTCTGCGAGCGTGCTCGGAATGTTATTCATCTGTCTGCTTTTTCAGCGATTAGTTGGCTGTACCGCATTTTGCCGTTGACACCTCGCAACGGAATTCATATTATGCCGCCCGTCAACACGACACGCTTTACGTTGGGGCTATAGCTCAGCTGGGAGAGCGCTTGCATGGCATGCAAGAGGTCAGCGGTTCGATCCCGCTTAGCTCCACCAAATTTAAACCCTCGCCTGTGGCGGGGGTTTTTTGTTTGTCTATACTGTTCCTAAACCCATCGCAACAATCTTTGTATTCCGCCTTGTTTAGTCGGAAATACCTCCTTTAGCACCTTGATTCGCTCGAATAATGCCCATAGTATCAGTCAGGGTTATAGGTGTATCGACAAGGATGCAGTTCTGAATACTAATGAGATTTAATACAGATATTTTGTCGCGAAAGTTTTTTGTAGCATTAACGCTCTCTTTAATCGCAATTCCCTTTGCTCGCTTTGTCTCGCCTAAAGCCGTCATTGATGGAACCGAAGCTTATCTTGCGTGGTTACCGCTTAGCGCAGCCTTCGCGATCGTCCTGCTGTTTGGCCGCCACGCCGTTCTTCCTTTGCTTATTAGCTTTTTGGTGGTCAATAATTTCGTTGTTCATCTCACGTTGTTCCAGGCGTTAGTTTTACTCACCTGCCAGCTGTCAGGTGTGATGGTTTCAGCGATTGTGCTGCGCGGCATCCTTGGTAAACGTTGGCGCTATGGCCTACCCAGCCACCATATGGGCGCGGTTGTTTTTTGGATGGGGTTTGTCGCGCCGGCGATCATCAAAGGTGTGATGTATCTGGTAGGCCATTACCTCGACTTTCCCGTAAGCGTTTCCAGTTATTTTGGTACCAATTCGTTGGTTTATGGCGTCGTGGATGTGCAGAGCCTGATTTGCGCAGCGCTGATATTCACGCCTCTTTTCTATTACCCGATGCGGATGATCCTCAACCCGCAGTTTGCGAAAGCGTTCTGGCGACGTCATGTTATCGCATACCTGTCATCGCAGAATCGAACGTTTGTGCTTTACTGGCTTCTGGGGCTTGTGACGCTGCTTACCGTACTGTGCTCGCCTTATGAGACCAAGTATATTGCGGGCTACCTGGTTCCGATTATTTTTATCCTGTTCTTTTCAGGAATCAGCCGGTTAAGCGGCGTTCTGATTGTGCTGATTTGGTCAGCGTCAGCATTCCTGCTCGTTCTGAACAATAAGCATTTTCTGTTTGGCGTATTAAGCGCCTATTCGGTTGCGTTCGTTCTTTCAGTGCTTATCTCATTCACCATTTGTATTCTTTATATGGCGCAGATCTACGCGCGTGGCGAGGCGTTGAAGCGTAAATGGCATGACCAGGCGCTGATCGACCCGTTAACCGGTTTGCCGAACCTGCGTGAGTTTGAGTCATGGTTAAAAGAGAACCAGCAGGCCACCGTTTGCTGCCTGCGCATCGATAATCTTGAATTTTTAAGCCGTCACTACGGCATGATGATGCGTATCTACTGCAAACGTGTAATTACCCGAAATTTACAACCACTGCTGACGCGCGATGAAAAACTCTTTCAGATACCGGGTAATGAGCTGTTGCTGGTACTGACTGGCCCGGAGACCGAGGCACGTCTTAAACATATCGTAGAATTCCTCAATAATCATAAGATTAGCTGGAATAACAATGTCATTGACCTGGAATTCGGCGCGTCCTGGGGCGTGATTGATGGTAAAGAAGAGAACCAATTGCACCATACGTTGGGGCAATTGAGCTGGCTCTCTGAGCAGGCATGTAGTGCGCATCAGGTGCTGGCGCTGGATAGCCGGGAAGAGGCTATCTCTGGCTTTACGACCGATCGCGTAATCATGCTGAACCGGGTTAAACGCGCGCTGGCGCATGGCGGCATTCTTCTCTATGCGCAGCCTATCGTCGATAAACATGATAGGGGCTACCACGAGATACTGAGTCGGCTTCAGTGCGACGGTGAACTGATTATGCCGGATAAATTTATCCCGATTATTACCCAGTTTAACCTGAGCTACCGTTTTGATATGCAGGTGGTGGAAACGCTGCTCAGCAAGATGAAGCATTATACCGGGCATCGTTTCGCCATCAATTTGATGCCATTTACCCTGATGCAGAAAGGCACTGCGGATGAAATTATTCGGTTGCTGAAACGCTATCGCGTGGCGCCCGAGGCCATCACCATTGAGGTGACGGAAGAGCAGGCGTTCTCAGATTCAGAAAACAGCTTGCATAACATTCGCCAGCTCAGAGCGTACGGCTGTTTGATTGCGATTGATGACTTTGGTACCGGCTACGCCAACTACGGTCGCCTGAAGCGGCTGGAAGCGGATATCATCAAAATTGATGGTTGTTTCGTACGCGACATTGTCGGTGAAAAAATGGACCAGCTGATAGTGAAGTCGATCTGCGATATGGCGAAAGTAAAAAACCTGACGCTGGTGGCCGAATATGTCGAAACGCAGGCACAGAAAGAGATGTTATTCGAACTGGGGGTAGATTATCTGCAAGGTTATTTGCTGGGTAAGCCTGCGCCGCTCGGTGAGCTGAAGAAATAAAAAAACGGGACGATAAACGTCCCGTTTTTTTATGTTTGTAGATGCAGTTTTGCGTTACAGCACCAGTGCCGCGATGGACGCAGACAGCACGCTCACCAGCGTAGAACCGTAAACCAGTTTCAGGCCGAAGCGAGAAACCACGTTACCCTGCTCTTCATTCAGGCCTTTAATCGCACCCGCGATGATCCCGATAGAAGAGAAGTTCGCGAAGGAAACCAGGAACACGGAGATGATACCGACCGCGCGCGGAGAGAGCGTAGACGCCACTTTCTGCAGATCCATCATCGCGACGAATTCGTTAGAGACCAGTTTAGTCGCCATGATACTGCCCACCTGCAGGGCTTCGCTGGCCGGTACACCCATTACCCAGGCAATCGGGTAGAAGATGTAGCCCAGAATACCCTGGAAGGAGATACCCAGAACGGCAGCAAACAGAGCGTTCAGACCGGCAATCAGTGCGATAAAGCCAATCAGCATCGCCGCAACGATAATCGCGACTTTGAAACCTGCCAGGATGTATTCACCCAGCATTTCGAAGAAGCTCTGGCCTTCGTGCAGGTTAGACATCTGAATGTTTTCTTCGCTGGCATCAACGCGGTACGGGTTGATGATAGAAAGCACGATAAAGGTGCTGAACATGTTCAGCACCAGCGCGGCTACCACGTATTTCGGATCCAGCATAGTCATATAGGCGCCAACGATAGACATCGACACGGTAGACATTGCGGTTGCCGCCATGGTGTACATGCGGTTGCGGGACATTTTGCCGAGAATATCTTTATAAGCGATAAAGTTCTCAGACTGACCCAGAATCAGCGAGCTTACGGCGTTGAATGATTCCAGTTTGCCCATACCGTTCACTTTGGAGAGCACGAAACCAATCGCACGGATAACAACCGGCAGCACGCGAATGTGTTGCAGAATACCAATCAGCGCAGAGATGAAGACGATTGGGCAGAGGACTTTCAGGAAGAAGAAGGCCAGGCCTTGATCGTTCATGTTGCCAAATACGAAGTTGGTGCCTTCGTTGGCGAATCCGAGCAGTTTCTCGAACATTTCGGAAAAGCCTTTCACAAAGCCCAGGCCGACGTTGGAGTTCAGGAAGAACCATGCCAGTAAGACTTCAATGACAAGTAACTGAATTACATAACGAATTCGAATTTTTTTGCGGTCATGACTGACCAGCAAGGCTAAAATCGCCACAACGCCAAGCGCCAGGACGAAATGAAGAACGCGGTCCATATTTGCTCCAAATATGAGGCAGGTTTAATTTTCTTGCACATTCTATGTAACGCAACTAAATAAAACGAGATCAAAGTCGCACTATATTCAGAACCTGTGAGCAATCTCAAAAAGAGTGATCGAACATACATTTTTATTATGTTAAGTAAATGTGTTTAAAGTTTGTATAATGTACTAACCTCACAATAAGCGTATACCAAACCTTCCCAACCTCCAGCCCGACTATCGGTTTCATCTATCAGAGCAATCATTATCACCTTTCTAAATGAACTTGATAATCATTCTCATTTTGATAGCATGAAACATAGCAAAGGCTATGTTTTGAGGCAGAGAATGACAGAGAGTCGCGTGGCAAGTAACAGCAGCAGTCGTACAGCGCGCCGGATGAGGCTTGCGCTGATGGGGCCAGCATTCATTGCCGCCATCGGCTATATCGATCCGGGTAACTTTGCGACCAATATTCAGGCCGGGGCCAGCTTCGGCTATCAGCTATTATGGGTGGTGGTATGGGCCAACCTGATGGCGATGCTGATTCAGGTGCTTTCCGCTAAGCTCGGTATCGCTACGGGTAAAAACCTGGCGGAACAAATACGCGACCACTACCCAAGACCGGTGGTGTGGTTTTACTGGGTGCAGGCAGAGATCATCGCTATGGCGACCGATCTCGCGGAATTTATCGGCGCGGCAATCGGTTTTAAATTAATTCTTGGGATCTCCCTGCTTCAGGGCGCGGTACTCACCGGGATTGCGACGTTTTTGATCCTGATGCTGCAACGGCGTGGGCAAAAACCGCTGGAGAAAGTCATCGGCGGACTGCTGCTGTTTGTCGCCGCAGCTTATATCGTCGAACTGATTTTCTCGCAGCCTGCGCTGGCACCGCTGGCGAAAGGGATGATTATTCCTTCTCTGCCCACCTCGGAGGCGGTATTCCTCGCGGCGGGCGTGCTGGGTGCGACCATCATGCCGCACGTGATTTACCTGCACTCGTCGCTGACGCAGAATCTGCACGGCGGCAGCGCGCGTGAACGCTATAACGCAACGCGCTGGGATGTGGCGATAGCCATGACCATCGCCGGATTCGTTAACCTGGCGATGATGGCGACCGCCGCCGCTGCTTTTCACTTCCACGGGCATACCGGAATTGCGGATCTCGACCAGGCGTATTTGACGCTGGAACCGTTGCTCAGTCATTCAGCCGCCACTATCTTTGGCCTGAGCCTGATTGCCGCCGGGCTCTCCTCTACCGTCGTGGGCACGCTGGCAGGGCAGGTGGTTATGCAGGGCTTTATTCGCTTCCACATTCCGCTGTGGGTACGCCGCTCTGTCACTATGCTGCCGTCGTTCATCGTGATCCTGATGGGCATGGATCCGACCCGCATTCTGGTGATGAGTCAGGTGTTGCTGAGCTTCGGGATTGCGCTAGCGCTGGTGCCGCTGCTGGTCTTTACCAGTAATCAAAAACTGATGGGGGAGTTAGTGAACTCCGCACTGGTAAGACGCGTTGGTTGGCTAATTGTAGGGCTGGTGGTCGCGCTGAACGGCTGGCTGCTGGTGGGAACGCTGTTGGGGTAATAAAAAGCAGCCTTCCGGCTGCTTCAAATTGCTGACAACGTGCGCTGTGTTTTTGCCGGATGCGGCGTAAACGCCTTATCCGGCCTACAAAATGTTACGAATTCAATATATTGCAGAAACCTTGTAGGCCTGATAAGCGTAGCGCATCAGGCAGTGTTGTGTTTGTCATCAGCCTCAAGCAGCCTTCTGGCTGCTTTCTGAAAAAAGATTAATGATGCTTCCCGTGCCCATGTCCGTGGCCACGGCCATGTCCACGCCCGTCATGTCGGCCATCGTGATAACCGCGCTCATAAGCTTTACGATTATCCCAACCGCGGTGCCAGCCATTGTCATGGCGGTGCCAGCCGCGGTCACGCCATTGATAGTGACGATGCCAGTAGTCCCGGTCGCGCCAGCGGCCGCCGTCCCAGTAGTTACCGTAATTGTCACGATCGCCAATTTGTAATTTTATCGATGGCAGCAGGGTGATTTCGCCAGCGTTAGCGATCAGCGGGGCTGCTGATGCCATTAACACTGCCGCCAGAATCAGTGACCTGAACATACTTTCTTCTCCTTCACGATCGGGGCCGCGAACGGCCTGTTAACCCTATATTACGGACAAGTAAATATCCGTATCATCGGGGTAACTCCTAAATCGTAAAGGGAAGCACTTTTTGCTAAAAGTGCTGCCAATTTGCGCTATCCAAGAATTGCGTCTATGGCGACGCGTTCTTCAGCGCTGAAGTGCCTGTTATTCAACATGCCAACGGCATCGTCCAGCTGCGTTGTTTTACTGGCACCAATCAATACTGACGTCACTTTTTCGTCACGTAGTACCCAGGCCAGCGCCATTTGCGATAATTTCTGCCCACGCTGCGCGGCTATCTCGTTGAGCTGGCGAACCTTAACGAGTTTCTCTTCTGTCAGTTGTTCCGGGTTCAGAAAACGGCTGCCGCTTGCTGCACGGGAATCTGTCGGAATACCATTGAGATAGCGATCCGTAAGCTGCCCGCCAGCTAACGGTGAAAAAGCGATGCTGCCGACGCCTTCCTGCTTGAGCAGATCGAGCAGCCCATCTTCCACCCAGCGTTCAAACATCGAATATTTTGGCTGATGGATCAGGCAGGGAGTGCCCAGATCGTTCAGAATCGCAAGGGCCTCTTTTGCACGGTCTGCCGGATAATTGGAAAGCCCGATGTACAGGGCTTTGCCCTGACGCACGATGTGATCCAGCGCGCGCATGGTTTCCGTCAGCGGCGTCTCAGGATCCGGACGGTGGTGATAGAAAATATCCACATACTCCAGCCCCATGCGTTTCAGGCTTTGATCGAGGCTGGCGACCAGATATTTACGCGATCCCCAGTCGCCATAGGGGCCGTCCCACATTGTGTAGCCCGCTTTGCTGGAGATAATCAGCTCATCGCGCCAGGGTAAAAAATCTTCCCGCAGGATACGGCCAAAATTACTCTCCGCCGATCCCGGTGGCGGCCCATAGTTGTTGGCTAAATCAAAATGGGTAATGCCGAGGTCAAAGGCATGGCGCAGCAACTGCCTGCTGGTTTCGATTAACGTGGCATCGCCAAAGTTATGCCATAAGCCCAGCGAAATGGCGGGAAGTTTCAGCCCGCTTGCGCCGCAGCGACGATATTCCATCGTGTTGTAGCGTGACGGATCTGCCTGATAAACCATAAGTTCCTCCGCAAAGCATCAGTAGTGTATGCGTTTACACTACGCATTGTTGCCGCCGTCGTATACACCCTTTCGCTGTAAATTTTACTTTCCAATAGCATTTTCGTATCTGTCTGGACAGGCGAACCGCTTATTCAATACTCAGAGATGAGCAAGTGGCTAAAGGGTACTTATCATGCAAACGTCTTACACTGTTGCGGATTATCTACTGGATCGCCTCGCCGACTGCGGCGTGGACCATCTGTTTGGCGTACCGGGGGATTACAACCTCCAGTTTCTCGACCATGTGATTGCGCACCCTGCGCTGCGCTGGGTCGGTTGCGCCAATGAACTCAATGCCGCTTATGCTGCCGATGGCTATGCACGCGTTCAGGGTTGCGGCGCATTGTTGACGACCTACGGCGTGGGGGAGTTGAGTGCGTTAAACGGCGTCGCGGGAAGCTTCGCGGAATATGTGCCGGTGCTGCACATTGTGGGCGCGCCCTGTACCGGCTCGCAGCAGCGCCAGGAGCTTTTACACCATACGCTGGGCGACGGAAAATTCGACCATTTTCGTCAGATGAGCGCCCCGATTTCCGTGGTGCAGGGCGTGTTGACCGTTCGCAATGCCACGGATGAAATCGACCGCGTGCTGACTGAAATGATCAAACATCGTCGCCCAGGCTACCTTTCGCTGCCTGCCGACGTGGCAAAAGCACCGACCAGCCGTCCGGTAAACGCGCTGACGCTTACCGATACGGCCATCAACGACGGTCAGATTGAACGTTTTACACAAGCCGTCCGCGATATGCTGCAGCCTTGTCGTCGAGTCTCTTTGCTGGCGGACTTCCTCGCGCTGCGCTTTGGCCTGCAAAAAACGCTGCGCGACTGGATGGCGCAGACGCCGATTCCTCACGCCTCGTTGTTAATGGGCAAAGGTCTGTTTGATGAACAACAGCCGGGCTTTGTCGGTATTTACAGCGGCGTGGCGAGCCTATCGCAAACGCGCGAATCGATAGAGGACGCGGAGGCGATTCTATGTATCGGCACGCGTTTTACGGATACCACCACCGCAGGCTTCACCCACAAAATTCCGGATAAAAAATCGATTTCAATTCAACCTTTTGCCGCGCGCGTCGGCGATCGCTGGTTCAGCGGTATTCCGATGGCGCAGGCGACGCAGGCGTTGATCGCGGTGAGCCATGAGCTGTCGGCAAAATGGCGCACGGAAACGCGCTGCATTGCGCCGCTTGCCCCCGGAAAAGAGGGCGAGTTAACGCAGGCGCGCTTCTGGCAAACGCTGCAAAAACATCTCCAGCCTGGTGACATCATACTGGGCGATCAGGGGACGGCGGCGTTTGGCGTAGCGGCGCTGAAGCTACCCAGTGATGCATCACTGATTGTGCAACCATTGTGGGGGTCAATTGGTTTTACGCTACCCGCGGCGTTTGGCGCGCAAACTGCACGCCCGGAAAGACGCGTGGTGCTGATCGTCGGCGATGGCGCGGCGCAACTGACGATTCAGGAACTGGGTTCAATGCTGCGCGACGGCCTGCGACCGCTCATTCTGCTGCTCAACAACGATGGCTATACGGTGGAGCGGGCGATCCATGGCCCCGAAGCGCGCTATAACGACATCAGTTTGTGGAACTGGACACAGCTGCCACAGGCGCTGAACCTTGACAGCCAGGCCCAGTGCTGGCGGGTGACGCAAAGCGTTCAACTGGACGAGGTGCTGGCGAAAACTGCGCAAATTGAACGCTTAACGCTGGTGGAAGTGGTATTGCCGAAGCAGGATATTCCCGACCTGCTTCGTGCTGTTACTCAGGCGCTGGAGACGCGCAACAGTAAAGGCTAGGATTTGTCTTTCCGCGGCACCATCATCATCGGCTTGCCCGCCAGCAGGAGCCAGGCGGGCAGCATCACAATACAGAGTAGCGGTAAAAGCGTGGTATCCGGTACCACCACGGCGGCCATAAACAGGCTTAGCCAGCCATCACGCGTGACCACCAGCACCAGCCCCAGAATCGCACAGGAAACCGTAATTGCCGCCGGAACGGCATCGACGTGAGCGTGCAACATCAGACCAAGCGCCACGGCGACAAATACCGCCGGGAAGATGCGGCCACCGCGAAAACCACTGGCTGAGGCAATCACCAGCGCCGCCAGCTTCACAGCGGCAATCAGCATAAAATCACTGCTGGTCAACGTCTGGCTAAAGGCGAGCTGCTGCATCTCGTCCAGCCCCTTAAACAGCGTGAGCGGGCCGCCAAGAATGCCGAGCAGCCCAAGCAAAAAACCGCCAGCGCCGAGCACCAGAACCGGGTGTTTCAGGCGGTGCATCAGGGCGTGCAGACGTGGCAGACACCATACCGCCACCATGCCGACCGCAATGGCGATTGCAGCAACTACGGCGCCGCTAAAGATGTCGATAATCCTCATCTGCTGATAGTGGGGAATCGGCAGCGAAAAATGCGGCTGGAAGAAGAGGCTGGTGGTCAGCGCCCCGGCAGCGGCCGCCAGCAGCGGTGCAAACAGACGATCCCATAACGGCGCATCATTATTGCCATTCAGGGTTTGCGAGAAAATCAACGCGGCGGCAACTGGCGTACCAAACAGCGCGCCGATGGTGCCCGCCGCGGCAAGGATCGTCCATTCAAGGGAGCTGACGCGCGGGAAAAAGCGTGCGCCCAGCACCACGGCGAGCGCAATATTCACCGACATAATCGGATGTTCCGGGCCGAGGCTAACGCCGCCGGCCAGGCCCAGTACCAATGCCAGAATCAACCCAGGCAAGCAGTATGGCGCAACGGGCACGCCAATCAGCGGCTCGGTTGCCGGGTCAGGCCCCGCGTGTCCTGGGCTAAAGCGAATCACCAGGCCTACCGCCAGGCCGGTCAATGTCAGTACGAGGAGTATCCACCACGGTGAATCCCAGGAGACGCCCAACGCGCCGGGGAGCGAACTCCACAGCAGATGCTGTAATACCGAGGCGATTTTCATCACCACAATCAAAATCAGACTGGCGGCAACACCAATAACCATCGCCGGGATGGCGAGTAATAACATCGTGCGGGCTCGCGGATGGAGCATGATGATTTCCTTTTGGCTAAAAGCTGGCATCACTTTGCCGGGTTCTGTAAAAGCCTTCAGCGCAATAGATGCTGAAACGTTACGGCGAAACAGAGTTATCCTTAAGGTTGATACATAAAATTATGTGACGTAGATCGATAATCCAGGGGCGCTCACACAATCGTCATTGTTGTTACAGCGCCTTGAATTTACTCTGTGATATACACGTCATACTTCAAGTTGCCTGTGCGTGGCTGCACTCGCTCATTCCAGTCACGTACTCATGTACGCTCCTGGGGATTCACTCGTTTGCCGCCTTCATGCAACTCGAATTATTTTGCGTATATAGAATTATCCTGACTTTAGCGGAGCCGTAACGGAATGACAAAGTTTGCATTAACAGGAGATGTCGGGGGCACTAACGCGCGTTTAGCGTTATGCGACCTCGCCACGGGCGAAATCTCGCAGGCGAAGACCTACTCAGGCCTGGATTACCCAAGCCTCGAAGCGGTGGTCCGCGTCTATCTCAAAGAACACAATGTGGAAGTGGAAGATGCCTGCATCGCCATCGCCTGCCCGATTACCGGCGACTGGGTGGCGATGACCAACCACACCTGGGCTTTCTCCATCGCTGAAATGAAAAAGAATCTCGGCTTTGCGCATCTGGAAATCATCAATGATTTCACCGCTGTGTCGATGGCTATCCCGATGCTGAAAAAAGAGCACTTGATTCAGTTTGGCGGCGCGGAACCAGTAGAAGGTAAACCGATCGCGGTTTATGGCGCGGGCACGGGCTTAGGCGTCGCGCACCTGGTTCACGTTGATAAGCGTTGGGTCAGCCTGCCGGGCGAGGGCGGTCACGTTGATTTTGCGCCGAACAGCGAAGAAGAAGGCATTATCCTTGAAGAGCTGCGGGCGGAAATCGGCCACGTTTCTGCAGAGCGCGTGCTTTCCGGACCGGGGCTGGTGAATCTGTATCGCGCGATTGTGAAATCTGACGGTCGTCTGCCGGAAAACTTACAGCCGAAAGACATCACCCAGCGCGCGCTGGAAGATACCTGCATCGACTGTCGCCGCGCGCTGTCGCTGTTCTGCGTCATCATGGGGCGCTTTGGCGGCAACCTGGCGCTGACGCTCGGTACCTTTGGCGGCGTGTATATCGCGGGCGGCATCGTGCCGCGCTTCCTTGACTTCTTTAAAGCGTCCGGCTTCCGTGGCGGCTTTGAAGATAAAGGCCGTTTTAAGGCCTACGTACAGGATATTCCGGTCTATCTGATTGTTCACGATAATCCTGGCCTGCTCGGCTCCGGGGCGCACCTGCGCCAGACGCTGGGGCAAATTCTGTAATGCCTATGACCGGGTAACCGAGGGTTGCCCGGCCAGTTTTCCCTCAGTTCATCGCGCTATTTCGCAGTGCGACCCTTTCTGCCACTTTCAGGAACGGCAGATAGAAAAATACGCCGAACACGATAATGATGAGTTGTACTACCACGGCTCGCCAGTCACCCGCAGTTGCCAGCCAGGCGCTTAAAATGGGCGGGGTAGTCCATGGGATCATCACCACACAACGCGATATCAGTCCAAGCGACGTACAAACCCAGGCAAAGTAGATCCCGATCGCCGGAAGCAGGACAAACGGAATCATCAGGGGCAGGTTAAATACGATAGGTAAACCAAAAATAACCGGTTCGTTGATGTTGAATAAGCCGGGTGTGATTGCCAGGCGTGCAACCTGGTTAGCCGCTTTTTGCCGTGAAAAAATAAAAATAGCGATCAGCAACGAAATGGTGCTGCCCGTCCCGCCAATCATCCCAAAGGTTGGCACAAAAATATTATTGATAATATGAGGAATAGGTTCGCCATTAGCAAAGGCAAGCATATTTTCATTGGTGTTAATCAGCAAGAACGGTTCCAGAATCACGCTGTTCACTACGGCCTGATGAATACCTAGCGTGAAGAGAAAGTTACCAAAACTATAGATAAAAATCGTGCCCGGCAGGCTGGTGTTGATCAGGCGCAGAGGTTGCTGGATTAATGTGGTAATGAGATGAATAAGATCCGTATGCAGACAATTTGCCAATAGCGCAGCGGCAAGCGCAAAGAGGGAAAGCGTCAGGATCGTTGGAATGAGCGCGGAGAACGAGTTACTGACAGCCGGCGGTACATTTTCGCCCAGTGAAATTTGCAGCCTCTTAATGGCTGATATTCGCAGGAAAAGTTCTGTTGAGAGCAATCCAATGATAACGCCGGCAAAAATGCCGGTGGTGCCAATATTAGAGAAACTTAACACCTGTGTGATTGAAACCGTGGTTTTTTCACCGACGGGCGCAAGCTCAATTTGAATCGGCATCATAATGATCAGGCTACAAATAGCGATAATCACTGCCGATACGGGATTGGTGCTGTTTTTATTTCTCGCTAAAGACCAGGCAATCATGGGGGCTATCAGTAGCGCCGCGATATTCAACGTGCCATTGATAATCACATCGCCCCATACTTTACATTTTGTTAGCGTTTCGCCTTCCAGAATCCAGGGAAACACCACGTTATTAATCAGCACCGCCAATCCGGCCAGAATGAATATCGGCATAATGGCGGCAAACGCATCGCGCAGAGAGCGTAAGTGCACCTGCCCGGCAATGCGGGCGGAAATTTCGACAAAGCGATCGGTTATAGACTGCATACTCATCTCAGACATAGCAGAACCCTTTTTTTAATCCTGAACCTTGCCAGGGAGTGCCCGGCGTCAGTGCTCGCAATTGACTAGTCATATGAACAATATGACTAGTCAATTGGTTGTCTGCGCTAATATCGCAAATAAACAGGAGAAAAATGTGAGCCGTCTCGAAAGTCCATGCTATGACAGACATAAAAAAGGCCTCCTGTGATGCGCACCACATAAAGGCCTAAGGCGAGTCCTGGAAAGTGTTTAGAGATGCATTAACTGACGAAACTCTTTCACCTTGCTGCGGCTGACGGGCACCTGAAAATCAAGGTCGCGCAGGCGCAGAATATAGGTGTTATTGAACCATGGCTCGATCTCGCTGATTTTATCGAGATTCACGCAGTAGGAGCGATGGCAACGGAAGAAGTGCGTTGCGGGAAGCTTGCTGCAAAACTCAGTGATGTTCATCGGCATCACGTACGACTCGCGTTTGGTGTACACGAAGGTCATTTTTTCGTGCGCTTCGGCGTAGTAAATATCGTTGATGCTGGTAACGATGATGCGCTCATCTTTGAT
>CAJYVI010000183.1 GCA_913778145.1 uncultured Pseudocitrobacter sp.
TCTGGTTTTCGCTTCCGTTTACTCGCTGGCGATGCTGCACCGCGCTTACTTTGGTAAAGCGAAGAGTGAAATCGCGGCCAAAGAGCTGCCAGGGATGTCGCTGCGTGAACTGTTCATCATTCTTCTGCTGGTCGTGCTGCTGGTTCTGCTGGGCTTCTATCCTCAGCCGATTCTGGACACGTCACACTCTGCGATGGGCAACATTCAGCAGTGGTTTGTTAATTCTGTTTCAACTACAAGGCCGTAATTAGCTCATGACTTTAACTCCACAACAACTGATCGCGCTGTTACCGCTGCTGATCGTCGGCTTGACGGTGGTGGTTGTGATGCTCTCCATTGCGTGGCGACGCAATCACTTCCTCAACGCTACGCTTGCGGTTATCGGGCTTAACGCGGCGCTGGTTTCGCTCTGGTTTGTTGGCCAGGCGGGCGCAATGGATGTGACGCCGCTGATGCGCGTCGACGGCTATGCCATGCTCTACACCGGCATGGTGCTGCTGGCGAGCCTGGCTACCTGTACGTTTGCTTATCCGTGGCTGGAAGGCTACCCGGACAACAAAGAAGAGTTCTACCTGCTGGTGCTGATTGCCGCGCTGGGTGGCATTCTGCTGGCGAACGCCAATCACCTGGCGGCGCTGTTCCTGGGGATTGAGCTGATCTCGCTGCCGCTGTTCGGTTTGATTGGCTATGCATTCCGTCAGAAACGTTCGCTGGAAGCGAGTATCAAGTACACCATTCTGTCTGCTGCGGCATCCTCTTTCCTGCTGTTCGGTATGGCGCTGGTTTACGCTAACTCTGGCAACCTGTCGTTCATCGCACTCGGTAAGAGCCTGGCGGACAACATGCTGCACGAACCGCTGCTGCTGGCGGGTCTGGGCATGATGATTGTCGGCCTTGGCTTTAAACTCTCTCTGGTGCCGTTCCACCTGTGGACGCCAGACGTCTACCAGGGCGCGCCTGCTCCGGTTTCCACCTTCCTGGCGACGGCGAGCAAAATCGCTATCTTCGGCGTGGTGATGCGTCTGTTCCTCTACGCGCCGGTAGGCGATAGCGAAGCAGTACGTATCGTGCTGGGCCTGATTGCCTTTGCCTCCATCATCTTCGGAAACCTGATGGCCCTGAGCCAGACCAACATCAAACGTCTGCTCGGCTACTCTTCTATCTCTCACCTCGGCTATCTGCTGGTGGCGCTGATTGCGCTGCAAAGCGGCGAAATGTCGATGGAAGCGGTAGGTGTGTATCTGGCCGGTTACCTGTTCAGCAGTCTCGGCGCGTTCGGCGTGGTAAGCCTGATGTCCAGCCCGTATCGCGGCCCGGATGCAGAATCACTGTTCTCCTACCGTGGCCTGTTCTGGCATCGCCCAATCCTCTCTGCGGTAATGACGGTGATGATGCTGTCGCTGGCTGGTATTCCGATGACACTGGGCTTTATCGGCAAGTTCTACGTGCTGGCCGTCGGTGTACAAACTCACCTGTGGTGGCTGGTTGGCGCGGTGGTAGTCGGTTCGGCAATCGGCCTCTACTACTACCTGCGTGTAGCGGTAAGCCTGTACCTGCATGCGCCGGAACAGCTCAACCGCGATGCGCCGTCGAACTGGCAGTACAGCGCGGGCGGTATCGTGGTGCTGGTTTCCGCACTGCTGGTGCTGGTACTGGGCGTCTGGCCGCAGCCGTTAATCGACCTGGTACAGATGGCAATGCCGCTGATGTAAAATTGAGTGTTGATGTGAAAAAAACCGCCGATTTCGGCGGTTTTTTTATGCATGGAACTGCGAGGGATTACGCAGAAAAGCGTGCATGATGATTACAGATTGGAAGGTTGGTGTAGTATGCACGCATGGAGAGTAATTCAGGGATTGAACGATGGAACAACGATATCGAATTGAGAGCGTGACGCTGAGAGACACCGGCGTTTTTGAACATGCACATATTGATTTTCCGAGGACCCGCCGTGCCGGGCACGGTGCGAATAAAGCGGAAATTCATATTTTTACCGGGCCGAACGGTTGCGGCAAAAGCACAATGCTGTATGCGCTTGCGGGCATTTTTAGTCACACCTCACCGCATCTTTCACCCCTTCATCAGCGATTCCGTAGCCGTAAGGCATCCGTTACGTGTCGCTTCTGCGATGAGCGTGCTGTTATTTCTGCCGGGGATGAACGCGCTACGAGAAAAGTTGAGATGGTGGGTGATGAACAGAGCCTCCTGACGACGTACAGGATGATTTCCCAGAGCGAACATTGGCCCGTTGAGGCGCGCGTAGATTTCGCTGCGTTTGCCTACTCAGGGCAGCGTTCGAACAGAGAAAAACTGCATACGCCAAAAATCGAAGAAATACAGGTTTCCCCCTTCGAGGATGCTTTATCTTTCGATGCAACGGTCAGGCCAGTAGTATTGGCAAACTGGATTGCCAACAACCGCACCAAAGCCGCGCTGGCGCGCCAGGATTTAGCGGAGAGTGAAGCTGAAATTTATGATGAATCCTTATTAAGGATTTGCCGGTTTGTGAAAAATGTTTCGGGGCTGACGATATCCTTTCGTTTAGAACGCTCGCCGCTGAGCGTAAAAGTTGAGCTGGAGGGTGAGAGCATTGAATACGATGTGCTACCCGATGGCCTGAAGTCCATCATCTCCTGGATAGCGGATTTAGCATTGCGTCTTGAATCTGTTCCGTGGCGAAAGCCGCGCGATATCTTCTCGCAACCCATTATTCTCTTTCTCGATGAAGTCGATATCCATCTTCATCCCAGCTGGCAACGTCGCATTTTACCGGCGATTCAGACGCTCTTACCTAACGCGCAGGTTTTTGTCTCAACTCACTCTCCGTTTGTGGTGGGTTCCGTCAAGGACGCCTGGGTTTATCGATTACCAGAGCAACGCTACGATGTATGTAAGGATTCGGGGAATATGGCGTTAATTACCGCCATGAATTCATCCGCCGGGAAAAGCTATCAGCTTATTCTGTCTGAAGTATTTGATATTAATGAAGAGTTTGACGTAGAAACCGAATGCCAGCTTGCCGAATTTAAACAGGCAATTCGAAAACATCTCGTAGGCAAGAACAATAAAGATGCCGTGATGCAACTGGCGGCGCTTTTGCAGGCTAAAGGTGAAGAACTTAATGCCCTGGTAACGATGGAACTGCGCCAGATGCAGCGAATATTGGCAAGACATACGGGAGATTAAATGTACGCATTTCACCGCAGCCAGTGCCCGGATTATCTTACCGATTGCTGGGAACGTCTGGGACGTCATTACGAAGCACAGAAGTTACGTAATCAACGTTATCGTTTCAAATGGTTCTCTGGGTTTCGTTATGCAACAACTAAACAGAAACTGTACGAGATGACGCAAGGGCATTGCGCGTTTTGTGATGGGGGAAACTTAGGGGCTGAAAGTCGCATGACGCTCGAACACTTTAAGCCTAAATCCCGAAGGGAATTTTATCGGCTCGCTTATCAATGGGAAAATCTGTATCCGTGTTGTGACACGTGCCAGGCGCAAAAAAGGGACAGCTATGATGCAGCATTATTAGTTGGCGACCAACCAGACTACGATTTTGATGATTTTTTTTTGGTGAATTATATCTCAGGGGAGCTGGAGTCTAATCCGTTGGTTGCGCCTGAAAAACAGCATCGTGCTGATGTCACCATCGCGACATATGGCCTTAACTTAGATGTGCGTAAAATCAGCCGTAAAAGAGAATTACGCTATTTTCGACATCGTGATGCGAGTTTAGAATTTATTGATGATTTTAGTTATCGCTACTTTTTGAGTGATGTTTAATCGTGATGAATCAATAAGGCCATAACCCCATCCACTACCAGCGCCATCCGTTCATAATCCAGCCTGTCGGCGGTATCGCCCTTCAAATGATACTCGGTATTCCTAAAAAACGCCGTGTCGGTAATCATCACTGCCGGAATACCGCGCTGCCAGTAGTTAATATGATCCGAAAAATCGATACCGGGAACAAACGACGGTGCGTTGATGGAATATACGGGTAATGTTTTAGCTGATAATAAACCAGCCTTTACCTGACGCACGGCACTGATATCTTGCATTCTGCCGACCACGGCGATGAAATTGCCGCGACCAGGGTACAGCCAGTTCAGCCCGGCGATGGGATAGCGTTGGCTGTCGGGCGCGTCGTCATAAAAGCCAATCATCTCCAACGCCACCATCTGTTGCACCGGGCGAGTGAGGGATGCGGCATGTACGGCGCTACCCATTTCATCACTGCGAAAGAAGGGCGGTTCTTCTGAGGCATAAGCAACCAGCTCAACGCTCGCCGTTGGGGCCTGCTGCCCGAGCAGGCGCGCCAGTTCCAGTAACCCGGCAACGCCACTGGCGTTATCATCAGCGCCGGGTGTCCAGCGCGTTTGCTCGCCTTCCATGGCGACCGCAGCATCATAGTGCGCGCCGATGACAATGCGCGGCCCTTGCTGAGGCCCATAACGCGCGATGATGTTTTTGTAAGGCCCGCCGACGAGCGGAACAGCCTGCTCGCTCACCGATGCGCCGCTACGCTGGAATGTTTCGCGAATATATTTCGCGGCGGCATTGAGATGTTCGATGTTATCAAAACCGCGTGGGTAAAGCGTTTCTGACAGGTAGCGAACATCTTTTTCCAGCCTGGCAGGGCTGGCATGTTGGGAAGATGATGATAGAGGAGTTACCCACGGCTGATACAATAAAAATATAAAACAGGTGAATAAAATAATACAAATAATTGTCGCTATTTTTAAGTGTATTCTTCTTATATTTGTCGATAACATTATTATCATGTAGTGTTGATGGTTGTCGCTATTGAAAATAGAGGTGATTAACAATGCTGGCAAGGGTTTTTATTAAATTTAAAATCACGTTATTGCTTGTATGTTTATTGTTTATGGGTTGTGCAGATAGTATTGATGTGGATGGTGTTAATCCTGCTGCGTTGAAGTCGTCTCAACAAACAACTTGTCCGGCATATGATTCTACGTTTATCAATGAAGGCCTGCCGACGCATCAAAGCACAGGGAAAGAGGCGCCTGAGTATCTCTCCTCATTATTAAGACACTATCTCAGCCGCTACGACGTCAGATTTGGATCGGATGCTTTTATGACTTATCCGGGAAATCTGACCCCGGAGATTCGGTTGTCTGTCAATGGAACGGAAGGTTACCTCTTTTTTCATCTGAAAAAAGGAGGGTGGCGCCGGGAGAAACTGGTACCCATTCACTGTGAGAATGGCAGAATGATGTTAACATCAGACTACAGGGAGAACGTTTACACTGCACGCGGAACGTTAGTATTACGGCCTGAAGGAAAAAATCTTTTGATTACGGCGTATACTAAAGTGAAAAAAAGAGTCGCGGGAATATTTTCCTTTACCCAGGCCGAAATGTCATATCAATGGCGATTCTATCAGGTAGATCCTGAGGTGAAAACATCACTCATAAAAATTATATCTGCACGATGAATTCATAATTATAAAAAACTCTGTGAATGGTATTATTAGCCAGGATTAATCTGTTATTTGTGTGCTCACTATTTATTAAATAGAAATGCAATAGTGACATAGTTATTCTTCTGCAAGTTTATATTGAGTTTTAAAAAAGGATTTTATATGTGCAAGAATAAACTATTAATAATATCAATATGTAGTTTAACCCTCAGCGGTTGTTCTCATGGGCCAGCTTATACATCGGGTTCGATGTCCGGTTATGCCTTGATGGGTTCAGTGGCTGGCACCTCTGCGCAGTTCGATACCTCCCGCTATACCCATTACGACGACAACCCGGTAAAACAGGTTGCGCAATCCCCGCTGGCGACGTTTAGCCTTGATGTCGACACGGCCAGCTACGCGAATGTGCGTCGTTTTTTAAACCAGGGGCAGTTGCCTAACCCGGATGCAGTGCGGGTTGAAGAGATGCTCAATTATTTTCCATTGAGCAAACGCCCGGATGACAAAACTGCTTTTGGGTGTCAGGAGGTGCAGAAATCCGGAGATCGCGGCGTTCATATTGAAATTACCTCCGGCTGCGAACCTGTCTCTCATCCTTTCTCCGTTCAGTACGAACTCACTCCCGCGCCGTGGAACGAACAGCACACCCTATTACGGCTGGATATTGCCGCGAAAGCGTTAGCCAGCTGCGAGCGCCCTGCCGCCAACCTGGTTTTCTTGATTGATACGTCTGGTTCGATGGAAGGAGATGGCCGACTGCCGCTGATTCAATCGGCGCTTAAAATGATGGTCAATGACCTGCGCCCGCAGGATCGCGTTTCTATCGTCACCTATGCAGGTTTTTCCGAAGTCTTGCTGTCAGCGACCTCCGGGTCGGAGAAACAAACTATTATTCATGCGCTTAACGATCTCAGCGCTGGCGGCAGCACTAACGGCGGCGCCGGGCTAAAAATGGCCTACGAACAGGCGCAAAAAGGTTTCATTGAGGGCGGCGTTAACCGTATTCTGCTGGCGACGGATGGCGATTTTAACGTCGGCATCGACGACCCGAAAGCCATTGAAGCGCTGGTGAAAAAAGAGCGCGACACGGGTATTACGCTTTCCACACTCGGCGTGGGTGACGACAATGTCAATGACGCGATGATGGTGAAAATTGCTGACGTGGGTAACGGCAATTACAGCTATCTCGACTCGTTATCCGAAGCGCAAAAAGTGCTGGGCCAGGAAATGCAGCAGACGCTGGTGACCGTCGCCAAAGATGTCAAAGCACAAATCGAATTTAACCCGGCACAGGTGATTGAATATCGTCAGATTGGTTACGAAAAACGCCAGCTGCGCGATGAAGATTTCAATAACGATGCGGTAGGTGCCGGCGATATCGGCGCGGGTAAACACGTCACCGTGCTGTTTGAACTGACGTTAGCCGGGCAAAAAGGTTCGGTGGATGCGCTGCGCTATGCGAATGCATCGCCAAAAGCGGAAAGCGGCAAAGAAAACGAACTGTTGTGGGTGAAGCTGCGCTACAAAGCACCGCAGGGCGAAACCAGCCGTTTGATGAGCCAGCCGGTGATGGTGACGTCGTTACAAAACAGCTTTGAGATGGCCTCCACGGATATGCGTTTTCTCTCAGCCGTGGCAGCTTACGGGCAAAAACTGCGCGGTTCTGATGAACTGGCCAAAACGTCCTGGCAGCAGATTGCCGGCTGGGCGGAGCGGGCTAAGGGCGAGGATGTGAAAGGTTATCGGGCGGAGTTTGTCCGGCTGGTGGATCTCACCGCAGGGCTTTCGCGCTGAACGACGGGGGCGGTTTCGCCCCCATCACAATCACAGCGTGATGACGGTAAAATCTTCCGCCATTTCGCTGGCCGGGAAAATCTCCCGGCATTCTGCCAGCATTCGCCTGCATCCTTCGGCGTCGTAGCGCGAACTGACGTGGGTGATAATCAGGCGCGCCACACCCGCATCGCGCGCCAGCTCGGCGGCCTGACGCGTTGATGAGTGCCCGCGACTGTTGGCTTTCTCTTCCATCGCCGTTTCCAGCGTCGTTTCATGCACCATCATATCCACGCCTTGCGCCAACAAAATGGCGCCCTCGCACGGTGCGGTATCGCCAAAAATAGCCAGCGTTTTACCCGGCGTGTCAGGAGAGAGGTAGTCTCGACCATCAATCACGCGCCCATCTTCGAGTGTCACGCGCAACCCATCTTTAAGCTGCTGGAACAGCGGCCCCGGCTTCACGCCCGCGTTAATCAAGGCTTTTGCATCCAGCGCGCCCGGCTTGTCATGTTCTTCAACCCGATAGCCGTAGCACTCGATCGGGTGGTTAAGCGGATAAGCCGTGACCTTACGCAGGCCATCGTCCATCACAAAACCGGCGCTCACCTCGACGATTTCCATTGGATAATCGGTCCATGAACCGCTCAGGCGCAGCGCGGTTTCAACAAACTCGCGCAAGCCTTTTGGCCCGTAAAGCGTCAGCGGATTCATATTGCCCGCCATCGAACGGCTGCACAGCAGTCCCGGCAGGCCAAACAGATGATCGCCATGCAAATGGGTGATGAAGATGCGGTCAATTTTTCCCGGATGCAGCGTGGTTTCCAGCAGCTGATGCTGTGTGCCCTCGCCGCAGTCAAACAGCCAGACTGCCGGTTGCGTTGGATGCTGATGATGCAGCAGAATGGCGGTAACGTTGCGCGTCCGGGTCGGTACGCCAGCGGATGTTCCCAAAAAAGTCAGTTGCATAACGCCGCTCCCATGGCGGTAAAAAAACAATAACGATCAAGGAGCCTACCATGATTCAGTGGCAAGATTTGCACCATTCTGATTTAACCGTTCCGCAACTGTACGCGCTGTTGCAATTACGCTGTGAAGTTTTCGTGGTCGAACAGGCCTGCGCCTATCAGGATATTGATGGCGATGACCTGCTGGGTGAAAACCGACATATCCTCGGCTGGCAGGGCGATACGCTGGTGGCGTATGCGAGACTTCTGAAAAGTGATGATGATTTTTCCCCTGTTTCTATTGGCCGGGTGATTGTCAGCCCTACCGCTCGCGGGGAAAAATTGGGTTATCAACTGATGGAACAGGCTCTGGCCAGCTGTGCGCAACATTGGCCAGAGCGCGCGCTGTATCTGGGGGCGCAGGCACATCTGCAAAATTTTTATCGTCACTTTGGATTTATTCCTGTCACCGATATCTACGACGAAGACGGCATTCCGCATGTCGGCATGGCGCGCGAGGTCGGGCAGGCGTAACCGGCAAGCGTTGACTATAGTTATCCCACAGGTTTAGCAAACATGGAGATAAACTATGGTTAATGAAACACATATTGACGACGACCTGACTCTGCTGAGCGATACTCTGGAAGAGGTGCTTCGTTCTTCCGGCGATCCTGCCGATCAGAAATATGTCGAGCTAAAGGCCCGCGCGGAAAACGCGCTGCATGAGGTTAAATCCCGCGTGAGCCATGCCTCTGACACCTACTATTACCGGGCGAAAAAAGCGGTTTATCGCGCAGATGACTATGTGCATGAAAAACCCTGGCAGGGTATCGGCGTAGGTGCCGCAGTCGGGCTGGTGTTAGGTCTTTTATTGACCCGTCGCTGAGCAAAATCACACTCCCTCATCATGGGTACTGCTTTTTATAAGCAGTACCCCGTATAATATACGGTTTTTAGTATAGGGAGGTTCGCGTGCTATCCGTTTCCGCTGCGCTAAAGAGTCTGACTGACTCTCTGTCGGACGATTTTCCCGCTTCACCCGGCACGCGAATTATCGAAGTTCCTTTCCCGTTAAATGACGCATTTGACCCGCTTTGCTGGTTGAATGCGCAGCCCGTCTGGCCGCAATTCTGGTGGCAACAGCGCAACGGCGATAACGAACTCGCCGCCCTTGGCGCAACCCTTTCATTTTCCTCGCTGGCGCAAGCCGAAGAATATTTAGCTCGCTATGATGCTGATGATATTCGCATTTGCGGTCTGAACAGTTTTGATTACAGGCAGGTGCAGCTTTTTTTACCGCGTCTGGAGTGGCGACGTGAAGGCGGACACGCGTCGTTAAGAGTGAATCTGGCAAGCGATACTTCACTACAGGCCGACGCCCTAGCGGCGAAAGCGTTTATTGCGCAGCTGTCGTCGCAAAGCGTTTGTCATACCTCGGCGATGACGCTCGAAAGCGAAGTACACCGCCCTGGCGAAGCCGGATGGCGTGGGCTGATTGAAGAAGCCACGCTTGCTATTGCCGATGGCGAATTCGAAAAGGTGGTGCTGGCGCGCGCTACTGACCTGACGTTCACTACGCCGCCCGATGCCGGGGCGTTAATGGCCGCCAGCCGCCGTGTAAACCTCCATTGCTATCACTTTTTTATGGCGTTTGACGCCCAGCAGGCTTTTTTCGGTTCATCCCCGGAACGGCTGTGGCGCAGGTGTGGCCTTGCGCTGGAAACGGAAGCGCTGGCGGGCACCGTCGCCAGTCATGCAGATCCCATTCAGGCGCAGCATCTGGCCGACTGGCTGATGAATGATGATAAAAATCAGCGCGAGAACATGCTGGTGGTGGACGATATCTGCGCGCGTTTGCAGGGCCATGTCGATGCGCTCGATATTCTGCCCGCTGAAATTGTTCGCCTGAGAAAAGTTCAGCATATACGCCGGGTTATCCAGGCTACGCTGAAAGAAGCGAACGATAATCGCTGTTTAATGCAGCTGCAACCAACCGCCGCCGTGTCTGGCTTACCGCGCACCCAGGCTTTTGATTTTATTGATTGCTTTGAGCCTTTCTCGCGTGAATGGTATGCGGGATCGGCAGGTTATATTAGCCGCCGCCAGAGCGAATTTTGCGTCACGCTGCGTTCGGCAAAAGTGAGCGGCAACACGGTGCGCCTGTATGCAGGCGCAGGAATTGTCGCCGGTTCGCAGGCCGATTCGGAATGGCAGGAAATAGAAAATAAAGCAGCGGGGCTGCGTTCTTTATTGTTCTCTGAGTAGAACATTAACGACTCATATCAAAATCTCATTGTTTCGTATTATTTATACTGAGTCGCAATATTGATACCGGACAAACATATGTCAGTAAGCGCTTTCAACCGACGCTGGGCGGCGGTGATCCTTGAAGCTTTAACCCGTCACGGCGTGCGCCATATCTGCATCGCTCCGGGGTCACGTTCTACACCGCTCACCCTGGCGGCCGCTGAAAACCGTACATTTATCCATCACACGCATTTTGATGAGCGTGGGCTGGGCCATCTGGCGTTGGGCCTCGCCAAGGTCAGCCGTCAGCCTGTCGCGGTAATTGTTACCTCAGGAACGGCGGTGGCGAATCTTTATCCGGCGCTGATTGAAGCCGGGCTCACCGGTGAAAAAATCATTCTTCTGACCGCCGACAGGCCACCGGAGCTGATTGACTGTGGGGCGAATCAGGCGATTCGTCAGCCGGGCATGTTTGCCTCGCATCCCGCCGAAACGCTCTCTCTGCCGCGTCCGAGTCAGGATATTCCGGCTCGCTGGCTGGTCTCTTCGATTGATCATGCGTTGGGCTCGTTGCATGCGGGCGGCGTACACATTAACTGCCCGTTCGCTGAACCGTTGTATGGCGAAATGGACGACACGGGCCTCGGCTGGCAGCAGGCGCTGGGCACGTGGTGGCAGGAAGATAAACCCTGGCTGCGCGAATCGCTGCATCTTGAGAGCAATAAACAACGCGACTGGTTCTTCTGGCGGCAAAAACGCGGCGTTGTGGTTGCCGGTCGCATGAGCGCGGAAGAGGGCAAAAAGGTTGCCGAATGGGCGAAAACGCTCGGCTGGCCGCTGATTGGCGATGTGCTCTCGCAAACTGGCCAACCGTTGCCCTGTGCCGATCTATGGTTGGGCAATGCAGCGGCTGTCAGCGAACTGGCACAGGCGCAAATTGTGGTGCAGCTTGGCAGCAGCCTGACGGGCAAACGTCTGTTGCAGTGGCAGCTAACCTGCGATCCGGAAGAGTACTGGCTGATAGACAATCTTACCGGGCGGTTAGATCCGGCACATCATCGTGGTCGCCGACTGGTTTGTGAAATTGACCGTTGGCTGGAACTGCATCCGGCAGAAAAACGCACGCCGTGGTGTACGGCTCTCCCGCGCCTGGCTGAGCAGGCGTGGGAGAGCGTGTGCGCCATCAGCGAAACTTTCGGTGAAGCACAGCTGGCGCACCGCATCCGTCATTATTTGCCGCAGCAAGGGCAGCTTTTTGTCGGCAACAGTCTGGTAGTGCGCTTGATTGACGCACTAAGCCAGCTTCCGGCCGGATACCCGGTTTACAGCAATCGCGGCGCCAGCGGTATTGATGGCTTGATTTCAACGGCGGCGGGCGTGCAGCGCGCCAGCGCAAAATCAACGCTGGCGATTGTGGGCGATCTCTCTGCGTTATATGACCTCAACGCGCTGGCGTTGCTGCGTCAGGTTTCCGCGCCTTTCGTCCTTATTGTGGTGAATAACAACGGCGGGCAGATTTTCTCGCTGCTGCCCACTCCGGTGGAAGAGCGTGAGCGCTTTTACGCTATGCCGCAGAACGTACATTTTGAACACGCGGCGAAAATGTTTGGCCTCAATTATCATCAGCCGCAGGACTGGGCCGCGCTTGAAGCCGCGCTCGATAAAGCCTGGCGTACCCCCGCCACCACGGTAATTGAACTGGTGGTGAACGACACCGACGGCGCGCAAACCCTGCAACAGCTGCTGGCGCAGGTCAGCCATCTATGATGCTAAATGCCGTTGCGCGCAAAGGTGATGCCGGGCAGCCGTGGCTGGTTTTCCTGCATGGTTTCTCCGGTGATTGCCGTGAGTGGCAACCGGTAGGCGAGGCGTTCCCGCGTGCGTCGCGGCTCTATATCGATCTACCCGGCCACG
>CAJYVI010000184.1 GCA_913778145.1 uncultured Pseudocitrobacter sp.
CTGACGCATCTGTACCTGGCCTGCACCATGACAGGTCGGACAGGTTTGCGGCTGGGTACCCGCTTTAGCACCGCTGCCGTGGCAGACGTCGCACTCTTCCAGCGTCGGAATGCGGATCTCTTTGGTGACACCACGGACCGCTTCTTCAAGGGTCAATTCCATGTTGTAGCGCAGGTCGGCACCGCGTGAAGCACGCTGACGGCCACGGCCACCGCCGAAGATGTCGCCAAATACGTCACCAAAGATATCGCTGAAGTCAGCGCCGCCGCCGAAGCCGCCGCCACCGCCCATACCGCCCTGTTCAAAAGCAGCATGACCGTACTGATCGTAGGCCGCACGCTTCTGCGCGTCGGTCAGGATTTCATAAGCCTCTTTAATTTCTTTAAATTTGGCTTCGGCCTCTTTATCACCCTGATTGCGGTCCGGGTGATATTTCATGGCCAGGCGCTTGTACGCCTTTTTGATTTCACGCTCTTCCGCAGTTTTGGAAACGCCCAAAATCTCGTAATAGTCTTGCTTTGCCATTGGTTTTTATCTGCCCCTAACATGCATGAACGGGCGGAGAGGAAACCCTCTTCGCCCGTGTCAGTAATTACCCAATCAAAGGGCGATTATTTTTTATCTTTTACTTCTTCGAACTCTGCATCGACAACGTCGTCATCTTTAGCATTGTTCGCGGAAGCGTCAGCGCCTGCTGCGCCAGCCTGTTGCTGTGCGTGCTGCTGCTGAGCAATTTCCATCAGTTTCTGGGAAACCTGCGCCAGCGCCTGCATTTTCGCTTCAATATCGGCTTTGTCCTCGCCTTTCAGCGACGTTTCCAGCGCGGTCAGTGCAGACTCGATAGCGGTTTTGTCATCAGCCGGCAGCTGTTCGCCTGCTTCTTCAACCTGCTTACGGGTACTGTGCAGCAGATGGTCACCCTGGTTACGCGTCTGAACCAGTTCTTCGAACTTACGGTCAGATTCGGCGTTGGCCTCAGCTTCCTGAACCATTTTCTGGATCTCTTCTTCGTTCAAACCGGAAGAAGCCTTGATGGTAATTTTCTGCTCTTTACCGCTGTTTTTGTCTTTCGCGGAAACGTGCAGGATACCGTCAGCATCGATATCGAAAGTCACTTCGATCTGCGGCATGCCGCGCGGTGCCGGGTTGATACCATCCAGGTTGAACTGACCCAGAGATTTGTTATCAGACGCACGTTTACGTTCACCCTGCAGCACATGGATGGTTACCGCAGACTGGTTGTCTTCAGCGGTAGAGAACACCTGGCTGTGTTTGGTCGGGATAGTGGTGTTTTTGTTAATGAGCGCAGTCATTACGCCGCCCATGGTTTCGATACCCAGAGACAGCGGGGTAACGTCCAGCAGCAGTACGTCTTTCACTTCACCCGTCAGAACACCACCCTGAACCGCAGCACCGATAGCTACTGCTTCATCCGGGTTCACGTCTTTACGCGGTTCTTTGCCGAAGAACTCAGCAACTTTCTTCTGAACCATTGGCATACGTGTCTGACCACCCACGAGGATGACATCGTTGATATCAGATACGGACAGCCCTGCATCTTGCAGCGCAACTTTCAGCGGGTCGATAGAACGGTTAACCAGATCTTCAACCAGGCTTTCCAGTTTCGCACGCGTCACTTTAATGTTCATGTGTTTCGGACCGGTCGCGTCTGCAGTGATGTACGGCAGGTTCACGTCGGTCTGCTGAGCGGAAGAAAGCTCGATTTTCGCTTTTTCTGCCGCTTCTTTCAGGCGCTGCATAGCCAGCGGGTCGTTACGCAGGTCAATGCCCTGATCTTTCTTAAACTCGTCAACGAGGTAGTTGATCAGACGAGTATCGAAGTCTTCACCACCCAGGTGGGTATCGCCGTTGGTTGCCAGAACTTCGAAGGTTTTTTCGCCGTCAACTTCGTCGATTTCGATGATGGAAATATCGAAAGTACCACCACCCAGGTCGTATACCGCGATAGTACGGTTGCCGACTTCTTTATCCAGACCGTAAGCCAGCGCAGCAGCGGTCGGTTCGTTGATGATACGTTTGACTTCCAGACCTGCGATACGGCCAGCATCTTTGGTCGCCTGACGCTGAGCATCGTTGAAGTATGCAGGTACAGTGATAACCGCTTCCGTTACCGGTTCACCCAGGTAATCTTCAGCCGTTTTCTTCATTTTTTTCAGCACTTCAGCAGAGATCTGCGGCGGTGCAGTTTTGGTGCCTTTCACATCCAGCCATGCGTCGCCATTGTCTGCGGCAACGATTTTGTACGGCATGATAGAAACGTCACGCTGTACTTCTTCGTCCTGGAAGCGGCGGCCAATCAGGCGTTTAATCGCAAACAGGGTGTTTTGCGGGTTTGTCACTGCCTGACGTTTAGCCGGCTGACCAACCAGAGTTTCACCATCCTGGGTATAAGCAATGATAGAAGGTGTGGTGCGATCGCCCTCGGCGTTCTCCAGCACACGTGCAGTAGTGCCATCCATAATCGCTACACAAGAGTTGGTAGTACCCAGGTCGATACCAATAATTTTACCCATCTAAACGTCTCCACTAAAAATTCGGTCAACATGTGGTTGTGAATCTGTAATAAGGGCGAAACGAGCCGTTTCAACTACCCTGAATCGTTTTTTTTCAGACTCACCACTGCGGTTGACTACAAGATGGGGTCGTAACCGCATCCATCAAGGGGGGAAAGATAAAAAATTTTTTGTATTGCTAAACCGGGGGGCAGGAAAAATGCGAGGAGCAGAAGGTTAAGTTTGCGCCATTTCATTTATAAAATGAATTAATAACATAAAACCCATTGATTAAAGTATTGATAATAAAAATAAAACAGGCACTAAAAGCTCAACTCCCCTTTATTGAAATCATTATCCTGCGGGGCAGAAAAACCTTTTCTACGCCAGGGATAATCATGACCCCATTTACCCATGCTTCCGCCAGCCTGCTTTTGAGCCTGCTGCTGGTCAACGCAGCCCACGCTAACGATCACAAATTATTGGGTGTCATCGCCCTGCCCCGTAATGAGACCAACGATCTGGCGCTCAAGTTACCCGTATGTCGAATCGTCAAGCGTATCCAAATCACCGTTGATCACGGCGACGCACAGCTGAGCGGCGCATCCGTTTATTTTAAAGCGGCTAAAAGCGCCAGCCAGAGTCTGTCGGTGCCCTCAGAACTGAAAGAAGGCGTGACCACGGAGTGGATCAATATTAACAGTGACAATGACAACAAACGCTGCGTGTCCAAAATCACCTTTTCCGGCCATACGGTGAACTCTTCCGACATGGCAACGCTGAAAATTATCGGCGATGACTAACTTCGCCTCTCATTCACATATTTAATAGCCAACGATTCATGAACGTTCCCTATCTTAACGATGACGATCTGCAATTTCTTCAGCACTGTAGCGAAGAGCAACTGGAAAGCTTTGCCCGGTTGCTGACCCATAATGAGAACGGTAAACGCCGGTTATCCAGCAGCCTGCTGCATAACGAACTGTTTATGGCGATGGACGGCCATCCGGCGCGACACCGGCAAAACTGGCAGCTGATTGCCGGTGAACTCCAGCATTTTGGCGGAGACAGCATTGCCAATAAACTGCGCGGCCACGGGAAGCTGTACCGGGCTATCCTCACCGATGTCGCTAAGCGGCTGAGTCTGAAAGCGGACAAAACCATGTCTACCTGGGAAATCGAGCAGGAACTGCTGACGCATTTTATTCGCCGCTGTTGGAAGAAAATGACCGATGCGCAGAAAGGCCGTTTCCTGGAAGCCGTGGAATGCAAAGTGAATGAGCTTGAAACCGTATTACCGCAGCTTATCCAGTCACCAAAGCTGGTAAATGGGGTCTCGCATCTTTTAGGCGATCAACTCGGCCATATTTTGCGTACCCATGCCGCCGTAAGCGTCATCGGCCACGGCATGCTGCGCGGCGCAGGGCTTGGCGGCCCGGTTGGCGCGGCAGTCAACGGTGTGAAGGCCATGAGCGGCAGCGCCTATCGGGTCACTATCCCCGCCGTATTACGTATCGCCTGCCTGCGGCGAATCATCGAAAATGCGCGGTTAAGCGCCCATTAATGATAAAAGGGGGAAATATTTCATTTTCCCCTGATCAGATCATAGACAGCCACACTTGGCCTGATTATTATGCCGCGCCCCGCTGCCTGTATCGTTGCGCGGGAAAATTATTTCACCATTTAATGATGATTTTTTTGAGGAATTATGGGCAACACTAAGTTGGCTAATCCGGCTCCGCTGGGTCTGATGGGTTTTGGCATGACCACCATTCTGCTGAACCTGCACAATATTGGGCTTTTCCCGATGGATGGCATCATCCTGGCGATGGGCATTTTTTACGGCGGTATCGCGCAAATTTTTGCCGGCCTGCTGGAATTTAAGAAAGGCAATACCTTCGGTTTAACCGCCTTTACCTCTTACGGTTCCTTCTGGCTGACGCTGGTCGCGATTCTGCTGCTGCCGAAAATGGGTCTGGCCGACGCGGCTGACGCACATTTCCTTGGCGTTTACCTGGGGCTGTGGGGCGTCTTCACTCTGTTCATGTTCTTCGGTACCCTGAAAGGCGCACGTGCGTTGCAGTTCGTCTTCCTGAGCCTGACCGTGCTGTTTGCCCTGCTGGCAATCGGCCACCTGGCGGATAACGAAAGCATCGTTCATGTTGCAGGCTGGATTGGCCTGGTATGCGGTGCCAGCGCAATCTACCTGGCGATGGGTGAAGTGCTGAACGAGCAGTTTGGCCGCACCGTACTGCCGATTGGTGAGTCTCACTAATCGTAGTGGCTCCTGCCTGCGGGCAGGAGCGATATTCGGCGTTAATGCGACAGCATTTCCAGTTTCTCTTCCGATAATCCCGTCAACTGTAAAACCTGCATTCGATCGATACCGCTTGCGATCATCGCCTGAGCAATCTTAAACGTGGCTTCTTCACGGCCTTTTTCAATGCCTTGTTCAAGCCCTTGTTCAAGCCCTTGCTCAAGCCCTTGCGCCAGCCCTTCCTGCCTCAGTTCCTCAGCCAATGTCATGATAACCTCTCCCTGCTGCGATACGCTTTTCGCCAGCTCGCGAAAAAAAGCGCTTTTATCTTCAGTGAAACCGACCTGTAAAATGTACGTCAGCGCCGTTCGAAGCTGACTATCTGAAGTGTATCCCGCCTGCAAAAGCTTGACCAGTGATGCAGTCAGGGTCATGAGATCGCGCTGGCGAATATGCTTTTGCAGAAACTCAAGAATCGCGATCCGCCGATGGGTAAGAATAGCGTCATCGGGCACGTCGGTAATATCGACAAGCGGAAAAGGCGCCGTATAGACGCGCTTTGCCAACTCCGCATCGGAAAACGCGTCGAACCAGCACATTGAATAGGGGTAGGGCCGCGTCGTGCCGTGGTAAAACAGAATGGGCACAACCACCGGCAGCGTTTCATGCCCCGCCTCAATATGGCGCTGCATCGCCGCCAGCGAGTAACGCATTAGCCGCTGAGTCATCTGTTTATCGGGTTTACTTTGATGCTCAATCAGCGCGTAGAGATATCCTTTTTGCTGGTTCATTTGCACAGACCACAGCACGTCGGAATAGCGAGCGCGTAAAGCCTCTTCGATGAAGCTACCAGACTCCAGCTGGAGCGTATTTAAATCACATCTCTCGCGTAAATCTTGCGGAAGATGAATATCCAGGAAATCGCGCGCGGCATCGGGCTGCGTCATTACCTGACGAAAAAAGGCATCGTGCGGCCCTGCTGAGACTTTCCCTGTCATATCTTCCTCCTGATTGGTTGACTCGCGGCGCAGTATCTCCCCGCCGCGCGTGCCTGTCAGGAATGCGAGTCGATTCTGGAAGGCTGCTCGTAATTACTCGCCTCCTGCGCATCCTGGCGCAACGCCATCCCCAGCACCAATCCCAGTAGCGACAACGCCAGTACATACCACGCAGGGGCCAGCGGCGAGAGGCTCATCAGTAACGTCACCACCACAGGCGTCAGGCCGCCAAAGATGGCGTACGAGACGTTATAAGAAAAGGAGATCCCGCTAAAACGCACTGCCGGCGGAAACGCGCGCACCATGACATAAGGCACCGCGCCAACCACACCGACGCACAGGCCGACCAGCCCATAAAGCATAAACAGGTGCTGCGCGCTGAGTCCGGCAAAATGGTAGAAAATCCAGCTGGAGATGCCCAGCAGCAGGCTGCCGAAGATAAAGGTACGGCTGGCTCCCCATTTATCCGCCGCCAGCCCGGCAAGCAGACAACCTAAACAGAGCATCACGGTCGCCAGGCTGTTGGCCTGAAGCGTCAGGGCAGGCGCAAAACCGTAATGCTTTTGCAGCCAGACCGGCGACATCAGGATTACCACCACGATCCCGGCGGAGAGTAGCCATGTCAGTAGCATTGACACCACCACGGCTCTGCGATGGTGGATCACCACCGCCTTTACCGGCAGTTCCTGCGCCAGCGCTTTACGCTGCTGCATTTCGAGAAATATAGGCGTCTCCTGCAACCAACGCCGCAGGTACATCGCCACCAGCCCAAATGCGCCGCCCAGCAGGAACGGAATTCGCCAGCCGCCATCGTGAATACTTTGCGTCGACAGATGGGTGTTAATTAACGTCGCCACCACGGAGCCGAGTAAAATGCCGACCGTCAGCCCTGCCGTCAGCGTTCCGCAGGCGATTCCCATACGTCGCGCAGGTACGTGCTCAGCGACAAACACCCACGCGCCCGGCACTTCTCCGCCAATTGCCGCGCCCTGAAGAATGCGCATCAACAATAGAAGCAACGGCGCGGCAAGCCCGACGCTGGCGTAGGTGGGCAGCAGCCCCATCGCTAGCGTCGGCAGGGCCATCAGCAGAATACTTAGGGTAAACATCTTCTTACGCCCGACGATATCGCCGAAATGCGCCATCACAATGCCGCCTAACGGACGCGCCAGATACCCCGCCGCAAAGATGCCGAACGTTTGCACCTGACGTAGCCATTCGGGGATATCCGCCGGGAAGAAAAGTTCGCCGATGACGGCGGCGAAGAAGACAAAGATGATGAAATCGTAAAACTCCAGCGCCCCGCCAAGCGCGGCGAGCGTCAGGGTTTTATAATCCTGTCGATTGAGAGGTCGTGCATTATGTGACATGAAACCTTCGCCCCTTACGGCATATGTAAACTAAAAGTTAATATACCGTAAGGAAATTGCCACTCCAGCGGGGCGGAAGGTTATCTCAGGAATGCGTTACTTTCAGGCGTTCGTTTCGCGACGCGCGCTTTTCGGGCGAAAAGCTGCTACCAACTGACTGTCGGTTTCAATGTATGGCCCTTCCAGCAGTTGAATACAATAAGGCACGCTGGCAAAGATACCGTTCACTAACACCTTCCCTTCCGCGTCTTTGACGCCTTCCAGCGTTTCCTCAATGGCTTTCGGCTGGCCCGGCAGGTTAAGGATCAACGCCTGTTTGCGGATCACGCCGACCTGACGGGAGAGGATAGCGGTTGGCACAAAGTGCAGGCTCACCTGGCGCATCTGTTCACCAAAGCCCGGCATCACCCGGTCGGCAATCGCCAGCGTGGCATCCGGCGTGACATCGCGACGCGCCGGGCCGGTTCCCCCGGTGGTCAGCACCAGGTGACAGCTCATCTCATCTACCAGCTCGCACAGAGTTTGCTCGATTATCGGTTGTTCGTCAGGGATCAGGCGCGTTTGCAGTTCAAAAGGGGTGGTCAGGGCTTTGCTCAGCCACGCTTCAAGCGCCGGGATACCTTTATCCTGATAAACGCCGCTGGATGCGCGGTCAGAGATTGATACCAGGCCGATACGTAAAGTGTTCATAATCATTCCGTTCAAACGTGTACTGTTAGGCGAAATGATACACGGGAATAGTGGGCGATCGCATGACGTAGATAAAAAAATAACCCGCCTTCATCGCGAAGCGCGGGTTATTTATGCGGAACCTGAGGATGAATTACAGCAGGTCGCCGATCATTTTTTCCAGTTTCTCCTGGTCGATTGCAAACTTACGGATACCTTCCGCCAGTTTGTCTACCGCCATCGGATCCTGGTTGTGCTGCCACAGGAACTCAGACTCAGTGATACGCGCCGGGCGCGCTTTCACTTCGCCGGTGTAAGCCAGTTTACGCTCGATAGCGCCTTCGCTTTCAGACAGCTCTTTCAGCAGCGCCGGGGCGATGGTCAGGCGGTCACAGCCAGCCAGTTCCAGAATCTCGCCGATATTACGGAAGCTTGCGCCCATCACGACAGTTTCATAGCCGTGCTGTTTGTAATATTCGTAGATTTCGCTGACGGAAACCACGCCCGGATCTTCTGCCGGTGCGTACTCTTTCTTGTCGGTATTGGTTTTATACCAGTCAAGAATACGGCCCACGAACGGAGAGATCAGGTAAACGCCCGCTTCAGCACAGGCACGCGCCTGAGCGAAGGAGAACAGCAGGGTCAGGTTACAGTTGATACCGTCTTTTTCCAGCTGCTCAGCGGCACGAATGCCCTGCCAGGTGGACGCCAGTTTGATCAGGATACGGTCGTTGCTGATGCCAGCATCGTTGTACAGTTTGATCAGGCGTTTTGCTTTGGCGATAGACGCCTCAGTGTCGTAGGAAAGACGCGCATCCACTTCGGTGGAAATACGGCCAGGGACCAGTTTCAGAATTTCCAGGCCAATGTTTACGGCCAGCTTATCGGTAGCATCGACAACCTGCTGCGCGCGATCGCTGCTCTGGCTACGCGCCCAGGCAATCGCTTCGTCGATCAGTTTACGATACTCAGGGATCTGAGCGGCGCCCAGAATCAGAGAAGGGTTAGTCGTCGCATCCTGAGGCTGATACAGCTTCATCGCCGCGATGTCTCCGGTGTCAGCCACTACGGTTGTGTACTGACGTAGAGATGTCAATTTGTCCGTCATGATAGTGTTTCTCTTTAAACAGCTGTTAGGGGGATGTAACCGGTCTTCTTCGATGATATCACGCCCCACCTTGAGCGCAACTGCCGGAGTCCAGAGAGCGCAGAGTATGATAAACTGATCCATTCAACATTCAGGGCTGGCAACGGTTTGCCCTTAAATTGGTAACGCTTACACGGGCTGAATCGAATCGTGCTTTCGCGGTTATTTCGCACATCGGGCCCCTGTTTCGGCATAAACAAGAGGACGTTTAATGCCTGATTTCTTGTCTTTTATCGGCGAAATCCTGTGGGGTTCCGTGATGATTTACCTGCTCCTCGGATGTGGAGTCTGGTTTACATGGCGGACGGGCTATATTCAGTTTCGCTATATCCGAAAATTCTGGCGAAGTTTACTCGGTAGTCTGACACCACAGGAAGGCGGGCTCACCTCTTTCCAGGTCCTTTGCGTCAGCCTGGCCGCACGCGTTGGCAGCGGTAATTTAGCCGGGGTGGCCATTGCCATTACCGTGGGAGGGCCGGGCGCGGTCTTCTGGATGTGGGTGTCAGCGTTCGTCGGCATGGCCAGCAGTTTCGCCGAATCATCGCTGGCACAACTCTATAAAGAAAAAGACGCCGCAGGTCACTTCCGCGGCGGACCAGCGTGGTATATGGCTCGCGGGCTAGGCATGCGCTGGATGGGCGTCGTTTTCTCCATTTTCCTGCTGCTGGCGTACGGGCTGATTTTCAATACGGTTCAGGCAAACTCGATGGCGCGTGCGCTGGAGTTTGCCTTTGATACGCCGAAGCTGCTCACCGGCATTGTCGCTGGCGTGGTGGTATTGCTCTTAATCACCCGCAGCCTGCGACAACTTGCCCGCCTTATGCAGTGGGTTGCGCCGATCATGGCGCTGCTTTGGGTGAGCGCCAGTTTACTGATAAGCCTGTGGCATATTGTTGAAATTCCGGCCCTTCTTGAGATGATCATTCGCAGCGCCTTTGGCTGGCAGGAAGCCTCGGCGGGCGCACTGGGCTATACGGTGAGTCAGGCATTAACCAACGGTTTCCAGCGCGGGATGTTTTCCAACGAAGCGGGAATGGGTTCAACCCCCAACATCGCTGCCGCCGCAGCCTCCTGGCCCCCTCACCCGGCGGCTCAGGGGATTGTGCAAATGATTGGGGTCTTCATCGATACCATAATCATCTGCACCGCCAGTGCGATGGTGGTGCTGTTATCCGGCCATGACACCGAGATTGTCACGCATAGCGGTATCCATCTGATTCAGCAATCGATGAATATTCTGGTGGGCGATTGGGGAGGCGGATTTGTCGCGTTCGTGATGGTGTTGTTTGCCCTGACTTCGATTACCGCCAACTACCTGTATGCCAAAAATAATCTGGTATTTTTGAACCTGCATAATCGAACCACGATCTGGATTCTGCGGGCCGTTACGCTGGTCATGGTTCTGGCGGGAAGCCTGCTTAGTCTGCCGATTGTCTGGCAGCTCGCGGATATCATTATGGCGCTGATGGCGATAACCAATCTCACCGCGCTACTGTTGCTTTCGCCGGTGGTGCGTATCATCGCCAGCGACTATTTACGCCAGCGAAAACTTGGCGTGCGTCCGGTATTTAATGCCCGCTACTATCCGGATATCGAGCAGCAACTGGCCCCCGGCGCGTGGGATAATACGCCGCGCGAATAGCGCGGCAATCACAGCAATCGATCCGCTCATCCGCTTTTTTTGTTAAAGTTGAGTGAAATTTTTAGTAAGGACTGGATATGCTGATTCTGATCTCCCCCGCGAAGACGCTCGATTATCAAAGCGAGCTGGCGACCACGCGCTACACCCAGCCCGAGCTGCTGGGCCACTCTCAACAGCTGATTCACGAAGCACGGAAACTTTCCGCCCCGCAAATCAAAAAGCTGATGGGCATTAGCGACAAGCTGGCGGATCTCAACGCCACCCGCTTCCACGACTGGCAGCCAGATTTCACGCCGGACAACGCCCGCCAGGCGATCCTGGCCTTTAAAGGCGACGTCTACACAGGCTTACAGGCAGAAACGTTCAGCGAGGCAGATTTCGATTTTGCTCAGCAACACCTGCGCATGCTGTCTGGCCTGTACGGCGTGCTGCGTCCGCTGGATTTGATGCAGCCCTATCGGCTTGAAATGGGCATTCGCCTGGAAAACGCGCGCGGGAAAGACCTGTACCAGTTCTGGGGCGATATCATCACCGAGAAATTGAACGCGGCGCTGGCATCGCAGGGCGATGACATTGTGGTCAACCTGGCGTCCGATGAGTATTTCAAATCGGTAAAACCGAAGGCGTTGAAGGGGCGCATAATTAAGCCGGTCTTCCTCGATGAGAAAAACGGCAAATTTAAAGTCATTAGCTTCTACGCCAAGAAAGCGCGCGGGTTAATGAGTCGCTTTATTATTGAGAACCGCCTGACGAAGCCGGAACAGCTGTCGACGTTTAACAGTGAAGGGTATTTCTTCGATGAGGCATCATCCACGGCGGATGAACTGGTGTTTAAGCGTCACGAGCAGGCATAAACAAAACGGCGCGGTAAATACCGCGCCGTAAAAGCGTTAATGATGGCCATTCCCCTGACCGGGGCGATAATCATTCTTGCCACCGTGATTACCGGGGCCGCCATGGTTATCGTTATGTTTGTGCTTATCACGATTATCATGATGCGGTTTCGGTGGTTTTGGCGGGTTATGCGCATGCCAGCGGTTATCGCGCCACTCATAGTGGTTATTCCAGTAATCACGGTCGCGCCAGTGGCCGCCATCCCAGTAATTACCGTTATTATCACGATCGCCAATCTGGAGCTTCACGGCAGGCACCAGGGTGATTTCTGCTGCATGAACCATCGCCGGAGCCGCCAGCATCATAGACAGTGCAAGGATCACAGGTTTCAACTTCGACATAGGTTATTCCTCATTCATCTTCTGCCTTTCGGCCGATGAGATAAGAATAACCTTATAGAACGACGGTTGTTATTCTCCGCAATCCTATTCTGCGATCGCCCGCATCTATTGGTAATTCCTGCGTTTTTCCTGCTTTTTCCATCCACATTCTCTCCACAATCGCCCGCTTAACGGGCAATCAGGAGAGGACACCTGCGAATTACGCCTTGCTCATCATCAACTGGCGCAGCGCGGCGAAATCCGCCGGCAGGTTATGGGAGAGCAGCGGTAAGTCGGCGCGATCCGCCAGCTCTTTCGGTAACGGCAGCGTTTCCTGCAGAATCTCTTCCACGCTCTCTTTAAACTTCGCCGGGTGCGCCGTGCCAAGGAACAGGCCATATTCGCCCGGATTAAGCTGATCGCGCAGCGCGCGGTACGCCACCGCCGCGTGAGGCTCAGACAAATACCCCAGGCCGCGCAGTTCGCGCAGGGTCGCTTTGGTGGTTTCATCATCCACCGCCGCATAGCCCAGCTCGTTCAGACGCCAGATTTTACGGCGGAACAGCTCTTCCACGCGCGGCCAGTTGTTCGGCTGGCTGACATCCATGGCGTTAGACAGCGTCGCCTGCGTCGATTTCGGCGCCCATTCGCCCTGTTGCAGGAAGCGCGGCACGGTGTCATTGACGTTAGTCGCGGCGATAAAGCGTTTCACCGGCAGGCCAAGAGATTTCGCCAGCAGGCCTGCGGTCAGGTCACCGAAGTTACCGCTTGGCACAGAGACCACCAGTTGATTACGGGCTTCCTGCGGCAGTTGTGCGACCGCTTCGAAGTAGTAGCAAATCTGCGCCAGCAGGCGGCTAATGTTAATCGAGTTGGCCGAGTTAAGCCCCAGCGCCACTTTCAGCTCTTCGTCGTCGAAGGCCTGTTTCACCAGCGCCTGGCAGGCATCGAAATCGCCGTCGATGGCCACCGTTTCAATGTTGCCGCCCAGGGTACAGAACAGTTTTTCCTGCAACGGGCTGATTTTGCCGCGCGGGTAAAGAATAACCACGCGGACGTTTGGCAGGCCGTAAAACGCGTGGGCCACCGCCGCGCCGGTATCGCCAGACGTTGCCGTCAGGATGGTAACCGGTTTGTCGCCGCTGATATGGGTCAGCATCTGCGCCATAAAGCGGCCGCCAAAGTCTTTAAATGCCAGGGTCGGGCCGTGGAACAGCTCCAGACAGCCGACGTCTTCCTGCACCTGGCTTACCGGTGCCGGGAAGGCAAAGGCCGCACGAACGCGCTCTTCCAGCAGCTCCTGCGGGATTTCATCGCCGATGAATGCGGAGAGGATTTTCGCGCTGCGCGGCACGAAGTCCATTTCCAGCATCTCATCGACCTCGGTGAGGTTGAACTCCGGCAGGTCATGCGGGAAAAACAGCCCCTGATTCTTGCCCAGGCCCTGGGTAACGGCCTGCGCGAAGCTGACCTGCTCATTGTGATCTTTTAAGTTATAGAGTTTCATCGGTTATCCCACTACTCGTGCGCCCGCCGTGTCCAGCCGGCAAATATGAACGAAGCCTTCCTGATTTTGCAGATAATGTTTGCCCAGCCAGTCGGCCACGCGCTGCGCGGTATCCGGTTTATCACACAGGGCGAACAGCGTCGGCCCGGAACCGGAAATACCACAGGCGAGTGCGCCAATCTCCGCCACCGCCTGGCGTGCCTGGCTGAAGCCCGGCAGCAGTTTGGTGCGATACGGTTCGGCAATCACATCTTTCATCAATTTCGCCGCCAGCAGAGGCTGACGGGAATAACAGGCATGAATAAAACCGGCCAGATGACGGCCATGTGCAATGCAATCCTGACGGCGATACTGAGCAGGTAAAATCGCCCGCGCTTCCGCCGTCGATACTTTGATACCGGGATACGCCAGCACCCACAGCCATTCCTCAAACCCCGGAACCTGCTGGCTGATGATGCCGTTTTCTTCAATCATCAGTTGCATGCCACCCAGATAGCACGGCGCAACGTTGTCGTAATGCACACTGCCGGAAATACGCCCTTCCATCTCGCCCATCAGGGCCAGCATATGGGTTTCGTCCAGCGGCTTACCGCAGAATTCATTCAGCGCCACCAGCGCCGCCACCACGGAACAGGCGCTGGAACCCAGCCCGGAACCAATCGGCATGTTTTTTTCCAGCGTCATCGCCACCGGAACAGTTTTGCCGATCGCCTGGCAGTAGCGCTCCCAGCACTGATAAACGATATTCTCATTTGGCTCAGTCGGTAACTTATCGGCAAAGCGCCCAACATTACGCAGGCTGAAGCTTTCCGCCGCATCGACAGATACGTTATCGCCCAACAGGCTTCCGTCGACGGGGGTCACCGCCGCGCCTAATACATCGAACCCGACGCTCATATTGGCACTGGAAGCCGGGGCATATACTTTGACCATCTTAAACTCCTAACTTCCATGACAGGGTACGTAACAGGTCAGCGAACACCCCGGCGGCCGTGACATCGTTCCCCGCACCGTAGCCGCGCAGAACCAGCGGCAGCGGTTGATAATAGTGGCTATAGAATGCCAGCGCGTTCTCGCCGTTTTTGACTTTGTAGAGCGGATCGTTACCGTCAACGGCGTCGATCTTCACGCGGCACACGCCGTCTTCGTCGATGTTACCGACGTAGCGCAGCACTTTGCCTTCATCACGCGCTTTCGCCACGCGGGCGGAAAAGGCATCATCCAGCTGCGGCAGACGCGCCATAAAGCTTTCGGTATCGCCAGAAGCATCGAAGCTTTCTGGCAGCACCGACTCTACCACCATATCACTCAATTCCAGGCTACGTCCGGTTTCGCGGGCTAAAATAAGTAGCTTACGCGCCACGTCCATCCCCGAAAGGTCATCGCGCGGGTCGGGTTCGGTATAGCCCATTTCGCGCGCCACTTTCGTCGCTTCAGAGAAGCTCATGCCCTCATCCAGCTTGCCGAAGATAAACGACAGGGATCCGGAAAGAATGCCGGAGAAGCGCTGCAGTTCATCGCCTGCATTAAGCAGGTTTTGCAGGTTTTCAATCACCGGCAGGCCCGCGCCGACGTTAGTGTCATAGAGGAATTTGCGGCGCGATTTCTCTGCCGCGTGGCGTAGTTGGTGATAGTAATCCATCGACGAGGTGTTCGCCTTTTTGTTCGGCGTGACCACGTGGAAGCCTTCGCGCAGGAAGTCGGCATACTGATCGGCGACCGCCTGGCTGGAGGTACAGTCGACAATCACCGGATTAAGCAGGTGATACTCTTTCACCAGGCGAATCAGGCGGCCAAGGTTAAACGGCTCTTTCGCTTCCGCCAGTTCCGCCTGCCAGTTTTCAAGATTCAGGCCGTGTACATTGGTGAGCAGCGCTTTTGAATTCGCCACGCCGCATACGCGCAGGTCGATATGTTTGTTTTTCAGCCATGCCTGCTGGCGCTTGATTTGCTCCAGCAACGCCCCGCCGACGCCGCCGACGCCGACCACAAACACCTCAATCACCTGATCGGTGTTGAACAGCATCTGGTGCGTAACGCGCACGCCGGTGGTGGCATCGTCGTTGCTGACTACCACGGAAATCGAGCGCTCAGACGAGCCCTGGGCAATCGCCACGATATTGATATTGGCGCGCGCCAGCGCGGCAAAGAATTTCGCCGAGATCCCGCGCAGAGTGCGCATCCCGTCGCCGACCACAGAGATAATCGCCAGACGTTCCATAATCGCCAGCGGCTCCAGTAGCCCTTCTTTCAGCTCCAGATAGAACTCATCTTCCATCGCCTTCTTCGCCCGCGCGCAGTCGCTTTGCGGCACGCAGAAGCTAATGCTGTATTCAGACGAAGACTGCGTAATCAGCACCACGGAGATACCCGCGCGCGACATGGTGGCAAACACGCGCGCCGCCATGCCTACCATGCCCTTCATGCCGGGACCGGAGACGCTGAACATCGCCATGTTGTTGAGGTTAGAAATGCCTTTCACCGGTAAATCATCTTCTGCGCTGCTGCCGCCAATCAGCGTACCTGGCGCTTGCGGGTTTCCGGTATTTTTAATCAGGCAAGGGATCTGGAACTGAGCGATGGGGGCAATGGTACGAGGGTGAAGGACTTTCGCGCCGAAATAGGAGAGCTCCATGGCCTCCTGATACGACATACTCTTCAGCAGGCGGGCATCTGGCACCTGTCTCGGGTCGCAGGTATACACGCCGTCGACATCGGTCCAGATTTCACAACAGTCGGCGCGCAGACAGGCAGCCAGCACGGCGGCCGAGTAATCAGAGCCATTACGCCCCAGCACAACCAGTTCGCCCTTCTCATTGCCCGCGGTGAACCCGGCCATCAGGATCATATGGTCAGCCGGGATCTGGCTGGCGGCGATGCGGCGGGTGGATTCGGCGATATCCACGGTAGATTCGAGGTAATGGCCCGTCGCCAGCAGTTTTTCGACCGGATCGATAACCGTCACGTCATGGCCGCGAGCACGCAGCAGCCCCGCCATGATGGCGATAGAGAGTTTTTCGCCACGGCAAATCAGCCCGGCGTTAACGCCGTCCGGGCACTGACCCAGCAGGCTGATACCATGCAGAATGTGTTTGATTTGGGCAAATTCGCTGTCGACCGTTTGTTTGAGTTCAACCAGCGGGAACCCCGGCTGGGCCGCAGCAAGGCCCTGAAGAAGTTCGGAAAAAATGCGTTCAGCGTCGTCGATATTGGAGAGGGCATCCACCCCGCCGATGGTTTTTTCGATCATCGCCACCAGGTGGTTGGTAATTTTCGCCGGGGCAGAGAGCACAGTCGCTACCTGCCCCTGCCTGGCGTTACTCTCCAGGATATCGGCAACACGCAGAAAACGTTCTGCATTTGCCACTGATGTACCGCCGAACTTCAAGACTCGCATGGTTGTTACCTCGTTACCTTTGGTCGAAAAAAAAGCCCGCACTGTTTAGGTGCGGGCTTTTTTCTGTGTTTCCTGTACGCGTCAGCCCGCACCGTTACCTGTGGTAATAGTGGTGGTTGTGGTGATGATAATCATGCTGATGCGAATCATGGATGTTGTGTGCTCTGTTATTTTTACGCTGTCTGTGCGCTATACCTCTATTGGTTAAAGTATCTGCCCGCTTAAGTCAACGAATTTTTAAGTTCGTCACGTTTCGCAACCACTGCACATCACGCCAATGACACGGGAATTTTTAACCTTATAGTCCAACATCGTCGCAACAAAGCAGACCTTTGAACCAGAAAACAAAAAACTAACAGAATTTTACTCTGTGAGTTTTTTTTCAATATCATGCAGCAAACGGTGCAACATTGCCGTATCGCGCTGTTCAAGTAAGCCGATTCGTTGTTGCAGCCAGTCAGCCAGTTTTACATCATCGGCGACCTCCAGTTGAGTGAGCAGCGCGGCGATGCGTTCGCGTAATGCCTGCAGCTGATTTTCACCTCCCGGGGGTGCCGATTGCGGTGCATTCTGCATCAGGGAAGAGAGCTGATAGCAGTAAACCATTACCGCCTGGCCGAGATTCAGGGACGGATAATCCGCCACCATCGGCACACCGGTCAGCACGTCTGCCAGCGCCAGTTCGTCGTTGGTCAGCCCGGAATCTTCACGGCCAAACACCAGCGCCGCATGCCCCATCCACTGCGCTTTTTCCGCAAGCATCGGCAAAAGCTCCTGCGGCGTCGCGTAGTAATGGAACTTTGCGCGGCTGCGTGCGGTCGTAGCGACAGTAAAATCAACGTCATGCAGCGCATCGGCGAGAGTGGCATAACAGGTGATGTTATCAATGATATCGCCTGAACCATGTGCAACCCAGCGGGTCGCGGGTGCCAGGTGGGCCTCGCTGTCAACGATACGCAGGTCGCTAAATCCCATGGTTTTCATGGCTCTGGCGGCGGCGCCGATATTTTCAGCTCTTGCTGGTGAAACCAGCACTATCGATAAGCGCATTTAAAGTTCTCTTTCTTACGGGCGACGCGGCAAAAATGTGATGTAGTTCAACATATTGCGCAGCGCGAATTTACAAAATTGCAACAAAAATCACTGAAATGATGTTTCATAACATATAAAAGATATTAAACTATTTAAGACAGAAACTATGTGCTTTAATGTTAACAGAGCTTATATATCCCTATGTTTATAAATAGTATTTTCGTGCCTTTTGGATCATCTTCATTGGATTCAACGCCTTTATCAGTTAATCTACGCAACTAATTGAGTTGTGGAAAAAATGTGACAAGCGTTAGCATTTAGCAGCGATGATTTCACCAAACTGTTAACGTGCTACAATTGAACTTGATATATGTCAACGAAGCGTAGGTTTATTGGCTGTCTGGCCCCTCTTAGCCTGTTATGTTGCTGTTAAAATGGTTAGGATGACAACCGTTTTTGACACTGTCGGGTCCAGAGGGAAAGTGCCCACGACCAAGCTAATGATGTTGTTGACGTTGATGGAAAGTGCATCAAGAACGCAATTACGTACTTTAGTCATGTTACGCCGGTGATGTTAATTTACGACATGCATCAGGCAGGTCAGGGACTTTTGTACTTCCTGTTTCGATTTAGTTGGCAATTTAGGTAGCAAACATGCAGACCCCGCACATTCTTATCGTTGAAGACGAGTTGGTAACACGCAACACGTTAAAAAGTATTTTCGAAGCAGAAGGCTACGATGTTTTCGAAGCGACCGATGGCGCGGAAATGCATCAGATCCTCTCTGAAAATGATATCAACCTGGTGATCATGGATATCAACCTGCCAGGGAAAAACGGCCTTCTGCTGGCACGCGAACTGCGCGAGCAAGCAAACGTAGCGCTGATGTTCCTGACCGGGCGCGACAATGAAGTCGACAAAATCCTCGGCCTGGAAATCGGTGCTGACGATTACATCACCAAACCGTTCAACCCGCGTGAACTGACCATCCGTGCGCGTAACCTGCTTTCTCGTACCATGAACCTGGGTACCGTGAGCGAAGAACGTCGCAGCGTGGAAAGCTACAAGTTCAACGGTTGGGAACTGGATATCAACAGCCGTTCTCTGGTGAGCCCTAACGGTGAGCAGTATAAACTGCCGCGTAGCGAATTCCGCGCGATGCTGCACTTCTGCGAAAACCCAGGCAAAATTCAGTCTCGTGCTGAACTGCTGAAGAAAATGACCGGTCGCGAGCTGAAGCCGCATGACCGTACCGTTGACGTGACCATTCGTCGTATTCGTAAACATTTCGAATCTACGCCGGACACGCCGGAAATCATTGCCACCATTCATGGTGAAGGTTACCGCTTCTGCGGCGAGCTGCAGGAATAATTAAAAACGGCGCGTTAAGCGCCGTTTTCGTTTCTGTCGGTTATCCAAATGTTGCCCAGTGGCGCTTTGCTTACCGGGCCTACAAAGCCTTATTTCCATATTCGTAACTCATCCCTTTCCGACAGCGGCAGCTTCGGCGCTTTTGGCAACCCCAGCGCATACCAGTCGAGATTGCGCGTCAGGAACATCACGCCGCACAGGGCTATCAACAGTACACCCGTCCCTAACAACAACGAACTCTCTTCTGAACGCAGAAGCCCCCACATCACGCCATCCAGCACCAGCAACGCCAGCGTAAACAACGCGCTGCTGCGCCAGCTTTTCAGCACCGCCTGCAAATACACCCCGTTCATCAGCGCGCCGACCAGGCTTGCGGTGACCCAAGCTGCGGTAAAGCCGATATGCTCCGACAGCGCCAACAGCAAAAAGTAGAACATCACTAATGACAATCCCACCAGCAGATACTGCATAGGGTGCATGCGCCGACCGGTGAGCATTTCAAAAACAAAGAAGGCCGTGAAGGTCAAGGCGGTCAGCAATAGCGCGTATTTGGTCGCACGGTCGGTCAGCTGATAGTGATCGGCAGGCGTCGCAACGGCAACATTGAATGAGGGCAGCTCTGGCGAGGAGAATTTGCCGGCATCCGCAAACCGCTCTCCCAGATTGTTGGCAAACCAGCTGCTCTGCCAGCGCGCCTGAAAGCCCGACGGGCTAACTTCCCGCGTTATGGGCAGAAAATCGCCGATAAAGTTCGGATGCGGCCAGTTACTGTTGAGAACCAGCTCGCTGTTTCGCCCAAGAGGGACAACGGAAAAATTGCCGGTGCCGCTCAGTACCAGCGAGAAATCGAGGTTAAATTTCTTCTGCGTAAAGGGAAGATTCGGCAACTGAACGTGTAACCCTTGCGTCGCGCTGGCAATGCCGGTGCCAGGCTCCACCTGCAACGGCGTGCCATCCAGCCCTGGGGCATTCACCACGCCAATGCCGCGCGCGTCGCCCATGGCCATCACCATAAAGGGTTTTCCTAACGTGATATTGTCGCGATTGAGCGCCTCCAGCCGCGAAGTATCAAATTCGGCCTTAATATTAACGTCCGTCTTCCACACCTGCCCTTCATAAATCCCTACTTTGCGCGGTTCGACGTTCTGATTGCCCTCCACCATCAACGATTCCGGCAGCCAAAAATGAATAAACGTGCGCTTATGCGAGACCTCGTGATTATTATCCAGCGTGCTATACACTTCCGAGACCGGAATGGCGATCAGCGGCCCCACCAGCTTTTGCGGCCCGCTGGTGCTTTGGCCGATAGCCTCTTCTACCATGCTGCGGTAATCCGCACGTTCAACAATCAACCCTCTGACCACCATCAACGGGATTAACAGCAGCAGCATTGTGCCTACGAGGGTAACGATTTTTACCGCCAGCGGTGATTTTGATTTCGACATAGCCTTCTCCTTTGCAATGGCAGCAGAGTAAACGGGCTATGTGCGCTGAATTTGAAGTTATGTGAAGTGACGGTGAAGTATGAGCGTGGCTTCCACGCCGCCCTGCTCACGGTTACGTAGCCGGACCTCTCCCTGATGCAGACGCGCGACTTCGCTGACAAACGCCAGCCCCAGGCCACTGCTTTTATGACCGTTGGCGCGCGGCAGTGAATAGAAACGCTCGAAAATGCGCGGCAGGGCAAAATCAGGAATACCGCTGCCGCTATCGATAACATTAAGCAATACGCTGTCACCCTGCTCTTCGGCGCAAAGGATGATGCGCCCCTGCTCCGGCGTAAAGTCGATGGCGTTATCCAGCAGATTACCCAGCGCCTGCATCAGCAGGGCTTCATCCGCTTTCACGCTCAGGGTTGTCGGCACGACATGCAGCGAAATCTGTTTCGCCGCCAGCGTGACGCTACGCGATTCCTGTAACTGATTGAATAACATCGCTACCGGTACCGGGGAGAGCGTAATCTCGTGGCGATTCTCCAGCCGCGCCTGCCGCAGCAGCGTTTCCACCAGCGCCTGCATGCGCGCATTCTGCTGAAGAATGTTGTCCGTAAAGCGCGCCACCACGTCCGGCGGCGGCCCCTCACGTAAGATTTCCGCCGCACCGCGAATCGCCGCCAGCGGGCTTTTAAGCTCATGCGTCAGGGCATAAACGTACTGCTCAATATAATTTTTGCCTTCCAGCTTCACGCGCATACTTTCCAGCGCCTGCGCCAGTTTACGCAGTTCGCTGCTGCCCAGTTCCGGTAACGGGACGGGCTGTTCAAGCGTCACCGAATCGGCGTAGTGCACCAGTTTACCGATAGAGCGGTTGATCCACAGAATCACGCCGCCGCCAATCAGCAGCGCGATGCCCAGCAGTGCGCCCGCCGCCCATAGCATGCGGTGCTCGCTGCGCTTAATCACCGGCGCGATGGCAGCGTTAGGTTTGCCGACGCTGAGCACGCCGATGATCCGGCCCTGATCAACAATCGGCGCGGCGACGTACATCACCGTGTTTTCGGGATCGCTGGGATCCTGCGCAGTGCTTCGCGCGCCGTATTCGCCACGCAGCGTAAGCCAGACGTCGTTCCAGCGGGAGTAGTCCTGCCCGACGGCAATGTTGGCCGAGTCATAAACCACCCGCCCCTGTGCATCGGTCATGTAGACGTGATATTCATTGCGGACTTTATGGATACCGCCGATATTGGCGCGGAACGGTTGCGTACTCAGCTGGCGAAAAGCCTGCGCCAGCTTGCCCTGCGCCGGATTTCCCGCCAGCATGTCGTCACGCGCCAGCGCCGCCAGCAGCGTCGCGGTGTCAATCAGCGTGCCTTCCGTCGCACGCCGTACGCCGGGTTTGATCTCCTGTACGAAGATCGACAACACAAACCAGCCCGCCACCGCCACGATCAAGAAGTAGCCCAGCAGCACGCGCATGCCGATGCGCATCAGGCTTTCACCAGGCTATAGCCGAGGCCGCGATGGGTATTAATAGGCTGCCGCGATGGGTCAATCACGCGCAGCTTGGCACGCAGGGTTTTGATGTGTGTGTCTACGGTGCGATCGAAGCTTTCCGCCGCATCGCCCCAGACGATATCCATCAGTTGTTGGCGCGAATAGACCCGCCCCGGCGACAGCAGCAGCGTTTTCAGCAGCAGAAATTCGTAGCGCGTTAGCAATAGCGGCTGGCCGCACCAGCTCACCTGCGCGGCGAGTTCATCAAGAAGAAAATCACCGACGCGCACCTGTGCAGGTGGTGTGGAAAACTTTTGCAGACGCCGCAAAATCGTGCGCACGCGGGCGCAGACTTCGCGCGGCGAAAACGGCTTGGCGACGTAGTCATCCGCGCCGATTTCCAGCCCCAGCAGTTTATCCACTTCGTCGCTGCGCGCGGTGAGAAACAACACCGGCAGCGCCGCATGGCGCGCCAGCAGCTGGCGGCATAATTCGAAACCGCTGATATCCGGCAGACCGACATCGAGAATAGCCAGGTCGGGCAAACGGTGCCGCGCTTCTTCAAGCGCGGGCAGGCCGCGCTCAAAAGCCCGGACGGTGAATCCCTCCTGTTGAAGCATGTAGATAAGCGTATCCGCAATGCTTATCTCATCTTCCACCAGCCAGATCAGCGGTTGTTCCATACGCGTTCCTTGTTATTTGCTCCACGGCATAATCGGCACCGCGCTAATGGCGTTTTTCGGCGAACCATCGACCACTTTATCGGAATAGGTCAGATACACCAGCGCGTTACGCTTAGCGTCATAGAAGCGTACAACCTGTAGCTTTTTAAAGACTAAAGAAGTCCGTTTCTGGAATACCACTTCACCCTGCGATTTGCCGTTTTTGATCTTATCGGAGAGTGTTATCGGCCCCACTTGCTGGCAGGAAATCGCCGCATCGGAGGTATCTTCCGCCAAACCTAAGCCACCCTTGATGCCACCGGTTTTCGCCCGGCTGATATAGCAGGTAACGTTGGTGATATCGGGATCGTCGAAGGCTTCGACCACAATTTTATGGTCCGGGCCAAACATTTTGAAAACAGTATCGACCGAGCCAATTTGTTCCGCGTGGGCGCTAAAACCGCAGACGCTCAGCACCAGGCCAGCCATTAATTTCTTGTATTTCATATTGTTACCATTCCTGACGATTCGATTGAGTGATTATTCAACATTTCAGATATAAACTATTGAAAGATCACAACTTTACAAATATTACACCGTCACCCAATGTAAAAGCGCATGAATGCACAAAAAAAACACTGAATGCTAAAACATCAAAAAATGCTATTATCCGCTACCTTAGTATCAGGCACCTATAATTTTAAGGACGAGGACATTATATGGATCAGGCTGGGATTATTCGCGATCTCCTTGTATGGCTGGAAGGTCATCTGGATCAACCCCTGTCGCTTGATAATGTTGCGGCAAAAGCGGGCTATTCCAAGTGGCATTTGCAGCGGATGTTCAAAGATGTCACTGGTCACGCTATTGGCGCTTATATTCGCGCCCGACGTCTGTCGAAATCCGCCGTCGCGCTGCGCCTGACCGCTCGCCCAATTCTGGACATTGCCCTGCAATATCGCTTCGATTCGCAACAAACCTTTACGCGTGCGTTCAAAAAACAGTTTGCCCAGACGCCTGCGCTCTATCGCCGCTCGCCGGACTGGAGCTCTTTTGGCATGCGTCCGCCGCTGCGCCTGGGTGAATTCACCATGCCGCCGTATGAGTTTGTCACCCTGCCGGCCACACCGTTGGTTGGGGTAACGCAAAGCTATACCTGCAAACTGGAAGAGATTTCCGAGTTCCGTCAGCAAATGCGCGTACAGTTCTGGCAGGAGTTTCTGGGCAATTCACCGTCTATTCCGCCAACGCTTTACGGCCTGCATGAGCCGCGTCCGAGCCTGGAAAAAGACGATGAGCAGGAGGTGTTCTACACCACCGCAGTTACGCCAGATATGGCTAACGGCCACCTGAATAATTCGCATCCGGTAACGCTGGAAGGCGGCGAGTACGTGATGTTCACGTATGAAGGTTTGGGTACGGGGTTACAGGAATTTATCCTCACGCTTTACGGCACCTGCATGCCGATGCTGAACCTGACGCGTCGTAAAGGTCTCGATATTGAACGCTTCTTCCCGCAGGACGAAGCGCGGGACCAGGAGCCGCCGATTCAGTTGCGCTGCGAATACCTGATCCCAATTCGTCGTTAACGCTGCAGTTCGTCTAACGCAGGGGCGTCCAGATGTGAGACGTCGCCTGCGGTTTCCACCACCCATCCCGACGCCAGCCAGGCGCTCTGCTGGTGATCAATTCGCGAAATCGAGCAGTTACGCAGACGCAGACGGCGCTCCGCATACGCAGGCAGGCCGAGGATTGTGCTCACCAGGCAACCCAGCGCGATACCGTGGCTGACCAGCAGCGGGCGGCTTCCCGGCGGCAGTTCCAGGCAGCTTTGCAATGCGCTGTGCATGCGTTCGCTCAGCTCCTGCATCGACTCCCCTTCCGGAATACGACCATCCGGCGTACCGTTGACCAACTGGCGACGCCACGCTTCCTCTTCCGCAGTCAGCGTGTCAATGTGACGTTTTTCCAGTACGCCCATATTCAGCTCACGCAGACGCGGGTCGGCGATCACTTCACAACCGCAGGCATCAGCGATGATCTCTGCGGTGCGACGGGTGCGGCCCAGATCGCTGGTAATAATATGGGTGATCCCCAGTGAGCGAACGCGATCGCCCACTTGCTTTGCCTGATCCTCACCTTTCTGGGTGAGAGGACTATCAGACTGGCCCTGAATACGCCGTTCGGCGTTCCACTGCGTTTCGCCATGGCGAACAAGGTATACCTGTAACATGTCTTTCTTCCGTATACTGCGGTGATGTTAAATCTTATGAGTTGTTCTGATTATGCACAATGTTGTCACAGCTACCACCAATCCTGCCAAAATTCAGGCAATTCTTGCTGCATTTGAGCTGATCTACGGTGAAGGATCCTGCCATATCGACGCTATCTCCGTCGATACCGGTGTGCCTGAACAGCCGATTGGCAGTGAAGAAACGCGCGCTGGCGCACGAAATCGCGTGGAGAACGCGCGCGCCGTGCGCCCGGATGCCGATTTTTGGGTGGCAATTGAAGCGGGGATTGATGAAGGCAGTACGTTCAGTTGGGTAGTGATTGAAAGCGCAAATCAGCGCGGCGAAGCGCGTTCCGCCACCCTGCCGTTGCCGGAAGTGATTCTGGAAAAAGTGCGCCAAGGGGAAGAGCTCGGCCCGGTGATGTCGCATTACACCGGGATCGATAAAATTGGCCGCAAGGAAGGGGCAATTGGTGTGTTTACCAAAGGCGCGTTGACGCGCAGCAGCGTTTATCATCAGGCAGTATTATTGGCGTTAAGCCCGTTCCATAACGCGATTTACGGGCAACGCGCGTAAGTTTGCCGGATGGCGGCTGGCGCCTTGTCCGGCCTACAGTGAGATTGTGCGTTTTTGCCGGATGGCGGCTGACGCCTTATCCGGCCAACGGTGAGATTGTGCGTTTTTGCCGGATGGCGGCTGGCGCCTTATCCGGCCAACGGTGAGATTGTGCGTTTTTGCCGGATGGCGGCTGGCGCCTTATCCGGCCTACAGTGAGATTGTGCGTTTTTGCCGGATAGCGGCTGATGCCTTATCCGGCATACGGTGAGATTGTGCGTTTTTGCCGGATGGCGGCTGACGCCTTATCCGGCCAACGGTGAGATTGTGCATTTTTGCCGGATAGCGGCTAATGCCTTATCCAGCATACGGTGAGATTGTGCGTTTTTGCCGGATGGCGGCTGACGCCTTATCCGGCCTACGGTGAGATTGTGCGTTTTTGCCGGATGGCGTAGGCCTGATAAGCGTAGCGCCATCAGGCATTGTTCACCGTTTTCGGCAGCGTCTGCTCCAGCCACAGGCGCAATTCGGCAGGCGCCGATTTCAGGCTGTTCGAACCGCGTGTGATGGTGGCGATCCCCGCGCCCAGCTCCGACTTCAGCTCGCGCTGGCTCATCTCGCCGCGCAGCAATTCTTCAATAATGCGCACGCGCGTGCCCAGCGCTTCACGCTCGTCCGGCGTCATGATTAAGTCGAGTAAAGGCAGTGCGTGCTCGTCAGCATAGGCCAGACGAAGCAGCTCAACAAAGCGAAGCCACTCCTGATGTCGCTGTTCCGCGACGGAGGCTGAATAAGGGGATTGTTGGGTCATAGTATACCGCCATGTTATGGCGGATGGCGCATGGCCATCCGCTGTATGTACTCTTCAACGAGTACAGCATAACACAGTCACTGCCGATCAGTAACGGCGTTGCCACTCGCTATCGCTAAAGATCGCCTCTTTTTCGCCCATAAAGTGACGATAGTACGCGTCATACGCCAGCACGTTCTTCACATACCCGCGCGTTTCGGAGAACGGAATGCTCTCAACAAACGCGACGGGGTCGATTCGCCCTGCGCTATTACCAAGCCAGGTGCGCACGCGCCCCGGACCAGCGTTATACGCGGCGGACGAGAAGATACGGTTGTTACCAAACTGCTGATAAACATATTGCAGGTAGCTGGTACCGATATTGATGTTGGTTTCCGGGTCCAGCAGTTGGTTCTGATTGCTGTAGCCTGGGATATTAAACATCTGCACCGTGTGCGTTGCCGTACCTGGCATAATTTGCATCAGGCCGCTCGCCCCCACCGGGGATTTCACTTTCGGGTTCCAGGCGCTTTCCTGACGCGCAATCGCCATCGCATAGCTTTGCGGAATGTCTTTCCCGGCAGTGTAACGCACGAAGAGATCGTTATAGGCAGGCGGGAAGCGCTCTTGCAGGTTATCCCACAGCTTGCCTGCGATGGTCGCCTGCACGCTGAGATCCCACCAGCGCTGGTCAAAGGCATAGCGCGCCAGCTGAGCCTGCTCGTTCTTCGTGCGGCTGCTAACCAGGTTCGCCCATTCGCTGCGCGCGGTGTTATCCATATCCCAGTACATCAGTTCGCGCACGCGCGCCATTTCCGGGCCGTTCACCAGCAGCGGCGAAACGGTGCCCTGCGGGCCATCAATGCGCAGGGTGTAATCCTCGCCCAGACGCTGCGCCGCCACCATCGGATAGAAACCGCGCTGCGTCATTAAGGATTTGAGGATCTCTTTGGCCTCGTCATCACGCCCGCGCTCCATCAGCAGGTCGGCCTGCCAGTAGCGCCATTCGTCTTTCTCTTTGGCGTCCATCGGCAGACGCGCCAGCCAGGTATTCAGCCCACGGCGATCGCCGGTGCCCAGCGCCATACGGACCCGGCGCTCAATCAGCGACGTTGATTGGGAACGCATAATCGCGTCGTCGCGCCATTTTTCCTGCTCGGAAGTGACATCGGTGCCCATCAAACGCCACGCGACGATATCGCGCAATTCCTGGGTTTGATCGTCATTAAGCTGCTGCGCCTGCACCAGCGACGGGATCATCAGACGCGCGTTTTCCGCATCCTGACGCGCGACGCTGGTAAACGCCACCGCCGCCACAGAACGGGTAAAATCGGTCGCGCCCGTGGTGCGGGCAAAGGTCAGCACATTGTTGGGGTTACTGGCAAGGTCAGTTACCGCCTGCGAAATGGTTTGATAATCCGGCGGCATCTGCGAGGCCAGCGCTTTCACCAGCGAGGTATTGCCCGCGTTCATCGCCAGGCGAATACGTTCGAGATACGCGAGCGGATCCTGCGTGCCGGATGAGCGCCAGGCGCTGAACAGTTTGTCGCAGGCGTTTGGCTGGCTTTTACCCGTCAGCCAGAGTTCTTTCGCGCCGTCCCAGGCCTGCTGGGTTTCGCCGACGTTATATTTGGCGTAGTAATAGTTGCACTGCGCTTCGGTGGTGCCCGGTTTGTCCGGGCTGAAAGCAAGTAGCCCGCGCCAGTCTTCGCGTCGCGCCAGTTCATTCACAAAGCGGTTTTTGAGCGTTCGCGCCGGCGGCAGCGTCGGATTATCACGCACAAAATTGCTGACGGTCACGGCAGGGGTGTTCATCAGATCGCCGGAGATCTGGCGATATTCCAGGTAAGGATAGAGCGGGTAATCCCGCAAGGTTGGCATCAACTGGCCCACGACATCCATCTGTCGGTTGTCCCAGGCCTGCTTAATCTGCGAATAGCGGCTGCGCTGTTCGTCCAGTGAATCCGCGTGAGCCAGGTTGTTAAGTGACAACAGGCAAACACTGGCCGCTAACAGGCGCCACGCCATGGGTTTGGCTTTTTTCACACGATCTTCCTCTAATCAATCACATGTTGCAGCTTCATGCCGCGTATAAGATATCTATTTCATGCTAACCACACATGAGGCAACGCGCCACGTTCTGGACACATTTTTACGCTTTTATCGTGTTAACCGCCTCGCTGGGATTAACGAACGAAAAAGGCTACACTTCGGCTTTGTATACTTACCATCAAAATAAAAGAGGCGAAGTCCAACGTGGCTCAATTCGTTTATACCATGCATCGTGTCGGCAAAGTGGTTCCGCCGAAACGTCATATTCTGAAAAACATCTCGCTGAGCTTCTTCCCTGGCGCAAAAATCGGTGTACTGGGCCTGAACGGCACCGGTAAATCTACACTGCTGCGCATCATGGCCGGTATTGATACCGACATCGAAGGTGAAGCACGCCCGCAGCCAGGCCTGAAGATTGGTTACCTGCCGCAGGAACCTCAGTTAAACCCGGAACATACCGTTCGTGAATCCGTTGAAGAAGCGGTAGCCGAAGTGGTTAACGCGCTGAAAGGCCTGGACGAAGTCTACGCCAAATATGCCGAACCGGATGCCGACTTCGATAAACTCGCCGCTCAGCAGGGCAAGTTTGAAGAGATCATTCAGGCGCACGATGGCCATAACCTGAACGTTCAGCTGGAACGCGCCGCCGATGCGCTGCGTCTGCCGGACTGGGATGCCAAAATTGCCAATCTCTCCGGGGGTGAACGCCGCCGCGTCGCGCTGTGCCGCCTGCTGCTGGAAAAGCCAGACATGCTGCTGCTCGACGAACCAACTAACCACCTGGATGCGGAATCCGTTGCGTGGCTGGAACGCTTCCTGCACGATTTCGAAGGCACCGTTGTGGCGATTACCCACGACCGTTACTTCCTCGATAACGTGGCGGGCTGGATTCTGGAACTTGACCGTGGTGAAGGTATTCCATGGGAAGGCAACTACTCCTCCTGGCTGGAGCAGAAAGATCAGCGTCTGGCACAGGAAGCGTCTCAGGAAGCGGCGCGTCGTAAGTCGATCGAGAAAGAACTGGAGTGGGTACGTCAGGGCGCCAAAGGCCGTCAGTCTAAAGGCAAAGCGCGTCTGGCGCGTTTCGAAGAACTTAACAACGTTGAGTACCAGAAACGTAACGAAACCAACGAACTGTTTATTCCGCCTGGAGCACGTCTGGGCGATAAAGTGGTCGAAGTCAGCAATCTGCGTAAATCCTACGGCGATCGCGTACTGATTGATGACCTGACTTTCTCCGTACCGAAAGGCGCAATCGTCGGTATTATCGGCCCGAACGGCGCGGGTAAATCGACCCTGTTCCGCATGATGTCCGGTCAGGATCAGCCTGACAGCGGTTCTATCACGCTGGGTGATACCGTGAAGCTGGCGTCCGTTGATCAGTTCCGCGACGCGATGGACAACAGCAAAACCGTATGGGAAGAAGTTTCCGGCGGGCTGGATATCATGAAGATCGGCAACACCGAGATGCCAAGCCGCGCGTACGTTGGCCGCTTTAACTTTAAAGGCGTCGACCAGGGTAAACGCGTGGGTGAGTTGTCCGGCGGTGAACGCGGTCGTCTGCACCTGGCGAAACTGTTGCAGGTTGGCGGCAACGTTCTGCTGCTCGATGAACCAACCAACGACCTGGATATCGAAACCCTGCGCGCGCTGGAAAACGCCCTGCTGGAATTCCCTGGCTGCGCGATGGTTATCTCGCACGACCGTTGGTTCCTCGACCGTATCGCTACCCACATTCTGGATTACCAGGATGAAGGTAAAGTTGAATTCTTCGAAGGTAACTTTACCGAATACGAAGAGTACAAGAAACGCACGCTGGGCGCGGATGCGCTGGAGCCGAAGCGTATCAAGTACAAGCGTATTGCGAAGTAAAGACGTCATTGTAGGCCGGGCAAGCGTCAGCGCCCCCGGCTTTTTACAGACCCATATCGCCTGTAAAAAATGCCGGATGGCGCTGCGCTTATCCGGCCTACTTTTCTTGTGAACGCATACATTTCACGAATAAAAATATAATTTAAATTCATTAAATCTTTAATATCCACAAACTCAATAAATACCCCCCCCACTCTAATCCACACCTCAAATATCATTACAAACATTCATTGCAATTTTGGAATAACAAGATTGAGATGCCAGATGGTCTATGCTACAAATAGCGCCACCGAAAGGAATTACGCCATATATTCAGCTCATCTAGCTTAGCGACTAAATCATTCGCATTAGCTATATTCAGCACGTGTTAAAACCATTCATCATCGACATGAACAAAGGATTGATATGTCTATTATTAATAATTCCCACTCTTATTCCCAACGTTATCACCTTTAATTATTTATCTAACAAATATAATTTTAATTAAATAGCGTTAGGAATTATGAAAACTAATCACGTGTTTATTACTCAACTCCTTCAGCGCCTGAAAGCCTGTCGGCAGTGCGTCTGCGCGCTACCGTTCCAGCGCTATCTTGCGCATATTTTTATAACCGCGCCGATGGCGTTGCTGTTGATTTATCTGTTCATTTTTAGCCAGCCGCGCTACATGAGTGAATCGAAAGTCGCCGTAAAACGCCCCAATGAAATTGACAGTTCCAGCCTGAACGTTGGCCTGCTGTTGGGGGCGTCTAACCCGTCATCGGCGGAAGATTCCCTCTATTTAAAAGAGTACATCAACTCGCCCGATATGCTGATGGCGCTGGATAAACGTCTCAACTTCCATCAGGCCTTCAGCCAAAGCGGTTGGGATCTCTTCTTCCATCTGCCCGCAGATGCCACCACGGAAGAGTTCCTCGACTACTACCGCAGCCGAATTTCCATCGCCTATGACGAAAAATCGGGCCTGCTGGATATTCAGACGCAAGGCTTCACGCCCGAATTTGCTCAGGCCTTTAACCTCGCGGTACTGAAAGAGTCAGAGCGCTTTATCAACGAGCTTTCCCACCGCATTTCGCGCGAGCAGATGCAGTTTGCGGAAGAAGAACTGCAGCAAACTCGCCAGCGTCTGAACGAAAGCAAAAAGCAACTGCTCGCTTATCAGAATAAAAACAACGTGCTAGACCCTGCGGCCTCGGCCGAAGCCGCCACTACGCTTGTGAATACGCTGATTGCCAAAAAAATCGAGATGGAAGCCGACCTGCGCAACCTGCTGACCTATTTACGCGCCGATGCGCCGCAGGTGGTCAGCACTAAAAACGCCATTAAAGCGTTGCAGGCACAAATCGATGAAGAGCAAAGCAAAATCACCGCGCCGGAAGGGAAAAAGCTCAACAGCATGGCGGTCGATTTCGAAGAGATAAAAGGCACCGTAGCCTTTGATACCGACCTCTACGCCCTGGCGCTGAAAGCCCTTGAGAAAACGCGCATGGAAAGCGCGCGCAAGCTGAAAACCCTGTCGGTTATCAGTTCTCCGCAGCGCCCGGAAGAGTCGTCGTTCCCAAATATTCCTTATTTATTAATCAGCTGGTTACTGGTGTGCGGCCTGCTGTTTGGTACCGCCAAACTGCTGCTGGGCATTATTGAAGACCATAAAGACTGACGGCCTGAGCCATTTTTAACAGAGTGCATTATGAAATTAGCTAAATCCGTATTTCTGCTCGCTTTACTTCACGCCGGGCAGGCGCTCGCGACAGGCGTCACCGCCGACCCGGAACTGACCGGCGCCGCACCGCTATCGCCGCTCATCAGCGGGCAAAGATCGCCTGCGGTGAATAATGGTTTTGATAACACGCCGCCGATGATGGAAGCCCCGGCGCTAAGCCGTATGTTCGGCGCACAGTTATTTAACGGCACCAGCGCCGACAGCGGCACCAGCATCGGTTTTAACCCAAGTTATGTGATTTCGCTGGGCGATACCATCCAGGTGCGTCTATGGGGCGCGTTTAACTTCGACGGCGCGCTGCCGGTCGACCCGAAAGGCAATATTTTCGTGCCGAATATCGGCCCGCTGAAAGTGGCAGGCGTACCGAACGGGCAGCTTAATGGCCTGGTTACCGCCAAGGTGAAAGAGGTTTACCAGTCTAACGTCAACGTCTATGCCTCGCTGCTGCAGGCACAGCCGGTGAAAGTGTTCGTGACGGGCTACGTCAAAAACCCCGGCCTGTACGGCGGCGTAGCGTCCGATTCGTTGCTCTCTTATCTGAGCAAAGCAGGCGGCGTGGACAGCGAGCGCGGCAGCTATGTTGACATCACCATCAAGCGCGGCAAATCGACGCGTTCCCGCGTCAACCTGTATGACTTCCTGCTCAACGGCACGCTGAATCTGTCGCAGTTCTCGGACGGCGATACCATCGTGGTCGGCCCGCGAAAATATACCTTCAGTGTCGATGGCGACGTTTATAACAGCTACGACTTCGAATTCGCCAGCAGCGCCATTTCGGTAGAAGAAGCGCTGAGCTGGGCGCGGCCAAAACCGGGCGCAACCCACTTCACCATCGTCCGCCAGCAGGGCACGGTAAAACGCACGGAATATTATCCGCTGAGCGGCGCCGCAGGCCGCACGTTGCAGGACGGCGACAAACTGATCGTCAGTTCTGACCGCTACGCCGGCACCATTCAGGTGCGCATCGAGGGCGCGCACTCCGGCGAGCACGCGCTGGTACTGCCTTACGGCGCCAGCATGAAGCAGGTGCTCACACAGTTGCGCCCGAACAGCATGTCGCAGATGAACAGCATTCAGCTTTATCGCAGCTCTGTCGCCATCCGGCAAAAAGAGATGCTTAACCTTGAGCTGCAAAAGCTGGAGCAGGCGTCGCTCTCTTCGCAATCGTCCACCCAGGAAGAAGCGCAGCTTCGCATGCAGGAAGCGCAACTGGTCAGCCGTTTTGTGGCGAAAGCGCGTCAGGTGGTGCCGAAAGGCCAGGTGGTGCTGAACGAGAAAAACCTTGATTCCGTGCTGCTGGAAGATGGCGATGTCATCACCATCCCGGAGAAAACATCGCTGGTGATGGTACACGGCGAAGTGCTGTTCCCGAACGCCATCAGTTGGGAAGAGAAGCTTGACGCTGACGATTACATCGAGAAATGCGGCGGCCTGACGCAGAAATCCGGTCAGTCGAAAATCATCGTGATTCATCAGGACGGCTCTGCGGTGGATGCTGACGACGTCGGCGCGCTGGCGGCAGGCGATGAAATTATGGTTCTGCCGAAATACGAATCGAAAAACATCGAAGTGACGCGTGGCATCTCCACCATTCTTTATCAACTGGCGGTGGCGGCGAAAGTCATTCTGGATATTTAACGCACGAATGCAGGGAGCATTATGATCGGCGTCTATTCCTCGGGGATTTGGAAAATCCCCCACCTGAGTCAGCTACTCGGCAAACCGTGTCGTAAGCTGTCCGTTAGCGGGGCCATTCCCGGCGACATTTCCGCCGTCGCCGTTTGGGGAATGAAAGACAACACCACGCTGCCCGCCGCCAAAGCGCGGGCGGCGGATTTACCGCTGCTGCGCCTGGAAGATGGTTTTATTCGCTCGCTCGGGTTGGGGGTGAATGGCCATCCGCCGCTCTCTATCGTGGTTGACGATCTAGGCATTTACTACGACGCCAGCCGCCCGAGCAGGCTGGAGCGGCTTATCCATAAAGAACGTGAAGAAAACAGCCACGCAGCAGAGGCGCAGTCGGCCATCGACCTCATCGTGAGCGGTGATTTATCGAAGTACAACCACGCGCTGCCCTTCCCTGCTGCCGCGCATAACAAGCCGATTGTGCTGGTCATCGACCAGACGCACGGCGATGTGTCGATTACCCTGGGCGGAGGATCGGCGCAAAGCTTTAGCACTATGCTGATCGCCGCCTGTGAAGAAAACCCGGACGCCGAGATTTGGGTCAAAACGCATCCCGACGTATTGAGCGGGAAAAAGCAGGGATATCTTACGGACAGCTTCAGCGACCCGCGCATTCGTCTGCTGGCGCAGGACGTTAGCCCGCAGTCGCTGCTGCGCTGTGCGAGCCGCGTTTATACCGTCACCTCGCAATACGGCATTGAGGCGTTGATGGCCGGGAAATCGGTAACCTGCTTTGGCCTGCCGTGGTATGCCGGTTGGGGGCTGACGGACGATCGCCACCCGCTGGCCAAATCATTAACCGGCAGGCGCGGCCAGGCCACGTTGCTGCAACTGATTGGCGCGGCGCTGCTGCGCTATCCCCGCTATCTCGATCCCTACACGCATAAACGCGGCACCCTGTTCGACGTGCTGCACGCGCTCCAGCTACAACGCCAGCACATGATTTCGCGCAGCGGCCACCTGTGGGTGCCCGGCCTGACGCTGTGGAAGAGCGCCATCATGAAAACCTTTCTCAAAACGCCGGAAAACACGCTGAATTTTGATAAGAAATCGCACGCCGCCACCGCCTGCGTGGTGTGGGGCGTGAACGGCGAAGCCAAATTCAGCCAGGCGGCGCAGGCGCAGCATCTGCCGATTTGGCGAATGGAAGACGGTTTCCTGCGCTCAAGCGGGCTGGGTTCCGACCTGCATATGCCGCTGTCGCTGGTGCTGGATAAAACAGGGATTTACTACGACGCCCGCCGCGCCAGTGACCTGGAAACGTTGCTTAACCATTCGATGCTGCGTGCCGATGAACGCGACCGCGCGCTGGCGCTTCAACAGACGCTGGTCAGCAACAAACTGAGTAAATATAACCTCGGCAAAGGCTGGCATCGGCCCGAGGCCGCCGACGGCAAACGCCTGCTGCTGGTGCCCGGCCAGGTGGAGAACGACGCCTCCATCGCCACGGGCACCATCGATATTCAAAGCAACCTGGCGCTGCTGCGCACCGTGCGCGAGCGTAACCCGTCGGCATTTATCGTTTATAAGCCGCACCCTGACGTGCTGGCAGGCAATCGCCCCGGCCACATCGATGCCGACGAGATGGCCCGCCTGGCGGACTGCGTCGCCACGGATGCCGACATTATCGACTGCATTACCGCCTGCGATGAACTGCACACCATGACCTCGCTTTCCGGGTTTGAAGCGCTGATGCATGGCAAAACCGTGTACTGCTACGGCCTGCCGTTTTACGCGGGCTGGGGATTAACCCACGACGAACATCCCTGCGCGCGGCGCAACCGCACGCTCACCCTGGCAGACCTGATTTATCAGACGCTGATTGTTTACCCCACCTACATCCACCCTCAGGAGAAGCGCGTGCTGCCGGTGGAAGAGGCCGCGGCGTGGCTGATGGAGCAGGCAAGGCCAGAAACGATCGCGAGGAAAAAAGCCGGGCGCATCACGCGATGGGTGCGTAAGGGCGTGAATCTTTATCGGGTGAAATTTAATTAATTAGCGAGGGCTGAGGCATGGACAGCACAGCAATGAGCAAATTACTGGCGGGTAAGCGCTATCTGCTTTTACAGGGGCCGATGGGGCCGTTCTTTGCCGACCTGGCCGACTGGCTGGAGAACAAAGGCCGCGAAGCGATGAACGTGGTCTTTAACGGCGGCGATCGCTTTTACTGTCGGCACCGCCCGATGCTGCAATATGACCAGACGCCCGAGCATTTTGCCCACTGGCTGAAAGAGACATGGAAAACCTATCCCTTTGATACGTTGGTCTGTTTTGGTGATTGCCGACCGCTGCACCAGGCCGCCCGACAATGGGCGCAGGCCAAAGGGCTGCGTTTTCTGGCGTTTGAAGAGGGTTACCTGCGCCCGCACTTTATTACCCTTGAGGAGGGCGGCGTCAACGCCTACTCTTCCCTGCCCCGCGACCCGGAGTTTTATCGCCATCTGCCCGAACTGCCGCCGCGTAATATCCAGCCGCTAAAACCCTCGACCCGCTTACGCTACTGGCACGCGACGTGGTACTACCTGGAAGGCTGGTTTCACCGCCACGACTACCCGCTGTATCGACACCACAAGTCTTTCTCGCCGTGGTATGAGATGCGCTGCTGGATCCGCGCGTGGCGGCGCAAACACTGGTATGCGTTTAAAGAGCGCGACGTGCTGCCCCGGTTACAGACGCAGCTGGATAAGCGCTACTATCTCGCCATTCTGCAAGTGTATAACGACAGCCAGATCCGCAACCACAGCGGCTATGCCGATGTGCGCGATTACATTAACGACGTAATGTACTCCTTTGCCACCAAAGCGCCTGCGACCAAGTTTTTGGTGTTCAAGCACCATCCGATGGATCGCGGCCATCGCCTGTATCGCCCGTTAATTAATAAGCTCAGTAAGAAATACGGTATTCGCAACCGGGTGCTGTACGTGCACGATCTCCCGATGCCGGAGATGCTGAAGCACGCCAAAGCGGTGGTGACGATTAACAGTACGGCGGGCCTGTCGGCATTGATTCACAACAAGCCGCTGAAGGTGATGGGCGATGCCCTGTACGATATGAAAGGCTTAACGTATCAGGGGCATCTGCATCAGTTCTGGACGGCGGATTTTCAGCCGGATATGAGGTTGCTGGCGAAATTCCGCAGTTATCTGCTGGAGACTACGCAGATAAATGCGGTGTTTTATGGTCATAACCGTAGAAATACACACCAGCATGACAAACCATTTACCCTAATATATAGATAGTTTTAATTCATATGCTAAAAAGATAAATCATCCTAGCAACTTACTTTGATAGAACTTCATTCATAGAGCTTCGCAAAGCTGCTCCGATTCGAATTTTAGCCTTATCTTGGTTGAGAGTTAATTAAATAGCAGGGTAAAAAAAACACTTCAGAATGAAAAAGCTTACACAATTTTAAACAAAATAATTCACAAATTCCTCATAGCAAATACTCCACAGCATTATAACTTCAATTTTCATTATATTACCTCACAACTAACACAATCAAATAGACTCAAAAATTTTGCAAAACTTCATATAACAATCATTGTTAGGATGGATACTATCATCAACTATATCATCTACAACACTTTCGAAATAACTGGCTATATCAATTATATGCTCACTGTATGATTTTTTAATTTCGCTATAATTCCATATAGGGTGATGATAAAAACCTTCATTATTGATGTACTGACCTCGTTGCTTACATAGACTCTCTCTTCCATATAAACACCAAAACCAAAGCCTTACTTTTCCACCTATAATTATGTTATTCAGCGATTCAATACCCAGTTGAAAGCATTTTTGAGAATTATCAGAACTCATTACTGCTTGTTTTATATATCTTCCATCTTTGACAGTCCTTTCCGTAGCTACATTTCCGATTCTAAAATCCGGAACAAACATAATGACATCTTCAAACCATTCTCGCCACCAATCAATGATAAGTGTGAGTTGATCACTAAAAAGTGACATCGCAGATATTGAGATCAAATGACAGTTATTTGGAATTGGTACCTGCTGCCGGTTATATTTAAGGAACCATAAATATATATGAGAAGGGCCAATTATTAGACGATTCACGTTATTAATAGCTACTTTATTTCTCATAGTATTAATATGAACCCTCGACTTAATTAGTGGAGGTAATGAAGATGAGAAGACTTGATCAATAAATCCGAAGTTATCTATATAATCTAAAACATGATTCCATTTACTTGTTAATGAGGTTATATCTTTCTTCCACCATTTCGAGGCCACAAGTCTATTTATATAGACATCAGGAAATCTATAACCAATTACAGATGCAGGAGAACCAGAAACAATTGCATAAGGTGGTACATCATCATTCACATATGAATTTGGTTCAATTATTGCGCCATCGCCAATGGTGCATCCTTCTAAAATAGTACAGCATCTACCAACTCTTACATCATTTCCTATGAATGTGAACTTATCTTGCTCATAATAATATCTGCTTTTTATAGCTTCATAATAGTCGTCAGCCAAAGGAAATTGTAGATCATGTGAAAATGCATGAGTAGTAAAGTTGCTTCTTTTTATCTCCTGATAGCCAATTTCAACGCCCTCTTCAATGGTCGTAAATCTACCTATGAATGTGTTAATACATACAGTGTTTCGAGATACAAGCGAATAAGCACCTACAAAAAACCTTCCTTCAAGATGGCCAGATATCGAACAAGATTGTTCCAACCAACCATCACCAATGATCTGGCTACTTAAATCATGTATATTTATACTGTTTTCTACAAAAATATTAGCACCCATACACCTTCCAAATAAAATAGCATATAAACATAACAATTAAAATTAACACTAACTATATTGTGATATAAGCAAGCATCAATAAAAAGTGTAATCCGAATTGAACACCCATTAAATCAATACTCAAAAAAACTTATTCAGTATAAAATGTATTGTGCCGTAGGTGCAGACTCAGAAAAAATCACACCTTCGACACAAGCAATATTTATTTAATAAGAGAATTATTATTTAAAAACGTTCTTAATTCCATCATAAAAATATAGGCCAGGGTTCTTTCTAAGTTTTTTCATTTTCTTTGCAAATGAACTTTTTTTCACCTGTTCTATGTTCGCAGACTGAACAGTGTTAACTACTTTTTCAATATTCTTTCCATCCCCATTATCCTTTCTAGAAATATACTCATCGAACCTATACCGATCAAACAATATACTATTTTTAAGATTTATTTTTCTTTCTAACTCAAAACTTTCGTCAAATTCATCAAATACTCTGATATTTTTATATTTTATATTTATAGATATTGATAAATTAGCCTTCTCTGTATATTTCCTTTCTTTACGTTCCCAACTTG
>CAJYVI010000185.1 GCA_913778145.1 uncultured Pseudocitrobacter sp.
TATTGACCGGCTGCCGTGGCGATGTCGGCAAGCCACTGGCTGTAACGTTCATCACTAAAACCCAGCAGCATAGGCTGTGCGGGCGCGCAGAGCAATGGGCGTTTGATGATGGCTGGCATTTCGAGCATCAGCGCCGCCGCGCTATCCGCGTTATCAACACTGGCGCGAACGGACTCATCCAGCTTACGCCAGGTGGTGCCGCGCGTATTGAGCAGCGCTTCCCAACCCAGTTCATTTATAAAGGTGGCTAATAATTCTGCCGTTAATCCATCGGCGCGATAATCATGGAAACGATACTCCACCTGGTGTTCATCCAGCCAGCGACGGGCTTTTTTTATGGTGTCACAATTTTTTATTCCATACAGGGTGATCATGTATTGGCGTCCTTATTTTTATCGATTAGCAGGTTTAATGTGGGAACAAATATACACGGAATACTCTGAGCAATCCGTATTATCAATTAATTCAGCGGGATTTCCAAAAAAATATGAATAACTTTTCATTGGATGTGCATACTATTTCTGTGTCAGGCAGGAAAGGTAACTTATTGGCAGGAAAGGTGAACACGCAAACGCAGAGATTGGGCGAGAGAAATCATGCCCCGGCTCTACCACTATGGACGTTATAACAGCTTCTGACTTCTGTTTTTCTTCATTAAATGCGGTGTGGGGAAACTATTTCAAAATGTTGCTGTGCATCACATAAATTTATATTGAGCAGGCCCATAGTTACTGCAAGAAGTGTTAGCAGTCCTGGAGGCAACAATCATAGCAATAGGGCAAACGATCTTCACAGGCCATAAAATACCACGTAGAATATCCATAATAATAAGAGAGGCTGTTATGATTGAACGTGAACTGGGGAACTGGAAAGATTTTATCGAAGTGATGCTTCGTAAATGATTCCAGCATTGTGAGTTAAGGGCGCGCTGTTCTTCTTCTCATTATATGTACGGATGTACAAATAAAAAGGCGACTGGAAAGTCGCCTTTTTTGTTGGCTGTAATAGGGGTTATTCCGGTTTCTCTTTCAACGGGAAGCGACGGCGTACCAGCACAAAGAACAACGGTACGAAGAAGATGGCGAGAACCGTTGCGGAGATCATCCCGCCCATTACGCCGGTACCCACGGCGTGCTGACCGCCAGAGCCTGCACCGGTGCTGGTGGCCATGGGCAGTACACCAAAGATGAATGCCAGTGAGGTCATCAAAATTGGGCGCAGACGCTGACGGCAGGCATCAAGCGTTGCCTGAAGCAGATCTTCCCCTTCCTGATTTCGTTCGTTAGCAAATTCGACAATCAGAATGGCATTCTTCGCCGATAGCCCAATAACCGTTAACAGCCCCACCTGGAAGTAGACGTCGTTCTCCAGCCCACGCATCCAGGTTGCCAGCAGCGCGCCGATAACCCCCAGCGGAACGACCAGCATCACTGAGAACGGTACGGACCAGCTTTCATACAGCGCGGCCAGACAGAGGAACACCACCAGCAGTGAGATTGCATAAAGCGCCGGGGCCTGTGCGCCGGAGAGCCGTTCCTGATAGGACATTGCTGTCCATTCGAGGCCAAAGCCCATCGGAAGCTGATGCACCAGATTTTCCATGATATCCATTGCCGTACCGGTACTGACGCCCGGCGCGGCTTCACCGACAATTTCCAGCGCCGAATAGCCGTTATAACGCTCCAGACGCGGCGAACCGGTTTCCCAGCGCGACGTCGCAAAGGCGGAGAACGGCACCATCTGCCCGGACTGGTTACGCACATACCACAGGTTGATATCTTCTGGCAGCATACGGTATTTCGCTGCTGACTGAACGTAGACTTTCTTCACGCGGCCGCGATCCATAAAGTCGTTCACATAGCTTGAACCCCACGCGGTTTGCAGGGTGTCGTTGATATCATCAATCGACACGCCGAGCGCCTGTGCTTTGCGCTGGTCAATATCGACCTGCAACTGCGGGCTATCATCGAGGCCGTTGTGGCGTACGCGCGTCAGTTGCGGATTTTTAGCCGCCATTTCCAGCAACTGGTCACGCGCTGACATCAGCGCATCGTGGCCTGCGCCAGCGTGGTCCTGAAGCTCCATATCAAACCCGGCGGAACTGCCCAGGCCGCTAATGGCTGGCGGGCTGCTGGCAAACACGCGGGCTTCATTAATCTTGTTAAACGCCTTCGTCGCTCGTTCAATAATGGCGAACGAGGTGCCGGTTTTGGCGTCGCGCTCGTCCCAGTCTTTCAGTCGTACGAACATGCGCGCTACGTTTTGCCCGTTACCGCCGGGGCCGGAGCCGATGGTGGCGAAAATCGAGGTAACGTTATCTTTCTCGTTGGCGAAGAAGTAATCTTCAACTTTCTGCACCACTTTCAGCGTTTGCTGTTGCGTCGCACCGCTGGGCAACTGCACAGAGGTGGTTAACATACCGCGATCTTCCTGCGGCAGGAAGGAGGTAGGCAGACGCAGGAACAGGAAAACCATACCGCCCAGCAGCAGGATATAAATCACAATCCAGCGCAGGCTACGATGCAGAATTTTTGCCACGCCCGACTCATAACGACGCGAGCTGCTATCAAAGACGCGGTTAAACCAGCCGAAGAAACCTTTCTTCGTATGCTGGGATTCCCCTTTATGAATCGGCTTCAGCAACGTTGCGCACAGGGCAGGGGTGAGGATCATCGCCACCAGCACCGAAAGGACCATCGCCGCGACAATCGTAATCGAGAACTGACGGTAAATGGCCCCCGTGGTGCCGCCGAAAAACGCCATCGGGATGAATACCGCTGAGAGTACCATCGCAATACCGACCAGCGCGCCCTGAATTTGCCCCATCGATTTACGCGTCGCCTGCCGTGGCGTCAGCCCTTCTTCGCTCATGATGCGTTCGACGTTCTCGACCACCACGATGGCATCATCGACCAGCAGGCCGATCGCCAGCACCATCGCGAACATGGTGAGGGTGTTGATACTGTAGCCAAAGGCGTAGAGTGTGGCGAAGGTGCCCATTAACACCACCGGAACGGCGATGGTCGGGATAAGCGTCGCGCGGAAGTTTTGCAGGAACAGGTACATCACCAGGAACACCAGCAGAATGGCTTCCAGCAGGGTTTTTACCACATCTGTGATGGAGGCTTTAACGAACGAGGTCGTTTCATAGGCAACTTTGTATTCCAGCCCGCGCGGGAAATACGCTTTAAGTTCATCCAGTCGCGCGATAACCCGTTCTGCCGTCGCCATCTCGTTAGCGCCGGACGCGAGTTTCACCCCCAGGCCCGAGGCGGCATTGCGGTTAAAACGACTCAGATAATCATATTTTTCCGCGCCCATTTCCACTTCCGCCACATCGCCAAGCGTGACAACGGAACCGTCCTGATTGACGCGCAGCGTGATATCGCGGAACTGCTGCGGTGTTTGCAGCAGAGACTGAGAGTTGATAGTGGCGTTCAGCGCCTGCTTATCAACGGAAGGCGTGCCGCCCAACTGGCCGACCGCCACCTGGGCGTTTTGCGAGGAAATCGCGTCGGTAACGTCTTTAGTGGTGAGCTGGAAACTGTTGAGTTTGGCCGGGTCCAGCCAGATACGCATCGAGTATTGCGAACCGTAGGCATCAATATCGCCCACGCCATTCACGCGGCTGAGAGGTTCCTGAATATTACTGGCGACGTAGTCGGAGATATCCTGTTTATCCATGCTGCCGTCAGTGGAGACGAATGCGATGGTCAGAATGTTGGTATCACCGGTTTTACGTACCGTAACGCCCTGGGTTTGCACCGCCTGCGGCAGTTTACGCAGCGCTGATTGCAGCTGGTTTTGCACCTGCTGAACGGCTTCATCCGGGTCGGTACCGGCAATAAAACTCAGCGTCACGGTTGCCTGGCCGGTAGCGCTGCTTTGTGATGACATGTACATCAGGTTATCGAGGCCCGTCATGTTCTGCTCGATAACCTGGGTGACGGTGTTCTCCAGCGTCTGCGCGGAAGCCCCCGGATAGTTGGCGGTGATACGCACATTCGGCGGCGCAAGATCGGGATATTGCTCAACCGGCAAAGAAAAAATAGCCAGGGTTCCCGTCAGACATAACAGGATTGCCAGCACCCAGGCAAAAATGGGGCGATCGATGAAGAAATTCGCCATCAGGAAGAGACCTCGTTCTACGTATTTTTAAGGACGCCAATGCTCGGAACACTCTAGCCGCAAGGCTCCCGGCAATCGTGGAGAAATTAAGGAGATAGTGTAAATTATCATGCCGCTTTTCTGCATAGGCAGGCATTTCGTCAAGATTATTACGGCCAGGTTACAAGACGTTTTCAGCAGGGATCTTGCCATTAACTGAATGAAACGTAATTTCATTTAAGATGAAATTTTTTGATCTGCCACAGCATAGTGATAAATAGTCGTCATTCCTGGGCAAATGGACATTGCCTGTTGCATAGCTCCTCGGCTAATAAATAGTCCCTATAAATATAAAGCCTATACTACCCGGACAAGGGGACGCTATGAACCGTTTTATAATGGCTGACAGCCAAAAATGCATTGGCTGTCGGGCATGTGAAGTTGCCTGCGTAATGTCGCATAACCATGAACAGCATGTTTTAACGTCTGCGCGCTTTCAACCGCGCATTACCGTCTTCAAAAATCAGACGCAGCGCAGCGCGATAACCTGCCGCCACTGCGAAGATGCGCCGTGCGCGCGCAGTTGCCCCAACGGTGCAATCAGCCAGCGTGATGATGCAATTCTGGTTGACCAAAGCAAATGTATCGGCTGTAAATCCTGCGCCGTGGCGTGCCCGTTTGGCACCATGCAGATTGTCCTGACGCCCGCCGCCGATGGCCGGGTAAAAGCCAATGCGCAGAAATGCGATTTGTGCGAAGGGCGCGATGCTGGCCCGGCCTGCGTGGAAAACTGCCCGGCGGATGCGCTGGCGCTGGTCAGCCCGCAGCGGCTGGCCGATATGTCGAAAAACCGCCGTATGCAGGCAGCCTGTCGCGATGCCCAGCCGTGGCACAGCGAAAGCGCGGGCCAGAACACCGTCGCGATGAGTAAAGTGCAGCAGATGGCGCAAACGCCCGCGCGTGGTGAAGCCGATAAACTGGCGATTGACGCGCGCAAAACCGGTTTCGCGGAAATCTATCTGCCGCTCAGTGAACATCAGGCTCAGCAGGCTTCATCGCGCTGCCTAACCTGCGGCGAGCACAGTATCTGCGAATGGACCTGCCCGCTGCACAACCATATCCCTCAGTGGATCGACCGGGTAAAGGCCGGGGATATTGACGCGGCGGTGGCGCTGTCGCATCAGACTAACCCGTTGCCGGAAATTACCGGACGCGTCTGCCCGCAGGACCGCCTCTGCGAAGGTGCCTGCACCGTGCGTGATGAACACGGCGCGGTGACTATTGGCAACCTTGAACGTTATATCACCGACCAGGCGCTGGCGAAGGGCTGGCGGCCTGAAGTGGGCCCGGTGGCCGCAAGCGGCAAGCGTGTAGCGATTATCGGCGCGGGCCCGGCAGGGCTGGCCTGTGCCGATGTCCTGGTCCGTCAGGGCGTGGAACCCGTCGTGTTTGACCGCCACCCGGAAATCGGCGGCCTGCTGACCTTCGGCATTCCCTCTTTCAAGCTGGATAAATCGCTGCTGGCGCGGCGCCGTGAAATCTTCACCGCGATGGGCATTCGCTTTGAGCTGAACTGTGAAATCGGCAAAGATGTAACGATGAGCGACCTGCTGGAAGAGTACGACGCGGTCTTCGTCGGCGTGGGTACCTACCGCTCGATGAAAGCCAATTTAGCCAATGAAGATGCGCCGGGCGTTTATGACGCACTGCCTTTCCTGATCGCCAACACCAAAAATGTGATGGGGCTGAATGAACTGCCAGACGAGCCGTTCATCAACACCGCCGGGTTAAATGTGGTGGTGCTGGGCGGCGGTGATACGGCGATGGACTGCGTGCGCACCGCGCTGCGCCACGGCGCGGCGAAGGTAACCTGCGCTTATCGTCGTGACGAAGCCAACATGCCTGGTTCCAGGAAAGAGGTGAAAAACGCGCGAGAAGAGGGGGCGGAATTTGAATTCAACGTTCAGCCGCTGACGCTCGAACTGGATAAAGCAGGCAAGGTGAACGGGATTCGTTTCATCCGCACCGCGATGGGCGAACCGGACAGTCAGGGGCGCCGTCGCCCCGTGCCGATAGAGGGCAGTGAATTTGTCATGCCTGCCGATGCGGTCATCATGGCCTTTGGTTTCCATCCGCACAGCATGCCATGGCTAAACGCACAGGGCGTGGAGGTGGATGACTGGGGGCGCATTCGCGCTAATGTTGAAAGCCGCTATCGTTATCAGACGACTAATCCGAAAGTGTTTGCCGGTGGCGATGCGGTGCGCGGAGCGGATCTGGTGGTGACCGCGATGGCAGAGGGCCGACATGCTGCGCACGGGATTATTGACTGGTTAGGTGTGAAAACGCACGGCGTACATTAACGACAAAACGGGCGCCACGGCGTAGTATGGTTCGCTTCGAATCGCGTTGTGGAGCCCGTATGTCATTTAAGATTGAACTGATTAAAGATAAAGTCCTCTCCGAAAACTACTTTATTCTGCGCAACATTACCTACGATTTAACCCGCAAAAATGGCGAGGTTATCCGGCATAAACGCGAAGTTTACGATCGCGGCAACGGCGCCACCATTCTGCTCTACAATCCGCGCAAAAAGAACGTGGTGCTGGTGCGGCAATTCCGCGTCGCCACATGGGTCAACGGCAATGCGGATGGTCGACTCATCGAAACCTGCGCGGGCCTTTTGGATGACGATGAGCCGGAAGTGTGCATTCGCAAAGAAGCCATAGAAGAAACCGGCTATCAGGTTGGCGAGGTGCGCAAAATTTTCCAGCTCTATATGTCACCGGGCGGCGTGACGGAAATCGTGCATTTATTTATTGGCGAATATGATGACAATCAGCGCCGCAATGCAGGCGGCGGCGTCGATGATGAAGATATCGAGGTGCTGGAAATCCCGTTCACGGAAGCGCTGGCGATGATGGCGCGTGGTGAGATCTGCGACGGTAAAACGGTGATCTTACTACAGTATTTGCAATCTTCAGGTTTAATGGATTGATTTTGCTAAAGAAATAATTACGTGTTTTATATGAATCAATCCGACAAATCCGATTGAGCGCGGCGCTCATGGCGTTGAAGATACCCCGGTTATGTGATGTTTTTTTCTTCTGGGATTGTATCGTTCATGCGCTACCGCGTTTTTCTCCTATTGTTGCTTGGGTTACTCCCGACGTCTCTGACGTGGGCGTCTCCCGTCCAGCAGGTTTTTTCTGACTGGCTGGTCACCTGCAACAATCAGAATTTCTGCGTCACGCGTAACGTTGGCCTGCATCATGGCCTGGTGATGACCCTTAGCCGCAGTGCGGGCGCACATATGGATGCAGCGCTACGTATCGAACTGGGCGGACTGGTTAACCCGGTGGCCGCCGTACCGGCGATTGCGCCGCGACTGCTGCTTGATGACAAGCCGCTCTCGCGGGGGGAAGAGCACTGGAAGGTTCAGCCAAAGCTACTTGCCACAGAAGATAGCGTGACCATCGATGCGTTTTTGCAACAGGTGCAGGATGCGCAGGCAATTACTCTGCAAAAAGGCGTTCAGGTGATCTCCCTGAAAGGGCTGAAAGCCGCGCTGCTGTTTATCGATTCACAGCAAAAGCGCGAGGGTAACGAAACCGCGTGGGTGCGCAAAGGTGATGAACCTCCGCTGAGCGTGCCGCCCGCGCCGGCGTTAAAAAGCGTGGCCAAGGTCAATCCGACGCCGACCCCGCTTACTCGCGATGAATCTAACGGTTTGCTCGATTACGGAACCTGGCGAATGAACAATACCCAGTGCTCGCTGGATCCACTTCGCCGCGAAGTGTGGGTCACCGGGCTCACTGATGATAAAGCGCTAATGATGATCAGCTGTGAATCCGGCGCTTATAACACGATTTACCGCGCCTGGCTGGTGTCGCGTAAAAAGCCCCATGCCTCGCATCCGGTACGTTTGCGTTTGCCGTTCCTGCCTTCCGGAAAGGAGAGCCGTGACGTTGAGCTGATGAACCTGACATTCAATGAAAATACGCGCGAGCTTATCACGCTTGAGAAAGGGCGCGGACTGGGCGACTGTGGCGTGCAAACCCGCTGGCGCTACGATGGGCAGCGTTTCCGTTTAGTGCGTTACGCCGCGCAGCCGGAGTGCGATAACTGGCAGGGTGCCGATGCATGGCCTACCCAGTGGATCACCGGGTAGATGTGGGGCGGGGAATTGCCGGGTGGCGGCTACGCCTTACCCGGCCTACAAAACCCCGTTCGTAATAACATTCACTCGTAGGCCCGATAAGCGCAGCGCTATCGGGTACTTGCACCATAACCTAACGCTTCTTCAATACCGCTTTTGCCTTCTCGACAATATTCTCCACCGTAAAGCCAAAGTACGGGAACAGTTTTTCCGCAGGCGCCGATTCGCCGTAGCCGGTCATCCCGACAATCGCCCCTTTCAGGCCGACATATTTGTACCAGTAATCGGCAATGCCTGCTTCGACCGCCACGCGGGCGCTGACGCCGGAAGGCAGCACCGACTCACGGTACTCTTCATCCTGTGCATCGAAGGTATCCGTCGAAGGCAGCGAAACCACCCGCACGTTTACGCCATCTGCACGCAGCTTTTCTGCCGCCAGCACGGTGATTTCCACTTCTGAGCCGGTGGCTATCAGAATCAGGTCAGGCTTGCCGCCTGCATCCTTCAGCACATAACCACCACGAGCAATTTCCTTCACCTGTTCCGGCGTACGCTCCATCTGCGCCAGATTTTGTCGGGACAGGATCAGTGCCGTTGGGCCGTGGTGGCGCTCCACCGCCGCCTTCCACGCCACCGCGGTTTCCACCTGATCGCACGGACGCCAGGTGCTGAAGTTTGGCGTGAGCCGCAGGCTGGCAAGCTGCTCCACCGCCTGGTGCGTCGGACCATCTTCACCGAGACCGATGGAGTCATGGGTGTAGACCATAATCTGCCGCGCCTTCATCAGCGCCGCCATACGCGCGGCGTTACGCGCATATTCCACAAACATCAGGAAGGTGGCGGTGTAGGGCACAAAGCCGCCGTGATGCGCTATACCGTTAGCAATCGCCGTCATGCCAAACTCACGCACGCCGTAGTGAATATAGTTACCCGCGAAATCCTCTTTCAGCGATTTCGAACCGGACCAAATCGTTAAATTACTGGGCGCGAGATCCGCCGAGCCGCCCAGCAGCTCCGGCAGAATCGGGCCATAGGCATTGAGGGTATTTTGCGAGGCTTTACGGCTGGCGATTTTCGCCGGTTCTGACTGCATTTTCTCGATGTACGCCTGCACAGTACTCGCCCAGTTTTCCGGTAAGCCGCCGCTCATGCGACGGATGAACTCCGCCGCCAGCTCCGGGTGCGCTTTTTGATAGGCGGCAAGCTTCTCTTTCCAGCTCTGCTGTTCTTTCTCACCGCGCTCGCGGGCGTCCCATTTTTTGTAAATCTCTTTTGGAATTTCAAACGGTGGGTGATTCCAGCCAAGCTGCTTACGCGCCAGCGCAACCTCTTGCTCGCCCAGCGCCGCACCATGCGCTTCCTCTTTACCGGCTTTATTCGGTGAGCCGAAACCAATTACTGTGCGGCAGATAATCAGCGACGGTTTATCCTTAACGCTCTGCGCCTCTTCAATGGCTTTTTTCACTGCCTGCGGATCGTGACCGTCGATTTCATGCACCACGTGCCAGTGATAAGCCTCGAAGCGTTTCGCCGTATCGTCGGTGAACCAGCCTTTGGTTTCACCATCAATCGAAATCCCGTTGTGATCGTAAAAACCAATCAGTTTGCCCAGTCCCAGCGTCCCGGCAAGGGAACACACTTCGTGCGAAATCCCCTCCATCAGGCAGCCGTCGCCCATAAATACGTAAGTATAGTGATCGACAATCTCATGCCCCGGCTGGTTAAACTGTGCGGCCAGCGTGCGTTCGGCGATAGCCAGACCGACAGCGTTCGCCAGCCCCTGACCGAGCGGCCCGGTGGTGGTTTCAACGCCTGGCGTATAGCCAATCTCCGGGTGGCCTGGCGTTTTCGAATGCAACTGGCGGAAGTTTTTCAGCTCTTCAATCGGCAGGTCGTAACCGCTCAGATGCAGCAGGCTATAGAGCAGCATTGAGGCGTGGCCATTAGAGAGAATAAAGCGATCGCGGTCATACCACGTCGGATCCGTGGGGTTATGTTTCATGAAGTCGTTCCAAAGGACTTCAGCAATATCCGCCATACCCATCGGCGCACCGGGGTGCCCGGAATTGGCTTTCTGAACAGCGTCCATGCTCAGGGCGCGGATAGCATTGGCGAGATCTCTTCGTGACATTAACGACTCCTTAGCAAAAGTGGCGATCTTGATAAGTTATGAGATGCATAACAAAAAAGCATAGCAGACAGGCATAGCATTGTTTTCGATAGTTGGTAACATGTTCCTCATATACCAATAACAATGTGAACCCGCTGGCCAGACCGTGGCGCATCACTTTTTAGTTCGATACGTGAAAGGAACCCCAAATGGACGAGCAGTTAAAACAAAGTGCCCTCGATTTCCACGAATTCCCGGTTCCGGGGAAAATTCAGGTCTCTCCCACAAAACCGCTGGCGACGCAGCGCGATCTGGCGCTGGCTTATTCACCGGGCGTTGCCGCGCCGTGTCTGGAAATTGAGAAGGACCCGCTAGCCGCCTACAAATACACCGCCCGTGGCAACCTGGTAGCGGTGGTGTCTAACGGTACGGCGGTGCTTGGCCTTGGCAACATTGGCGCGCTGGCCGGTAAACCGGTGATGGAAGGTAAGGGCGTCCTGTTTAAAAAATTCGCCGGTATTGATGTGTTCGATATCGAAGTGGATGAACTCGATCCAGACAAATTTATCGACGTGGTCGCGGCGCTGGAGCCGACTTTCGGCGGCATCAACCTCGAAGATATCAAAGCGCCAGAGTGCTTCTATATTGAGCAGAAACTGCGCGAACGCATGAACATTCCGGTATTCCACGATGACCAGCACGGCACAGCGATTATCAGCACGGCGGCTATCCTCAACGGCCTGCGCGTGGTTGAGAAGAATATCTCTGACGTGCGCATGGTGGTGTCCGGCGCGGGTGCGGCGGCAATTGCCTGTATGAACCTGCTGGTGGCGCTGGGGATGCAGAAACACAATATCGTGGTCTGCGACTCTAAAGGCGTCATCTATAAAAACCGCGAAGCCAATATGGCGGAAACCAAAGCGGCTTACGCGGTGGACGATGACGGTAAGCGCACGCTGGATGACGTGATTGCCGATGCGGACATTTTCCTCGGCTGCTCCGGGCCAAAAGTGCTGACCCAGGAGATGGTGAAGAAAATGGCGCGCGCGCCAATGATCCTCGCGCTGGCGAACCCGGAGCCGGAAATTCTGCCGCCGTTGGCAAAAGAAGTACGCCCGGATGCGATTATCTGTACTGGTCGTTCGGACTACCCGAACCAGGTCAACAACGTGCTTTGCTTCCCGTTCATCTTCCGTGGCGCGCTGGACGTTGGCGCGACGGCGATCAACGAAGAGATGAAGCTGGCGGCGGTGCACGCGATTGCCGAACTGGCGCACGCGGAACAGAGCGAAGTGGTGGCATCGGCCTATGGCGATCAGGATCTGAGCTTTGGTGCGGAGTACATCATTCCAAAACCGTTCGATCCGCGCCTGATCGTCAAGATCGCCCCGGCAGTTGCCAAAGCGGCGATGGATTCCGGTGTGGCGAAGCGACCTATTGAAGACTTCGACGCTTACATTGAAAAGTTGAGCGAGTTTGTCTACAAAACCAATCTGTTCATGAAGCCAATTTTCTCCCAGGCGCGTAAAGAGCCGAAACGCGTGGTACTGGCGGAAGGGGAAGACACGCGCGTGCTGCACGCCACGCAGGAACTGATTACCCTGGGGCTGGCGAAACCGATTCTGATCGGTCGTCCGAGCGTTATCGAAATGCGCGTCCAGAAACTGGGCCTGCAAATCAAGCCGGGCGTTGATTTCGAAATCGTCAACAATGAATCTGACCCGCGCTTTAAAGAGTACTGGAATGAGTACTATAACCTGATGAAACGCCGTGGCATCAGCCCGGAACAAGCACAGCGCGCGGTGATCAGCAATACCACGGTGATTGGCGCGATTATGGTGCATCGCGGCGAAGCGGATGCGCTGATCTGCGGTACCATCGGTGATTACCACGAGCATTACGGCGTGATTCAGCCGCTGTTTGGCTATCGCGATGGCGTGCATACCGCCGGTGCGATGAACGCCCTGCTGCTGCCAAGTGGCAACACCTTTATTGCCGATACCTACGTCAACAACGATCCGACGCCGGAACAGCTGGCGGAAATCGCGTTGATGGCGGCGGAAAGCGTGCGTCGCTTCGGTATCGAACCGCGCGTGGCGCTGCTGTCCCATTCTAACTTTGGTTCATCTGACTGCCCGTCAGCCAGCAAAATGCGCGACGCGCTGGCGCTGGTGAAAGCGCGTGCGCCGGAACTGATGATTGACGGTGAAATGCACGGTGATGCCGCGCTGGTGGAAAGCATCCGCGCCGACCGCATGCCGGACAGCCCGCTGAAAGGCTCGGCAAACATTCTGGTGATGCCGAATATGGAAGCCGCGCGTATCAGTTATAACTTGCTGCGCGTCTCCAGTTCGGAAGGCGTGACCGTCGGCCCGGTATTGATGGGCGTGGCGAAACCGGTCCATATTCTGACGCCGATTGCTTCTGTGCGTCGCATTGTGAATATGGTGGCGCTGGCGGTGGTTGAGGCGCAGACGCAGCCGCTGTAAGCGATTTAATTAATATCAGGCGCGGAAATATCTCCGCGCCTTTTTTATTTCCATTCTTAGTGATCTACCTCTCCTTTTAAATCACCTTGCCGAATTTTGTTATTTACTCTGCCGAAAAATTGCCACGATGAGGCATGTTTTAGCGGAGGCGGTGAGTCATGGATAAAGAACGCATTATTCAGGAATTTGTACCGGGGAAACAGGTTACGCTGGCGCATCTTATTGCACATCCGGGCGAAGAACTGGCCAAAAAAATTGGCGTTCCCGAGGCGGGTGCCATCGGCATTATGACGCTCACGCCCGGCGAAACCGCGATGATTGCCGGTGACTTAGCGATGAAAGCGGCGGATGTCCACATCGGTTTTCTCGACAGATTTAGCGGCGCACTGGTTATCTACGGCTCCGTTGGCGCGGTGGAAGAGGCCTTATTGCAGACGGTTGCAGGCCTGGGGCGTTTATTAAATTACACGCTGTGCAGCCTGACAAAAAGCTAATACGGAGTGGCGATGAAACGCATTGCTTTCGTGGGCGCTGTCGGTGCAGGGAAAACCACGCTCTTTAACGCGTTGCAGGGAAATTACGCGCTGGCGCGTAAAACGCAGGCCGTGGAATTTAACGACAACGGCGATATTGATACGCCGGGTGAATATTTCAGCCATCCACGCTGGTATCACGCGCTAATAACGTCGTTACAGGATGTCGAGACACTTATTTATATTCACGCCGCAGACGATAAAGAGAGTCGATTACCCGCCGGGTTATTAGATATCGGCGCGCGTAAGCGGCATATCGCGGTGATCAGTAAAACGGACCTGCCTGGAGCGGATGTGGCGTTTACCCGCCAGCTTTTGCAGGCAGCAGGATTCCAGGCGCCAATTTTCGAGCTCAACAGCCACGACCCACACAGCGTGCAGAGCCTGATCGATTATCTGGCCGAGCTTACCGAACAGGAGGAAGGGGCAGGTGAAAAAACTCATTACCGCTAACGATATTCGTGCAGCCCATGCGGATGGCGCAAAAGAACTCGCCGTTGTGCTGCGTGCCAGCATTATCACGCCTGAAGCGCGGGAAGTGGCTGAGCAGCTCGGCATTGCCATTCGTGAATGCGACGAGCAAACCGCACCGTCTACGATTGAGCCTCAGAGCGACAGCCAACGCATTCGCGAAGCCATTATTGCGCAGTTGCCCGCCGGGCAGTTTACCGAAAGCCTGGTCACGCAGCTGATGGATAAGGTGATGAAGGAGAAGCAGTCGCTGGAGCAGAGCGCCATGCAGCCGAGTTTTAAGTCCGTGACCGGCAAGGGCGGCGTGAAGGTGATTGACGGCAGCAGCGTCAGGTTTGGCCGCTTCGACGGGGCGGAACCGCACTGCGTGGGCTTGACCGATCTGGTTACGGAGCAAGACGGCAGCAGCATGGCGGCCGGGTTTATGCAGTGGGACAACGCCTTTTTCCCGTGGACGCTGAATTACGATGAAGTTGACATGGTGCTGGAGGGCGAGCTGCACGTCCGTCACGAAGGTGAAACCATGATTGCCAAAGCCGGGGATGTGATGTTTATCCCGAAAGGCTCCAGCATTGAGTTCGGCACGCCCACGACCGTGCGTTTCCTTTACGTTGCCTGGCCTGCGAACTGGCAATCGTTATGAAAGATTTCATCACTGAAGCGTGGCTCAGAGCGAATCATACGCTCAGCGAAGGCGCAGAGATTCACCTCCCTGCGGACAGTCGCCTGACGCCATCGGCTCGCGAGCTGCTGGAAAGCCGTCATCTGCGCATCAAATTTCTCGATGAACAGGGAAGCCTGTTTGTTGATGACGAACAGCAGCAACCGCAGCCGGTTCACGGTTTAACCAGCAGCGACAGCCACCCGCAGGCGTGCTGTGAGCTGTGCCGTCAGCCGGTTGAGAAAAAACCGGATACGCTGACGCATCTGACCGCCGACAAAATGGTTGCCAAGAGCGACCCGCGTCTCGCGTTTCGCGCGGCACTCGACAGCACCATTGCGCTCGCCGTATGGCTACAGGTTGAACTGGCGGAAGCCTGGCAGCCGTGGCTCGCCGATATTCGTTCGCGTCTGGGCAACATTATGCGTGCGGATGCGCTGGATGAGCCGCTGGCGAAGCAGAGTATCGTCGGGCTTAACGAAGAGGAACTGCACCGTCTTTCGCACCAGCCGCTAAGTTATCTCGACCACGATCATCTGGTGCCGGAAGCCAGCCATGGCCGCGATGCCGCGCTGCTCAATTTACTGCGCACCAAAGTGCGCGAAACCGAAACGCTTGCCGCACAGGTGTTTATTAACCGCGGTTTTGACGTGTTGCGCCCGGATATTTTGCAGGCGCTGAACCGGCTCTCCAGCGCGGTTTACGTGATGATGATCCTGAGCGTGTCAAAGCAACCGCTAACCGTAAATCAAATTCAGCAACGGCTGGGAGGCGCGCAATGATTATTGAACGCGCTCGCCAGTCAGCCTTACGCGCGCCAGCCCGCGTGGTGTTCCCGGATGCGCTGGATATCCGCGTGTTGAAAGCGGCGAACTCTCTGCATCAGCAGAAGCTGGCATTTCCTATTCTGGTCGCCAGTCCGTTCGAACTGCGGCAATTTGCCCTCAGCCACCGTGTCCCGATGGACGGTATTCAGGTTATCGACCCGAACGGCAATTTGCCGATGCGCGAAGCTTTTGCCGACCGTTGGCTGGCGCGCGCAGGCGAGAAAACCCCGCCGGATGCCGTGGAAAAATTACGCGATCCGCTGATGTTTGCGGCCGCGATGGTGAGTGCGGGCAGTGCGGATGTGTGCATTGCTGGCAACCTCTCTTCGACCGCGAATGTACTGCGGGCCGGGCTTCGTATTATCGGCTTACAGCCGGGCTGCAAAACGCTCTCTTCGCTATTCCTGATGCTGCCACAGTACAGCGGCCCAGCTTTAGGGTTCGCCGATTGCAGCGTTGTGCCGCAGCCGACGGCGGCGCAGCTGGCGGATATCGCGCTTGCCAGCGCCGAAACCTGGCGGGCGATATCCGGCGAAGAGCCTCGCGTGGCGATGCTCTCTTTTTCAACGAACGGCAGCGCGCGTCATCCCTGCGTGGCTAACGTCCAGCAGGCGACGGCGATTGTTCGCGAACGTGCGCCGCAGTTAGCGCTGGACGGTGAATTACAGTTTGACGCCGCATTTGTACCGGATGTCGCCGCGCAAAAAGCGCCTGCCAGCCCGTTGCAGGGAAGGGCCAACGTGATGGTTTTTCCGTCGCTGGAGGCGGGCAATATCGGCTACAAAATCGCCCAGCGGTTGGGGGGCTATCGCGCCGTAGGGCCGCTGATTCAGGGGCTCGCCGCGCCGCTTCATGACCTATCCCGAGGCTGTAGCGTACAAGAAATTATCGAACTGGCGCTGGTGGCAGCCGTGCCGCGCCAGAATGACGTGAGCTGCGAGAGTCGCTCACAAACACTGGTTGAATGAACGGTCCCGTTCTGGACCCCTTAAATGAGAGGAAAACACAATGGAAGCATTAGGAATGATTGAAACCCGGGGCCTGGTTGCACTGATTGAGGCTTCTGACGCCATGGTGAAAGCCGCGCGCGTGAAACTGGTCGGCGTGAAGCAGATTGGCGGCGGCCTGTGTACTGCCATGGTCCGTGGTGATGTTGCAGCCTGCAAAGCCGCAACGGATGCAGGCGCGGCGGCAGCGCAGCGCATTGGCGAGCTGGTGTCTGTGCACGTGATCCCACGTCCGCACGGCGATCTGGAAGAAGTGTTCCCGATCAGCTTCAAAGGCGACAGCAACAATATTTAATGGCTCGATGCCGTATCGGTGCCGGATGGCGCTTCGCTTATCCGGCAAATCTCACCCACGGAGGCGGGTATGAAACTGGCAGTCGTCACAGGACAAATTGTGTGCACCGTACGCCATCAGGGACTGGCGCATGACAAATTGCTGATGGTGGAAATGATCGATGCCCAGGGAAATCCGGACGGACAATGCGCCGTCGCCATCGACAATATCGGTGCGGGAACCGGTGAGTGGGTACTGCTGGTCAGCGGTAGCTCTGCCCGTCAGGCGCATCACAGCGAATTGTCGCCGGTGGATCTGTGCGTTATCGGCATTGTCGATGAAGTGGTGGCTGGCGGTAAGGTGACTTTCCATAAATAGGGCAGAAATCATGAATCAACAGGATATTGAACAGGTGGTAAAAGCCGTGCTGCTGAAAATGAAAGACAGCAGTCAGCCTGTTGCCGACGTTCATGAAATGGGCGTCTTTGCCTCCCTGGATGACGCTGTTGCGGCGGCAAAAATCGCCCAACAGGGGCTGAAGAGCGTGGCAATGCGCCAGCTGGCGATTCACGCCATCCGCGAGGCGGGTGAAAAACACGCCAGAGAATTAGCGGAGCTTGCCGTCAACGAGACGGGCATGGGCCGCATCGACGATAAATTTGCCAAAAATGTGGCGCAGGCGCGCGGCACGCCGGGCGTGGAGTGTTTATCTCCACAGGTGCTGACCGGCGATAACGGCCTGACGCTAATAGAAAATGCGCCGTGGGGCGTGGTGGCATCGGTGACGCCGTCCACCAACCCGGCGGCAACGGTGATTAATAACGCGATAAGCCTGATTGCCGCGGGCAACAGCGTCGTGTTTGCCCCGCATCCGGCGGCGAAAGGCGTTTCGCAACGCGCTATCGCGCTGCTTAATCAGGCGGTTGTTGCCGCGGGCGGCCCGGAAAACCTGCTGGTGACTGTCGCCAATCCGGATATCGAGACCGCGCAGCGATTGTTCAAATATCCCGGTATCGGCCTGCTGGTGGTGACCGGAGGTGAAGCGGTCGTTGAGGCGGCGCGCAAACATACCAATAAACGCCTGATTGCCGCCGGGGCGGGGAATCCGCCGGTGGTGGTGGATGAGACGGCTGACCTTGCGCGTGCCGCCCAGTCTATCGTCAAAGGCGCTTCATTCGATAACAACATTATCTGCGCTGATGAAAAAGTGCTGATTGTGGTCGACAGCGTGGCGGATGAACTGATGCGCCTGATGGAAGGTGAGCATGCGGTCAGGCTGACAACCGCGCAGGCGGAGCAACTCCAGCCGGTACTGCTGAACAAAATCGACGAACGCGGAAAAGGCTCCGTCAGCCGTGATTGGGTAGGGCGCGACGCAGCAAAAATCGCGGCGGCGATAGGCCTGAAGGTGCCGGAACAGACGCGTTTGCTGTTTGTGGAAACGTCGGCTGCGCATCCGTTTGCCGTGACCGAATTGATGATGCCGGTGCTGCCTGTCGTGCGCGTCGCCAACGTGGCGGAAGCCATTGCGCTGGCAGTGGTCCTTGAAGGCGGCTGCCATCACACGGCTGCGATGCACTCGCGCAATATCGACAATATGAACCAGATGGCGAATGCCATTGATACCAGTATTTTCGTCAAAAACGGGCCGTGCATTGCCGGGCTCGGCTTAGGCGGGGAAGGCTGGACCACCATGACCATCACCACGCCTACCGGTGAAGGGGTGACCAGCGCGCGGACCTTCGTGCGCCTGCGCCGCTGCGTGCTGGTAGATGCATTCCGCATCGTATAAGGAAAACGAGATGGCATTCGACGAACAGTGGCTCACCCCGCGCCTGCAACACGCCGCTCGCTTGTGCCAGCAAACTCCGGCTGTCAGCGACTCACCGCTGTGGCTGGGCGTGGATCTGGGCACCTGCGATGTGGTGTCGATGGTGGTCGACCGTGAGGGGTTGCCGGTCGCCGTTTGTCTCGATTGGGCTGACGTTGTGCGCGACGGCATCGTCTGGGATTTCTTCGGCGCGGTGACGATTGTTCGCCGCCATCTCGAGTCGCTTGAGCAGCAGCTTGGCTGTCGCTTCACCCACGCGGCGACCTCTTTTCCGCCGGGCACCGACCCGCGTATTTCCATCAACGTGCTGGAGTCTGCGGGCCTGGAAGTGAGTCATGTACTGGACGAACCAACCGCGGTGGCGGAGCTGCTTCGGCTGGATCATGCGGGCGTGGTGGATATTGGCGGCGGAACCACCGGGATCGCCATCGTCAAACAGGGCAAGGTTGTCTATTCCGCCGATGAAGCTACCGGCGGGCACCACATCTCCCTGACGCTCGCGGGCAACCGCCGCGTTCCGCTGGAGGAGGCGGAGCAGTACAAGCGCAGCAATGCGCAGGAGATTTGGCCGGTAGTTAAGCCGGTGTACGAAAAGATGGCGGAGATTGTCGCCCGACATATCGAAGGGCAGGGGATAACCGATTTATGGCTGGCAGGCGGCTCGTGTATGCAACCCGGCGTGGCTGATTTGTTTCGCAAACGCTTCCCGGAACTACGGGTGCATCTCCCGCAGCACAGTCTGTTTATGACCCCGCTGGCGATTGCCAGCAGCGGGCGCGAGAAAGCGGAGGGGATCTATGCAAAGTGAATTGCAGACGGCGCTCTTTCAGGCATTCGACACCCTGAATCTGCAACGCATGAAAACGTTCAGCGTCCCGCCAGTAACGCTCTGCGGGCTGGGGGCGGTGAGCAGTTGTGGGCAGGAAGCGCAGGCACGCGGGCTGAAGCATCTGTTCGTGATGGTCGATAGCTTTTTGCATCAGGCGGGAATGACCGCCGGGCTGACGCGTAGCCTGGCCGTTAAAGAGATTGCCTTCACCATTTGGCCGTGTCCGGTAGGTGAACCTTGTGTGACGGACGTTTGCGCGGCGGTGGCGCAGTTACGTGAATCTGGCGGCGACGGTGTTATTGCCTTCGGCGGCGGTTCGGTGCTGGATGCGGCGAAAGCCGTTGCGCTGCTGGTGACTAACCCGGATAGCACGCTGGCAGAGATATCAGAAACCAGCGTGCTGAAACCGCGTCTGCCGTTGATGGCTATTCCAACCACCGCGGGTACCGGGTCTGAAACCACTAACGTGACGGTGATTATTGACGCCGTGACCGGGCGCAAGCAGGTGCTGGCGCACACTTCCCTGATGCCGGATGTGGCGATTCTGGATGCCGCACTGACTGAGGGCATTCCGTCGCACATCACCGCCATGACCGGTATCGACGCGTTGACTCACGCGATTGAAGCCTATAGCGCGCTGAACGCCTCGCCGTTTACCGACAGCCTGGCGATTGGCGCCATGGCGATGATTGCGCAATCGCTGCCTAAAGCGGTGGGCTACGGGCATGACCTGGCGGCGCGCGAGAGCATGCTGTTGGCTTCATGTATGGCGGGAATGGCGTTTTCCAGCGCCGGGCTGGGGTTATGCCATGCGATGGCGCATCAGCCAGGGGCGGCGCTGCACATTCCCCATGGTCTGGCGAATGCCATGCTGCTGCCCACGGTGATGGAATTCAACCGAATGGTGTGCCGCGAACGGTTCAGCCAGATTGGCCGGGCGCTGAAAAATAAAAAATCGGACGATCGCGACGCCATTAGCGCGGTAAGCGAGCTGATTGCGGAAGTGGGGATCGACAAACGGCTGGGCGATGTTGGCGCGACGCCTGCGCATTACAACGCCTGGGCGCAGGGCGCGCTGGACGATATTTGTCTGCGTAGTAACCCGCGCACCGTGAGTCAGGAACAGATTGTCGGCCTTTACGCGGCAGCGCAATAAATATCGGATGGAACATGTAGGGCGGATAAGGCGTTTACGCCGCATCCGCCAGTGACGCGGTGCAAATGCCGGATGCGCTGCGCTTATCCGGCCTACAGACTACCCGAAAATGGAGATGACTTAATGGGAATTAACGAAATCATCATGTACATCATGATGTTCTTTATGCTGATTGCCGCCGTGGACAGGATCCTGTCGCAGTTTGGCGGTTCTGCTCGTTTCCTCGGTAAATTTGGCAAGAGTATTGAAGGTTCCGGGGGCCAGTTCGAAGAGGGCTTTATGGCGATGGGCGCGCTGGGTCTGGCGATGGTCGGTATGACCGCGCTGGCACCGGTGCTGGCGCACGTGCTGGGCCCGGTCATTATCCCGCTGTATGAAATGCTTGGCGCTAACCCGTCAATGTTCGCCGGAACGTTGCTGGCGTGCGATATGGGCGGTTTCTTCCTCGCTAAAGAGCTGGCGGGCGGTGATGTGGCGGCGTGGCTATACTCAGGTTTGATTCTGGGCTCGATGATGGGGCCGACGATTGTGTTCTCCATTCCCGTGGCGCTTGGCATTATCGAACCTTCCGACCGTCGTTACCTCGCGCTTGGCGTGCTGGCCGGGATCGTCACCATCCCCATCGGCTGTATCGCGGGTGGCTTGATCGCCATGTATTCCGGCGTGCAGATCAACGGTCAGTCGGTGGAATTCACCTTCGCGTTGATCCTGATGAACATGATCCCGGTATTAATTGTCGCGGTACTGGTGGCTTTGGGGCTGAAGTTCATCCCGGAAAAAATGATCAACGGCTTCCAGATCTTCGCCAAATTCCTCGTCGCGCTGATAACGATTGGCCTTGCCGCGGCGGTAGTGAAATTCCTGCTTGGCTGGGAACTTATTCCAGGCCTTGATCCTATCTTTATGGCGCCTGGCGATAAACCTGGCGAAGTGATGCGCGCCATCGAAGTTATTGGTTCTATCTCCTGCGTGCTGTTGGGGGCGTACCCGATGGTGCTGTTGCTGACTCGCTGGTTTGAAAAACCGCTGATGAGCGTCGGTAAGCTTCTGAATGTGAATAACATTGCGGCGGCAGGCATGGTGGCAACGCTTGCCAATAATATCCCTATGTTCGGCATGATGAAGCAGATGGATACCCGCGGCAAAGTGATCAACTGCGCCTTCGCGGTCTCTGCGGCATTCGCCCTGGGCGACCACTTGGGTTTTGCGGCGGCCAACATGAACGCGATGATCTTCCCGATGATTGTCGGCAAGCTGATTGGTGGCGTTACGGCGATTGGCGTGGCAATGATGCTGGTGCCGAAAGATAACGCGGCGCAGGTGAAAACCGAAGCGGAGGCACAATCGTGAACACTCGCCAGCTACTGAGCGTCGGTATCGATATCGGCACCACCACTACCCAAGTGATTTTCTCTCGCCTGGAACTGGTTAACCGTGCGGCCGTGTCGCAGGTGCCGCGTTACGAATTCATCAAACGCGAAATTAGCTGGCAAAGCCCGGTGTTCTTTACCCCTGTCGATAAACAGGGCGGATTAAAAGAAGCGGATCTGAAAACTTTAATCCTTGAGCAATATCAGGCTGCGGGCATTGCGCCGGAAAGCGTCGATTCCGGGGCCATTATCATCACCGGCGAGAGTGCCAAAACCCGCAATGCGCGCCCGGCGGTCATGACGCTTTCCCAGTCGTTGGGCGATTTTGTGGTGGCCAGCGCCGGGCCGCATCTGGAATCGGTGATTGCCGGACACGGCGCCGGGGCGCAAACCCTGTCGGAACAGCGGATGTGCCGGGTGTTGAATATTGATATCGGTGGCGGCACGTCAAACTACGCGCTCTTTGAAGCGGGGAAGGTGAGCGGTACCGCCTGCCTGAACGTCGGCGGACGTCTGCTGGAAACGGATAGCCAGGGCCGGGTGGTTTACGCCCACAAGCCGGGACAGATGATTGTCGATGACCTTTTTGGCAAGGGAACCGACGCCTGCGCGCTCACTGGCGCGCAGTTGGGGCAGGTTACCCGGCGGATGGCTGATCTTATTGTGGAAGTGGTGGGCGGTGCGCTTTCTGCGCTTGCGCAGCAGTTGATGCAAACCGGCCTTCTGCCGGCCGACGTGAAGCCTGATGTCATCACCCTTTCCGGCGGTGTGGGCGAGTGTTATCGCCATCAGCCTGCCGATCCGTTTTGTTTTTCCGATATTGGCCCGCTGCTGGCGACGGCGCTGCATGAACTGCCACGTCTGCGTGAGATGAATGTGCAGTTTCCGGCGCAAACCGTGCGCGCCACGGTGATTGGTGCGGGCGCGCATACGCTATCGCTTTCCGGCAGCACAATCTGGCTGGATGGTGTCGATTTGCCGATACGCAATCTGCCGGTGGCGATCCCACAAAATGAATCGGATCTGGTTGATGCCTGGCAGCAGGCATTGGTGCAGCTCGATCTTTGTCCCCAAACAGACGCATACGTGCTGGCGCTGCCCGCCGGGCTTCCCGTGCGTTATGCCGCATTACTGACGGTCATCGACGCGTTGACCCAATTCGTCGCGCGTTTTCCGAATCCACATCCCCTGCTGGTGGTGGCCGAGCAGGACTTTGGTAAGGCCCTGGGCATGCTGTTACGCCCGCAATTACAGCAACTCCCGCTGGCGGTGATTGACGAAGTTTCCGTCCGCGCGGGGGACTATATCGACATTGGTACGCCTCTTTTTGGCGGATCGGTTGTGCCGGTGACGGTGAAATCACTCGCATTTCCTTCCTGAGGGAACGACTTATGAAACTAAAGACCACATTGTTTGGCAATGTATATCAATTCAAGGATGTAAAAGAGGTGCTGGCGAAGGCCAACGAACTGCGTTCGGGGGATGTGCTGGCGGGGGTTGCGGCGGCAAGCTCGCAGGAGCGGGTGGCGGCAAAACAGGTGTTGTCGGAAATGACCGTGGCGGATATCCGCAATAACCCGGTGATTGCCTATGAAGAAGACTGCGTCACGCGGCTGATTCAGGACGACGTCAACGAAACGGCCTACAACAAGATTAAAAACTGGAGCATCAGCGAGCTGCGTGAACATGTGCTTAGTGATGAAACCAGCGTGGATGACATTGCCTTTACCCGTAAAGGGCTGACCTCTGAAGTGGTCGCGGCGGTAGCGAAGATTTGCTCTAACGCGGATCTGATCTACGGCGCGAAGAAAATGCCGATTATCAAAAAGGCCAACACCACTATCGGTATTCCTGGCACCTTTAGCGCCCGTTTGCAGCCGAACGATACCCGTGACGACGTACAGAGTATTGCCGCACAAATCTACGAAGGACTTTCTTTCGGGGTGGGCGATGCGGTGATCGGCGTCAACCCGGTGACGGACGACGTGGAAAACTTAAGCCGCGTGCTGGACACCATTTACGGCGTGATCGACAAATTCAACATTCCGACCCAGGGCTGCGTGCTGGCGCACGTCACCACCCAGATTGAAGCGATTCGTCGCGGCGCGCCGGGCGGGCTGATTTTCCAGAGTATCTGCGGCAGCGAAAAAGGACTGAAAGAGTTTGGCGTAGAGCTGGCGATGCTCGACGAAGCACGCGCAGTGGGCGCTGAGTTCAACCGTATCGCCGGGGAAAACTGCCTCTATTTCGAAACCGGGCAAGGTTCGGCGTTGTCGGCGGGGGCTAACTTCGGCGCAGACCAGGTAACGATGGAAGCGCGTAACTACGGGCTGGCGCGTCATTACGATCCGTTTATCGTCAACACCGTGGTCGGCTTTATTGGGCCGGAGTATCTCTACAACGACCGCCAGATTATCCGCGCGGGCTTAGAAGATCACTTTATGGGCAAGCTGAGCGGCATCTCTATGGGCTGTGACTGCTGCTACACCAATCACGCTGACGCTGACCAGAACCTCAACGAAAACCTGATGATCCTGCTCGCCACCGCAGGCTGCAACTACATCATGGGGATGCCGCTCGGCGATGACATCATGCTCAATTACCAGACGACTGCCTTCCATGACACAGCTACCGTACGACAGTTGCTGAATTTGCGCCCGTCGCCGGAGTTTGAACGCTGGCTGGAAAGCATGGGCATTATGGCAAACGGTCGCCTGACCAAACGGGCGGGCGATCCGTCACTGTTCTTCTGATGACGCGGAGATAACACATCATGGATCAAAAACAGATTGAAGAAATTGTACGCAGCGTGATGGCGTCAATGGGGCAGGCGGATGCCGCACCCGCGGATGTGAAATGTAGCACCATGACCTGCGCGACGCCAGCCTCCACGGAAAGCTGCTCGCTCGACTTAGGCTCGCCGGAAGCGAAAGCGTGGATTGGCGTTGAAAACCCGCATCGCGCGGACGTCCTGACGGAGCTGCGTCGCAGCACGGCGGCACGTGTTTGTACCGGTCGCACTGGCCCGCGTCCGCGTACTCAGGCGCTGCTACGTTTCCTGGCCGACCACTCACGCTCTAAAGATACGGTGCTGAAAGAGGTGCCGGAAGAGTGGGTGAAAGCGCAGGGGCTGCTGGAAGTCCGTTCTGAAATTAGCGACAAAAACCTGTATCTGACGCGCCCGGATCTGGGCCGCCGTCTGTGTGCGGAAGCCGTTGAAGCGTTGAAAGCCCAGTGTGCCGCTAACCCTGATGTGCAGGTGGTGGTCTCTGATGGCCTTTCTACCGATGCCATCACCGCCAACTATGAAGAGATCCTACCGCCGCTGCTGGCTGGCCTGAAACAGGCCGGGCTGAAAGTGGGCACGCCGTTCTTCGTGCGCTACGGGCGCGTAAAAATTGAGGATCAGATTGGCGAGCTTCTCGGCGCGAAAGTGGTGATTTTGCTGGTGGGCGAACGTCCGGGGCTGGGGCAGTCAGAAAGTCTCTCCTGCTATGCCGTTTACTCACCGCGCGTGGCAACCACTGTGGAAGCCGACAGAACCTGTATTTCCAATATTCATCAGGGCGGTACCCCGCCGGTCGAAGCGGCGGCGGTAATTGTGGATTTGGCGAAACGTATGCTGGAGCAGAAAGCATCCGGCATCAATATGACCCGATAAGGAGGCATCATGCCAGCTTTAGATTTGATTCGACCGTCCGTCACCGCCATGCGGGTGATTGCCTCTGTTAACGCGGAATTCGCCCGTGAACTTAAATTACCGCCACATATACGTAGTCTCGGACTCATCACGGCAGATTCTGATGACGTAACGTATATTGCCGCTGACGAAGCGACAAAACAGGCGATGGTTGAAGTGGTTTATGGTCGCTCGCTGTACGCCGGGGCGGCGCACAGCCCGTCACCGACTGCCGGTGAAGTGCTGATTATGCTGGGCGGCCCGAACCCGGCGGAAGTTCGCGCGGGTCTGGATGCGATGGTGGCCAATATTGAAAACGGCGCGGCGTTCCAGTGGGCTAACGATGCGGAAAACACCGCATTCCTTGCGCACGTGGTATCGCGTACCGGTTCGTATCTCTCCTCGACGGCGGGATGCACGCTGGGCGACCCGATTGCGTATCTGGTCGCGCCGCCGCTGGAAGCCACCTATGGCATTGATGCCGCGCTGAAATCGGCGGATGTACAACTGGTGACCTACGTTGCGCCGCCGTCGGAAACGAACTATTCCGCCGCGTTCTTAACGGGCAGCCAGGCCGCGTGTAAAGCCGCCTGTAACGCCTTTACCGATGCGGTACTGGATATTGCACGCAACCCTATCCAGCGTGCGTAACGGAGGTAGCGGATGATCAACGCCCTGGGATTACTGGAAGTAGAGGGGATGGTCGCGGCGGTTGATGCGGCTGATGCGATGCTGAAAGCCGCCAACGTACGCCTGCTGAGTCACGAAGTGCTTGACCCAGGCAGGCTAACGCTGGTGGTGGAAGGTGACCTGGCCGCGTGTCGCGCCGCGCTCGATGCAGGGTATGCGGCAGCGATGCGTACCGGTCTTGTTATCAGCCGCAAGGAGATCGGCCGGCCGGAAGAGGATACCCAGTGGCTGATTGACGGGTTTACCCGCCAGCCGACGCAACCGGTAAAAGCGCCTGAAGCGCCTGAGCTGGAGGCCGAATCTGCCGACGCGCTAATGGCGCTGCTGGCAAACGCACGTCAGGGAATGACCGCAGGTGAGGTGGCGGCACACTTCGACTGGCCGCTTGAACAGGCCAGAAATGTGCTGGAACAGCTCTTTTCTGATGGTGCGTTGCGTAAACGCAGTAGCCGCTATCGCGTCAAAAATTAACCCGCCGGAGGTGCCGGAAGTGCAAAAGCGCTTCCGGCATTCAGATCATGAAAAAGACTCGTACCGCAGATTTGCACCATCTTTATCATGAAGCCTTACCCGATAACGTTAAGCTGACGCCCAGGGTTGAAGTGGATAACGTTCATCAGCGGCTGACGACGGATGTCTATGAACATGCGTTGACGATAACCGCCTGGCAGCAGATCTACGATCAACTGCATCCGGGAAAATTTCGCGGTGAGTTCACGGAAATTCTGCTGGATGATATTCAGGTATTCCGTGAATACACCGGCCTGGCGCTGCGCCAGTCATGCCTGGTGTGGCCAAACTCTTTTTGGTTTGGCATTCCCGCCACGCGCGGTGAGCAGGGGTTTATCGGTTCGCAATGTATCGGCAGCGCTGAAATCGCCACGCGTCCGGGCGGCACGGAGTTTGAACTGAGTACCCCGGATGACTACACCATTCTGGGCATTGTGCTTTCTGAAGATGTGATTGCCCGCCAGGCGAATTTCCTGCATAACCCGGAAAGGGTGCTGCATATGCTGCGCAACCAGTCGGCACTGGAAGTCAAAGAGCAGCATAAAGCGGCGCTGTGGGGCTTTGTGCAGCAGGCGCTGGCAACCTTTAGCGCTGACCCGGAAACGCTGCAACGTCCCGCGGTGCGCAAAATGTTAGGCGATAACCTGCTGCTGGCGATGGGAATGCTGCTGGAAGAGGCGCAGCCTATTATCACGGCGGAGAGTATCAGCCATCAAAGTTACCGACGGCTGCTGGCGCGCGCGCGGGAATACGTGCTGGAGAACATGTCCGAGCCGCTGACGGTGCTCGATTTATGTAACCAACTCCATGTGAGTCGTCGTACGCTGCAAAACGCGTTTCACACTATTTTGGGCATTGGCCCGAACGCCTGGCTCAAGCGCATTCGCCTGAATGCCGTACGCAGAGAGTTAATAAGCCCGTGGTCGAAAAGCATGACGGTGAAAGACGCGGCAATGCAGTGGGGATTCTGGCATCTGGGGCAATTTGCGACGGACTACCAGCAACTGTTTGCCGAGAAGCCGTCGCTGACGCTGCATCAGCGGATGTGTCAGTGGGGGTAATGTGCCGCCTGTGTGCCGGATGGCGACGCGTTGCGTCTTATCCGGCCTACAGGGGAGGTGCAGGCAATTACACCCAATCCCTGACCTTAATAAACTCACCCAGCGCCGCTTCCGGGCTGCCCGCTTCCGGCTGATAATCATATTCCCAGCGCACCAGCGGCGGCATCGACATCAAAATGGATTCGGTGCGCCCGCCGGTTTGTAAGCCAAACAGCGTGCCGCGATCCCAGACCAGATTAAATTCGACGTAGCGGCCACGGCGGTAAAGCTGGAAATTGCGCTCGCGCTCGCCCCAGATAGCCGCTTTGCGTCGCTTAACGATCGGCAAATACGCGTCGGTAAAACCGTTTCCCACCGCCTGCATAAAGGCAAAGCAGCTGGCAAAGTCCGGCGTATTCAGATCGTCAAAGAACAGCCCGCCAATGCCTCGCTGCTCGTTGCGGTGTTTAATGAAGAAGTAATCGTCGCACCATTTTTTATAGCGCGGATAAACGTCTTCACCGAAGGGCTGGCAAAGGTCACGCGCGGTACGGTGCCAGTGAATGGCGTCTTCTTCGAAACCGTAAAACGGCGTTAAATCGAAGCCGCCGCCAAACCACCACACCGGGTCAGCGCCCGGTTTTTCAGCGATAAAGAAACGCACGTTGGCATGGCTGGTTGGAACATACGGATTGCGCGGATGCACTACCAGCGATACGCCCATCGCTTCGAAGCTGCGCCCGGCAAGTTCCGGGCGGTGCGCGGTGGCTGATGCAGGCATCGCATCACCGTGTACGTGCGAGAAGTTAACGCCCGCCTGCTCGAAGATCCCACCGTCACGTAGCACGCGGCTGCGACCGCCGCCGCCCGCGTCGCGCTGCCAGCTGTCTTCAATAAACGCACCGCCGTCCAGCGCAGAAAGTTGCTGGCAGATATCGTCCTGCAATTGCAGTAAAAAGGCTTTTACCTGGTTTGCATCAACGGTCATTAGCGTTTCCTGGCGTGGGCTTTCTGGTTATCGAACCAGTGGAAATAGCTGATGATACCCGACGCAATCGCGTTGGCGATTTTTTGACGAAATGCCGTGGTGCCCAGCAGACGTTCTTCTTCCGGGTTGGTGATGAACGAAGTCTCAACCAGTACCGACGGAATGGACGGCGACTTCAGCACCACAAACGCGGCCTGTTCAGTGCCTTTACTGTGCAGCTTATGCACCGGCTTAATCTTTTTCAGAATATGCGAGCCCAGCGTCAGGCTGTTCTTGATGGTATCGGTTTGCACCAGGTCGAACAGGACCTGCTGGAGCAGGTGATCTTTATCCGTGGTTTTTTTACCCGCGACTTCATCCGCCCGGTTTTCACGGTCAGAAAGGTATTTTGCCATTGCGCTACTCGCGCCACGGTTAGATAGCGCAAACACCGACGCCCCGGCGGCAGATGGATTGGTAAAGCCGTCGGCGTGAATCGACATAAAGAGGTCCGCGCCGTGTTTGTGGGCGATCTCTACGCGATCGTATAGGGGAATAAAGGTATCGCCGGAACGGGTTAAACGCGCGTCAATGCCCTGGCTGCGCAGAATCGAACGCACGTTTTTGGCAATCGCCAGCACCACGTGTTTCTCTTTCGAACCGTTGCGGCCAATCGCGCCGGTATCAATACCGCCGTGACCTGGGTCGAGAACCACGATGCGTTTACCCGATTTTTTCGCCGCAGGTTTGCTGTGCCCGTTGCTGGTTTTTAATGGCGCCTCTTTGGCGGTCGCATGGGATATTCCTGACAACGTCAGGGCTGCCAGTCCGGCTTTCAGCACCTGGCGGCGCGAAGCAAGTGATTTTAAAGGTTTAAAAGTGCTCATTCGGCCTGAGTTGTAAAAAATAGTGTTCCAGATGTTATATCGTATCGCGTATTCCGTTACGACTACTGAAGATTAGAATTGTTTTACTTTTCATTTCAATACGTGACGAAGCGGCATTATGGCATTTTTTTGCGCGATTTTCGCCAGATATTGGCTAATTCGGACGATCACGCCATAATCACTGTTTTTAAACCCGGAAAGGGGCAGAGATACCATGGAGATACGCGTTTTTCGCCAGGCCGATTTCGAAGAGGTCATCACCCTATGGGAGCGATGCGATCTGCTGCGCCCATGGAACGATCCTGAAATGGATATCGAACGCAAAGTGCATCACGACGTCAGCCTGTTTCTGGTGGCAGAAGTGAATGGCGAAGTGGTGGGTACGGTGATGGGCGGCTATGACGGCCATCGCGGCTCGGCCTACTACCTTGGCGTGCACCCGGAATTTCGCGGGCGCGGCATTGCCAATGCGCTGCTCAATCGTCTCGAGAAAAAGCTCATTGCGCGCGGCTGTCCGAAAATCCAGATTATGATCCGCGAAGACAACGACGTGGTGCTGGGCATGTATGAACGCCTGGGCTACGAGCACAGCGACGTGCTGAATTTAGGTAAGCGCCTGATTGAAGATGAAGAGTACTGAGTTTTTCCCTTCCGATTACGACCATCATGGCCGCCTGCGTTTACCCTTCCTGTTCTGGCTTGTACTTTTACTACAGGCCCGAACATGGGTATTGTTCGTAATTGCTGGCGCATCGCGCGAGCAGGGCGGCGCGCTGCTTGGGCTGTTTTATCCCGATCACGATAACTTCTGGCTCGGCCTGCTGCCCGGCGTGCCTGCGGTGCTGACTTTCCTGATGAGCGGCCGCCGGCAGCATTTTCCCCGATTCTGGCGCGCGCTGCGTCCGCTGTTGATTATCGCCCAGTGTGTGCTGCTGGTCTGGCAACTTTGGCTCTGGCTTCAGGGTGAACCGCTTTCCGGCATTAGCCTGAGTCTGGTGCTCATCGACCTGTTTGCGCTCTGGTGGTTGATGACTAATCCCCGATTACGCGCCTGTTTCCGGGAAATTACAGAATAAAGTGCACTTTTTGCCGAGAGCACACTCCAACAGGCGTTGAACAAATAAGAAAGGACTTAGAGATGAAATCGCTGCGTTTACTTGTATGTGCCCTGCCGCTGGCCTTAGCTGGCTGTTCCACGCTCTCTTCGGTGAACTGGTCCGCGGCAAACCCGTGGAACTGGTTTGGTTCTTCGACCGAAGTCACGGAGCAGGGTGTCGGCGGCATCACCAGCACCACCGCGCTGGATGAACAGGCGATTAGCGACGCGTTGGGCGGCGACTATCGCCTGCGCAGCGGGATGAAAACCGATAACGGTACCATCGTGCGTTATTTCGAAGCGCTCAATGGCGACAAGTTGGCGCTGGTGGTGAACGGTGAAAATGGCAGCGTAAGCCGCATTGACGTGCTGGATAGCGCCATTAAAACCGACAGCGGCGTCAAGATTGGCACAACCTTCAGCGATATCTACAGCAAAGCTTACGGGCACTGCCAGAAAGCCACCGGTGATGATAGCGCGGGCGTCGAATGTAAAGCCGAAGGCAGCCAGCATATTAGTTATCTCTTTACCGGCGAATGGAGCGGCCCGCAGGGCTTAATGCCGTCCGATGACGCGCTGAAAAACTGGACGCTGAAGAAGATCGTCTGGCGTCGTTAATTTTGCGCAAGGTTAATCCTTCGTGCTGAAAAAACGCGTACAATAGCCCTCATAAATTGAATGCCACGATGTCGTGGCATTTTTGTGAAGGAGGAGCGATGTCTCAGGTTCAGAGCGGCATTTTGCCGGAACATTGCCGCGCGGCGATTTGGATTGAAGCCAATGTTAAAGGGGATGTAAACGCCCTTCGTCAGAGCAGCAAAATTTTCGCCGATAAACTGGCTGGTTTTCAGGCTAAATTCCCCGATGCGCATTTAGGCGCAGTTGTCGCCTTCGGCCCCAAAGTGTGGCGCGAACTGAGCGGCGGCGTGGGTGCAGAAGAGCTGAAAGATTTCCCGGGCTACGGCAAGGGCCTCGCGCCAGCAACCCAGTTTGATGTGCTGATCCACATTCTCTCTTTACGCCAGGATATTAACTTCTCCGTTGCGCAGGCGGCGGTGGAAGCTTTTGGCGACAGTATTGATGTCCAGGAAGAGAACCACGGTTTCCGTTGGGTGGAAGAACGTGACCTGAGCGGTTTCGTCGATG
>CAJYVI010000186.1 GCA_913778145.1 uncultured Pseudocitrobacter sp.
GTTTATTGAATGTGCCGTGCCGAAAAACACCAAAGATAGCCGAATTAATGCCTTGCTGGACTATCTGCGCCTCCACCTTGATAAACCGCACGATGTCGAATCATTGGCGAAGTTTGTCTCGATGGCGCGTCGCACCTTTACCCGCAACTTCACGCGCGCAACGGGCGTGTCGCCGGTGGAATGGTTACAGGTTGAACGTCTGCGCCATAGCCAGATACTTTTGGAATCAACGGATCATAGCGTGGAAATGGTTGCCAGTTTGTCCGGTTTTCACTCTCCCGTTTCCTATCGCCAGGGATTTAAACAACGTTTTGGCGTGAGCCCGAGCGAGTGGCGCAGGACGTTTCGTGGTAAATAACGTTTTTTATACACAAATTTACACCTAATTCAGCCTGTTCCCCTCGACAGAATATTTTTGTGCCACTCGGAAGAATTTCTCGCGCCAACAATTGGATTATTAATCGATTTTGTCTAGAGTGGTCGGTCTTAACGACGTAGATATTTACCGCATTCCTCTCTTAAAAAGGACGCTTTCTCAGGCATGAACCGCAGACACTTTCTTAAATCATCAATGGCTGTTGCCGCCGTGTGCGGGACATCCGGTGTTGCTTCCCTTTTTTCTCAGGCTGCGTTAGCGCAGGAGTCGGATATCGCGGACGGCCAAACCCGTCGTTTCGACTTTTCCGTGCTGCAGTCGATGGCTCACGATCTCTCCCGTCAGCCGTGGGGCGGTGCGCCGCGTCCGCTGCCGGAAACGCTGGCGAACATGACGCCGCAGGCCTACAACAGCATTCAATACGACGCGGCGCACTCCCTGTGGAACAACGTTGACGATCGTCAGTTAGATATCCAGTTCTTCCATGTGGGGATGGGGTTCCGCCGCCGCGTGCGGATGTTCTCCGTCGATGCTGCCACACAGCAGGCGCGCGAAGTGCATTTCCGCCCGGAGTTGTTTAAATACACCGATACCGGCGTCGATACCAAACAGCTGGAAGGGCAGACCGATCTCGGCTTTGCCGGGTTCCGCGCGTTTAAAGCGCCAGAATTGGCGCGTCGCGATATCGTCTCTTTCCTTGGCGCGAGCTATTTCCGCGCGGTCGACAGCACCTATCAGTACGGTTTGTCCGCACGAGGTCTGGCGGTGGATACCTACACCGACAGTCTGGAAGAGTTCCCGGACTTCACCTCGTTCTGGTTTGAAACGGTGAAACCAGGGGCAACCGTCTTTACGGTTTACGCGCTGCTCGACAGCCCAAGCGTGACCGGCGCGTATAAGTTCATCATTAACTGTGCGGAAAGCCAGGTGATTATGGACGTTGAAAACCATATCTACGCGCGTAAAGATATCAAACAGCTGGGTATCGCGCCGATGACCAGTATGTTCAGCTGTGGCAATAACGAACGCCGCGTCTGCGACACTATTCATCCGCAGATCCATGACTCCGATCGTCTGGCGATGTGGCTGGGTAACGGCGAGTGGATTTGCCGTCCGCTAAATAACCCGCAGAAGCTGCAGTTTAACGCCTATCAGGACAAAAACCCGAAAGGCTTCGGCTTATTGCAACTGGATCGCGACTTCACGCACTATCAGGACGTTATGGGCTGGTACAACAAGCGCCCGAGCCTGTGGGTTGAGCCGCGTAATCAGTGGGGTAAAGGGGCCGTCAGTTTGATGGAAATCCCAACCACCGGTGAAACGCTCGATAACATCGTTTGCTTCTGGCAGCCGGAAAAACCGGTGAAAGCGGGCGATACGCTCAACTTCAGCTATCGCCTCTACTGGAGCGCGATGCCGCCGGTGCGTTCACCGCTGGCGCGCGTGATGGCAACCCGCACCGGGATGGGCAGCTTCCCGGAAGGCTGGGCGCCGGGCGAACATTACCCGGAAAATTGGTCGCGTCGTTTTGCTATCGATTTCGTTGGTGGCGATTTGAAAGCGGCCGCGCCGAAAGGTATCGAGCCGGTTATTACGCTCTCCAGCGGAGAAGCCAAACAGATTGAGATCCTCTACGTGGAACCGTTCGACGGCTACCGTATTCTCTTCGACTGGTATCCAACCTCTGACTCAACCGACCCGGTTGATATGCGCATGTTCCTGCGCTGCCAGGGCGATGCCATCAGTGAAACCTGGCTGTATCAGTACTTCCCGCCCGCGCCGGATAAACGTCAGTACGTTGACGACCGCGTGATGAAGTAATCGCCCCTGTAGGCCGGATAAGCGAAGCGCCATCCGGCTTTTTTATTGAGGAAACATCATGTCTACGCAGGAGATTATCCCGGTTAGCCCTACGTTGAGCCTCCACGCGGTCGATGAAAGTCACGTACCAGCGCTGCATCAGTTGGTTATCAAAAACCGAGACTGGCTTTCTGCGTCAATGAACTGGCCGCTTCTTGTCACTCAGGAGCAGGATACACGCCAGCATGTACTGGGTAATATGATGCTGCATCAGCGCGGCATCGTAAAAATGTATATGATTTTTCAGTGTGATGCGTTGGTGGGTGTGCTGTCGTTTAATCAGATAGAGCCGACCAATAAGACCGGTTATATCGGTTACTGGCTGGATGAGTCTGCACAAGGCAAAGGCATTCTTTCCGCCTCGTTGCAGGCGTTTATTGACTATTTTGTACAACGTGGCGAAGTCCGACGCTTCGTCATTAAATGCCGCGTGGATAACGCCCGCAGCAATCAGGTTGCCTTACGTAACGGCTTTAGCCTTGAAGGCTGTCTGAAGCAGGCGGAATTTCTCAACGGGGTTTATCACGACCAGAATATCTACGCACGGATTATCGACAACGCGTCAAAGTGATCCCAACAGCGGTGTGCGCGTAATACGTTGCTCGCCGCGGATCACTGCGCGTCCGCGTAAGTGAATCATGTCATCGCCAAAGGCTTCTACGACGGCATCGCCTTCAATCTCAACATGATGCTCGATCACCACATCACCCCTGATGCGGGCATGCCCGTAAATTAACACGTTATCGTCGAGCAGAATCGGGCCGCCCTGAAGCCAGGCGTGACCACCCACGCGCACGTGATGCTTCAACAGGCAATTACCTTCAATGACCGCGTTTTCAGCCACCTGCGAGCTGTACCGCAGGGTGGGGATGGCGTCTTCACCGGCCCCGGCAATCACGCGTGCGTCGCCATACACTTTCGCACAGTCGCACACCCAGACATCGTTTTCTTCGTTGCCTTCCAGCAGGGCGCGTTCGAAAATCTCCGCCCGATGTTCAACAAACGCATGGTTGACGATCGCTTCACCATAAATTTGTGCCTGGTGAACAATCCGCGAGCGGCTCACCGTCGCGTGATCGTAAATCTGGAGTATTTGATCGTTATCCGGCGTCAGCCCCTGGGCGGCAATCACCTGGCTATGGTGCAGAATACGCGCGTTGCCAAACAGGTGACAAAATCCGCGTACGGTGGATGCCTGAATAGTGACGTTGTCACTTATTAGGGCGTGATGACTGATTTTACTGCGGTCTATCCACGCCTCACCGCTGATACGCGCATGATGGCTCACTTCGCAAGGCTGCGTCAGGCGGGCGTTTCCCTCAACATGCGCACCGGCAAACACCACGCTGTTTTCATCGTAGATCCAGCAATCGCCCTGCTGACTGAGCGCATTCTCGTCGTCTATCCAACCGCCTGCGCTGCCTGCGGTGACATCGGCAAAGTCGCGCACAGCGATGACCTGGCGCACCACCACGCTGCGCTTGTCGCCATTTTCAGTAAACGGGTGCGTGCGGGTTTGTTCGCTAAGACGGTATTTTTTCATCGGTTATTCTCATTGCTTCGCACTAAGATAAACGTAGCAAATATTGCAGGTAGCGGGCGTTTAAAGATTACTTTAAAATGCATCTTCAAAATTAGTTGATATTATAAACAAAATGAAGAATTCGAAGTGTGAGAGCAAAGTGTTGAATTTACCCGCTGGCTATTTTGGCATGGTGTTGGGGACCATCGGGATGGGGTTTGCCTGGCGCTATGCCAGCACGATTTGGCCGGTAAGCCGCACGATTGGCGA
>CAJYVI010000187.1 GCA_913778145.1 uncultured Pseudocitrobacter sp.
ACATCTGAACTCCACCAGCAAATCTATAGTCTGGTTGATCCGGAACTGAAACCCACCCGTTCGTGATGACCCCTTTCACCGGGCGACATTTTATTTCTCTTTAATCTCTTCGAAAACCGCCTTGACCTTCCCCTTGCGGGAAGGTTTAAGCTTATTCACACTCAGAAGATAAGGAGTTTGTTATGTCCAATACTATCGACCTGACGCTGGATGGCCTCTCCTGCGGCCACTGCGTTAAACGTGTAAAAGAGAGCCTGGAAAAACGTCCTGACGTGGAACAGGCTGATGTCACCATTACCGAAGCCCACGTTACCGGTAGCGCCAGCGCGGAAGCGCTGATCGAAACCATTATTGAAGCGGGTTACGGCGCAGAGTTAAGCCACCCAAAGGCTAAACCGCTGGCGGAAGCAGTAATCCCGTCGGAAGCCCTGACAGCGGTCACCCCTGAGCTTCCGGCAGCCCAGGATCTGGATGACAGCCAGCAGTTGCTGATCAACGGAATGAGCTGCGCCAGCTGCGTCTCTCGCGTGCAAAAAGCCCTTCAGGCGGTACCGGGCGTCGCACAGGCACGGGTAAACCTTGCGGAGCGCACTGCGCTGGTGATGGGCAGCGCCTCCGCCGCTGATTTAGTCCACGCCGTAGAGAAAGCAGGCTACGGCGCGGAAGCGATTGAAGATGATCTGAAACGTCGTGAACGTCAGCAGGAAACCGCGCTCGCCACCATGAAGCGCTTCCGCTGGCAGGCGATTGTCGCGCTGTTGGTCGGTATCCCGGTTATGGTCTGGGGAATGATCGGCGACAATATGATGGTGACCGACGCCAACCGCTCGTTGTGGCTGGTTATTGGCCTTGTCACGCTGGCCGTAATGGTCTTTGCGGGCGGCCACTTCTATAGCAGCGCCTGGAAAAGCCTGAAAAACGGCACCGCGACGATGGATACGCTGGTGGCGCTGGGTACCGGCGTAGCGTGGCTCTACTCGATGAGCGTCAACCTGTGGCCGCAGTGGTTCCCGATGGAAGCGCGTCATCTCTATTATGAAGCCAGCGCGATGATCATTGGTTTGATTAACCTTGGCCATATGCTGGAAGCGCGCGCCCGCCAGCGTTCATCAAAAGCGCTGGAGAAACTGCTCGACCTGACGCCGCCGTCTGCCCGCGTGGTGACGGAAAATGGCGAAAAAACCGTGCCGCTGGCTGACGTTCAACCGGGTATGACGCTGCGCCTGACCACCGGAGATCGCGTACCGGTTGACGGCGAAATCACCCAGGGCGAAGCCTGGTTTGACGAAGCGATGCTCACCGGCGAACCGGTGCCGCAGGAAAAAAGCAATGGCGATGCTATTCACGCCGGGACAGTGGTGCAGGATGGATCCGTGCTGTTCCGCGCCAGCGCCGTCGGCAGCCATACCACGCTCTCGCGCATTATTAAGATGGTGCGCCAGGCGCAAAGCAGTAAACCCGAAATCGGCCAACTGGCGGATAAAATCTCGTCGGTGTTCGTACCCGCAGTGGTCGCCATTGCGCTATTCAGCGCCGCCATCTGGTACTTCTTCGGCCCGGCGCCGCAGATTGTCTACACCCTGGTGATCGCCACCACCGTGCTGATTATCGCCTGCCCGTGCGCCCTTGGCCTTGCAACGCCGATGTCGATTATTTCTGGCGTGGGTCGTGCTGCTGAGTACGGCGTGCTGGTGCGTGATGCCGACGCGCTGCAACGGGCAAGCGAACTGACCACGCTGGTGTTTGATAAAACCGGGACGCTGACGGAAGGTAAGCCGCAGGTTGTGGCAGTGAAAACCTTCTCAGGCGTTGAAGAAGCGCAGGCGCTGCGTCTTGCCGCCGCGCTGGAGCAAGGTTCAAGCCACCCGCTAGCGCGGGCAATTCTGGAAAAAGCAGGCGATGCCACGTTGCCTCAGGTTAACGCCTTCCGCACCCTGCGTGGGCTGGGTGTCAGCGGCGAAGCGGAGGGGCAAACGCTGCTGCTGGGTAACCAGGCGCTGCTCAACGAACAGAATATCTCAACCACCGAGCTGGAAAGTGAAATCAACGCGCAGGCTTCACGGGGCGCCACCCCGGTGCTGCTGGCAATCGATGGCAAAGCCGCTGCGCTGTTCGCCCTCCGCGACCCGCTGCGTGCCGATAGTGTCGCAGCGCTGGAGCGTCTGCACCGTGAAGGTTACCGCCTGGTGATGCTGACCGGCGACAACCCAACCACCGCCAATGCCATCGCCAAAGAAGCGGGTATCGATGAAGTGATCGCAGGCGTGCTGCCGGACGGCAAAGCCGAAGCCATTAAAAATCTGCAACGTCAGGGGCAAAAAGTGGCGATGGTCGGCGACGGGATTAACGATGCGCCCGCGCTGGCGCAGGCAGAAGTCGGTATCGCCATGGGCGGCGGCAGCGATGTGGCCATTGAAACTGCGGCCATCACCCTGATGCGTCACAGCCTGATGGGCGTCGCGGATGCGCTGGCGATTTCCCGCGCGACGCTGCGCAATATGAAGCAGAACCTGCTGGGCGCGTTTATCTACAACTCGCTGGGTATCCCTATCGCCGCTGGTATTCTCTGGCCGATAACGGGTACGCTACTCAATCCTGTGGTGGCGGGCGCGGCAATGGCGCTCTCTTCCATTACGGTTGTGAGCAACGCGAATAGGTTGCTGCGGTTTAAACCGAAGGCATAAACCTGCTCCCTCCTGATGCCATTTCAGGGGGGAGATTTGCACCTTTACGACGGTCGCGCTAGCATGAACCTTTCTCAAAGGGAGCGCGTATGAGTCTGTTAAATCAACTAAAACGCTTGTGGCATGCGCTGCGAGGCGCCCCCTACAGCTGGCCCGCCATTGATATCTCCCTACCTGGCGGGCGTGAACTTCACCTGGTCGGCAGTATTCATATGGGCACCCGCGATATGTCGCCGCTGCCACCGAAGCTGATAAAAAAGCTTCAGCAGGCCGACGCGCTGATTGTAGAAGCGGATATTTCCGGCAATGAAGCGCCTTTTGACAACCTTCCTGTTTGTGCTCCCCTGGCCGAACGCCTGACAGAGACGCAGCTTGCCGCGCTGGAAAAACTGGCCGATGAACAGGGTTTACCGCTTGCGCGTTTCGATACGCAACCGCTGTGGCAAATCGCGATGGTAATGCAGGCGACACAAGCGCAAAAGCTGGGCTTGCGCCCGGATTACGGGATTGATTATCAGCTTTTGCAGGCCGCGCGTCAGGCTTCTCTTCCCATTCAGGAACTGGAGGGCGCATCAAGTCAGATTGAACTGTTGTTACAGTTGCCTGATAACGGGCTGGCGCTGCTGGAAGATACCCTTACCCACTGGCACACTAACGCGCGCTTGTTACAGGTGATGATTGGCTGGTGGCTGGAACAGCCGCCGACGGACAGAAACTCACCGCTGCCGAATACGTTTAGTCAGTCGCTGTATGATGTGCTGATGGTGCAGCGTAATCAGGCATGGCGCGATACGCTGCTGGCACTGCCACCGGGGCGCTATGTGGTGGCGGTTGGGGCGCTGCATCTGTATGGCGAAGGCAACCTGCCACAGATGCTGAAATAAAAAAATGGCCAATATCTCTATTGGCCCGTCAAAGAGGAATTTCATCATTATTATTATCCCGAAGTTCGCACTTCGGATCTTTTGATTGTCGCTCAAAGTCATCATCACTTCCATTACTATTGCGCAAGATAATACTATTTTTTAGCCAGCACAGAGGCGTATGCTTAGGGCATGTCTGTTCAGTAGTAAGAAAGGATGATTATGACTCCCGCCGTTAAGTTACTCGAAAAAAACAAAATTTCTTTCCAGACTCACGCCTACGATCACGATCCCAGCGAAACCAACTTTGGCGACGAAGTGGTGCGCAAACTGGGTTTGAATGCGGACCAGGTCTACAAAACGTTACTGGTCGCCATCAATGGCGATATGAAACATCTGGCCGTGGCGGTCACGCCGGTGGCCGGGCAGCTTGATTTGAAAAAAGTGGCGAAGGCGCTGGGTGCGAAGAAGGTCGATATGGCCGACCCGATGGTGGCGCAGCGTACAACCGGATATCTGGTCGGCGGTATCAGCCCACTGGGGCAGAAAAAACGCCTGCCGACGGTGATTGATGCGCCCGCGCAGGAGTTTACCACCATCTATGTTTCAGGCGGCAAGCGCGGGCTGGATATTGAACTCGCCGCGAGCGATCTGGCGAAGATCCTTGATGCGAAATTCGCGGATATTGCGCGCAGGGATTGAGTGCCAGTCTTCCCCCTCACCCCGGCCCTCTCCCTGTACAGTCCGGGGACATAGTTAACACTTGTTCGGGGACATGGTAGACACTTACAACTAAGGCATAAGAACCCGTTTATGGAGTCGCTTATGCCCTGGGATGCGAGAGATACCATGTCATTACGTTCCGAGTTTGTTCTGTTCGCCTCA
>CAJYVI010000188.1 GCA_913778145.1 uncultured Pseudocitrobacter sp.
GATTGCCGAGCGTCTGGAGAAAGCGCATATTCCTGGCGCGCTGGAAGGCGCGCAGCGTCTGGCCGACGGCGGTGCGGTGACGCGCGGGCATTTCGCCCGTTTCCTGGTGGAGCAAGGGAAAGCGAACACCATCGGCGATGTGTTTAAAAAATATCTCGCGCGCGGGAAAACGGGATACGTTCCGCCACAGTGGTGTACAATAAGGGAAGCTATTGATGTCATTCATCATTCAGGCGGCGTGGCGGTAATGGCCCATCCGGCCCGTTACAACCTGTCTGCCAAGTGGCTGAAAAGATTGCTGGCCCACTTCAGTGAACAGGGTGGCGATGCGATGGAAGTCGCGCAGTGTCAGCAGGCGCCACACGAGCGCGCTCAGCTTGCAACCTATGCCCGAGAATACGCGTTACTGGCCTCGCAGGGGTCTGATTTTCATCAACCCTGCCCATGGATAGAACTGGGCCGTAAGCTGTGGCTACCCGCCGGGGTAGAGGGCATCTGGCAACGCTTCGAGACGCCACAGAATTCTACTGAGAGGGAAGTATGAGTCAGTTTTTTTACATCCACCCGGATAACCCGCAGGCGCGTCTGATTAACCAGGCGGTTGAGATCGTACGCAAAGGTGGGGTGATTGTTTACCCAACCGATTCCGGCTATGCGCTGGGCTGCAAAATTGAAGATAAAGGCGCGATGGAGCGTATCTGTCGTATTCGTCATCTGCCGGATGGTCACAACTTCACGCTGATGTGCCGCGACCTGTCCGAACTGTCGACCTATTCTTATGTCGATAACGTGGCGTTTCGCCTGATGAAAAACAACACGCCGGGCAACTACACTTTCATTCTGAAAGGAACGAAAGAGGTGCCGCGCCGTCTGCTGCAGGAAAAGCGTAAAACCATCGGCATGCGCGTGCCGTCTAACCCCATCGCGCAGGCGCTGCTTGAGGCATTAGGCGAGCCGATGCTCTCAACGTCATTGATGCTGCCGGGTAGCGAATTCACCGAATCCGATCCGGAAGAGATTAAAGATCGCCTGGAAAAAGTGGTCGATCTTATTATTCATGGTGGCTATCTGGGACAGCAGCCGACGACGGTCATTGATTTAACAGACGATACGCCGGTAGTGCTGCGTGAAGGCGTGGGCGATGTGAAGCCGTTCCTGTAAACGTGAATAAACCAGATGAATCTTTTCATCAGAAATTCATGTAAGATACGCGGCCACGAATTATTGTTATGGCGCACGTGGTGCGCCATTTTACGTGTAAAAGATACCTTTCAATGCGTTAGGGTTCTTCTGAACTCAACGTATTGTTGTTGAAAGTATACCCAGACGCCTGTGAAGGCGACACCTGAAGGAAGCTCTATGAGCGATAAAAGCGAAAAACTGCAAAAAGTGCTGGCGCGTGCTGGCCACGGCTCCCGTCGTGAAATTGAAGCGATTATTGAAGCGGGGCGCGTGAGCGTCGACGGCAAAATCGCGAAACTCGGCGATCGCGTTGAAGTGATCCCTGGCCTCAAAATTCGTATTGATGGTCACCTGATTTCCGTTAAAGAATCCGTCGAACAAATTTGTCGCGTTCTGGCTTACTACAAGCCGGAAGGTGAACTCTGTACGCGAAACGACCCTGAAGGTCGTCCAACCGTATTCGATCGTCTGCCAAAACTGCGCGGCGCGCGCTGGATTGCCGTCGGTCGTCTTGACGTCAACACCTGCGGCCTGCTGCTGTTCACCACCGACGGTGAGCTGGCAAACCGCCTGATGCACCCAAGCCGCGAAGTTGAGCGTGAATACGCCGTGCGCGTGTTCGGCCAAATCGATGACAACAAAGTGCGCGAGCTTTCACGCGGCGTACAGCTTGAAGATGGCCCGGCGGCGTTTAAAACCATCAAATTCACCGGTGGGGAAGGCATTAACCAGTGGTACAACGTGACCCTGACAGAAGGCCGTAACCGCGAAGTGCGCCGTCTGTGGGAAGCCGTGGGCGTGCAGGTTAGCCGCCTTATCCGCGTTCGCTACGGCGATATTCCGCTGCCAAAAGGGCTGCCGCGCGGCGGGTATACCGAACTGGATCTTGCGCAGACCAACTACCTGCGTGAGCTGGTTGAATTGCCACCTGAAACCTCATCAAAAGTGGCGGTTGAGAAAGACAGACGTCGTATGAAAGCGAATCAGATTCGCCGTGCGGTAAAACGTCACAGCCAGGTCAGTAACCCGCGTCGTGGCGGGGGAAGCCGCAGCAACGGTTAATCAACCTCCTGACGATTAAGCCGGGCAAACAGCAATGTTTGCCCGGCTTTTTTTATGCCTGACCTTACGTCTTCACAGAATCTATCGAATTGATTGTTTTATAGCCAAAAAAGGAGATGTGAAGGAGATTCCATGAATCATATGTGAAATGCGAATAATTATCATTAGTATGCGCACTTGAATTTTGTGATTCATGACAGGGAATGAAGGAATGTTAACTTCTGTAACAACACGAAAAAAACCGATTGCACTCTTTTTGGCCAGTTTACTGAGCACCAGCGCATGGGCCGCCAATGAAGACCCGACAGAACCGCTCGCCGATAACGAAACCATGATTGTTACCGCCGAGCAGGAGCTGAAACAGCAGCCAGGCGTTTCGACCATCACCGCTGAAGATATCCAGAAAAGCCCGCCGGTGAATGACCTCTCCGACATCATTCGCAAAATGCCCGGCGTTAACCTGACAGGCAACAGCGCCAGCGGCAGCCGTGGCAACAACCGCCAGATCGATATCCGTGGCATGGGGCCGGAAAATACCCTGATTATGGTTGATGGCGTGCCGGTGACATCGCGTAACTCTGTTCGTTACAGCTGGCGCGGAGAGCGTGATACGCGCGGTGACACCAACTGGGTTCCTGCGGAAATGGTCGAGCGCATCGAAGTGATTCGTGGCCCTGCGGCAGCGCGCTACGGCTCCGGTGCGGCGGGCGGGGTGGTGAATATCATTACCAAACGTCCAACCAACGACTGGCACGGCTCGCTCTCTCTGTTTACCAGCCAGCCGGAAGACAGCAAAGAAGGGGCGACCAAACGCGCTAACTTCAATCTGAGCGGCCCGCTGGCCGGTGATGCGCTCACCATGCGCCTGTACGGCAACCTGAACAAAACAGACGCTGATGCTTATGATATCAACACTGCTCAGAACGGTTCCGCCGCTGCGGGGCGTGAAGGCGTACGCAATAAAGATATTAACGCGGTCGTGTCGTGGAAAATCACCCCGTTGCAGATTGTCGACTTCAACTATGGCTATAGTCGCCAGGGCAATATCTACGCGGGCGACACTCAATACAGCAACAGCAACGTCAGTCCTGGTGGGTTAATTAAGACGCTATATGGCGATGAAACCAATCGCATGTATCGCCAAAACTACGGCATCACCTACAACGGTATCTGGGACTGGGGAACATCTA